>DASZDG010000152.1:0-1596 GCA_035942255.1 Actinomycetota bacterium | reverse complement strand
GTCTTCTCGACCGACTTGACGATCGTGTCGAGGTCGAGCGGGCGCAGCGTGCGGGGGTCGATGACCTCCGCCTCGATCTCGTGCTCGGAGGACAGCGTGTCCGCCGCCTTCTGCGCGGTCAGCGCCATGCGCGAGATCCCGATGAGCGTGACGTCGTCGCCCTCGCGCCGGATCGCGGCCTGCCCGAAGTCGGTGACGAAGTCCTCGTCCTCGGGCACGTCGCCGCGCTGGCCGTAGAGGTACTCGTGCTCGATGAAGATCACGGGGTTGTCGTCGCGGATCGCCGCCTTGAGCAGCCCCTTCGCGTCCTCGGCCGTCGACGGGACCGCGACGAGGAGCCCGGGCACGTGGAGGTACAGCGCCTCCCACGAGTGCGAGTGCGTCGGCCCGAGCTGGTGCCCCGCGCCCTGCGGCATCCGCACGACCATCGGCACGCGCACCTGCCCGCCGAACATGTAGTGGATCGTCGCCGCGTGGTTGACGATCTGGTCCATCGCCAGCAGCGAGAAGTTGATCGTCATGAGCTCGACGATCGGGCGCAGGCCGCCCATCGCCGCGCCGACGCCCATCCCGACGATCGTGTTCTCGGAGATCGGCGTTTCGCGGACGCGCTTGTCGCCGAACTCCTCGAGCAGCCCGGCGGTCACCTTGAACGCCCCGTTGAAGACGCCGATGTCCTCGCCCATGATGAAGACGTCCTCGTCGCGCTGCATCTCCTCGCGCAGCGCGGCGTTCAACGCCTCCCGGTAGCGCATCACCGCCATCGGGTCACCCGCCCGGGGACTGGTTCGCGCCGTCGCTGTCCGCCGACTCCTTCGGCAGGTCGCCGCGGTCGGTGCCCTCCGAGGTCTCGTCGTCCTCGGCGGTCTCGACCGGCGTGTCCTCGTCCGTGCTCGTGTCCTTCTCGTCGAGGTCGCGCGCGGTCTGCCCGTGCCCCTCGGCCCGCGCCCCGAGCTTGCCCTTCATGTCCTTCTCGTCCTCGCCCTTGTGGACGCCCTCGCCGCGCTCGTCGACCGAGTACCAGCCCTTGATCTGGCCGCCGAGGACGTAGATGTCGTCGTACAGCGACTCGGGCGGGGGGAACTCCGACTCGTCGGCGAAGCGGACGGAGTCGTCGATCTGCGCGACGACCTCCTCGTCCATCTTCTCGCGGTCGCCCTCCTCGATGAGCCCGGCGTCGACGAGCCGCTGCGCGAAGGCCTCGATCGGGTCCTTCTTGCGCCACTCCTCGACCTCCTCCTTGCTGCGGTACTCCTCGGGGTCGGCCATCGAGTGGCCGCGGAAGCGGTAGGTCTCGGCCTCGACGAGGATCGGCTTGCGCTCCTCGCGCGCGCGTGCGATCGCCTCGCACGTGACGCGGTAGGTGTCCATGACGTCCATGCCGTCGCACTCGACGCCGGGGACGCCGAACGACTCGCCCTTGACCTTGAGGTCGGTGACGGCGGAGTGCCGGTCGATCGCCGTCCCCATCCCGAACCGGTTGTTCGTGACCATGAAGACGATCGGCAGCTTCCACAGCGCCGCGAGGTTCATCGTCTCGCCGAACGTGCCCTGGTTCGAGGCGCCGTCGCCGAAGACGCAGAGGGTCACGTCGTC
>DASZDG010000151.1:0-3852 GCA_035942255.1 Actinomycetota bacterium | reverse complement strand
ACCGGCGAGCTCGCCTGCCCGTCGCTCGCCCTGATGCCGACGGTGTCCGTTCCCTCGAACCCGTCGTCCGGCGTGTAGGTGAACGCGCCCGTCCCGTCCGGGCCCGTCACCGCGCCGTGCTCGGGCTGCTCGACGATCGAGAGCGTGACCGGGTCGCCGTCGCGGTCCGAGCAGACGGGCGTGAACGACACCGGCTCGCCGGGATCCGTCCCCGCGCCGGCCGGGGAGCAGCGCGGCGCGTAGTTCGCGTCCGCCGCACGGACGCGGATGTGCACGGTGACGATCGGCGAGTCGCCCCGGCCGTCGTTCGCCTTGAACGTGAACGTGTCGACCCCGACGAAGCCTGCGTCGGGCGTGTAGACGACGCGCTGCTCCGCCTGGTCCCACGCGCCGAGGTCGCCGTGGTCGGGGGCGTCGACGGTGCTGAGCGTCAGGGCGTCGTTCTCTTCGTCGAAGCACTCGACGTCGAGCTCGACCGGATCGCCTTCGCGTGTCCACGGGGGCGGCGACGGCCCCGCGAACATGCACCCCGGGACGTGGTTCGCGCTCGACGTGACCTCGATCTCCTGCACGAGCTCATCGTTGCCGTGAGCGTTCTCGGCCTTGAACGTGATGCTGTCCGGGCCGGTGTAGCCGGCGGCCGGCGTGTACGTGTAGTGCCCGCCGCCGTGGTTCTGCAGGGTCCCGTGATCGGGCGGGTCCGTCACCGTCGTGGCGGCGACCGGTGCCCCGTCGGCCTCGCACACCGGCATGAGCGTGAGCGTGCGGTCGGGCCGCACCTCGGCGGTCGGGCGGTCCCGGCAGACGGGCGCCTCCGGGGCCGTGACGTCGACGAGGTGGGTGATGGGGACGACGCCGCCGTGGCTGTCCTCCGCCGTGACCTCGACGAGCTCGAGGCCCGTGAAGCCGTCGTCCGGGTCGTAGACCAGCGAGGTGCCGCCGAAGGGAAACCCGCCGACGACCTCCGCGACCGTGCCGTGCTCGGGCTGCTCCCAGGTGAAGTCGACCGGGTCGTCCTCGGCGTCGCGGCAGCCGAGCGAGAACCTGGTCGTGCGGTCGTACCGGACGCGGTCGTACAGAGGGACGCAGTCGGGCAGCGTGTTCTCCCCCCCGCCGACGACGTCCACGGGCTGCGGCACCGGCGCGGAGATCGCGCGGCCGTCGCTGAAGCGCAGCGCGAAGTCGTCGCGGCCGGTGTAGTCGTCGTCCGCGGTGTACGTGCGGAAGCCGTCGCCCGTCGCGAGCGCGCCGTGGGACGGGCCGGGGTCGAGGAGCGTCTCGAGCTCGTCGGGGTCCGGGTCGCTGCAGAACGCGCTGAGCGACACGGTCTCGCCACTCCGCACGCGAACGGCATCGAACGGGAGGCAGTGCGGTGCCTGGTTCGCGTCCTCGGAGACCTGGACCGACACGGTGATCGGCGCCGCGCTCTCGCCGGCGAGGTTGCTCGCCATCACGGTGAACTGGTCCGGGCCCGTGTAGCCGTCGTGCGGCCGGTACTCGAACGTCCCGGCGCCCGGCGTGTCGACCTGGCCATGGCTCGGCTCGTCGACGAGGCGGAACTGGAAGTGCTCGGTGAAGGACGTTCCGCGGTTGTCGCGACAGAGGGGCCGGAACCGGTAGACGCCGTCGGGTCGCACCGGCACTGTCGGCGGCGTGTCGCACTCGGGCGGGGTCAGGGGCTCGACGCTCACCTGCATCGGGGTCGGCGGACCCGTGAGCCGCCCGTCGGTCGCCTTCAGGCTGAACGTGTCGGGGCCCTGGTAGCCCGGGTCGGGCCCGTACCCGACCTCCTCGCCGACGAACGCCGTGCCGTGCTGGGGCTCCGTGCCCGGGTGGAGCAGCGGCTTCACCGCGTCGCCCGCGTTGGGGTCGTAGCACGGGGACTCCAGCTCCACGCCGAACGGCGGGTTGGCGACGACCTGGAGCGGCACGCACCGCGGCGCGAGGTTCTCACCCGTGATCTCGATCTGCTGCGTGAGGACGGCGGTCTGGCTCGCGCCGTCGGTGACCCGGAAGGTGAAGCTGTCCTCGGTGCCCTCCCGGGCCGACGGCTCGTAGCGGACGCGGAGGCCGCCGAGGAGGTCGAGCGTGCCACGGTCGGGCTGGTCGACGATCTCCACGCGCGGGGGCTCCGGGCCGTCGAACTCGAAGTTGCACCGGACCGAGAACGCGCGGCCGGTGTCGGGCGCGACGGCGGTCGTCGTCCCGAAGCACACCGGAACGCGGTTTGCCGCTTGGGCCGCGGCGGGCAACGCCGTCAGCGCGAGCGCCGCGAGGAGCGCCGCGCGAACGCGACGCGGGGGAACGTGCACCCCTCGAATGATGCCACGCCGTTTAGCAATCACCCCTCGTACATCCGTCCAACGGACCGGACAATGGTGTGATCGTCAGGCCACGGCGGCGGCGGGCTCGGGCGCCCCCGCTTCCGGCACGTCGTCGGACGGCGGCGCCTGACCGACGGTCGGCGTCGACGGCAGGAACGCGGCGCCGAGGTGGTGGTCGAGCTCCGCCTTCAGCGACGCGTTGATGCTCACGCGGTACGACGGGCCGAGCCTGAAGGTGCGGCGGCCAGTGCGGGTCGCCATCTCGAGCACGACGTCGGAGTCGCCCGGGAAGTTGCCCAGGATCTCCTTGAGCTCCTCGATCGCCGAGGCGGGCAGGCGGGACGCGTCGACGCGGAGGTGGAACGGCACCGGGCCGATCTGCGTCTTCGCGATCTCCTCGCGGGCCCTCTCGACCTCCGCCTCAGTAGGGCGGAACGGCTCGACCGACTGCACGACGAGGCACGTCTTGTCCGCGTCCTTGTGGTCGACCTTGCCGCGGACGAGCACGACCTCGTCGACGCCCAGCGCGCCCTCGTACTGCTCGAGCGCGTTCGCGAAGAGCAGGATCTCGATCGAGCCCTCGAGGTCGTCGAGGGTGGCGAACATCATCTGGTCGCCCTTCTTGGTCCGGATCTTCTTGGCCTGCGTGATGATCCCCCCGGCGGTGACCCAGTCGCCGTCCTTGTACTGCTGGAGCTCGGTCAGCGACGCGTCCACCTTCACGCGCAGCGCCTCGCGGACCTGCTTGAGCGGGTGCGCGGAGATGAAGACGCCGATCGACTCCTTCTCGAGCGCGAGGAGGTCGGGTTGGTCGAATTCGTCGGGCGGGATCGGGGGATGCGACGGCGCGGCGAACGCGGCGGCGGCGCCGGTGTCGTCGCCCATCGCCATGTCGAAGATCGAGCCCTGGCCGATCTGCGCGTCCTGCTGCTGCTTGGAGCCGGCGGCCTGCGCCTGCTCGAGCACCGCGAGCATGCCCCGGCGCGACGCCCGCGTGGACCCGAAGGCGCCGCACTTGATGAGCGCCTCGATCGCGCGCTTGTTCACCGCGCGGCAGTCGACGCGGCAGCAGAAGTCCCAGATCGACTCGAACGGGCCGCCCTCGTCGCGGGCGCGCTTGATCGCCTCGACGGCCTGGAAGCCGACGCCCTTCACCGCGTCGAGGCCGAAGCGGATGTTCCCCTCGACGACGACGAACTCGTGGTCGGAGAGGTTGACGTCCGGCGGCAGGATCTCGATCCCCATCTCCTCCGCCTTGGCGACGAAGAACGGGACCTTGTCCTTCGTGTCCATGACGCTCGAGATCAGCGCGGCCATGTACTCGGCCGGGTGGTTGGCCTTCAGCCACGCGGTGCGGTAGGCGATGAGCGCGTAGCACGCGGCGTGGGACTTGTTGAAGGAGTAGTCGGCCGACTTCTCGTTGGTGCGCCAGAGGTCCTCGATGAGCTGCTCGTTCGTGCCCGAGCGGCGGCAGCCCTCGACGAACTCGGGCTTGAGCTTGGCCATCGCCTCGCGGTTCTTCTTGCCG
>DASZDG010000150.1:0-21817 GCA_035942255.1 Actinomycetota bacterium | reverse complement strand
ACCCTCTGCCGCTCGCCTCCGGACAGCTCCGATGGCCGGCGCCCGAGCACCTCCTCGAGGCCGAGATGCTGGGCCGCGGCCTCGGTCTTCCGCCCGATCTCGCCGCGGCCCTCCTTGCGCGCGCGCATCCCGAAGGAGATGTTCGCCGCCACCGTCATGTGCGGGTAGAGCGCGTACTCCTGGAACACCATCGCGACCGACCGCGCGCCCGGGGGCGCGTCGGTAACGTCGCGGCCCCCGACCTCGACCCCGCCCTCGTCGAGCGGCTCGAGGCCCGCGATCGCCCGGAGCAGAGTCGTCTTGCCGGACCCCGACGGCCCGACGACGATCAGGAGCTCGCCCTCGTCCGCGACGAGGTCGACGCCGTCGAGGGCGACGACCTCGCCGGAACGCGACGAATAGGTCTTGACGGCTCCGGTGACGACGACCGTCACTCGGCCAGCGCCTCCTCGAAGAGGTCGCGGGTCTCGGTGTCGAGGTCTTCGATCGCGTCGTCGATCGTGTAGCCGTCCTCGTAGAACGCGCGGATGAGGATCTGCTCGGCGACGTCCTCGATCTCCGGCCACGTCGGGAGCACCGGCGTCCGCCGGATGTGCGGGATCGACTCGAGGAACACCTCGCTGTGCCGCGGGGGCTGCACGGGGTCGAGGAACGCGCCGGACTCCGCTACGGACGTTAGCGACGGCACGGTACGGCCGCTCAGCGCGCCGAGGGTCTGCCCCTCCTCGCCGGTCGCGAAGCGGACGAGCTCGGCCGCCGCGTTGATCGCGTCCGACCCCGCGGCGACGCAGTACGCGTCGGAGTGGAGGATGCCGGCGGGCTCCTTGCCCACCGGCAGCGGCGCGACGTCGAAGTCGAGCCCCGCGACCTCGCGGAACGCAGGCGTGTCGCGACGGGACGAGAGCATCATCCCGAGCTTGCCGGTGACGAACCGCGTCTCGAGCTCCTGCGCCGCGATCTCCTCCTCGGTCGGTATCACCTGGTCGTCGCGCACGAGCGAGACGAAGAAATCGAGGGCCGCCCGAGCGCCCGCGTTGTCGAGGTCGAGCCGCGTGGGGTTCTCCGGGTCGTCGACGATGTCGCCTCCGGCCGACCACGCGAACGGAGCGAGACGGATGATCGTCGGCTCGATCCCGACGCCCCGCACGTCGCCTTTCGTCAGCGCGAGGGCCGTCCGGCGGAAGTCCTCCCATGTCCAGCCGTCCTTCGGACGCTTGAGCCCGGCCTCGGCGAACAGGGCCTTGTTGTAGTAGACGACGAGCGACGAGATGTTCTGCGGCATGCACTGGAGCGTCCCGTCGTAGGTGAAGGCCTCGAGCGGGGGCTCGTAGTAGGCGCCGGTGTCGACGCCTTCGAGGTGGTTCTCGATCGACTCGATCGCCCCGCGCACGACGAACTGCGAGTACTCGCGGAAGTTCACGAGGAAGACGTCCGGAGGGTTCCCGCCCGAGAATGACGTCGCGAGCCGCGCGAGGTGGTCGTCCTTCTCCGCGACCTCGATCACCTCGACCTGGATGTCCTCGTGCTCCTGCTGGAACTGCTGCGCGATCGAGCTGTAGACGGCGGTCTCCTCCGGCTCCCCCGAGACCTGGAGCTGGATCCTCGTCACCGCGCCGTCGTCCTCGTCCGCGTCGGGTGACGACTCCGAGCAGGCGGCCGCCACGACGGCGACCAGCCCGAGTGCGACCAGCTTCCGCAACATCTCCACTACCGACACTCGTGCTCCCTTCCGGTCATGCTCCGATGGTCCTTCCCAAGAACGCGCGTTGTGCCAGGAGGAACGCAACGACTCCGGGCAACGTAACGATCACCGACGCCGCCATGAGGATCGGGTACAGGGTCGGCTCGAGGGCGTGCAGCGAGCGCAGCCCGAGCGGGACCGTGTAGAGGCTCTCGTCCGAGAGGTAGAGGAGCGGGTCGACGAAGTTCGACCAGTGGAAGACGAACGCCAGCACCGCGACCGCGAAGGCCGCCGGCCGGGCGAGGGGCCACGCGACGCGCCTCCACATCGCGAAGGGCGACAGCCGCTCGAGGGCCGCGGCCTCGAACAGCTCCCGCGGGATGCGCGAGTACACGAGCGCGAACAGCAGCACGTAGAACGGCGAAGTCGCCATCAGCGCCGGCAACATGAGCGGGACGAACGTGTCGAGGATCCCGGCCCACTCGAAGATCACGAACCGCGGCACCCACAGAGAGCTGACCGGGACCATGAGGCACACGAGCGAGAGCCCGACGAGCCACCGCCTCGTCCTGGGGGCCGCGGTCGCGATCGCGAACCCGGCCCACGACGCGACGAGCACGGTCACGGGAACGGCGACGCCGACGACGATCAGCGAGTTCCGGACGTAGGACCAGAGCGGCACGAACAGCGACACGTCACCGTAGTTGCGCGGATGCAGGGGGTCCGGGAGCAGCTCGAAGCCGTCCGGGGGCGGGAGGCCCGGCCGCCGCAGGGAGCCCGCGACCATGAACGCGAGCGGAGCGAGGAGCAACAGCGACACCGCGACGATCGCGAGGCGGCGGACCCAGGTCCCGGTCACTTCAACTCCTCCTCGTAGAGGATGTGGAGGGTGACCTCGTCGCGGCAGGGCCCCTCGCGAAGCACGTACCTTCCCGTCCTTCCATCGCGGAGGGCGAAGAATATCTCCGCCTCGAATCCCTCGTTGTCCCCCGCGAGGATCTCGTGCCGGCCCTCGATGAGGCCGCGCGCGAGCTGCGGGTACAGCTCGACGACGCTGAGCTCGGTGACGACCGTGACGGCGCTGAAGCCGCGCCGGCGGCCGACCTCGACGACGGGACCGTGGTGCGTCTGGTCGAGCACCCGCGGCAGAGCCGGCGGGGACGCGAGCGTGGGCCGGGCCGGGCACGGCGTCGCCACCCCGGCCCCCCCCGCACCGTTGCCGCCGCCGCACCCCCCGAGCGCGACGGAGGCGGCTGCCGTCACTGCGGTCAGCCGCCTCCAATGCACACGCCGACTCTAGACCCGACCGTCGCCGGAGGCGACGACATCGAGCGGCAATCTCGTTCCCGTAGGACGGGATCGCTTGCGATCCCGTTAGAACGACTACGGGAAGCGGTAGAGGTAGACCCCTCGGCCGAACGTCGCGGCGACTACCAGCTTCTTGTCCTGCGGCGCCTGCTGGAGCTCGTTGACCGGCACCCTCACGAAACCCTTTCGTAGCGGAGCCCACGCGCTCCCCCTCAGGTCCTTCGACAGGAACACGCCGATCTGCGTGCCGACCATCAGCTGCTTGCCGTGGACGAGGATCGTGAACGCGGGCGCCTTCGGCAGACCGCGCGAGACGTTCGCGAACGTCCGGCCCCCGTTCGTCGAGCGGTAGACGTTGCCGCGCCCGATGCGCTTGTTCGCGTCGCCGTACGAGCCCGGCGGCCGCCACTGGCGGTTCGCGTAGCCTCCGAGCGTGACGTACACGATCTTCGGGTTGCGGGGGTCGATCGCGAGGTCGGTGATGAAGCGGTTCGGCAGCCCCTTCGCCGGCACCTTGTGCCACTTGCCTCCGACGTTCGTCGCGATCCCGTTCTTGAACGGCTCCGTCGCGCTGACGATGTCGCAGACGCCGCAGAAGCCCGCGTACGCGGTCTTGCCGTGGAGCGTGAGCGCGCTGATGACGTTGGCGGCGCCGCTCTTGGCGGCCCCGAGCTCGAACACGTTCACCCACTCGCCCTCGGGACCGTCTTTGCGCTCGTAGAGGGAGAAGCCACCGGTCATCAGGTGCTTCGCGTCGAGTGGGTCCATGACGAGCGGCGTCGCGAACGGTTCGCCACCGTCTCCCGTGCCGATGTCGGTCCAGGTCTGGCCTCCGTCGGTGGTGACGCGGATCCCGCCGTACTGCGACTCCGTGTACGCGATGTCGCTGTTGTCGGGGTCGACCGCCGCGTAGAAGCCGTCCGCGCCGTAGGTCATGAACTGCCTCTTGGTGTCGCCCTCGATCTTGCCGGAGCCGTTGTCCTGCATGCCGTACCAGACGGTCCCGTCCTTGGCCATCGCGGCGCCGTACGGGAGCAGCGTCGAGAAACCGTCGTTGGCGCCGTCGCCCCAGCTGAGCTGGTTGAGCTCGTCGGTCGCGGCGGCAGTCTGCTTGTACGCCCCTCCGTCGTTGCCGATCATGAGCGTGACGTCTCCCTCGCCGTGGGAGATCCAGATCGCGTCGTGCTGGTCGGGGTGCGTCGTCGTCACGCCCGCCGGGTTGTCCGGAGGACACGTCGGGATGCCGCCGACGCCGATGATGCAGCTCTCGTAGGCGTAGTAGCGACCTATGACCTTGAAGTCACTCGGACCGACTATGGGCTGACGGGTGTTGGTGTTCTGCCACACCTCCTCGAGGCCGAACGTGAGCCTCGTGGGGATCCCGTTGAGCTGACGCGTCGGGTCCGGCGCGATCCACTCGTTGTACCAAGCCTGGATGCCCGGAGCGTTGAACAGAGCTTGCCCGGGGCCGTTCAGAGCCGACCCCGTAGACGGGTTCTCCGAGATCGTCTCGGTGTTCGCGACCATCGTCCACGTCTGGCCGAAGTCGCTCGTGACGTAGATGCCGTTGAAGTTCGTGTTGGCCGGCACCGGAGCGGAGCCCTCCGGCGCGTCGATCGTGGAGACGCCGCCGTTGAAGAGCACCGCGTCCTGCACGATGGCGTAGACGTAGTTGTGGTCCTGCTCCGGGCCGACCGCGGGCCCGAGCTCGACCCGGCCGATACGTTCCTGCGGCGCGAAGCCGGGGGCCTCGAGCTTCTTGAAGCTACCCGGGCGCCCGGCCTTCGAGTAGTAGAGCCCGTTGTTCGGCGACTCGATCGTGTCGGGGTCCTGCGGGTACGGCCGCGCTCCCGCGCGATACCCGACGGCGGCTAGCACCGCGCCGCCCTTGTGCCCGAAGTTGTCCGGGGCCTTCACGACCACGTCGGTGACGAAGTTCGCGAGCAGGCACTTGCCGTTGCCGGTCTTGCCCTTGCAGGGGCCGGTCGGCAGCTTGACGTTGCGGTACGTGCGGCCGGCGTCGACGGAGCGGAACAGGCCCTTGCTCGTCGCGACGTAGACCTTCTTCTGCTTGCGCTGGTCGATCGCGACCTGGAAGCCCATCGCGCCGTTCGGGACGCCCTTCGCGCGCTTCCACGTCCGGCCGAGGTTCGTGCTGTAGAACGCGCCGAGACCCGTGAACGTGTTGCCGCCCATCAGCGGCTCGCCGCTCGCGACGATCAGCGTCCCGCCGCGGGCCTGGGACCACCCCACCGCGCCGACGACCTGGCTTGGGAGCTTGTCGCCGACCGACCGCCAGCTGTCGCCGAGGTTGCGCGACATCCACACGCCACCCGTGCCGATCGTCGCGAAGAGCCGGTTGGTCTTGGGGTCGTGGGCGAAGCTGTCGATGCGGCCCTCGAGGTTCACGAACCCGGTGCCGTTCACCTCGTCGTAGCGCGGGTCGTTGGCGACGAGAGGGCCTTTGCCGTACGCCGACCACCGGCCGGTAGCGCCCGGCACCTTTGCGACGTTGGCCGCGAGGGCGTCGGCCTCGGTCACTGCGCGTGCCAGAGCGTTCTTCGGGACGCGGCCCGAGGGGGCCGACATGATCGCGGCGCGTGACGACTCCTTCGCCATCATCTCGCCGACGGGTTCGGGACGCTTCGCGGGGGCCGCGCAGACGACGCCGCCGACGGTCTGCGTCTCGCCCGTCATCTCGCGCAGCTCGTCACCGACCGTGACCTCGCGGCTGCCCGGCGGACAGGCGCGAGCGCCAGTGGTGTACGCGCCGGGCACGGCGACTGCAGCCGCAACGAGACCGAGGGACAACGCGGACGTGAGAGAGCCGGCCACGGCCCTCGATGAAAGCTTCATTTACGACCCCCTGTGCAGACGAGCTGCGGCCAGCCTAGGCGATGGGGACCGGTACGTCCGAAATGTCGCGCTACGTGTTCAGCCCGCAGCGGCCAGTCGCTCCGCCGCTCGCGCGTACTGCTTGCCCGCGTGGTAGCTCGAACGGACCAGGGGGCCGCTCTCGACCCACGCGAACTCCAGCTCGCCTTCGCCGTAGGCCTTGTAACGGTCGAACTCCGCGGGTTCCACCCACCGGTCGACCGGCAGGTGCCACGAGACGCTCGGCTGCAGGTACTGGCCGATCGTCAGGACGTCGCAGCCCGCCGCGCGCAGGTCGCGCATCGACTCGTAGACCTCGTCCTCGCGCTCGCCCATGCCCACGATCAGGTTCGACTTCGTCACCTGGTCGGGCCGGATCTCCTTCGCCCAGCGCAGCAGGTCCAGCGTCGCCTCGTAGCCGAAGCCCGGCCGGATGGAGGGGTGCAGCCGGCGCACGGTCTCGAGGTTGTGCGCCAGCACGTCGGGCCGCGCGGCGATCACGCGCTCCAGCGACGCCCGCGGCTCCTCGCGCCGCCCCTTGAAGTCCGGGATCAGGATCTCGATCCCACATTCCGGCATCGCGGCGCGGATCGCTTCGACGGTCGCCGCCCAGTGGGCCGAGCCCGCGTCGTCGAGGTCGTCGCGCGCGACGCCGGTAACGACCGCGAACCGCAGCCCCATCAATCGCACGGCCTCCGCGATCTTCGCCGGCTCCGACGGGTCCAGGGGCTGGGGTTTCGCCGTCATCACGTCGCAGAAGCTGCAGCGGCGCGTGCAGAGGTCGCCGCACAACAGGAACGTCGCCTCGCGCGCCTCCCAGCACTCGTAGATGTTCGGGCACGCGGCCTCCTCGCACACGGTGTGGAGGCCGCGCTCGCGCATGATGTTGCGGAGCTCCGTGAAGTTCTCGCCGGTCTTCACCCGGACCTTCAGCCACTCCGGCCGCCGTTGCGGCCGCGGCGCGTCCGGGCCGGGGGCCTGGTGCATCGGCGTCCCGCGCCTCAGGTCGCGCTCGATCGCCTCGCGCGTCTTGATCGTGGGGATGACGGTCTGCGGGGGCAACTCAGAACTCCGCGAGCTTCCGCATCTCTTGCTCGATCTTGTCGACGTCGGGCATGAACCACGCCTCGAGCGGCGGAGCGAACGGCATCGCCGGCACGTGCGGCCCCCCGATGCGAACGATCGGGCCGTCGAGCTCGAACATGGCCTTCTCGGCGATCTGCGCGGCGACCTCGGCCCCCACGCCCAGGAACTTGTTGTCTTCGTAGACGACCATGGCCTTGCTGGTCTTCGCGACCGACTCCAGCACCGTGTCGATGTCGAGCGGGAAGATCGAGCGCAGGTCGACGACCTCGACCTCGAGGCCCTCGCCGGACAGCCGCTCGGCCGCCTCGACGCAGTAGTGGTGCATGAGCCCGTACGAGACGCACGTCAGGTCGGTCCCCTCGCGCCGCACGACGGCCTTGCCGAGCGGGATCGTGTAACGCTCGTCGGGCACCTCGCCCTTGATCAGCCGGTAGGTTTTCTTGTGCTCGAGGTAGATGACGGGGTCCTCGTCCTCGATCGCCTGGAGCAGCATGCCCTTCGCGTCGTAGGGCGTGGACGGCACGACTACCTTGAGCCCGGGGACGTGCGCGTAGAAGGCCTCGACCGACTGCGAGTGGTAGAGGGCCCCGTGCACGCCTCCGCCGTACGGCGCGCGGATGACCATCGGCACCGAGAAGTCGCCGTTCGACCGGTACCTGATCCGGGCGGCCTCCTGGATGATCTGGTTAAAGCCGGGGAAGCTGAAGTCGGCGAACTGCATCTCCGCGACCGGCCGCAGGCCGTCGATCGCGAGCCCGATGCCGACGCCGGCGATCAGCGCCTCGTCGAGAGGAGTGTCGATGACGCGGCCCTCGCCGAACTCCGCCTGGAAGCCCATCGTCACGCGGAACACGCCGCCGCGCGCGCCTACGTCTTCGCCGAGGACGACCACGCGGTCGTCGCGGCGCATCTCTTCCTGGAGCGTGTCGTGGATCGTCTGTACGAGGTTCTTCTCGGTCATGGCGTTACACCACCTCCAGATCCGCGTACACGTTCTGCCCCGCCGTCAGCGGATCCGGGAAGTCGGACGCCTCCGCTTCCTTGGCTCCCTCGGCGACCTCGGTCTTCGTCCGGTCCCGGAGCTCTGCGATCTTGCCGTCGTCGAGGACGTCGACCGACTTCAGGTACGTCTCGAAGCGCGGGATGGGGTCCTTGCGCTTCCACTCCTCGACCTCTTCCTTCTTTCGGTACGTGCGGTCGTCGTCGTCCGACGTGTGCGCGTAGTGGCGGTACGTCCGCAGCTCGATCAACGTCGCGCCCTCACCGGCGCGCGCCCTGTCTACGGCCTCTCTCGCCAGCCTGTAGGACTCGAGCACGTCGTTGCCGTCGCCCTCGAAGCCGGGAAAGCCGTATCCCTCGGCCCTCTTGTAGACGCGGCCCCCGAGCTGCTTGCTCTCGTGGACCGAGATCGCGTACTGGTTGTTCTCAACGACGAAGACCATCGGGAGCTTGTGAACCCCGGCGAAGTTCATCGCGCCGTGCCAGTCGCCCTCGGACGTCCCGCCCTCGCCGCACCACGTGCCGACGACCGCATCCTCCTTCTTCAACTTCTTGGAGTAGGCGATGCCCGCGGCGTGAAGGCACTGCGTCGCGATCGGCGACGACCCCGTGATGATGTTGCGCTCGCGGCTCCCCCAGTGCGCCGGCATCTGGCGTCCGCCGGACGACGGGTCGTCCTTCTTGCCGAACAGGCCGAGGAAGACGTCCTTCGGGGTGAACCCGGCGACGAGTACGAGGGCGAGGTCGCGGTAGTAGGGGCAGAAGACGTCCTTGCCCTTCTCGAACGCCCATGCCGACCCGACCTGCGCGGCCTCGTGCCCGGACACGGGCACGACGAACGGCGCCTTGCCCTGCCGGTTGAGCCCCCACTGGCGCTCGTCGATCAGGCGCGCCATGAGCATGTAGCGGTACATCTCGATCAGGTCTTCCTCCTTCAGACCGAGATCGGTGTGTACGTCTTTGCCTTTCGCCATAGACCCGTTCCTCCTCGCCTTCTTCTCTCTCTTTTCGATAATCGCTACAGCGCGCCGGCCGAAGCGTGGCCGGGACGGTGGAGCGACCGGGGATGCGTCCATACGAGCGTTCGGCCGAAGGTCTCGGAAAGCTGCACCGCCGCGAGCGTCGCGACCTCCTTCAGCGAGTGCACCTTGCCGGTCTCGGCCGCGACCGAGGTGACCCAGCGATCGCGGATGCCGCACGGCACGATCCCCTCGAACATCGAGAGGTCCGTCGCCACGTTGAAGGCGAAGCCGTGCATGCTGATCCCGCGCGTGATCTTGACGCCGATCGCGCCGATCTTGTTCGTGCCGACCCAGACGCCGGTGTGCTCGTCGTCGCGGTGCGCCTCGACGCCGAGTGCTGCGGCCACACCGATCAGCACCTCTTCGAGCTTCCGCAGGTAAGCAATGACGTCGTAGCGCACGGCTCCGCCGGGTGTCGAATCCCCATTTCCATTACCGAGCCCGAGGATCGGGTAGCCGACGAGCTGGCCGGGGCCGTGGTACGTGGCGCGGCCCCCGCGGTCGACCTCGTACAGCGAGATGCCCCGGGCCGCGCGGTCACGGTCTCCGTAGACGAGGTCCTCCTTGGTCCCGCGACGCCCGAGCGTGTACGTCGGCGGGTGCTCCAGCAGCATGAGGCTGTCGCCCACGTCGCCGTCGAGCCGCGCGAGGAACAGCTCCTGCTGCCACGACCAGGCCGCGGGGTACTCGACCCGGCCGAGCCAGGAGGCCGTCAGCGCGGTGGACCGGAGGGGGCTCACAGGTACTGCGACAGCTCCTGGCTGAAGTCCGTCCTCTCGATGCGCTCGCGCAAGCGGGCGAGGAACTTCGCCGCCTCGGCGCCGTCGATCGTGCGGTGGTCCCACGACATCGGAAGGAAGCCCATCGAGCGGATCGCGATCGCGTCGTCCTCGGTGACCACGACGCGCTTCTGGATGGCTTCGAAGGCGAGGATCGCGGTCTGGCCCCTCGGGATGATCGGCACCGACATGATCGAGCCGAACGGGCCGGGGTTCGTGATCGTGAACGTGCCGCCGGAGAGGTCGTCGGGCGAGAGCTTCTTCGACCGCGCCCTCGTCGCGACGTCGTTGATCGCCCGGGCGAGGCCCGCGAGGTTCTTCTCGTCCGCGCCCTTCACCACCGGGACGATCAGGCCGCCGCCCTCGAGGGCGACGGCGATCCCGAGGTTCACGTAGCGCTTCAGCACGTTCGCCTGCTGCTCCTCGTCGAACGTCGCGTTGACCTCGGGCATCTCCAGCAGCGTCTCGCACACCGCGCGGGCGAGGAACGGCAGGTACGTGAGGTTGAACCCCTCGAGCTCGCGGAACCGCCCCTTCGCCTTGTTGCGGAGCGCCACCACGTTCGTCCAGTCGGCCTCGACCGCGTTCCACGCGCGGGCGCTCTCGAGGTGCGCGGCGACCATGTGCTCGGCCGTGCGGCGGCGGATGTTCGACCACGGGACGACCTCCTCGCGCGCTCCACCCGAAGCGGCGGGAGCGGATTCCTCGCGCGGGGGCGGAGGCGGGGGGGCCTGCTTGCGTGCCGGCTCCTCCTGGCGCGGTGCCGGCTCGGCGGAGTCCGTGGACCGCGCCTCGCGGCGGGACTTCCCCTCCTGGACGTACCGGAGCACGTCCTGCTTGCGGATCCTGCCGCCGGTGCCGGTGCCCTCGAGCTCGTCCAGGTTCACGTCGTGCTCGTCGGCGAGCCTGCGGACGAGCGGCGAGATGATGCCCCTCTTGGAGTGGTCGCCGGGGCGGCTCGAGGGGGCCGCGGACGACGGGCGGCTGGAGGCGGTCGTCGGGGCGAGGTCGCCCTTGCCCTCCTTGCGGGTGGCCGACGCGTCGGCCTTCTCGGCCTCCATGTCCTTCTGGTTGCCCCCCTCGCCCTGGCCACCGGCCTGGGGGGCCTGATCGCCTGCGGAGCCCTCGCGCTGGCGGTCCTGCGCGACCTGCTCGGCGCGGTCGCCGACCTCCTCGGACGCGCCTTCGTCGCCTTCGGGCACCGCTCCGGCGTTGGCGGCCGATTCCTCTTGGGCCTGCGACCCGCCCCCTCCACCGTCGGAGGCGACTGCGCCCTCGCCGACGATCGCCAGCGCGGTGCCTACCTTCACGGTGTCGCCTTCCTGGACCAGGATCTTCTGGATCGTTCCGGAGGCAGACGACGGGACCTCGGAGTCGACCTTGTCTGTCGAGATCTCTACGAGGAGCTCGTCCTCCTCGATCGTGTCGCCCTCTTGCTTCAGCCAGCGGGTGATGGTGCCCTCGACGACGGTCTCGCCGAGCTGCGGCATCTTGATCTCGGTAGCCATGTGAGGCCGACCCCTCCCCTGTGAGAGAACCCTGGTTGCTGTCTCGGATGCGGTGGCGCGCCCGACGTCGAGTCGTTCGGGCGACGGCGTCAGCCGCCTGCGGAAACGATCGGGTTGGCGCGCCCCCAGGTTACCCGCGCGGGCGGCCTTCCCGCTCTGGGGCGGGGAGGGGGTGGTGGGCCTCAGCTCCCGAAGCCGGCGATCTCCGTGAAGCTCTCGGGGGCCTCGACGTCGACCGGTATCCCGAACTCGACGAAGTCCATCGCGATGTGGGTCGACACCGGGGTCTCGCCGGAGCCGTCGATCGAGACCGTCATCCGGCGCGGCAGGTCGTCTTCGTCCACCCACACCTCGACCGGCAACGCGTCGACGTCGCCGAAGACGGCGAAGCTCGACCGGATCGCCTGAGCGGTCTCCTCGTCGGGGGCCTGCTCGACGATCGAGTCGACGGAGATCTCCGCCTTGTAGTGCGTCGTCGGGGTCCCGTCGATGTCCTCCTCGCCCGCCTCCTCTACGTTCGCCCCCGCGACGCGGAGCCACTCGAGGTACTGCGTCGGGTCCTGGTTGAACTGGCCCGCGCCCGTCGTCCCTGCGGCCGAGAGGTCGATGCGCCCCCACTCCTTGCCTTCCAGCGCAGCCTCGAACGCCGGCCCCTTCACGTACATGTACTCGCCGTCGACGATCATCTCCATCTCGCCGACGCCCGGCAGGCCCGCGCCGGCGCCGGACATCGTCATGTGACCGGTGTCGTTCGCGAAGTCGAACTCGCCCGACGCTTCGAGCGTGATGTCCTGCTCCCCCACCGAGACCTCGCTCGTTATCTCGATCCGACCGGTCCCCGCGTCCTCGGTCGCCTCGGCCGCGGTCAGCAACGCGTCCGAGAGCTCGCGCTCCGTCTTGCCGCCCCCGCTGTCACATGCGATGCCCGCGAGCGCGAGCAGCACCGCGGCGAAGAGAATCGCCGGCTTCTTGATCATGTCCGCCTCCCTCGTCGCTATCCGTGCAGAGGCTTGCCGGCGAGCTCGAGGAACGTCTCGCCGACGACCTCGGTCAGCGTCGGGTGCGGATGGATGATGTCCGCCAGCTCCGACGGGTACGCCTCCCACGACGTCACGAGCATCGCCTCGGCGATCAGGTCGGAGGCGCGCGGCCCGATGATGTGCACGCCGACGACCGCGCCCCCCTTCTCCGCGACGGTCTTCACGAAGCCCTGGCCACCGCCGAGCATCAGCGCCCGCGCGTTCGCCGAGAACGGGTAGCGCTTGGTCTCGACCTCCATCCCGAGCTCCTTCGCCTTGTCCTCGGTGAGCCCCACCGCGGCGACCTCGGGCTGGCAGTAGATGACGTGCGGGATGTTGCGGTAGTCGACGGCGGTCGGGTCCTCGCCGGCGAGCAGCTCCGCGACGCGCATCCCCTCCGCGTACGCGACGTGCGCGAGCTGGGGGTGCGGCCAGTTCGCGTTCGGCACCCACACGGCGTCGCCGATCGCGTACACGCCCTCGACGTTCGTGCGGAACTGCTGGTCGACGACGATGAAGCCCTTGTCCATCTCGATGCCGGCCTCTTCGAACCCCATGTCCTTGGTGTTGGGGCCGCGCCCGATCGCGACGAACATGCGGTCGGCGGAGAGCGTCTTGCGCTCGCCGTTGCGCTCGATCTCGACCTCGACGCCGGAGTCCGTCGTGCTCGCGCCTGCGACCGAGGTGCCGAGGTGGAACTTGATCCCGCGCTTCTGAAGGAGCTTGTGGAGGGCCTCCGAGATGTCGGCGTCCTCGGCCGGTGCGATCTTCGGGAGCATCTCGACGACCTCGACCTCGGCGCCGAACGAGCGGTAGACGCTCGCGAACTCGAGCCCGATGTAGTTGCCGCCGACGATGACCACGGAGCTGGGGATGTCCTGAGCGGAGAGCCCGTGCGTCGAGTTGTGGACCTTGTCGCCGTCCGAGGCGATGAACGGGAGGTCGCGGGGGAAAGAGCCGGGGGCGAGCACGATGCCCTTGTTCGCGGTCAGTGCCCGCTCGCCGTCCGAAGTGCGGACCGTGATCGTCTTCGCGTCGGTGAGGCGGCCCTCGCCCTCGACGAGCGTCAGCGTCTTCTTGCGCGCGACGAGCCCCGAGAGCCCCTTGTACATGCGGCCGACGACGGAGTCCTTGAAGTTGAGGACCTTGCCCCAGTCGACCTGCGGCTCCTGGACGATCACGCCGAAGTTGCCGGCCTCTTTGATCTCGTCTGTGAGCTCGGCGGCGTGGAGGAGGGCCTTCGTCGGGATGCACCCGCGGTGCAGGCAGGTCCCGCCGACCTTGTCCTTCTCGACCATGGCGACGGAGAGGCCGAGGGCGACGGCGCGGAAGGCCGCGGAATAGCCGGCGTTGCCGCCGCCGAGGATGACTACGTCGAACGATTCGGATCCCGCTGCCACTGCCGTACCTCCAGGATTTGAGATCGGTTCACGCCGGGACCACAGGATAAGGCTGACGGACGCGGACCGGGCCGGGAGGAACCCGCCGGCGCCGTCACGAATACGCAGGCGACGTTGGCTAGGGACGGAGGCACGAGATGAGGAAGATGCGGGTTCTGCTGGCCGCGGCGGGGGCCGCGATGTTCGTCGGCGCGTTCCCGGCGGCCGCGCAGGCGTCACACCACTGCGCGCCGCCGCCGTTCAGCGACGAGTACGGCGTCTCCGACACCGTCTGGGTGGCTTGCGAGTACGGCGTCCATGATCCGGTGGGGGTCGTGAGGTACATCGTTTGCTGGCTGTCGCCCACCTGCTAGGGACCGGAGTGGCCTAGGAGCCGCTCGAGCCGGGAGACGACCTCGCGGGGGTGGTCGTGTACGTCGTGCCATGTCACGCGGACGACGCGCCACCCCCGATCGAGCAGATCGTTGTGCTTGCGCCGGTCACGAGCGAAATCGGCGCGCGTCGAGTGCCACAGTCTCCCGTCGGCCTCCACGCCTACGCGACGTTGCGGCCACGCGAAGTCGAGCCGGAACTCGCCGACCGGGTGCTCTCGCTCGTACGGCGGCAGGCCGGACGAGGCCAGGAGTCGTTCGACCTTGCGCTCGAGCGCCGAGCCGCCGGATGACCCCGCGTCCAGAGCGGTTCTCAAGGCGGTCACGCCGCTGCGGCCTCGATTGGAGCAGCAAGCCTGCGCGATCTGATCGTGCGTGACTACGCCGCGCAGGACCGCTTGCTCCACCATCCCCAGGAGCTCGTCCGACGGGACGACGGACGCCAGGTCGAGCAACGTCCTCGTGACGCTGGTGATCGGAATGCGTCCGCGCGTCCCGCGCTCGGACGGCGCCAGCGCCGACGTATGGGTGACGATCCCGCTCGGGGGCGACGATCGGTTTCGCGCACAAGTCACGTGGATCGTGCGCCCTCGCGAACGATGGAGGCCCCACAGGGCTGCAGCCGACTCGTGCGAGACGACCGCATGCTTTCCGGCCCACACGACCGCAGCCATCGAGCGCTGCTCCAACGACGCAGGCGCGCCGGCCATCACGTATGTCCGGGGGAACACGCGCTTCAACGTCCCGTTGCGGACGCACCGCGACAACGAGTCGCGGGAGACGCCCGCTTCCCGTGCCTGCTGCAGTCCCACTACGCCGTGTTGGCGCGCGGCGATTTCAGCGAGCTTGTGGTGGGCTCGATTTTCGATTCCGTCTGGTTTTCCGCAACGCAATCGAAAATCGGCGCGCACACCGGCCAGTCAAGAGGCCGCGGCGCACCGCGGCTGTGGCCTGGATCACATGCCCCGGGGGCTAGGCCCCGCCGCGGCCCCCTAGCTCTCTGTCGAACAGCAGCAGGCTCGCCGTCGAGTCGCCGACCATCTTCAGCGACTCGACGAGGGTGCCGGACGTCTTCTCCTCCTCCACCTGCTCCTGGATGAACCACTGGAGGAAGACCTGGCTCGCGTAGTCGTTCTCCTTCAGGGCTTGGGCGTATAACGCGTTGATCGCTTCGGAAACGTGGCGCTCGTGCTCGTGCGCCTGCTGGAACGCGTCGAGGGCCGACTTGAACGCCGACGGGGGCTTCTCCAGCGCCATGAGCTCGACGCTGCCCCCGCGGTCGTAGATGTACTCGTAGAACTTCATGCCGTGCATGCGCTCCTCGTCGGCCTGGGCCCGCATCCACGCGGCACAGCCCGGGAGGTTGTTCGCGTCGAAGTAGGCGGACATCGCGAGGTAGAGGTGGGCCGCGTAGAGCTCCTTGCTGAGGTGCTCGTTCATCGCGGCGCCGAGGCTCTTGGTCAACATCGGGTGTGGTCCTTTCTACGGAGGGGCCCCGAGCATCCAACGAGACGCGCCGTTGCGCAACGGAGGCCGGACGAACGGCCCGGGTTCGCCGGGCCGAACCGTGGGACGATGGCGCCATGAAAGGTGACCGGGTCGAGGTCGTGGTGGACGTCGGCGACGGGACGAAGACCTACGAGATCGTCGCGTCGAAAGCGGGGCGGCGCGTCGAGGTCGCCACCGTCCGCGGTACCGTCGAGGTGTCGGAGGTCACGCGGACGGGCGTCGTCGTCCGGACGGGGAGGTTCATGGCGACGCGCGTCGTCGCGGTGATCGAGCACCCGGCCCTCGACGAGGAGGGTCCGAACCGGAGGCGCGTGAGCGAGGACCAGGCCTCGCTCCTATAGGCCGTCGCGGCGCGCGCCGCAGTGCTTGCAGTAGGGGGCGCTGCGCGCGACGAGACCCCCGCACGCCTCGCAGCGGCCGGGCGCGACGCGGCCGGTCTCGATCTTGCGGGCCGCGCCGAGGGCGAGAGCGCCGAGGGCCGCGACTATCGCAGCGATCAGGACGCCGGTCGTGTCGAGCCCGTTCCCGGCTGCCAGGGCGGCGACACCGAGAAGGCCGAGAGCGACGACGATGCGGAACGCGAGGATCACGCCGGCGGGAACGTCTCGTCGAGCCACGCGAGGACGAGCTCGACCGCACGGTCGTCGCGCCTCAGCTGGTGCCCCGCTCCCTCGATGACCTCCAGGCGCGCGCCGGGGGCCGCGGACGCGATCCGCGTCGCGTGGTCCACGGGCACGACGTCGTCGGCGGTCCCGTGGACGATCAACACCGGAACGGACACCTCGGCGATCGATATCTCGGTCGTGACGCGCTCGAACTCCTCGGCCCACAGCGCGGGGTCCTCGAGCGTCTCCGGCGCGAGCTGCATGCCGGCATCGGACGTCACGCGGACCACGCCCGAAGCCGGATCGGCCGCGAACGACAGCCACGCCGCGGGGGCCGCGAGCAGCACGACCGCGTCGACGGGAGCACCGCGGCGGACGGCCTCGGTCGAGACCGCGCCCCCGGCGGAGGACCCCACGAGGACGACCGGGCCGTCGACCGGCGCCGCGGCGCGAGCGGCCGCGACGATCGCGCCGGCGTCCGCGACCCAGCCCTCGATGGAGAAGTAGCCGGGCGAGCGCCGCACCGAGCGCATGTCGCCCCATGCGGCCGCCCAGCCGCGCTCGGCGAAACGGCGAGCGAGGCCCGGGTAACCCTCGTCGGCCGGATCGGGCGGAGCGACCGACGGGATCCCGTGCAGCAGCACCGCAACGCCGCGTGGGTCCTCCGGCACCTCGATCCCCGCGTCGAGCCGGAGCCCGTCGCTCAAGACGTCGAGCGGGCGCGGCGTCATCCCTCGACCACGATCGTGCCGGTCATCCCCTGATCCTCGTGCGGGATGCAGAAGTACTCGTACGTCCCGGGCTCGTCGAGCGTGACCTCGTACGTCTCGCCCTCCGCTAGCAGCGCGTCGCCGAGCGAGTCGCGCGCCGCGTCCTCCGAGTCGAAGCCGCCGCTCGAGAAGTACGGCGCGCCGTCGGGGACGCCGCCGTCGTACGCGGTGACCGTGTGCGCCTCCGAGGACTCGTTGACGAACGTCAGAGTCGTCCCGGGCGCGACCGTCACCGACTCCGGATCGAACCGTTGCCCCTCGACCATCTCGACCGTGCCGGGGGCCGCGTCGCCACCGGAGCAGCCCGCGAGCGCGAGCGCGGCAACGAACGAAACGACAAGACGACGGCGCATCCGGTGAAGCTAAGCGGTTAGCAGGCCCGTCGAGTACATGACGAGCAGGCCCAGCACGAAACCGGCCGCGCCCCAGCGTGAGGTGAGGCCCTCGCCTTCTCTCGACGAGCGAGTGATCGCCC
Organism: Actinomycetota bacterium; assembly: GCA_035942255.1. Classification (GTDB taxonomy): domain Bacteria; phylum Actinomycetota; class CADDZG01; order CADDZG01; family WHSQ01; genus JALZEG01. Next base: position 4,411 of record DASZDG010000150.1, on the reverse strand, counting down.
ACACGACCTGCGCGATCGCCCCCGCGGCCACTCCGAACGCGAACGCGGCGGGCGCCGGCGAGAACGCGAACCCCCCGGCCCACGCACCCGCGATCGTCGGAAGGCCTGCGAGGCATCCGAGAAGGGCGAGGTGGCGGAGACCCGGCCGCGTGCCCTCGCGCCCCAGCGGAGCGACGATCGCGAGGCCCTCGGTCGTGTTGTGCAGCGCGAAGCCTGCGACGAGGAACGTGCCGAGCGCGACCTCGCCCGCGGCCAGCGCGGCACCGACGGCAAGACCTTCGCCGAGGTTGTGCAGGCCGATGCCCGCGGCCACGAGATACGCGAGCACGAGCCCGGCGCTCGCCTTGGAGCGCCGCTTGAGCTCCGCCTCGAGGAAGAAGAGCGCGACCAGGGCGGTGAGCGCGCCGATCGCGAACAGGCCCGCACCGTCGAGCGCCGCGCCGGCCGCGCCGGCCAGCTCGAGGCCCTCGGCGATCGTGTCCACGAGCAGGAACGCCAGCAGCCCGACGGTGAACGCCAGGAAGAACCCGATGGCGCGGCGCGACGCCCGCGCGAGCGCCGGGAACCAGAAGAGGCCGATGACGACCGGAAGCAGCCCCATGTAGAGGCCGAGCAGCGCGTAGACCCCGAGCGTGCCGCCGGTCGAGTCGGGCGTGAGCGCCGCGGCAGCGATCTCGTGCTCGACGAGCGCCCCGGTCGCCGTGATGAGCGATATGTGGAGCGGGAGCCCTTCGTCCCACGGGTACGGGATCGACAGCGTCGTGGACTCGAGACGGCCGAGCGTGCCGTCACCGACGTCGAAGCTCCAATACGCGTCGTTGACGAGGACCTGCGAGACCGTCACCGGATCGGGCCCGTCGTTGCGGAGCTCGAGCCGGATCTCACCTTCGTTCAGCACGGTCCGCTCGACGGCGATCTCCTCGACCGGGGGGACCTCGCGGAGGCTCCCGATCGGGTCGAGCCAGAACAGCAACGCGATCATCAGGGCCGCAAGGGCCGCCGGCGCGGCCCAGCCGACCCACGCGGGGTATCGGGGTGCCGCCGTCGTCGCCATCAGGTGACCTCGAAGAAGCCCATCCAGCCGAGCTCGGTGAACTCGGTCTGGTGTGCGTGGAACATGAACTGGCCGGGATGGTCGTACGTGAACTCGAGCATGTGCCGCTCCGCCTGCGCCATCGAGATCGTGTCGGTGAACTCGTGCGGCGTCAGCGACGTCCCGGTGCGGTAGAGGTGGAAGAAGTTCGCGTGGATGTGGATGGAGTTCAGCGGGTCGAACTCCGTCATGTTGATCACGTGCAGTCGCTGGAGCCTGCCGCGCTCGAGCGGTATCGGCTTGTCGTGGTAGCCGAACGCGATCGTGTTCACGGCGTACACCTCGTTCCCGCCGTCGAAGTTCGTGTCGAACGCGTTCATGACCATCACCATCTCGTTGGCATCGGGACGCCCCTTGCGCGGGTCGACGATGAACGCGCCGTAGAGGCCGCGGTGGATGTGCTGCGTGAGCGGGAGCGAATGGCAGTGGTAGAGGTGCGTCCCGAACGGCTCCGCGACGAAGTCGTAGACGAACGTCTCGCCCGCCGCGGCCTCGCCGGCTCCCGGGATCCCGTCCATCCCCGCGGCGTGGAAGCCGTGGAAGTGGATCGTGTGCGGGTGCCCGCTCGTGTTCACGAGGTTGATCCGGATGCGGTCGCCTTCGGTGCAGCGGATCGTCGGCCCGGGCACCCTGCCGTTGTACGTCCACGCGGGGAAGAAGACCCCCGGAGCAACCTCGATCTCCTTGTCGACCACGACGAACTCGTATTCGCGCACGGTCCGGCCGCTCGCGTCGCGGGAGACCTCCCCGCCGTCGAAGTCGGTCAGGATCGCGTGCGGGTCGAAGCCGTTGCGGGCGTGATCGACCTCACCCACGACCCCCATGCCGCCGTGCATCCGGTGCGAGTGCACCCCCTGCGCCGCGACGAGACCCTCGATACCCGGGGCTCCCGCCGCGACGGCCTTGCCGCCGATCGCCGCAGCGCCGCCGAGCGCTCCCAGTGCGGCGGTCCTCTTGAGGAAGCGGCGCCTGTCTAGGAGACCCATACAGCCTCCGCGAGCTCTCGCGACAAAGCCTCGACCTCATCCTTACGTTCGGGGACGCGCACGAACAGCGGCCCGGCGATCGGCCCCCGCTTCACGACCTCGATACGCGCTCCCGGCGTCACGCCGACGCCCGCGAGGTAGCGAAGGAGCTCGGGATCGCCGTCCGAGACCCGCTCGACCGCGAGCGTCTCGCCGTCGCCGCCGTCCCACAGAGTGCGGCGCGACGCCGGCGGCATGCGGCCGTCCTTGCTCGGGATCGGATGCCCGTGCGGGTCCCACGACGGGTCGCCGAGGAGGGCCGCGATGCGGTCCTCGAGCCGCTCGGACAGCACGTGCTCGAGGACCTCGGCCTCCGCGTGGACCTCGTCCCAGGGCACGCCGAGGGCTTCGGCCAGGTAGGTCTCGAGCAGGCGGTGGTGGCGGACGACCTCGAGCGCTATCTTCCGCCCCGCCGGCGTCAGCTCCGTGCCCCGGTACGGCACCTGGACGACGAGGCCCATGGAGTCGAGCTTCTTCAGCATGTTCGTCGCCGAGGCGGCGGACACGCCGAGGCGGTCGGCGACGGCGGTGGTCGAGACCGGGCCGGGCTCCCCCGCCTCCCATTCGATCGAGTGGAGCGCCTTCAGGTAGTCCTGGGCCGCGGGGGAAGTCGTTAGCGTCATAACCGAAATTTAGCCGAAGCTAAAGATTTCGACAACTCGGCTTCCCACCGCCTACGCTGGCGGCCGTGAGCCCCCCGGAGAGAGCCGCAGCCCGAGCGCTCGTCGTGACCCTCGTCCTCGCCGCCGCCAAGGTCGCGGTGTGGGCGGCGACGTCCAGCCTCGCGGTCCTGTCGCAGGCGCTCGACTCGGTCCTCGACGTGGTCGCGCTCGGGCTCCTGCTCGTAGGCGTGCGCCTCGCCGCGAAGCCCGCGGACACCGAGCACCACTACGGCCACGCGAAGGCCGAGAACCTCGTCGCGTTCACGCAGATGCTGCTCCTCGGGGGCCTGGTGACGGCGGTGGTGCTGGAGGCGGTCGCGCGGCTCGGGTCGGGGGAGGAGATCGCGCCGCCGCCCTGGTACGCGCTCGCGCTCCTCGGCGGCTCCGCGTTGATCGACCTGTGGCGCGCCCGGGCGCTGCTGCGCGCGTCGCGGGAGCACCGCTCGCAGGCGCTGCAGGCCGGAGCGCTCAACATCGCGTCGGACGTCGGCACTGCGCTGGTGGCTCTCGTGAGCCTCGTCGCGGTGAGAGCGGGGGCCGAGGGCGCGGACGCTATCGGCGCGCTCGTCGTGTCGGCGGCGGTCGTAGTCGCAGGCGTCCAGGTGACGCGGCGTTCGGTCGACGTGCTCATGGATCGTGCGCCCGGTGGGCCGGTCGAGGACATAGAGGCCGCGGCCAGACGCGCTGCCGGCGTCACGGAGACGCGGCGCGTGCGCGTGCGGAGCGCGGGCGACCGCGTGTTCGCCGACGTGACGGTAGCGGCGGGCCGCACCGCATCGCTGGAGCGCGCTCACGACATCGCCGAAGCCGTCGAGGCCGAGATCGAGAAGGTCGCCCCCGGAGCCGACGTCGTCGTGCACGTCGAGCCCGTCGCCGAGACGTCGGGGTTGGTCGAGCGCGTGCAAGCGTCGGCGAGCCGGACCGAGGGCGTCCACGAGGTCCACAACGTCCTCGTCCACGCGTTCGACGAGGGCGGGCACCGCAAGCTGCACGCGACGCTGCACGCGAAGGTCGAGCCGGGGACGTCGCTCGCCGACGCGCACGAGCTCTCGGATTTGATCGAGGCGGGAGTGCGCGCGGAGCTCGGCCCCCACGTCCGCGTGGACACGCACATCGAGCCCCTGGAGCCGACGGTGTTCGGCCGCGACGTGACGTCCGAGCGCGCGGACGTCGTCGCGTCCGTCCGCGCGGCGGCGGCCGCAGAGGCCGACGTGGTCGACTGCCACGAGGTGCTCGTGACGGAGGCCGGCGCGGGCCTGGCGGTGGTCGCGCACGTGCGGGGGCGTGGGGACCTGCCCCTTCGGCTCATGCACGAGGCGTCGGTGCGGATCGAGACGTCCGTCCACGCGACCCATCCCGAGGTCGGCAACGTGCTGATCCACTTCGAGCCGTCTTAGCTCTAGCGGGATCGCCGAGGCGATCCCGCCCTGCGCGGACACCGACCCGCTCCGCGTCGTCGCCTGCGGCGACGGTGTGGCGCGATCCCGCCCTGTGTGGATACCTCGTCGCTCGGTGTCGTCGCCTGCGGCGACGGTGTGGCGCGATCCCGTCCTGCGCGGACACCGAGCGGCTCGGTGTCGTCGCCTGCGGCGACGGTGTGGCGCGTCTAGCGGTCTTTCTCGGCCTCGTTC
>DASZDG010000149.1:0-3768 GCA_035942255.1 Actinomycetota bacterium | reverse complement strand
GTCCTGTCGTTCATCGAGAAGGCCGAGCAGCAGGTCGACGAGGACCGTGCCGCGGAGATGGAGAAGCGGCTCAAGAAGGGCCAGTTCACGTTCGAGGACTTCCTCGAGCAGATGAAGATGATGCGCAAGATGGGCCCCCTCTCCTCGCTGCTCGGGATGATCCCGGGGATGGGCGCGCAGCTGCGCGGCGTGAAGATCGACGACCGCGAGCTCGACCGCGTCGAGGCGATGATCCTCTCGATGACCCCGGAGGAGCGGCGGCGGCCGGAGCTGATCAAGGGCTCGCGCCGGCGGCGGATCGCGCAGGGGTCGGGGACGACCGTGCAGCAGGTCAACGGGCTCGTGAAGCAGTTCGGCCAGATGCAGAAGGTCATGAAGCAGCTCGGGAAGGGCCGGATGCCCGACCTCGGGGCGCTCATGCGGCAGACGCGCTAGAAGCCGGGCGGCCACCCGCCCGCTACTCTCTCCGGCCGAATGTCAGTTCGTTTGAGGCTCACCCGCATCGGCGGCAAGAAGGACCCCGTCTGGCGCCTCGTGGTCGCCGACCAGCGCTCCAAGCGCGACGGTCGCGTCATCGAGATCGTCGGCCACTACAACGCGCAGACCAACCCCTCGACGATCAAGGTCGACGAGGAGAAGATCCGCGAGTGGCTGTCGCGCGGGGCCGAGCCGACGAACACGGTCCGCAAGATCCTCCGCACCCAGGGCATCGAGTCCTGAAGGACCTCCTCACCGATCTCGTCCGGATGCTCGTCTCGGAGCCCGAGGCGGTGTCGGTGGAGGAGTTCACCGAGGACGACGGGACCGTGGTCCTCGAGCTGTCCGTGGCCGAGGACGACTACGGCCGCATCATCGGCCGCGGCGGGCGGACGGCGAACGCGCTGCGCACGGTCGTGAAGGCCGCCGCGGTCCGCGAGCAGCGCCGCGTGCTCGTCGACATCGTCGACTAGGTGCCGTCCGCAGGTCGTGTCGGCCGCCCGCACGGGCTCGACGGGCACTTCCACGTGACGCAGCCCGTCGCCGGCCTGCTCGAGGCGGGAACGCCGGTCGTCGTCGGGGAAACCGCCACCCGCGTCGCCTCGCGCAAGGGAACCGACGAGCAGCCCATCATCCGGCTGGAAGCCGCCGCCGACCGCAGCGCCGCGGTCGCGCTGCGCGGCCAGGAGCTCGTCGTCGAGCGGGCGGACGCGCCGGCGCTCGAGGAGGACGAGTACTGGGCGGAGGACCTCGTCGGCTGCCGCGTGATCGCCGGCGAGCGCGTGCTCGGGTCCGTCGTGGAGCTCCTTGCGCTGCCGTCGTGCGAGGCGCTCGAGCTCGACTCGGGTGTCGGGCCGGTCCCCATGGTCCGCGACGCGATCGTGCGGGTGGACATCGAGGCGCGCGCGATCTTCGTGGACGGGGAGTTCCTCGGTGCAGCTTGACGTCGTCACGCTGTTCCCGGAGTGGTTCGAGTGGTTCCGGACCCAGCGACACGTGAGTAACGCGCTCGCGCGCGGGCACGAGCTGCGGACGCTGAACCCGCGCGACCACACGCCGCTGAGCGGGCGCGTCGTCGACGACACGCCGTTCGGCGGGGGCGCCGGGATGGTGCTGCGCGTCGACGTGATGGACCTCGCGCTCCGCGCGTTCTACGGAGTCGACCCCGTCGAGCTGCGGACGCAGCGGCGCGTGATCGCGCTGACGCCGGGCGGGCGGGTGCTCGACGACCGGTGGGTGACCGAGCTCGCGGCCGAGCCGGCGGTGACGCTTCTGTGCGGCCGCTACGAGGGTTTCGACGAGCGGATTGTCCAGCACTTCTGCTCGGACGTCATGTCGATCGGGCGGTATGTGATCGCGGGCGGGGAGCTTGCGGCGATGGTCGCCGCGGACGCGATGCTCCGGAAGCTGCCCGGCGTGCTGGGCCACGAGGAGTCCGCGGTCGAGGAGTCGTTCTCGCCCGCGCTCGAGGGGAATCCCGAGTACCCGCACTACACGCGGCCGGCCGAGTACCGGGGCTGGAAGGTCCCGGACGTGCTGTTGAGCGGGCACCACGCGGAGATCGGGAACTGGCGCCGGGCGAGGTCGCGGGAGCGCGGCGCGCAGGGTCCGACGGCCGGAAGCGGTCCGCTACCCTCCTGATCCGCTCATGAGCACCGTCATCGACACGCTCGAGCGCGCCCAGCTGCGGCGCGTTCCGAACTTCCAGGCCGGCGACCGTGTCCGGGTCCATTTCCAGGTCATCGAGGGGACCCGTCGCCGTACCCAGGTCTTCGAGGGCGTCGTCATCAAGCGCCAGGGCCACTGTGCCCGCGAGACGTTCACCGTCCGCAAGCAGTCGTTCGGCGTCGGCGTGGAGCGGACGTTCCCGGTGCACTCGCCGAAGATCGAGAAGATCGAGGTCGCCGCGCGCGGCGACGTCCGGCGGGCGAAGCTCTACTACCTGCGAGAGCGGGTCGGCAAGCGCGCCCGCGTGCGCGAGCGCCGGTACGTCGGCCCGGAGCAGGTCGTCGAGGGCGGCCTGCTGAACGATCCTTCCGCGCAGCTCGAGGCCGAGGCCGCCGCCGCGGGCGGCGAGGCCGTCGACGCCGAGGGCGCGACCGCGGAGGAGACCGCTCCCGAGGCCGCCGAGGCCGAGGCCGCGCGCATCTCCGAGGAGCAGGCCTCCGCGCAGGCTCCGTCGGGAGAGGGGTCCGCCGCAGACGCCCCCGCCGACGAGCCGGCCGATGCCCCGGAGGGCGCCGTCGGCGCCTCGGGCGGCGAGGCCCCGGCCGCCGACGATCCCGCGCGTGACGCGGATCCCTCCGACGCCGCCGACGCCTCCGCCGCGGATGCTTCCGACTCGGCCGACGCCTCCGCCGCGGACGCTCCCGCCGCGGACGCTCCCGACGAGGAGCCCTCCGCCGAGTCCGCTCCGGCGGACGAGCAGCAGGGGTGAGGGGCACTAAGCAGAAGAGCCCGGGGAGCTCGCTCGTCGAGCTCGTCGTGATCGTCGCGGTGGCCCTGGGCCTCGCGCTCGGCATCCAGGCCTTCCTCGTCAAGCCGTACCGGATCCCGAGCGAGTCGATGGTCCCCACCCTCGAGATCGATCAGCGGGTGCTCGTCAACCGGATCGGCAACAACTTCAGCGACCCGCACGTCGGCGACGTCATGGTCTTCCACCCGCCGTCGGGGGCGACGACGGGCGGCGGGCCGGAGTGCGGGGTCGAGGTGCAGAACACGCTGTGCTCGAAGCCGACGTCCGAGAAGGCCGACGTGAACTTCATCAAGCGCGTCGTCGGCGAGCCGGGGGACACGCTGCGCGTCGTCGACGGGCAGGTCATCCGCAACGGCAAGCGGCTCGACGAGCCGTACGCGCGCGAGTGCGGCGGTGGCGAAACCTGCACGTTCCGGGGTTCGATCAAGATTCCGCCGGATCACTACTTCATGATGGGCGACAACCGTGGAGCCAGCGACGACAGCCGCTTCTGGGGTCCGGTCCCGCGCGACTGGTTCATCGGCGGTGCCTTCGCCACGTACTGGCCGCCCAAGAAGATCGGGCTCCTCTAAGGGGCGGAAGCTGTTCCAGCACGACCGGCGTCTCGGGGCGCGGTGGGTTGCTGGGGCGGACGAAGCGGGCCGCGGGTGCCTCGCCGGGCCTCTGGTCGCGGCGGCGGTGCTGTTCGACCTGGAGCGCCTGTCGCCGCGCGACGTGCGGGCGCTCGGGCGGCTGAACGACTCGAAGCAGTGCTCGGAGGAGTGCCGGGAGGAGCTCTATCCGGTCGTCCTGCGGACGGCGGTGAAGGTCGCCGT
>DASZDG010000148.1:0-67502 GCA_035942255.1 Actinomycetota bacterium | reverse complement strand
CCTCTGGGTCGCCCGGATGATCATGTCCGGCATGTACTTCATCGGCGAGGTCCCGTTCCCGGACGTCTTCATCCACGGGATCGTCCGCGACGCGGAGGGCAAGAAGATGTCGAAGTCCCTCGGCAACGTCGTCGACCCGCTCGAGATGATCGAGCGCTACGGCGCGGACGCGCTGCGGTTCTCGCTCGCGTTCATCGCGGTTCCCGGCAACGACTCGAACGCCTCGGAGGACCGCGTCGAGGGGGCCCGGAACTTCGCGAACAAGCTCTGGAACGCGTCGCGGTTCGTGCTCATGTCGATCGGCGACGAGCGCCCGGCCCTCGACGGGAGCGATCTTCTGGTCGAGGACCGGTGGATCCTCTCCCGGCTGGACGCGACGACAGAGACCGTCTCGCGGGAGCTCGACGCGTTCAACTTCTCCGAGGCGCTGCACGCGCTGCACGCGTTCGTCTGGAGCGAGCTGTGCGACTGGTACGTCGAGCTCGCCAAGCCGCGGCTGCGCGACGGCGGCTCGGGTGCGGCCGGGCCCGTCCTCGTCCACGTCCTCGACAACGTGCTGAGGCTCCTCCACCCGGTGATGCCGTTCATCACCGAGGAGCTGTGGTCGAAGCTACGGCCCGATGCGGGCTCGATCACGGGGGCCGCGTGGCCGGTGCCGGGACACCACAGGGACGCCGCGGCCGAGGAGACGATGGCGCGCTTCCAGGACCTCGTCGTCGCTCTGCGGCGCCTGAAGATCGAGCACGAGGTGCCGCAGGGGCAGCGCGTCCCGGTGAGCGTCGCGGCCGGCGACTTCACGCCCGAGCTCGAGCCGTTGCGGGAGCAGGTCGTGACGCTCGGCCGTCTCGAGACGCTCGACCTCGTCGACGCGCTACCTCCCGGTGGCAGCGACCCCCGTGCGATCACACCCGCGGGGATCGAGGCCGCGATGCACCTCGGCGGGACGATCGACCCCGCGGTCGAGCGCCAGCGCCTCGAGCGCAAGCGCGACGAGCTGGTGGCAGAGGCCGCCCGGGCCGAGGGGAAGCTCGCGAACGACGCGTTCGTGAGCAAGGCGCCTCCCGCGGTGGTCGAGAAGGAGCGCGCGAAGCTGGACGAGGCGCGCGCGGCCCTCGAGAAGGTCGAGGGACAGCTGCGCGCCCTGCCCGAGTAGCGCCGTGACGTACGCGGACGCCGCCGCTCATCTCGACGCGCTCGGCATCGACGCGATGAAGTCCCTCGCGCCCTCGCTCCATCGGATCGAGGCGTTGTGTGACGCGCTCGACAACCCGCAGCGGCAGATCCCGGCCATCCACGTGACGGGGACCAACGGCAAGACCTCTACTGCGCGCATCGCCGCGTCGTTGCTCGCCGCCACCGGGCTCTCCGTCGGGACCTACACGTCTCCTCATCTGCAGTCGGTGCGGGAGCGGATCGCGCTAAACGGGGAGCCGCTCGGCGAAGACGAGTTCGGCGACGTGTTCGCCCACCTCGCGCCGTACCTGGACGCGGTAGAGAAGCGCCTCGACGAGAAGCTGACGTTCTTCGAGGTGATGACCGGGATGTTCTTCCTGTGGGCGGTGGAGGCGCCGGTCGACGCGGTCGTCGTCGAGGTCGGTCTCGGGGGCCGCTGGGACGCGACGAACGTCGTCCCGGCGTCCGTCGCGGTCCTCACGAACGTCGGCCTCGACCACACCGCGCTGCTCGGCTCCGACCGCCGCACGATCGCCCGCGAGAAGGCCGGGATCATCAAGCACGACTCGTTCGTCGTCACGGGCGAGCGGGACCCCGCGATCCTCGAGCTCATCGCGGCGGAGGCCGACGGCATGCTCGCGTCGGTCGCCGCGCTCGGCCACGAGTTCCAGGTGAGGGACAACTCGGTCGCGCTCGGCGGGCGCTTCCTCGAGATCGAGACGTCGGCGCGGCTCTACGAGGGCCTCTTCCTGCCCCTCCACGGCGCCCACCAGGGCGTGAACGCGGCGACGGCGCTGGAGGCGGTGACGCGCTTCCTGCCCGGCCAGGTGCTCGGCGAGGAGGTCGTCGCGCAGGGCTTCGCCGAGACGAAGGCGCCCGGGAGGATGGAGACCGTCGAGGGGGTGCTTCTCGACGTCGCCCACAACCCCGACGGGATGGCGGCGCTCGTCGGCTCGATCGCCGCTTCGTTCGACTTCGTCGAGGGCGTCTTCGTCGCCGGCATCCTCGCCGACAAGGACTACCGCGGGATGCTGCAGGAGATGGCACGCATCTCGCCGCGCATGGTCTTCACGCGCGCCTCGAACGTGCGGTCGGTGGACCCGGAAGAGCTGGTCGCGACGGCGACCGGGCTCGGCCTGACGGAGGTGGCCGCAGCGGACGGCGTGGTCGACGCGCTCGAGGTCGCGCGCGAGCTCGCGGGCGAGGCGCTGGTCTGCGTTACGGGGTCGCACTACGTCGTGGGTGAGGCGCGGGAGCACCTGCTCAGCAAGTAGCCTCCTGGCAAATTCTTTGACACCAGGAGGTTCGACGATGCCCGACGTACAGCAGACGTTCATCATGGTGAAGCCCGACGGGGTGCGCCGCAAGCTCGTGGGCGAGGTCGTCTCGCGCATCGAGGCGAAGGGCTACGAGCTGCGCGAGATGAAGCTGTTCACGATCGACGAGGCGCTAGCGCAGAAGCATTATGCGGAGCACACCGAGAAGCCGTTCTTCGGCGAGCTGGTGTCGTTCATCACGTCGGGCCCGGTCGTCGCGATGGTCGTCGAGGGCCCGGACGCGATCATGGGCATGCGCCAGATCATGGGCGCGACGAACCCGCTGGAGGCCGCGACAGGCTCGATCCGCGGCGACTTCGCCACGGTCATCGGCGAGAACATCGTGCACGGCTCCGACGGCCCCGAGTCGGCGGAGCGGGAGATCAACCTCTTCTTCGGGTAGGGGCGCCGCCGCGTCGGCAGGTCTTCAAGAGTCCGCGAAACCTTCACGGCGAGGCGGGCCGCGCGGGCGACCGCCGGGCGGGTCGCTGGCGAGTCTCTGTCGCACTCCTCCGATAGGCTAAATTACAGATGTGTAATCTAGGAGGCGGTTTTGGAGAACGGTAATTTCGCGCTTTCTCACCGGAATCAGCCGCAGAAGGCCGCGCGAAAGGACCGTGGAGCCTTCTTCACTCCACCGGCGATCGCTGACTATCTAGCAGCATGGGCGGTCGGGAAGAACCCGCAGGCTGCAGTTCTGGACCCGACGTGCGGCGAGGCGGTTTTTCTGATGGCGGCCGGCCGTCGTCTGAGGGAACTCGGAGTCGCAGGTGATACATCTCTCCAGTTGTTCGGAGCCGACCTGCACCAAGAGTCGCTCGACCGATCTGCTGAACTCCTGGCGACTGAGGATCTTTCCGCGTCCTTCATCTCGGGCGATTTTCTCGATATTCCGTCCCCCGATCAGCTGGGGGCACCTTTCCCGTACATGGACGCGGTCATTGGCAATCCGCCATTCATCAGGTACCAAGTTCACAATGGCCTCGCTCGCAAGAGGTCTCTTAGCGCGGCGTTGAGGCAAGGCGTCCGACTGTCAGGTTTGGCGTCGTCGTGGGCCGGCGTGCTGGTGCACACTTCGGCATTCTTGAAGCCGGATGGTCGGCTAGCGATGGTCCTTCCGGCCGAGCTTCTGACCGTGAATTACGCCGAGCCGATCCGTCGTTGGCTCCGGCAGCGATTCGCCGCGGTTCATCTGGTCATGTTCGAGCGTCTCCAGTTCCAGGATGCTCTTGAGAGAGTGGTCTTGGTCATAGCGCAGGGAAGCGGTGGTTGCGACGCTTTCGCTCTCTGGAACCTAGAGGATGCGAAGGATCTGGCAACCATGCACGGCTTCGACAGTCTGCCGGTAACTCCAGCTGACGAGGGTAAGTGGAACGACCTGCTGCTTTCGATCCGCCAACGTCAGTTGTTCCGCAAGGTCACGCGAGACAATTTCGTTTCTCTGCGTTCTTTGGGATCCACCGAATTAGGAACCGTCACCGGCGCGAACTCGTTCTTCGCGATTTCTGATGCCGTGAAGCAGGAGTACGGGTTGGATGAGGCTGATTTAACGCCGATCAGCCCCCCCGGGACTCGCCACTTACGTGGGCTTTCTTTCACCAAAGCAGACTGGCAGAGGCTCCGCGCCTCGGGTGAGCGCGTGTGGCTTCTCTATCCCGCCACGTCAAGCTCCTCGGAAGGGCTGAATAAATACATTGCTGAGGGAGAACGCGTCGGGGTACCAAAGGCGTACAAGTGCTCAGTCCGAGATCCCTGGTGGAGACCACCGGCGGTGACGCCGCCCGACCTCTTCTTTACGTACATGAGTCATCGGTTCCCCCGGCTGATCGCGAACCCCGCAGGCGTCACGTATTTGAACTCGATGCACGGAGTGAGGTTTCGGGAGGACGTGCCAAGGTGGCTGAGGTCGGCGTTGCCGCTGCTAGCACTCAATTCGGTTTCCCTTCTCGGCGCTGAGATCTTTGGGCGCTCTTATGGCGGCGGCGTCCTGAAGATGGAGCCTCGAGAGGCGGCCCTTCTCCCAGTTCCCCAGATCCCACTTCTGGAAAAGGCGTGGGCGAAGCTGAAGTCCGATCGTTCGAGCCTCGATCGCCAATTGCGCCAAGGCCGATGGACATCAGTTCTTGCGAGGGTTGACGACGTGCTACTGCGGCAGACGATTGGCCTCAGTGGTAGTGAGATGGCAGAGTTGCACGAAGCCGCAAGGGCACTGCGTGAACGTCGTCTGGGGTCGGAGGCTGGGACGGTTGAGGCCAGAGCAAATCGAGGAGAGAGTCGGGCATCCGGGTGAACTGTGGGATCAGCTTAAGGAGCGCGTCCAGGCGGAGTCCGTTCAGAAGTTCTCTGACGTGCAAGCCGACTGGCTTGGGATCATGTGGGCATTCGACGCGTTCCGAGTCTCGGGACAGATGCCTCGCAATACGGAGGTGTATTTCGGTCGGACTAAGCCATTCAAGGACCTCGGGGGGTTCTATCGGACGAAGGGAAATCTCTTCGCTGAGCTGACGGCCCTCCTGCTTCAGAACCAGACTGCGCAGGAAATCGGTGCTCGTACGAAAGTTCAAGGCTTCTCGCAAGAGCACCAGATCGACGTGGCGTGGCCGAAGCGGCGAGAAGATCCCCTGATATGCGCTGAGACAAAGATCACGGGCGCGCCAGCATATGGATCGACTCCTGCGCGCGGCGCCTTTTCGGACTGGTCCAATAGGCGCAAGGAGCTGAAGTTCGCCGCTACGGACCTAAAGCTCTTCCGAAGACAACAGCACACTGCAATACGGCATTGGGGCGTTTGGCGCCGCGGAGCGCCTCCGAAGACTTATTTCTTGTGGGCAACGCGGTTGAGCGTCGGCGAGCGCTCAAGAGACGACTCCGTAGACCACATGGTCACCGAGGCGCGGGCCCTAGTCGATACGTATCTCGACGGCGCCGGAGTCTTCGCCTGGCGGACCAACGCCGCCGCGACTGGCTACGAGTCGGTGAAGGTTCCCGTCTCTGCGCATGTCTCTGACCTTGACGACGTTCTTTATTCCATCGCGAGCGAGATTACGACGGCCGTCGATGAATCCGGTGGGAAGACGCCGGAGCCTGAACTTCCTCGTCGGGCAGCCGTCGATATCGAACAACTGACCGAAGACTCCGAATAGATCCGACCCGCGACGATTGATCCGAATACGCGTGAGGCAGCAGACGGTAGGCGTCTACTTGAGGTAAGGGAGCGCTGCGCGGGCAGCGCCCCCGGAACCCGCAGCTAGTGGCAGTTGTGCTCGCCCGTCACCTTCGCGACGGTCGTGCAGACGGTCATCACCGCCTGCTGGCACACCTCGCTGCGCTGGCACTCCCACGCGTGAGCGGGTGCTGCCGCAGCAAAGGACGCCACGACGGCGGCCGCCGCCACCATTGAACGAACAGCTCTCATGGGACCTCCAGGATCTTCCGGCGATGCGCGGATCCGACAGTTCAGGCGTTCCGCCGGTGCGGTAGGAGGCCCTTCACCCACCTCAAGTATCTTCGTCCCCCGGGTGGGGGATTCCGGCGTGAGGTGTCGTCGCCTTCGGCGACGGGGGCGTATTTGCGGCATGCGTTACCCTCTCTGGCGCACCCGCCCAATCTCAAAACTTTCAGGAGTCACACCAATGGACAGCATGTTCCAATTCATCGGCCGCGACATGGCCGTCGACCTCGGCACCGCGAACACGCTCGTGTACGTCCGCGGTCGTGGCATCGTCCTCAACGAGCCCTCCGTCGTCGCGATCAACACCAAGTCCGGCGCCATCCTGGCGGTCGGGTCCGAGGCGAAGCGCATGATCGGCCGCACGCCCGCGCACATCGTCGCGATCCGTCCGCTCAAGGACGGCGTGATCGCGGACTTCGACGTCACAGAGAAGATGCTCCGCTACTTCATCCAGAAGGTGCATCGTCGTTCGTTCCTCGCGAAGCCGCGCGTCGTCGTGTGCGTCCCGTCTGGTATCACCGGTGTCGAGCAGCGCGCGGTGGAAGAGGCGACGATCTCCGCCGGCGCGCGCAGCGCGTACATCATCGAGGAGCCGATGGCGGCCGCGATCGGCGCGGGCCTGCCCGTGCACGAGCCCACCGGCAACATGGTCGTCGACATCGGCGGCGGCACCACCGAGGTCGCGGTCGTGTCGCTCGGGGGCATCGTCACGAGCCAGTCGATCCGCATCGGCGGCGACGAGCTCGACGAGTCGATCATCAACTACATCAAGAAGGAGTACTCGCTGATGCTCGGCGAGCGGACGGCGGAAGAGATCAAGATGGCGATCGCTTCCGCGTTCCCGATGCCCGAGGAGCAGCAGGCGGAGATCCGCGGCCGCGACCTCGTCACTGGGCTCCCGAAGACGATCGTGGTGTCGGCGGAGGAGATCCGGCGCGCGATCGAGGAGCCGGTGAACGCGATCGTCGACGCGGTGAAGAACACGCTCGACAAGACGCCGCCCGAGCTCGCCTCGGACATCATGGACAAGGGCATCGTGCTGGCCGGTGGGGGATCGCTGCTGAAGGGCCTCGACGAGCGGCTGAAGCACGAGACCGGCATGCCGATCCACGTCGCGGAGGACCCGCTGTTCGCCGTCGCGATCGGTTCGGGGAAGTGCCTGGAGGAGTTCGAGGCCCTGAAGAGGGTGCTGATCTCCTCTACCCGCCACTAATTGCTCTAGCGGGATCGCAAAGCGATCCCGCCCGACGCGAACCTTCACGGCGCTCGGCTTCGTCGCCTTCGGCGACGGTCGCGTCCCCCGGTTGGCGGTCTCGCGGTCCGGGTAATGCCTCCGTAGGCGTGACGGAAACCGTGGGAGGCCCCCTGTGCTGCAATCGTTCGCTCTGTCCCTATCCCTTGCGTTGCTCGTCACGGGGTGGGCCGCTCCGGCCCTCGCCGATCACACGAATCCGCGGGAGCCGCTGTCGTCAACCACGTCGCCCGCGCCTCCGCAGGCCCTCACGTCCGGCGAGGGCGAGTGGGAGTACATCACCGGGTTCCCGCCGAACCCCGGCACCGATCTCGAGATCTTCAAGCTCAGGCGCCGGCTCTTCATGTCGTCCGGCACCCTCGGAGGCGGACCGCAGCAGCATGTGGGCCAGAGGATGGTCCGGCTGCTCAACAGGAAGAAGAAGGTCGCGGTCAAATGGTTCGCCGACCACGGCTCGAGCGCGTGCGCCACGAACGAGTCGGCCGCTACCGGCCTCCAGCACGACGCTTCGGTCGCGCGGCGCAACGGCGTCACGATCGTGGTCGACACGACGGACTCGCCGGGGAACCCCGGCGGTAGGTGCCACGACCCCAACGGCGGCGGGCTCGAGCTGATCGACGTGACCAAGCTCCACAAGAAGAAGAAGTTCCAGCCGCGCGAAGTCCACCTCACCAGGCATCAGGGGACGTCGCACAACGCGACAGTCGACGCGACGCGGCCGTGGATCATCTACAACAGCAGCTCGACGTTCAACAACACCGCCGAGGCGCAGATCGACGTCGTAGACATCCGCTCCTGCATGAAGAGGAAGCAGACCCTCGAGCAGAGGCGCAAGTCCTGCCGGCCGAAGGTATTCCGGATGCAGTTCCAACCCGGTTGGACCAACAACGTCGACCGCGAGGGGAAGCCCATCGAGGGCTTCGACTCCTCGTGCCACGACATCGTGGCGCGGCCCGGCCGGCTGTATTGCGCGGCCCTCAGCGGCACGGCGATCTTCGACGTGAGTAACCTGACGAACCCCCGAACGGGTGCGGTGAAGGGGAAGCCGCTCCCGTGTGAGGTCATCGAGGGAACGGAGACGGGGGCGATGGTGACCGACTGCGCCGCGCTGGCGACGCCGGAGGAGGGCGAGGCGATCCCGCAGGCGAAGGGATGGAAGTTCCTCGGAAGCTTCCACCATCCCGGACGCGATTGCGGTACCGGCCCGGAGCCGGGCCAGCCGGATCGGTGCAACAACAACGTGAACGTGCCGTCGCGCGAGGGCGTCGCGGTGTCGCACGAGGCGGTTCCGCTCCCCGGCAACGAGTACATGCTCGTCACCGACGAACGCGGCGGTGGCATCGTCCCGGGTGGTGCGTCGTGCGCGCCGGAGCAGGAGAACCCCTACGGCAACGGGGGCATCCACATGTTCGACATCTCGGACCCTTCGAACATCCGTTACGCCGAGACACCCGATCATCAGAAGGCGGTGTTCATCGGCTCGGTCCAGGTGCCCGGGCCGACCTTCTGCACGTCCCATCGCATCGAGCTCGTGCCCGGCGAGCAGCGGTTCTTCATCTCCTGGTACAGCCAGGGGACCAAGATCGTCGACTACTTCTTCGACGACAACGGCGGTGTCGTGTTCCGGGAGACGGCTACATGGGTGCCGGAGGGGACGAACCAGTGGGCGGTGCAGCCCTTCAAGATCGTGAAGAACGACGACGGGACCAAGACGTACTACCTGGTCTCGTCGGACATCGGCCGGGGCATCGACGTCTTCTCGTGGACGGGGACGCCGAACAAGAAGGGCACGCCCCCTCCCGCGGAGCTGATGCCGGCGGCGCCGCCCGATAGAGAGCCGTCGGCCGGGATCATCGTGGCCCTCGGCCTATTGACGGCCGCAGGGATGGCGGGCCGCCGGAAATAGGTGGCCACGCGGGGCCACCTGACAGGGCTCCGATTTTTCGCGGGAACGGCGTTTGGGCAGGTCAGGCGCTGTTTGAGGCGAATTCACCCATCAGGGCTACGATGGCCCTTCGTAGGGCGGCCTCCGTCGCGCGGGCGACGGACGCGCAAGCGCTGCCCCCAAGTTTTTCGCTATTGGCGAAGAGGTCTGACAACGGATGTATCGCCGCAACGGACGAGGGCGGCTGCTGCTGCTCGTCTTCCTCGCCCTGGCCGTCCTGGTAATCACACTCGACTACCGGCAGGGCCCAGGGGGGCCGCTCGAGCGGGCCAAGGATTTCTCGGTCACCCTGGTGGCCCCCATTCAGCGCGGCTTCACGACGGTCTTCCGCCCGGTCGGGAACTTCTTCTCCTCCCTCGGTGAGCTCGGGAGCCTGAGGAGCCGGAACGCCGAGCTCGAGGACACGGTCGCGCAGCTCGAGGCCGAGAACCGCCAGGCGGAGGAGCTGATCAACGAGAACACCCGCCTCGCCCAGCTCCTCGAGCTCGAGAGCTCCTGGGTGACGGGGGACCGCGTCAACGCGCGCGTGATCGCGAAGGGCCCGAACAACTTCATCTGGGCGGCGATCATCGACAAGGGACGCTCCGACGGGATCGAGCCCGACATGGCGGTGATCGCGCCGGAGGGGCTCGTCGGGAAGGTCATCTCCGCGAGCTCGCACCAGGCGACGGTGCTGTACCTCGTCGACCCGAAGGGCGCCGCCGGCGCCCGGGTGAGCGGGGGCCGCGACGCCGGGACGGTCCGGGGTGACGGAGCCGGGCAGCCCCTGAAGTTCGAGCTCATCGGCGTCAACGCGGAGGCCGAGGTCGACGACAAGGTCGTTACCTCCGGGTACGACGGCGGCATCTTCCCCGGCGGCATCCCGATCGGCTACATCGTCGACGTCGGCGGCGACGTCCGCGAGTCGACCAAGGAGATAGAGGTCGAGCCGTACGTCGACTTCACCACGCTCGACTTCGTGCAGGTGCTCGTGGAGAGCGGCCCCCGTCTCACGATGAACGAGGGATCGTGACATGGCTATGACCGTCCGCGAGCCCCGCGCGCCGGGGATCCTCCGGGAGATCGGCCTGCCGAGGGTGTTCGCAGTCGCGGCCGTCGTCGTGGTCACGCTCGCGCTGCAGTCGACGCTGCTGGCGCAGGCGACGGTCCTCGGCGTGATCCCCCAGGTGGTGCTCGTCGTCGTCGTGTCGTTCGCGTACCTCGACGGCGAACGCGTCGGCCTCGTGACCGGCTTCTGCGCCGGGCTGCTGCAGGACCTGCTCCCGTTCCCGACCGTCATCGGCCTCACCGCGCTCGTGTACACGCTCGTCGGGTACGGCGTCGGGATCCTGCGCCAGTACGCGCCGGCCGACTCCGTGTGGACCCCCGTTCTGGTCGTCGCCCTGGCGTCGGCCGTCGCGGAGTTCGCGTACGCGTCGCTGTCGATCATCCTCGGCGAGCCGTGGGTCGGCCTCGGCTACACCGCCCGCGTCTCGGGGCTCGTCGTGCTCTACAACACCCTGCTGACGCCGTTCGTGTTCCCGCTGGTGCGCCGCGTCGCCGACCGCTACCGCCCCGAGAAGGTGCACCGATGGTGACCGGCAACGGCGGCCCCGCGCTCGGTCCCGACCGCGGGCAGGGACCGGACCGGACCGTGCTCCGGCTCGCCGTGATGGCGGTGTTGCTCGTCGCGGCGTTCGTCGCGCTGTTCTCGCGGCTCTGGTACCTGCAGGTCCTCGCCGTCGGCGACTACCGGACCGCGGCGAAGGAGAACCGCATCCGGCTCGTGTACTCCGAGCCCGAACGCGGCCGGATCCTCGACCGCAACGGCGAGGTGCTCGTGGGCAACCGCGACTCGCTGTCGATCACGATCGACCGGCAGAGGATCGAGCCGGGCTCGCTGAAGGAGCGCAAGGTGCTCTACGAGGTCGCGCGTCTGCTCGTGCCCGAGCGCCTCAAGGGCCGCGAGCGCGATCGTGCAGTCGTGGCGAAGGTCAAGGAGATGCGCGCGGAGCTGAACAACGCGACGGTCTCGCCGTACAAGCCCGTCGCGGTCGTGAACGACGTGCCGGAAGCGGTCGTGTACTGGATCGAGGAGAACCCGGAGGACTTCCCCGGCGTCGCGGCGGAGGAGCTTCCCGTGCGCACGTACCCGCACGGGAAGGTCGCGGCGCACGTGCTCGGGTACGTCGGCGAGATCTACGCGGAAGAGCTCGAGCTGCCGGAGTTCAAGGACGCGAAGCCCCCGTACGAGGCGGGCGACCTCATCGGCAAGAACGGCGTCGAGCGGACGTACGACCGCTGGCTCCGCGGGAAGCCGGAGATCGAGGCGAAGGTCGTGAACTCCGCGGGCGACGTCGTGCAGGACGCGCAGACCAGGCAGGTCGAGGAGCCGGGGAAGGACCTGATCCTGTCGCTCGACGTCGAGGCGCAGAAGGTCACCGAGAGGGCGCTCGAGAGCGGCATCCAGGCGGCGCGCGGCGCCGGTGAGGAGGCCCCCAACGGCGCGGTCGTCGTGATGGACCCGAACGACGGCGGGATCGTCGCGATGGCGAGCTACCCGACCTACGACCCGTCGATGCTCGCGGACGGGCTGAGCGTCGCGGAGCAGGAGAGGCTGCGCGGCGACGCGGCCGATCCCGAGGACGACGCCGAGCCCAACCGCGCGATCCAGGCCGGGGTGCCGCCGGGCTCGACGTTCAAGGTCGTCACCGCGGGGGCCGCGCTGGCGAACGACGTCGCGTCGCCCACGAGCTACCTCGACTGCCCGCCGTACAAGGAGTACGGCGCGACCGGGATCACGACCGTGTTCAACAACTGGACGTCGGTCGACTTCGGCTCGATCGGCTTCCCCGAGTCGCTCGAGATCTCGTGCGACACGTTCTATTACGAGCTCGGCTGGCAGATGGAGGACCGCTGGGGGGCCGCGAACGGCGACGGGAGCGAGCGCTTCCAGGACTACATCCGGGCGTCCGGCTTCGGCGAGGACACGGGTGTCGACCTTCCCTACGAGGCCGACGGGCGCGTCCCGGACAAGGAGTGGTGCGACGAGTACCGCGCCGACGGGCTCGGCTGCTTCGACGGCTGGCTCCCCGGCTTCACCGTCAACATGTCGATCGGCCAGGGCGACCTCGTCGTCAGCCCCCTGCAGATCGCTGTGTCGTACGCCGCGATCGCCGCCGACTCGGGGCAGGTGTGGGAGCCGCACGTGGGACGGCAGATCGGGCAGCCCGATCCGGAGACCGGTGAGGAGGAGATCGTCCGCGAGATCCGTCCCGAGGTCGTCCGGAGGCTCCCGCTCGACGCGACCGAGCTCGGCGTGATCCGCGAGGGCCTCGTCGACGTGGTCTCGGGTGACAACGGGACGGCCGCCGGGGCGTTCGCCGGCTTCCCGCTCGACCGGTTCCCGGTGGCGGGCAAGACCGGTACGGCGCAGATCGGCGAGTCGGAGCTGGACGAGAACTACGCGTGGTTCGTCGCGTACGCGCCTGCGGACGACCCGCAGTACGTGGTGTCGGTGTACGTCGCGAAGGCCGGGCACGGCGGCGAGACCGCGGCCCCCATCGCGCGCCAGGTGTTCGAGGGGCTGTTCGGCCTCGACAAGGAGACCGACGTCAGCCTCGGCCAGGACGCGTCCGGCTGATGGCGATGGAGGGGATCTTCGGCGAGGCAGTGGACCGGATCGGCGGCGAGCCGATCTCGGCCCGCATGGCGCGCAAGGCGCCGCTGCGGCACCTCGACCCGACGCTGTTGCTCGTCACGATGCTGCTCACTGGCTTCGGCGCGGTGATGATCCTGTCGGCGACGCAGCACAAGCAGGAGACGGCGGGCCTCGACCCGACGCTGTTCCTCGACCGGCAGCTCATGTTCGTGATCGCGGCTACCGTCGTGCTGTTCGTGGTCAGCTTCTTCGACTACCGGCACTTCAAGGCGTTCGCCCCGATCCTGTACGGCGGCGTGATGCTGGCGCTGGTAGCCGTGCTCAGTCCCTTGGGCCACGTGGTCCAGGGCTCCCAGCGCTGGATCGTCTTCGGCGTCTTCCAGATGCAGCCGTCCGAGATGGCGAAGGTCGTCGTGATCGTGACACTGGCGGCGTACTTCTCGATGCTGAAGGGCCAGGTGCGGGCGCGGGACGTCGCCGCGGCGGTGGGCATAGTCGGCCTGCCATGCCTGCTGATCTACGTGCAGCCCGACCTCGGGACGATGATGGTCTTCGTCGCGCTGCTCGGCGTGATGCTCCTCGTCGGCGGAGCGAAGATCCGGCACCTGCTCGCGCTCGCGATCCTCGGCGTGGTCGGCGTCGGGTTCATCGTCCAGGCGGGGATGCTCGAGGACTACCAGATCCGGCGCATCACGGCGTTCCTCGACCCGACGCCCGACGTGCAGTCGGAGGGCTACAACCTCGCTCAGTCGGAGATCGCGATCGGCTCCGGCGGGATGAGCGGGAAGGGGCTCGAGGGCAAGAACACCCAGACGTCGCTGGACTTCATCCCCGAGCAGCACACGGACTTCATCTTCACCGCTGTGGGCGAGCAGCTCGGATTCGTCGGGTCGGCGACGCTGCTCGGGTTGTTCGCTTTCCTGTTGTGGCGCGCGCTGCGCATCGCCGCGCTGTCGCGCGACCTCTTCGGAACGCTCATCGCAGCCGGGATCGCCGGCTACTGGGGGTTCCAGCTGTTCATCAACATGGGTATGACGATGGGCATCATGCCCATCACGGGGATCCCCCTGCCCTTCATCTCCTACGGAGGTTCCAGCCTGATCACCAACTTCATGGCAGTAGGCCTGCTACTGAACATCCACATGAGGCGGTTCCTGTGAGCGACCCGTCTCCGCGCAAGAGAGAGAAGGCGTCGGAGCTCCCGCGCCTCGAAGAGGTCGCGTCGCCGGCCGAGCCGCCGGGCAACGCGCCTGCCGAAGGTGGACAGCCGCCGCGCCGGCGGTCGCGCCGCCGGCCGGCGCAGCAGCGCGACGCCGCACCGGCGTCACCGGCCGGGGAGAAGACCGAACGATCGCCGGACTCCGAGGACGGCGAACGGACGCGCCGGGGTGGCTCTACTCGCCGCGGGCGGGGGCGCGGGGGCCGCGGACGGCGGTCGCCGCGCACGAACGTCCAGCAGACCGACCGCGTGATGCTCGTCCACGCGAAGCCCGGCGGCATCCAGATCGGCGTGCTCGAGGAGAACCAGATCGTCGAGCACTACGTCGCCCGCGACGAAGACCGCTCGATCGTCGGCAACGTCTACCTCGGACGCGTGCAGAACGTCCTGCCCGGGATGGAAGCGTCGTTCATCGACATCGGCGAGTCCCGCAACGGCGTGCTCTACGCCGGAGAGGTCGGCATCGCCGGTGACGAGGGTGACGAGGTGCCGCGCATCGAGACGGTGCTGAAGAGCGGGCAGTCGATCCTCGTCCAGGTGACGAAGGACCCGATGAAGTCCAAGGGCGCGCGCCTCACCGCGCTCGTGTCGATTGCCGGGCGTCATCTCGTGCTCGTGCCGAACGCGCGCTCGCTCGGCGTCTCGCGCCGGCTGTCGGACTCGGAGCGCGGCAGGCTCCGCGACATCGTCAACGAGCTCCGTCCGTCAGAGCACGGGCTGATCGTGCGGACCGCCGCCGAGGGTGCAGGCCGCGAGGACCTGAAGCGGGACCTCGAACGCGTCGTGCAGACGTGGGAGACGATCCGGAGGAAGTCGCAGGGCGTGAAGGCCCCCGCGCTCGTCTACGAGGAGCCCGAGCTCGAGATGCGCGTGGTCCGCGACCTCTTCAACCGCGACGTCACCCGCTGCATCGTCGACGACGACGCGCTGGCGGAGAAGCTGCGCGATTACGTCCGCTCGACGTCCTCGGAGCTCGAGCAGCGCATCGAGACCTACGACGGGAAGCTTCCGATCTTCGAGGAGTTCCGGGTGGTCGAACAGATCCGCAAGTCGCTCGACCGCAAGGTGTGGCTCCCCTCGGGCGGGCACCTCGTGATCGACCGGACCGAGGCGATGACGGTCATCGACGTGAACACGGGCAAGTTCGTCGGGAAGTCGAACCTCGAGGAGACCGTGTTCCGCACGAACAAGGAGGCCGCGGTCGAGGTGGGGCGGCAGCTCCGGCTCCGGGACATCGGCGGGATCATCGTCATCGACTTCATCGACATGGAGGACCTGGGCAACCGGGACGAGGTGATCAAGCTCTTCCGCAAGGAGCTGGGGCGGGACCGCACGAGGACGCAGGTCTTCGACATCTCGCCGCTCGGCCTCGTCCAGATGACCAGGAAGAACGTGTCGGCGGGGATCGTCGAGGCGTTCTCGGACCCGTGCCCGACGTGCGAGGGCCGGGGGATCCTCATCCACGACGTCGATTAGGCAGCTAGATGCGCCTTTGGTATCCTTCCCGCTGCGTTTCCTCCGGGCGCCTCGCCCGGCCACACCACAGGGCCGGGTGCCAGTCCGGCCTCATCTAAGGAGTGACCCTTGTACGCCATCATCCGCGCGGGCGGTAAGCAGCACAAAGTCGCCCCCGGCGACGTGATCGAGATCGAGCGCCTGAAGGACGGGTCGGACTCGGTCGAGTTCACGCCGCTCCTCGTCGTCGAGGACTCCGGCACCGCGCGGTCCGAGAGGGCCGACCTCGAAGGTGCGCGGGTCGTGGGCAAGGTCGTGGGCGAGACGAAGGGGCCGAAGGTCGAGGTCAACAAGTTCCGCAACAAGACCGGCTACCGGCGCCACGCCGGGCACCGCCAGAAGTACACGACGATCCAGATCGGTGACATCACGCTGGGCGGGGGCGGTAAGCGCAAGGCCCCCGCAGCGGCTGCCGCGACGAGCGAAGAGGGGAGCAACGATGGCGCATAAGAAGGGAGCATCGTCTTCCCGCAACGGGCGTGACTCCGAGGCGAAGCGGCTCGGCGTCAAGATGTTCGGCGGCCAGGAGGCCAGGCCCGGCATGATCCTCGTGCGCCAGCGCGGCACCCGCCTGCACCCCGGGCTCAACGTCGGCAAGGGCAGCGACGACACGCTGTTCGCGATGGCCGAGGGGAAGGTCACGTTCCACCGGCTGCGCGGGCGCCGCGTGGTCAGCGTCGTAAGCGAGTAGTCAGTCTCGGCGGGCGGCTGAGGCCGCCCCTCCGGAACCCATGGCTTTCGTAGACGAGGCCGCCATCTTCGTGACCGCTGGAGCGGGCGGGAACGGCTCCGCGGCATTCCACAGCGAGCCCTACAAGCCCAAGGGCGGCCCCGACGGCGGCGACGGGGGCCGCGGCGCGAGCGTGATCCTGCGCGCCGACGCGTCGGTCGGGACGCTGCTCGAGCTGCGCGACCACCCACACGTGAAGGCTCCCGCGGGCGGGCACGGCCTCAACAAGCGGCGCCACGGAGCGAAGGGCAAGGACCGCGTGATCCGCGTGCCGCCGGGGACCGTGGTGTACGAGGACGGCGTGCTCATCGCGGACCTCGCCGCGCCCGGTGACGAGATGGTCGCCGCGGCGGGGGGCCGCGGGGGCCGCGGCAACGTCGCGTTCACGACGCCCACGCGCCGGGCCCCGTCGTTCGCCGAGAAGGGCGAGCCGGGCGACGAGCGCAAGCTCCGCCTCGAGCTCCGGCTGCTCGCCGACGTCGGGCTCGTCGGGTTCCCGAACGCGGGGAAGTCCACGCTGATCAGCAGGATCTCCGCCGCGAAGCCGAAGATCGCCGACTACCCGTTCACGACGCTCGTGCCGAACCTCGGCGTCGTGCAGGGGGCGGAGGAGTCGTTCGTCGTCGCCGACATCCCGGGGCTCGTGCCGGGCGCGCACGAGGGTAAGGGCCTCGGCCACCGGTTCCTGCGCCACGTCAGCCGCGCCGCGATCCTGCTGGTGCTCGTCGATCCCGTGGCACAGGACCGCGACCCCGCGGAGGACGTCGCCGTTCTCACGTCGGAGCTCGAGGCGTTCGACCCCGCGCTCGCGGCGCGGCCGCGCCTGGTCGTCGTGACGAAGGCCGACGCGGCCCCCGAGCGTGCCGCCGAGGTCGCGGCCGCTCATCCGGGCGCGCTCACGATCTCCGCCGTCGCCGGAACGGGGCTCGACGACCTGCTCGAGCGAGTGCGCGAGCTCGTGCGCGAGGCGCGGGCCGCGGCCCCCGCACGCGTCGGCTACGTGCGCCACGTCGTCAAGGAGAGCCCGCTGGAGGTCGCGCGTGAGGGCGACGCGTGGCGCGTGCGCGGCCGTCGTGCGGAACGTGCCGTGGCGACGACGGACATGGAGAGCGAGGAGGCGGTCGAGCTGTTGCAGCGCCGGCTCATCGGCATGGGCGTCGAGCGCATGCTCGCCGCGGCGGGGGCCGTGCGAGGTGACGAAGTGCGGATCGGCGACACCGCGTTCGACTTCGAGCCCGAGGCCGCGGCGGGCGAGGACGATCCCGAACGTGTCGAGACCTAGGCTCGGCCCCGGCGACCGGCTGGTCGTCAAGGTCGGGAGCGCGTCTCTCGTCGACAGCACCGGAGAGCCGGACGAGCGCAGGCTCAAGGCCCTCTGCGGCGGGTTGACGAGGCTGCACCGCGCCGGCAGCCACCCGATCCTCGTCTCGTCGGGCGCGATCGCCGCGGGGCTCGGCCCCCTCGGCCTCGAGCGGAGGCCCTCGGACATCCCGTCGCTGCAGGCCGCGGCCGCGGTCGGGCAGAGGCTATTGCTGGGCTCGTACGCGCGACTGCTGGCCGCGTCCGACATAGTCGTCGCGCAGATACTGCTCACGCGCTACGACTTCATGCAGCGCCAGCAGTACCTGAACGCGCGCAACACGCTCGACCGTCTGCTCGCGTTGAAGGCGCTGCCGGTCGTGAACGAGAACGACACGGTCGCGGTGGACGAGATTCGCTTCGGCGACAACGACATGCTCGCCGCGCTCGTGGCGAACGTCGCGCACGCGCGCCTCCTGGTCCTGTTGACGAACGCGAAGGGAGTGCACGCGGCCGACCCGCGGCGCGACCCGGCTGCGCCTGTGATCGAGGAGGTCCGGCGTATCACGCCCGAGCTCGAGCGCGTCGCCGGGGGCCGCGGCTCCGAGTACTCGAGCGGCGGCATGACGTCGAAGATCGCGGCCGCGTGGGTGGCGACGTTCTCCGGCGTCGCGGTCGTGGTCGCGGACGCGACCGAGCCCGACGTCCTCGGGCGCATCGCGCGGGGCGAGGCCCTCGGGACGTACTTCCACCCGCGGCCCAAGCGTGAGACGGCGCGGCGGCTGTGGATCGCGTTCGCCCGCCCGCCGACCGGCACGATCGAGGTGGACGACGGCGCGCGCAAGGCGCTGGTGGAGGACAAGCGGAGCCTGCTCCCCGTCGGGGTCACCGCGGTGTCCGGCGAGTTCGCCGCGGGCGACGCGGTCGACGTGAGCGACCGTTCCGGGGCCGTGTTCGCACGCGGGTTGGTACGCTTCTCCGCCCCGGAGCTGCACGGCGTCCGGGGCCGCCCGACCGGCGAGGGTGGGGAGGTCATCCATCGTGACCAGCTCGTCGTCCTGGAGGACTGACACGTGAGGCCAGCCGACATCTGCCGGACCGCCGCGGAGGCCGCTCCCGCGGTAGCCGCGTTGCCGTCCGAGATCAAGGACGCGGCACTTCTCGCGATGGCGGACGCGCTCCTCGCGGCCGAGGAGACGCTCGTCGGTGCGAACGAGCGCGACGTGGCGGCCGCCCGTGAGGCGGGCACGTCTGCAACCCTCGTCGACCGGCTCACGTTGACTTCCTCCCGTCTGCAGTCGATGGCGTCGGGGCTGCGCGCGGTCGCCGCTCAGCCCGATCCCGTCGGTGAGGTGGTCTCGGGGTGGACGCGCCCGAACGGGCTGCTGATCGAGCAGGTGCGCGTGCCGCTCGGTGTCGTCGCGGTGATCTACGAGGCGCGGCCGAACGTCACCGCCGACGTCTCGGGACTGTGCCTGAAGTCCGGCAACGCGTGCGTGCTGCGCGGGTCGTCGATCGCGCTCGAGTCGAACAAGGCGATCGTCGGCGTGCTGCGGTCCGCGGCGTCCGGCGCGGGGGTGCCCGCGGACGCGATCCAGCTCGTCGAGGACGTGAGCCGCGAGGCGGCGACCGAGCTCATGCAGGCCAAGGGACGCGTCGACCTGCTCGTGCCGCGCGGGGGCCGCGCCCTCATCGAGAGCATCGAGCAGAACGCCACGGTCCCGTACATCATCGACGGCGACGGCAACTGCCACGTCTACGTCGACCGGGCGGCGAATCCCGCCATGGCGACCGAGATCGTCGTCAACGCGAAGACGCAGAGGCCGAGCGTGTGCAACGCCGCCGAGACGCTGCTCGTCCACGCGGACGTCGCGAAGGAGTGGCTCCCGGGAACGCTCGACGCGCTACGCGCCGCGGGTGTGGAGGTGCGCGGGGACGACGAGGTGTGCGCGCTGTGGCCGGACGCACGCAGCGCGACCGAAGAGGACTGGGCGACGGAGTACCTCGACTACAAGATCGCGGTCGGAGTCGTGGGCTCGCTCGACGACGCGATCGCGCACGTGAACCGGTGGGGGACCTCGAACGCGGAGGCGATCGTGACGGAGGACCTCACCGCGGCCCGCCGCTTCGCTGCCGAGGTCGACTCCGGCTCGATCTTCGTCAACGCGTCGACGAGGTTCTCCGATGGCGGCGAGTTCGGCTACGGGGCCGAGATCGGCATCTCGACGCAGAAGCTCCACGCGCGGGGGCCGATGGGCTTGCGGGCGCTGACGACGACGAAGTACGTCGTGTGGGGGCAGGGGCAGGTCCGGAGCTAGCTCCTTTTCACGCGCTCTACGCAGGCGCGCCACCTCCCGTTCAAGAGGCCCCCGTACGCTGTCACCGAACGCGACGCCGGCACGAGGTCTCTCCCCCGAACCTCCGGCGCCGTTCGCAAGGCAAGGACTCGAGCGGGGCCACTCCCCGGGCCCCCGCTCGATTCCGCGCGTCGCGCCACCGAGGGGTCCGGTTTGTCGCCAGTTTCCGGCGCGTTTCGGGTTCACTACACCTATGGGAACCGAGAGGCGCATCCGGCGCCTGGGCGTGATCGGCGGGACGTTCGACCCGATCCACAACGGCCATCTCGCCGTGGCGACGGCGGTGCTCGACGACTTCGAGCTCGACCGGATCCTGTTCGTTCCCGCGGGCACGCCGTGGCAGAAGGCCGGGTTCTCCGCCGCCGAGGACCGCTGGATGATGACCGTGCTCGCGACGGCGGACGACCCGCGCTTCGAGGCGTCGCGCATGGAGATCGACCGCAAGGGCCCGACCTACACCGTCGACACGATGGCGATCCTCCGTGACTTCTACGGGCCGGACGCCGCGCTGTTCTTCGTGGCGGGCGTCGACGCCGTGCTCACGCTGGGGACGTGGCACCGCGTCGCCGACCTCACGGCGCTCGCGGAGGTGATCGCGGTGCCGCGACCGGGCTTCGACTCGTCGGCGCTCCAGCCCCGCGACGGATGGCCGCGCGTCCACCTCGCGCGTATGGACGAGGTCGACGTGTCGTCGACCGAGATCAGGCGCAGGGCCGCCGAGGGCGAGCCCGTCGACGGCCTCGTAGCTCCGGTCGTCGCCGCGTACATCCGCGAGCACGGGCTGTACCGCCCCGCGGACGAGAGGTCCGCATGAGCTTCAAGTCCTGGTGGGAGGAGCGGAAGCGGCTCCAGGAGGAGCGCGAGGCGCGCCGCTACGAGCTGGAGGAGGGCGCGGACGACGAGGTCTGGGTCGACCCCGAGGAGCCGGAAGAGGCCGCCGTGGTCGAGGACGACGTGCCTGCCGCAGAGGAAGAGGCGTCCGAGCCGGAACCCGCCTCCGACGACGAGGCCCCCGCGGCCGACGAGACCCCGCCGGTGTACGCGGAGTCGTGGTGGAAGCGCCGGCTGCTGGGGGGGCCTGAGGAGCCCGTAGCTGAAGCGGCCGAGCCCGAGACCCAGCCGGAAGACGCCGAGCCCGAAGAGCCCGAAGAGGCCGAGCCGGAGCCCGTCGACAAAGAGCCCTTCGACAAAGAGCCCTTCGACGAAGAGCCCGTCTACGAGGAGCTGGTCGACGAAGTCGAGGATCCCGTTGCCGAGGTGCTGTACGAGGAGCCGGGGTCGGGCGAGCCGGCGTATTCGTATCCCGACGAGGACGAGCTCTTCGACGACGAGATCCCCGTTCAGCCGGAGGTGGACGCCGATGCGGCGGCTCCCGTCGGCGGCGACGTCCCCGGCCCCCGGCGCGCGCGCCTCGAGGGAGAGCGCCGCGCGAAGCGGCGCAAGGAGCTGCTCCGCGGGGGGATCGCGGCCGCGCTGGCCGCGGTCGTCGGGCTGGTGGGCGTGATCGCGATCATGGGGCGCGACGAGGCCCCTGCCCCCGCTCCCGGTCTCGCGGCCAAGGGTCCCGACGCAGAGGACACGATCACGACGACTCTCGTGTTCGGCACCAAGGAGCAGCGAGCGGGCGCCGCGCCGACGTGGATCGCGCTGTTGTCCACCGACAGCGCGACCGGCCGCTGCTCCGTCACCTACATCCCCGCGCACACCGCGACGGGAGTGCCGGGCCGCGGCCTCCTCGCGATCGGCGACGCGCTGGAGTCCGGCGGCGTCCCCCTCCTGCTGCTCGCCGCCGAGACGTTGCTCGGTACCCCGGTCGACCGCTACCTCGAGCTGTCCGACGCCGACGCCGCGGTCCTGTTCGAGGAGATCGGGCCGCTGACCGTCGACGTGCCGGACGACGTCAGGGTCGAGGCGGGGCCGGGGCAGGCGAGGCTCCTGTTCACCGCCGGCCCCCAAAGGCTCTCGGCCGGGTTCCTGGCGGACCTCCTCTACGTCAAGGGACTGGACACCGACGACGTCGAGCTCGGCGGGCGGCACATCGCGCTATGGGCCGCCCTGCTCGAGGCGTTCACGTTCGACGCCGAGGGCCTCGGCGCGGCGGTCGAGAGCGCGGGGGCCGCCCTCGGCGAGTCGGACGCATCGATCCAGGAGCTCGCCCGGCTCTTCGAACGCCTCGCCGCCGCGGCCCCCGAGGACCGCACGCTCGCCCTCCTGCCCGTGCGACAGATCGGCGTCGGCGGCAGCGAGCTCTACCAGGTCGACGAGGACGAGGTGAAGAAGTACCTCGCGCGGGCGGTGGGGGCCCAGGCCGTCGCCGGCCGGGAGGTCCGCATCCAGATACTGAACGGCAACGGGTCCCCGGGGGTCGGGCAGCTGGTGGCCGAGCGGCTGGGCGGCGAGGGGTTCCGCGTGATCCTCTCGGGCAACGCCCGGCGGCTGAACTACCGGCAGACGCTGGTGATCACGTACGACCGGACGTCGAAGGCCCTCGATCTAGCCGAGAGGACGAGGGACCTGATCGGGGTAGGAGAGGTGCAGGTCGGGGCGCAGAGCCAAGGTATCGTGGATTTGACCATCGTAGTTGGAAAGGATTTCCTCCAAACGCTTTGAATTCGGAACGCACCGACGAGACGCTTGCCCTAGAGGCCGCAGAGGCCGCCTCGTCGAAGAAGGCCGAACGGATCGTCGTCCTCGACGTGTCCGAGCAGCTGGTGATCACCGACTACTTCGTGATCTGCAGCGGCAACACGCAACGGCAGGTCCGGACGATCGCCGACGAGGTCCAGCGCCGCCTGCAGGAGGACCACGGCCTGAAGCCGTTCCGCCGCGAGGGCGAACGCGAGGCCCGGTGGGTCCTCCTCGACTACGTCGACTTCGTGGTCCACGTGTTCCAGGCGGACGACCGCGACTACTACGACCTCGAGAGGCTGTGGTCGGACGCGCGCGTCGTGCCTTACGACGACGGAACGCCTCCCGACGGCGACGCGTGGAAGGGGGACGATGAGCCAGCCGCGGCGGAGGCGACGTAGGCGCCGCAAGCCGTCCGACGGGCAGAAGCCCCGGCAGGAGGGGCAGCAGGTAAGGGAGCAGGCGAGTCAGCTCGACTCGTCCCGCTCGTCCTCGGGCCGCTCCCGCAACCGCAGGCGTCGCAAGCGCGGCAGCGAGGGGCAGATCGCGTCGCCGAAGTCGTCGGAGGACCTCGTCCGTGCCCTCCCGAGGGAGCGGCCCGACGTCCTGACGGCGCCGGCCGACGGGCAGTCGCTCGAGGGGATCATCGGTGAGCTCCAGTCCAACTACGGCGTCCCCGCGTACCCGCAGGAGTACCGGATCACGATCAAGGTCGCCGAGGAGAAGTCGGCCGCGTCCGGCGGCGGCTCGGGTGGGGGCCGCGCACCCGCGGCCCCCGCGCCCGCGGACGGAGCACCCCGGCGCGAGAAGGCACCCGCTGCCCCGCGTGTCGGTCCCGACGATGCTCCCGAGGGCGAGGCGCAGCCGGACAAGCCCGCACGCAAGCGACGGAGCCGTCGTCGCCGCGGCCGGGGGCGGTCTGGTCCGTCCGGCGGACAGGGGCCGGGGCCCTCGGGCGGGGGATCACCGGCGGGGCCTAGCGGGCCACCGCCTCCACCGCCTGCGTAGGCGCGGGGGCCGAAAGCCCCTCTGCTAGCATCGGGGGTCCGTGCGGCCACTGCGTGTGGCCGCGTTCCTGGGCCCGTAGCTCACTTGGTAGAGCGCCGCCATGGCATGGCGGAGGCAACCGGTTCGATCCCGGTCGGGTCCACCGCGATTCTCCGAAGGCGGCGCTCCGCGCCCCGTCCGTTCCCCACCCGCCCCGGCGGAGGCAACCGGTTCGATCCCGGTCGGGTCCACCAGTCTCTTTCACGTCCACCCTTCCCGTCCCGCCCCGCCCCCCAACCCGCCGCCTGACGCACGCCTCGGGTATGCTGGCATACCTGTGAGGCGCACCACTGTGAAGCTCCCCGACGCGTTGGATGCTCAGCTCCGCCAGGAGGCCCGACGGAGAGGAATCACCGTGTCCAAGCTGACGAGAGAAGCGATCGAGACCCACCTGGGCGGCCCCCGCCGCCGTCTTCTCGCCGCGGGCGCCGGTAATAGTGGCGGCGGCGACATCGCGTCGCGCATCGAGGAGATCCTTGCGGAAGAGTGGCCGCAGCGCCTCGAGCGGGAGCGATCCGAATAGCCCTCGTCGTCGACTCGGGGCCGCTCTTCGCGTACGCCGACCGCAGCGATCCGCGTCATTCCGAGTGCCTTCGCCTGCTCGCCACGCACCCGGGACCTTTGCTGGTCCCGATGCTGTGCGTCGCCGAGGTCGCGCACCTGATCGAGTCCCGCCTCGGCTCGTCCGTCGAGGTGCGGTTCCTGGGCGACCTCTCCAGCGGAGCGTTGATCCCCGAACCGGTAGCGGCCTCGGACTGGCTTCGGATCGCGGAGCTCGTCCATCGGTACTGCGACATGCCGCTCGGCACGGTCGACGCGTCCGTCGTCGCAGCCGCCGAACGCCTCGGCGTCACTCAGATCGCGACGCTCGACCACCGTCATTTCGGCGTCATGCGTCCCGCTCACACGGACGCGTTCGAGCTGCTCCCGTAGCTTCTAGCGGAAGTCCGCGATCTGGACCTGCGGGTTCAGCGTCCCCTCGAAGTAGTGGACGTCCTTCGCGCCCGTTCCCTCCATCTCGTACACGCTGATCCCACGGAGCGCGCCGTTGTCGCTCGCGTAGATGCGGCCGTTGTACCAGTACGCCGACCACACGTCGGGGATCATCCCGTCGTTCAGCTGCAGGTAGTGCGCGATCTCGGTTGCGTTCGCGGGGTCGCTGAAGTCGATCACGGAGATGCCGGCGTTCCGGTAGCCGATCGACGCGACGTAGTGCCCGTCGTGCTTCATCGGGAGGATGTTGAAGTTGTGCGTCGTGCACGCGAGGTAACCGGCCTCCTCCTGGCTCTCCGGCAGCGCTCGCCGCGGGATGTTGTAGTACCCGGCGGGCAGCGGTGTCGCGGGATCGCTTACGTCGTAGAACCACAGGGCGCCGACGGACCACGGTCGCTCGCCGGGGCACGTGCCGGTGACCGAGCCGGCGAACTCGTCGCCGATCGCCATGTACTTCCCGTCCCAGGTGAGGCCCGCGGAGTGGTGGATCTGGATGCTCGGGTTGTAGATGCGCGACACGATCACGGGCTTCAGCGGGTCTTTGATGTCCCAGATCTGCGACTCCGCGATGCACGCGACGACGGCGAGGTCGCGCGCGGGGACGACCGTGACGTCGTGGCACCCGATCTCGGGCGACACGTCGAGCTCTCCCGCGAGCTTCGCCTTCGTCGGATCGGCCGTCGGCATCTCGATGATCGACACCTTGCGGTGGCTTGCAGGGCTGCAGTCGGGCGTCGGCGCGCCGAGTGGGTACGACTCGACGTACACGTAGGTCTTCGGCCCCCTCGGCAGGATCGTGTGCGTGTGCGAGCCGCACGGCGTCTCGACGAACTTGACCTGCCGGGGGGCCGCGGGATCCGAGATGTCGACTATGCGGATCCCCTCCGCGCCGAGCGAGTCGTCGGTGTTGTTGCACCGCGGCGTCTCGCCGGTGTTCGACCCGCCCGAGTCGATGGAGATCAGGACGTAGTCGCCGACGAGGGAGACGTCACCCTGTGAGCCCGGGCAGTTGAAGAACGAGATCTGCCGGACGTACGGCGCACCCTTCAGGATCCGGAACAGCGCCATGCCCTCGTAGCTCCCGGCGACGAGCAGGTCGCCGCGGAACGCCATGTCCGACCCCTGCGCGAACACGTCGTCGTCGATCTCGATCGGGACCTGGGCGAGCTGCTCGATGTTGTCCGAGTGGACGTCCTCGGCCTGCCGGGCAGCCGCCCCCGGGACGACGAGGAACAGGGCGAGGAGCGCGGCCCCCAGGCATCGTGCGGTCTTCGTCACCGAAGCTCCTTTCGGGTCGCCGCCACGTCCTAAGGATTCGTGCGAAACCCGGACAATCCCTTCCCCGCCGCCGCCCCCGTGACGACTGGTGATCTTCTGCCGAGCGCGCCGGAAGCTCCAGAGCGCGAAAACGTAGGATCGGCCTCAGATGCGACTCACAGCAGCGGTCACGCACGAGCCGCCCTGGTACGTGGCGCGCTGCCTCGAGGTCGAGGTGACCACTCAGGGCACCACGATCGAAGAGGCGCTTGCGAACCTCAAAGAGGCCCTCGAGCTCTACTTCGAAGATGCTCCCGAGGCCGAGGTAGGGCCCTCTCCGATCATCGCGTCGGTCGACCTCTCGGCCTAGCAGGCCGCCTCGGCCGTCACGTCGGTCCGGGTCCCGGAATCCGGCGCTGGACCCGACTACAAGTGATCGCGGGCGCGCCGGCGGTGGCGAGCGCATGGCCGCGGCTTGGCCGGGCGGATCCGTTCCTCGGGTTCACGCTTAACGCGTGACGACCGCGGGGAGTCGGGATTTTCGGCAAGCGCATCTGGGCCGGGCGAGGTGACGGCGCGGCTCCCGCCGGTCGGCTTCGAGGAGGTCGCGCGGGTTCTGCACAAAGCCGGTTTCGAGCAGGCCGGCCAGAAGGGGAGCCACGTCAAGTTCCGCCGGCCCGACGGCCGGACGGTCATCGTGCCCCGCCACCGTGAGCTCGCTCGTGGGACGCTCGCGTCCGTACTTCGCCAGGCCGCGCTCTCGCCGGAGGA
Source organism: Actinomycetota bacterium (assembly GCA_035942255.1). Lineage (GTDB taxonomy): Bacteria > Actinomycetota > CADDZG01 > CADDZG01 > WHSQ01 > JALZEG01. The sequence continues at coordinate 40,909 of DASZDG010000148.1, read as the reverse complement.
GTTCCGCCGCGCGCTGTAGCTCGTAGCATCCGGGAGGGTGAGACGCATACTCCTCCTCGCGCTGACGGCTGCGGTCGCGTGCACGTCCGCTCCCGACGAGGCGGCGGTCGACACCGCGGCCCCCTCGCCCTCGGCGGCCCCTACGCTCTCCGCCCCCGCGGGCCAATGTCCCAACCAGTCGGCCGCCGTCGCGGACACGTCTCTGCGGACCGGCGACGCCCGGACGGGTGACGTTGACGGAGACGGGGTGGACGAGGAGGTCGCGGTCCACTTCGACCCCTCGGGCGATCCCGGATGCCAGGCGTTCGTCGTCGCCGACTCCGCCGAGGAGACCCTGGCGGCTCCGCTCGAGACGTGGCGGACGGACTTCGGCCTTCCCGCGCCCACGCTTAACACCCTCGAGGACGTCGACGGGGAGCCCGGCCTCGAGGTCGTGGTGAACATGGGGGCCGGGGCGTCCGCGCAGTTCGTCGGCATCGTCGCCGCCGACGGCGGCACGCTGCAGCAGGTGACGGTCGAAGCCGGCGACAACACGGTGGGCGACGGCCTGCTCGGGTTCGGGGGCAGCGTCGGCCACGTCGAGGCGGTCGACTGCGCACCGGACGGGGGCATCGTGTCGTCGTTCGCGGCCCCCGAGGGCAGCACCTATCGAGTAGAGCGGCGCTTCCTCGTGTTCGAGGGCACCACGCTCGTGGAGGACCGCGTCGAGGTCGAGAACGCGCCGCTGGAGGAGATCGACCGCTTCCCCGAGTACGCCGCGTCGCCGTTCGGGAGTTGCAGCGGGTGACGATGCCGACGATTTAGGGTTGCCGCGTTATGGAGCGCGACTACGACTTCAGGGCGATCGAGGACCGCTGGGGCAAGGTCTGGAGGGAGACCAAGGCCTACGCGGCCCCCGAGCTCCCGTCCGGGAACAAGCGCTACACGCTCACGATGTTCCCGTACCCGTCGGGCGACCTCCACATGGGCCACGTCGAGATCTTCTCGATCCACGACTCGATCGCGCGCTTCGCGCGCATGAACGGCCGTCAGGTCCTGAACCCGATCGGCTGGGACGCGTTCGGCCTCCCCGCCGAGAACGCCGCTATCAAGCGGGGCATCCATCCGAAGACGTGGACGTACGACAACATCGCGAAGCACCGCGGGTCGATGGAGCGACTCGGGTGCTCGTTCGACTGGGACCGCGTCTTCTACACGTGCGAGCCCGCGTACTACCGGTGGAACCAGTGGTTCTTCCTGCGCTTCTACGAGAGGGGCCTCGCATACCGGCGCGCGGCCCCCGCGAACTGGTGCCCCAACGACAAGACCGTGCTCGCGAACGAGCAGGTCGTCGCCGGCCGGTGCGAGCTGTGCGGCGCGGTCGTCGAGAAGCGTTGGCTCACGCAGTGGTTCTTCAAGATCACCGACTACGCGGAGCGGCTCGTCGCCGATCTCGAGCTGAACACCGGCTGGACCGAGCACCTGAAGACGCTGCAGAGGAACTGGATCGGGCGCTCCGAGGGGGCCGAGGTCTCGTTCGAGCTCGAAGGAGCTCAAGAGCCGGTCGTCGTGTTCACCACCCGTCCGGACACTCTGTGGGGCGCGACGTTCTTCGTGATGGCGCCGGAGCACCCGCTCGTCGAGAAGCTCGCGGCCGCGGGCGGCACGACGGCCGAGCTGGAGGCGTTCCGCACCGAGGTTAACCGCCTCTCGGACATCGACCGCACGTCGACCGAGCGCGAGAAGAGCGGGATGTTCCTCGGCGTCCACGCGGTGAATCCCGTCAACGGCGAACGCATCCCCGTCTGGGTCGCCGATTACGTCCTGATGGAGTACGGGACCGGGGCGATCATGGCTGTGCCCGGCCACGACGACCGCGACTTCGACTTCGCGAACAAGTACGGCCTCGAGGTCCGCCGCGTGATCGACGCGTCCGGGGGCCCCGGCGAGCTCCCCTACGTCGGGCCCGGCACGCTCGTGAACAGCGGCCCCTTCGACGGCACGTCGACCAGCGACTCCGTCACGGCGGTCACCGCGTGGCTCGAAGAGCAGGGGCTCGGCCGCGCCGCGATCAACTTCCGGCTGCGCGACTGGCTCATCAGCCGCCAGCGCTACTGGGGAACGCCGATCCCGATCGTGTTCTGCGACGCCTGCGGCGAGGTGCCCGTGCCGGACGACCAGCTGCCGGTCGTGCTCCCGGACGTCGTGGACTTTGCGCCGAACGAGGAGGCATCCCCGCTCGCGACCGCAGAGGAATGGGTGAACGTCCCGTGCCCGCAGTGCGGTGCGGCCGCGCGGCGCGAGACCGACACGATGGACACGTTCGTCGACTCGTCGTGGTACTTCCACCGCTTCCTGGACCCGCGCAACGAGGACATGCCGTTCGACCCCGAGAAGTCGAAGGCGTGGATGCCGGTCGACCAGTACTCCGGCGGCATCGAGCATGCGGTGCTCCACCTCATCTACGCGCGCTTCTGGCAGAAGGTGCTCGTCGACATGGGCATGGCCGACGAGCCCGAGCCGTTCCCGTCGCTGTTGAACCAGGGGACCGTGATGATGGGCGGCAAGCGGATGTCGAAGTCGCGCGGGAACGTCGTCGAGCCCCAGGACGCGTTCCACATGTACGGCGCCGACTCGCTACGCCTCTACATGCTGTTCTCCGGCCCGCCCGAGCAGAACTTCGACTGGCCCGAGGAGGGCGTGACCGCGATCGGCAAGGTCACCTTCCCGTGGCTGAAGCGCGTCTGGCGTCTCTGCGAGGAGAACCGCGACGTCGTATCGGTCGGCGACCTCCACATGGGGCCGGCCGAGACCGCGCTCCGCCGCCACATCCACAGGACCATCAAGGTCGTCACTCGTGACTACGAGACGTTCTCGTTCAACACCGCGATCGCGCGGCTCATGGAGCTGGTCAACAATGCGGGCCGCTACAAGACGGTGGGCGGCGGGCATCCCGGCGTGCTGCGCGAGCTCATCGAGACGCTGCTCAAGCTCCTGGCGCCGATGGCGCCGTACGTGACGGAGGAGCAATGGCACCGCCTCGGGCACGAGCACTCCGTGCATTCGCAGCCGTGGCCTACGTACGACGAGGATCTTGCGTTCGAGGACGAGACGACTATGGTCGTCCAGGTCAACGGCAAGGTGCGCGACACGATCAAGGTGCCGGTCGACGTGAGCGAGGAGCGGATGAAGGAGCTCGCTCTGGCTTCGGAGAAGGTGGCCGGGCATCTCGGCGGCAACCCGCCGGTGAAGATCATCGTGAAGCCGCCGAAGCTCGTCTCCCTCGTCGCCGCGCGCTAGCTCCTAGAAGATCTCCGGGCACCACGGCGCCACCGCCGTGCGCCACATGTCGTCGGCCCGCGCGAGCGCGGCCGCGTCCCCCACGTCGAGCCTTCCCGCCGCGGCGAGCTGCGAGAACGTGAACTGGCCGAGGTAGAGGGAGCCCAGCTCGCCGATCCCGAGCCGGACGTCGGCGGGGCCATCGACCTTCCCGACGGTAGCGCGGCGGTTGTCGACGACGACCGCCCACGTCCCCGCGTTGGCCTGCAGGAGCGGGTCGACGACCTCGAGCGTGACCGCGCCGTCGCGCGCGTAACCGCGCGCCTCGAGGGCCGCGGCCACGTCCACGATCCGCACCCACAGGCCGTTCGAGAGCAGGAACCTGAGATACCGCGGCTCGGCGAGCATGAGCTGCAGCGGATGGTCCGAGGGGAGGAAGAAGCCGGTCGAGTGGACGGACTCCACGAGGTCGATCCCGAAGAGGAACTTCCAGATGTCGAGGTGGCCCTGCGGCGTCGCGGCCATGACCTCGCGCAGCTCGACGGCCCCCCGCGAGAACCCCTGCTCCCATTTCTGGTGCACCTGGTAGACCGCGTACGCTGACGGCACGCCGTCGTGCTCCAGCAACGCCTTGAAGAACGGCCCGCTCTCGTCGCGCCCGGCCGCCCGCAGGATCCGGTGCCGCCACCACTTCTCGGACCGCACGAACGTCCCCGGCCGTTGCTTGCGGACTGCCTCGTAGACGACGGGGAAGAGTTCGGCGGCCTCGTCTCCCTCGACCATCCGAAGCGCTCCGCGGATCGGTGAGTCGTCGAGGAACGACGCACGGTGGCGCGGGATGTCGACGAGGGCCTGGAGGCTCGCGGCGCCGTACCCGAAGCGTCCGTAGATCGCGTCCTCGCTCGCCCACAGCGCGGCGATCGGCTCGCCACGTTCCTTTATCTCCCGGAGCTGCGACTCCATCATCGTGCGCAGGACGCCGCGGCGGCGGTGGCTCGGCAGGACGCCCACCATCGTCACGCCCGCGCCGTCGACCTCCCCGCCGGGGACGGTGAATCGGAGCGTGAACGCGCTCGCGCTGCCCACCATGCGCGCGCCGTCGAACGCGCCGATCGAACGGTCGGTCTCGAGGACGTGCTTGAGGTCGTTCCAGACGTCGTCGGTGAGGCCCGCGCCGAACGCGGCTTCCGTGACCTCGAGGAACTTCCGCCCCTCGTCGGGGCTCATCGTCCGCAGCTCGATATCCATGGGGGCCGATGATGTCACGGGCGGGTGTGGCCCTTGTCACTGCGACGGTTGCGTCATCCGGCGAGCGTGTGGTCATGGACGAGGTCGTGGTGCCGGGGGGGCTGAGGGCGCGGATCGAGGAGATCGCCGGCCGCCGGATCGATACCGGTCTTGTGATCGCGGTCGTCGCGGTCCTCGTCGGTGCGGGCCTTCTCGTGTCGAGCCGGAAGCCCGCCGCTGCGATCGCTCCGCCCGCGACCGCACCGGAAGCCGGCACGTCCATTGCGCCCTCTCCCGCGGCGTCGCCGCAGCTTCTCGTCCATGTCGCGGGGGCCGTGGCGCGGCCCGGTCTCTACGCGTTGCCCGCGGGGGCCCGCGTCGCGGACGCGGTCGAAGCCGCGGGAGGCGCGGCGCGCCGGGCCGACCTCGGGCTGCTCAACCTCGCGGAGCCTCTCGTGGACGGCGTGAAGATCGAGGTCCTCGAGCGCGGCGCCCGGCCCGCCGCGCCGACGCCGCCCGGCGCAGCGACGGGAGCTCCCGCGGCCGTGTCTCTGAACTCCGCCGACGCGGCCGCGCTCGAGACGATTCCCGGAGTCGGCCCCGTCACGGCGGCCGCGATCCTCGCCTACCGCGACGAGGCGGGGCCGTTCACGTCCGTGGAGCAGTTGCTCGAGGTCTCGGGGATCGGCCCGGCGACGCTCGAGTCCGTCCGCCCCTACGTGACGCTGTAGCGATGGCCGGAGCCGCGCGGATATGGCTCGCCCTCGCGGGGCTCGTCGGCGGGGTGCTGTGCGCGGGGGCCGCGCCGTGGGCCGTGATGGCTGCGACGGTGACGGCACCGCTGTGCGCCGCCCGCCGGTGGGCGTCGTGGCGCGCTGTCGGGGTCGTCGCGGTCGCGTTCGCGTTCGGAGCAGCGAACGCGGCCGTCCGCTCACCCGAGCGCGCTCCGCTCGCGGCGCTCGCGACCGGTGTGCCGTCGTGTCATGTGACCGGGCGGACGCTGGAGGACGCGGGCGGCCTCGGGATCCTCGCCGCGGCCGACCGCGCCGAGTGCGCGGGCGACGTGGTGCCGGACGCGGGGGCGGTCTTCCTCGACGACGCCGCCATCGGGCCGGGGCGAAGGTTCACCGCCGAGGGATGGCTCGTCCCGCTCGGCCCGGCTGCGTTCGACCGGGCGCGGGGGCGTGCGGGTGCGGCCGCGTCGTTCCGCGCGACGTCCGTCGAAGACCGCGGCAGCGCGTCCCCGGTCCACGGCGCGGCGGAGCGCGTGCGAACGGCTCTGGCCCGAGCGGTCGCGCCTCTGGGCCTCTCCGGGCAACTCTTGCGCGGGCTCACGATCGGCGACACCGGCGGGATCGATCCCGCGACGGAGGAGACGCTGCGGCGGAGCGGGCTCGCGCATCTGCTCGCGGTCTCCGGGAGCAACGTGGCGATCCTCCTCGCCGCCGTCGCGTTCGCGTTGCGGAGGGCGCGGTTCGTCGCCCGCGTCGGCGCGTGCGCAGCGGCGCTCGCGTCCTTTCTGGCCGTCGTCGGCCCCGACGCGTCGGTGCTGCGCGCCGCGGCGATGGGCGCGATCGCGCTCGTCGCGCTCGCGTACGGCCGCCGGACCGAACCGCTGCACGCGCTCGGGCTCGCGCTCCTCGCGCTCGTCGCCGTTCGTCCCGGGATCGTCTATTCGACCGGGCTCCACCTGTCCGCGGCGGCGACCGCGGGCATAGTCCTCTGGAGCCGTCCGCTGTCGCAACGCCTCACGCGCCTTCCGGCCCCCGTTGCGGCGGCCGTGGCCGCGACCGTCGCGGCGCAAGCCGCGGTGGCGCCGCTCCTCGCAGGCGTCTTCGGGCGCGTCCCGCTTGGGGGCCTCCCCGCGAACGTGCTCGCGATGGCGGCGGTCCCGCCGGCGACGATCCTCGGCCTCGCCGCGGCCGCGACCGCACCGTTCGCCGAGGTCCCGGCCACGCTGTTCGCCCGCGCGGCGGCGCCCTTCGCCGGGTGGATCCTCCGCGTCGGAGAGATCTTCGCCGCGCCGTCGTGGGCCTCGCCCGCGGTGCCACCCGGATGGGGGATCTTTCTCGCGATCCCCGTCGTGATCGCTGCCGCGCGGTCCGTTGCGGCGGCGCTACGCCCCCGCGCTGCGTAGTCTTCGAGCCGGACCATGAGCCTCTACCACCTGAAGTCGATCGCCGCCTCGATCCTGCTCGCGGGCGCCGCCGGAACGCTCGGCGGAGTCGTCTACGCGCTGCTCGCCGACCGGACGATCCTGTACGGGATCGCGACGGGCGTGCTGATCGCGGGGCTGGCGACGCTGGCGGGCGGGCTTCTCGGCGCCACCGAACCTCAGGAGGGGTGGATGACCGGGAGGGGGACCGGACGGGGTCAGTTCGGCCGCCGCAGCATCATCGCCCGCATCGCCTCCGAGCACCCCGACATCGAGAGCGTCTCGTCGCTCGAGCTCGCGGTGTGGGGGATCGCCGTCGGCGGCATCCTCCTGACGATCGCGACGTTTCTGTTCGAGGCTGCCCGCTGACGTAGGGTCGGCGGCATGCCCGACTACGTCTGGAAGCTGCACGACGCCGGCGGCGGCGAGATGCGCCGGACGGACCCGTTCGCTTCGAAGGAAGAGGCCGAGGCGTGGATGGGCGCGGAGTGGTCGTCGCTGCTCGACGAGGGGGCCGAGACGGTGTCGCTGGTACACGGCGACGAGACCCTCTACCGGATGGGGCTCCGGGAGGGATGAGCTCGAACGCGTACCTGCTCTCCGGCGAGACGTTCCTCGCGGAGGAGGCGATCGACCGGATCCGGGCCGAGGCCGGGACCGACCCGCTGTCGGAGGCCTCGTTCGGTGGTGACGTGCCCGCGGCGGAGCTGCTGGGGGCGCTCGACACGCCGTCGCTGCTCGGGGGCCGGAGGCTCGTCGTGGTCCGCGACGCGCAGGACCTCTCCAAGGAAGCGGTCGAAGCGCTCACCCGCTATCTCGAGTCACCGTCGCCTTCGGCCGTGCTCGTCCTCGTAGCGACCGGGAGGACGAAGCTCGACGCCGCGATGCGCTCCGCGGGATCGTTCGTCGCGCTGGAGGCCCCCAAGGGGCGGCGGCTCGTCGGGTGGATCAGGGAGCGAGGGCGCGAGCACAAGCTGCGGGTCGACGACCGTGCGGGTTGGGCTCTGCTCGACTCGGTCGGTACCGAGCTGCGCGACCTGGACGGCGCGCTGTCGCAGCTGGCGACGGCGCTGGGGGCCGGGGCGACCGTGGGGGCCGCGGAGGTCCGCAAGGCGTTCCCGAGGTTCGCCGACGAGCGCGTGTTCGCGTTCCAGGACGCGGTGGGGGAGCGGCGACTGGCGGTGGCGATGACCGCGCTGCGGCGGCTGCTGGAGCAGGGCGACGAGCCGCTGATGGTGTTCGGCGCGCTCAGCTCGCAGGTGCGCCGGATGCTGCGCGCCCGCCGCTTCGCCGACCTCGACGCGAAGGCCGTGGGCGACGCGATGGGGCTGCCGTCGTGGCGGGCGGAGAGGCTCCAGCGGCAGTGCCGGTCGTATCGCGAGGAGGAGCTCGTCGAGGCGATGACCGTCCTCGCCGCTACCGACGTGGAGATGAAGGGCGGTGACCTGCCGCCGGAGGCCGCGCTCGAGCGCGCGGTCGTTCAGATAGTTACCGGGCAGATGAGCCTTATGCGGAGCTAGCTAGAGCGCTGGAGGCGCTTGGCGAGGCGGGACTTCTTGTTCGAAGCCGTGTTCTTGTGGAGCACGCCCTTCGCTGCCGCCTTGTCGAGGGCCCTCGTAGCGTCGCGGAACGCCTGCTGCGCCGCGTCGGAGTCGCCGGACTCGACCGTCTCGTTGAACCGCTTGATGCGCGTCTTCAGCGCCGAGCGCGTCGACTTGTTGCGCTGCCTGCGCTCTTCGTTCTGACGGTTCCTCTTTATCTGGCTCTTGATGTTGGCCATGCCGAAAGCACCGTTCCTTCCAGGGATTAGGTGCGAGAGGATAGCAGAAGGCCCCCCTAGAAGTCGAAGAACGGCCTGCGCTCCCCGGTCTCGGCCAAGGCCTTCAGGCGCGGCAGGATCTGGGCCCAAGAGTAGGCAATGAACGGGAACGACTCTTCCGTCGTCGCCCACCCGTCGTGCGAGAAGAGCACGCTCGTGCCCTCGTCGCCGGTGCCGATGTCGAAGCGGACGTCCGTGCCCACCCATTCCGGGGGCCCTGCGAGGCAGTGCCACTCGACGCCCGTGCCGGGATCGTCCCGCGTGACCTCGAAGTCGAACGTGATGGGGGCCTCGGGGAACGCCACCTTCATCTGCGACCCCGGCCCCGCGGGGCCCTCCGTGTGGTTGCTCCACCACCCGTTCACGCCATCCGACGTGGACAAGGCCTCGTAGACCGCGTCGGGGGTCGCGTCGACGGGGACCCGCAAGAGGATCGTTGCCATCGGTTCCTCCTTACTTTAGTCTTCGCTTAAATATATCCGTCTGCCGGAGACCGTCAAAGGGAGCAGGCACTGGACGCGTTGCAGGTAGTGGCGGAGCCCCGCCGCCGGGAGATACTCCGCCTCGTGTGGGATCGGGAGCTCGCGGCGGGGGACATAGCCGCCCGCTTCGACGTGAGCTTTCCCGCGGTGTCACAGCACCTCGGCGTGTTGCGCGATGCCGGCTTCGTCTCCGTCCGGCGGGATGGCCGGGCTCGTCTGTACCGCGCGGAGAGAGAGGCGCTCGGCCCGCTTCGTCCGCTGCTCGAACGCATGTGGAGCCAGTCGCTCGACCGTCTCGCGCGGCTCGTGGAGGAGGAGTGATGACCGGCGGTGACCTCGTCGTCGAACGGCACGTGAACGCGCCGCCCGAGAAGGTGTTCGCGTACTTCGCCGACGCGGCGAAGTGGACGGCGTGGCAGGGGACCGAGGCCGAGATCGACCTCGTGCCCGGCGGCGTCTGGCGCGTCAACGTCACCGGGGACGGGTTCGCGTCCGGACGCGTCGTCGAGGTCGTCGAGAACGAGCGCGTCGTGTTCACGTGGGGATGGGAGCAGGGGCCTCCGGTCGCGCCGGGATCCACGACGGTGGTGATCGAGCTGCTCGGCACCGGCGACGGGACGTTGATCCGGCTCACGCACAAGGACCTGCCGCCGGACCAGGTGGAGATACACCGCCATGGGTGGGAGCACTACGCGTCGCGGCTTGCGGCGGTAGCCGGCGGCGACGACCCGGGACCGAACGCGCCGTGAACGTCGACGTCGTGACCGAGATCGACATCGCGCGGCCGCGGGAGGAGGTCGCCGCGTACGCCGCGGACCCGGGCAACGCGACCGCTTGGTACCGCAACATCAAGCGCGTCGAATGGAAGTCGGCACCGCCGTTGCGGAACGGCAGCCGGGTCGCCTTCGTCGCTCAGTTCCTGGGCAGGACGATCGCGTATACGTACGAGGTGAGGGACCTCGTGCCCGGGGAGCGGCTCGCGATGGCGACGGCGGAGGGCCCGTTCGCGATGGAGACGACCTATTCGTGGCGGGACACCCCCGGCGGCGGCACGACGATGACGTTGCGCAACCGCGGGGAGCCCTCTGGCTTCGGGAAGATCGCGGCCCCCGTGATGGCGCGCGCGATGCGCCGCGCGAACCGCACCGACCTCGAGCGGCTCAAGCAGATACTCGAGGGCTGAGGCGGCGGGATGCGGCCCCACCTCTAGTAGGTTCGTCGCGCATGGATCAGGCACACCAGCGGGCCATTGCGGTCATCGCACACATCGACCACGGGAAGAGCACGCTCTCGGACCGTCTCCTCCAGCTGACGGGGACGGTCTCCGATCGCGACATGCGCGAGCAGTTCCTCGACAAGATGGACCTCGAGCGCGAGCGCGGGATCACGATCAAGGCCGCCGCCGTGGCCATGCGGTACCAGGCGGCGGACGGCGAGACCTACGAGATCAACCTCATCGACACGCCCGGCCACGTCGACTTCGGCTACGAGGTGTCGCGTTCGCTCGCAGCGTGCGACGGCGTGCTCCTGCTCGTCGACGCGGCGCAGGGGATCGAGGCGCAGACGCTCACGAACCTCTACCTCGCGGTCGACGCCGGCCTCGAGATCATCCCCGTGCTCAACAAGATCGACCTGCCGGCGGCGCAGCCCGACAAGTACGCGGAGGAGACGGCCGGGCTCATCGGGTGCGACCCCTCCGACGTGTACCGGATCTCGGCGAAGACCGGCGAGGGGGTGCCGGACCTGCTCGAGGCGATCGTCAAGAAGGTGCCGCCGCCCTCGGGCGATCCGGCTGCTCCGTTGCGCGCCCTCGTGTTCGACTCGGTCTACGACGCCTACCGGGGTGTGATCGCGTACGTCCGGGTCATCGACGGCCAGCTGAAGCGACGTCAGTCGATCCGTTTCATGATCGCGGAGGTCGACGTCGACGCCGACGAGATCGGGATCATGGCACCGGAGGCGACTCCGACCGAGATCCTCGACACCGGCGAGGTCGGCTACCTCATCGCAGGGATCAAGGACGTGAGCCTCGCCAAGGTCGGCGACACGATCACGTCCGACAGCAACCCGGCGCAGGAGCCGCTGTCGGGGTACCGGGAGCCGAAGCCGATGGTGTTCGCGGGGATCTACCCCGTCGAGGGCCACGACTTCCCGCTGCTGCGCGACGCGCTCGAGAAGCTGAAGCTCAACGACGCGGCGCTCGTCTACCAGCCCGAGTCGTCGACCGCGCTCGGGTTCGGCTTCCGCTGTGGGTTCCTCGGGCTCCTGCACATGGAGATCGTCCGCGAGCGTCTGGAGCGCGAGTTCGACCTCTCGCTGATCGCGACGGCTCCGTCGGTGGGATACGAGGTCGAGCTCGAGAACGGCGACAAGACGGTGATCCGCAACCCGACGGACATGCCCGACCCGAGCCAGATCGCCGAGGTGTACGAGCCGTACGTCTCGGTCATGATCGTCACGCCCTCGGACTACGTCGGGCCGGTCATGCAGATGTGCCAGGAGCGGCGCGGCGAGCTGAAGGAGATGCACTATCTGTCGCCCGAACGCGTCGAGATCCGGTACCACATGCCGCTCGGCGAGATCATCTTCGACTTCTTCGACCAGCTGAAGAGCGGTACGAAGGGCTATGCGTCGCTCGACTACGAGCCCGTGGGGCTGAACGCCTCGAAGCTCGTGCGCGTGGACGTCCTGCTGAACGGGCAGCCGGTCGACGCGTTCTCGACGATCGTTCACCGCGACAAGGCATACGACTACGGCAAGACGATGACGGAGCGGCTGCGCAAGCTGATCCCGAGGCAGATGTTCGACGTCCCGATCCAGGCAGCGATCGGGTCGCGCGTGATTGCGCGGGAGACCGTCCGGGCGAAGCGGAAGGACGTCATCGCCAAGTGCTACGGCGGTGACATCACGCGCAAGCGCAAGCTCCTGGAGAAGCAGAAGGCCGGGAAGAAGCGCATGAAGCAGATCGGGTCGGTCGAGGTGCCGCAGAACGCGTTCATCGAGGCGCTGCGGGTAGACGCCGACCAGAAGAGCTCGTAGCCACGGTTCGCGCCGACGGTGGGATGCATCGACTGGGTATTCTGTTTTCGTGGGTGATTTCCTGAAGGACGCTTCTTCAGTCGAGCGGATCATCGCGATCGCCGAGGCCAACGGCGCCACGGCGGTCAGCGTCTTTGGCTCGCGCGCGCGTGGGGAAGCCCGCCCCGACAGCGACCTCGACCTTCTCGTGGAGGTCCGGCCGGGTACGACTCTGTTCGACCTGATCCGGATGCAGACGGCGTTGTCGGAGTTCCTCGGGGTTCGGGTCGACGTCACGACGGCCGCGGGGTTGCGTCCACGCATGAGAGATCAGGTCCTCCAAGAGGCCCGACGGCTCGTTGTCGCCGCGTAGCGACCGCGAGCGGTTCCAAAAGCCCCGACGCGATCGAGCGAGTCGCAAGTGTGCGTCGCCGTCCATGCGCGAGAGCGTCAAGCGTCTGCTGGCGGAGAACAGCCTGGGACTGACGCGGGTGTGGGGCCGTAGGTCACCCAATGCCTAAGATGAGTTGGTGACGAACTCCTCTGCCGTGGAGACGCGGCTCGGCCGCCGGGACGGGTCCTGGCACGCAGATCCCGGCTACGGCGTCTACGTCCACGTGCCGTTCTGCCGCCACCGGTGCCATTACTGCGACTTCAACACCTACGAGGGCCTCGACGCGCTGCACGAGCCGTACGTTGCGGCCCTCGAGCGCGAGATCGGTACCTCCTCCGACCATCCCGGTCCCGCAACGTCGGTCTTCTTCGGAGGCGGGACGCCGACGCTGCTGCGGCCGGCGCAGCTTGGGCGGATCCTCGACGCGGTCCGGGACGCCGTCGAGATCGCGCCGGGGGCCGAGATCACGGTCGAGGCGAACCCCGAGACCGTCGACGAGAAGACGTTCGCGGAGCTCCTCGACGCGGGGTTCAACCGCTTCTCGGTCGGCGTGCAGTCGCTCGCGCCGCACGTGCTCGCGCGCCTCGGGCGCACGCACTCGGCCGAGACCGCGCTGGATGCCCTCGCGGCGGCGCAGCGCGCGGGCGCCACCGATCTCAACGCCGACCTCATCTTCGGGTCGCCGTGGGAACGCCCCGAGGACTGGACGCGGTCGCTCGACGGCATCGTCGCCGCGGGGACCGCCCACGTGTCCGCGTATGCGCTCACGATCGAGGAGGGCACACCTCTCGCGACCCTGATCAAGACGGGACGAGAGCCCGACGTCGACCCGGACGTCCAGGCGGAGCGGCACGGACACGCGAGCGACGTGCTCGAGGCCGCCGGGTTCGTCCGGTACGAGGTGTCGAACTGGGCGCGGCCCGGCTACGCGTCGCGGCACAACGTCCTCTACTGGAGCGCGGGCGACTATGCGGGCTTCGGCGCGGGCGCTCACGGCCACCGCGCCGGGCGGCGCTACTGGAAGACCCGCCTGCCGCGCGACTTCGTCGCCGCGGCAACGGCGGGGACGCCGACGGAGGCGGGAAGCGAGCACCTCGCGGCGGAGGAGCGGGCGCACGAGGCGATCGTCCTCGGGCTGCGCCTTGCCGGCGGCGTGCACGAGCCGTCGTTCTTCGACCGCTACCCGACGGGACGCGCCGCGACCGAACGCACTGCGAGCGAGCTCCGCGCGGCGGGGTGGCTCGAGCGCGCGGACGAGCACCTGCGGCTGTCGGCGCGGGGGACGCTCGTCGCGAACGACATCCTCTGCCGGTTCCTCTGAGGAAGTGCAGCCCTACGTCGCCGTAGTCGGCGCGGGCGTCGCGGACGCCTCCCTCGCGGAGGCCGCCGAGTCCGTCGGCCGCGGCCTGGCCGAGCGCGGCGCGATCGTGCTCTGCGGGGGCCTCGGCGGCGTGATGGAAGCGGTCTGCCGCGGCTGCCGCACCGCCGGGGGCACTGCGGTCGGAATCCTCCCGGGAGCGAGCCGCGCCGACGCCAACGACTACGTCGACGTCGCGCTGCCGACGGGCATGGGCGAGATGCGCAACGCTCTGATCGTGCGGGCGAGCGACGTCGTCGTCGCGGTCGGAGGGGAGTTCGGGACGCTGTCGGAGATCGCGTTCGCGTTGAAGATCGGCCGGCCGGTGGTCGGGCTCGGGACGTGGGAGCTGTCCAAGTCCGGCATCGCCGACGAGACGATCGTGCGCGTGGATTCTGCCGGCGCGGCCGTGGACGCCGCGCTCCGCCTCGCTACCTGAGGCAGTACACGTGCAGCGCCGTCCTGCAGACCTCGTTGATCGTGTCGCACACGTCGTTGCCCCCGCACGCGCTCGCCGGCGGGGCCGTGATCGACAGCCCGGCCAGGGCGAGCAACGTCGCGCCGAGGATCCTCTTCACCTTCGTCATCCGGTGCCCCTTCCGTCCGCATCCGCCGGTTCGGCCCCCGAGCATAGGTCTATGCTCCCGCCGGCAGCGGCAACCTCTAGTGGGGAGGTACGAGCATGAGGTATCGGCGGATGCTGGTGGCGCTCGGCGCGGTGGTGGCGTTGGGCGTGACGCCGGCAGCGACGGCGAGCCCCTACAACGAGACGTGCGGCGACGGGACGCCCCATGGGTGCATCCTGCACTGCCTCGCGTACCACGGGGGCCTCCGGAACCTGCACAACTGCCTCTGGGGCCACTACCTGGTCTAGCGGGACAGTACCGGTCCGAAAAGGGCGCCTCCTCTGAGGGGGCGCCCTTCTCGCGTTTGCTGGCGACCACGAGGCGTCTCCCCGGCGAGCCGTCGGCGCATGGCTGGCGGATAGTCGTCACGGCGGAGGGACGTCCGCGGCGAGACGCGCCGCAGCACACCAGCCGGAGGCGGCGATCGAAGAGAGGCGCGAGCCGGACCGCGACGCGGTCACGGACGAGGAGCTCGAGGTGATCGAGCTCGTCGCGAACGGGCTGCAGGACCACTCCATCGCCCGGCGCTTGTCCGTGTCGATCGTCACCGTCCGCCGCCGCGCCACGAGCTTCCGGTCGAAGGTGGGCGCGCGCAACCGGGTCGAGGCGGTGGCGATCGCCGCGGGCCTGCGATGGTTCGAGCATCCGGCGGTCCGGCGAGCGATCGCAGGTGACGACAAGTGATCAGAGGCCGCGGCATCCGGCGGGAGAACCCTCCGCGCATGACGACCCGCCTGACCCGCTGTGTCGCGCTCGCGGTGGTCGCGCTGCTCGGCGTAGCGGTCGCCGCGACGGCGGCACCCGGTCGGAGGCCGAGCTGCGCGGGCGTCGACGTCCTCGGTGGCTGGAAGAAGGTCACCGCGCCGCTGCCGGCGCGTGCCTTCGCCGTGCACGAGCGCGCGGGCATCGTCGTCGCCGGCGACGGCGGCATCATGTCGTCGCGCGACGGCGGGTGCAAGTGGGCCTCTCTCTACGAGCTCACGGCTGCTGCGACCGGCGAACGATTCGCCGCGCTCGCGTCCACCGGGGACACGCTCGTAGCCGCGACCAGCGCGCTCCGCGTGCTCGTCTCGCGCGACGCCGGAGCTACGTGGGAGCTCGGGGGCCGCGGTCTCGAGGTGCCGGGTGAGCCCGTCGGGCTGTACGCGTCGCAGGGCTCGAGCGTCGTGTACCTCGTGGCGCGCCAGAACGTCTCCGACCAGATGTTGCCGGCCGCCGGTGTGCCGGAGCAGGGCGCGGGCGTCGTGGCCACCGTTCTGTACCGCAGCGGCGACGGCGGCGCGACGTGGGAACGCCGCGGGGCCCCCGCGCTCGCGTACACGGGCCCCCACGGCACCGGCGTGGCCGGTGCGCTCGCGCCCGGATCTCTATGGGACCTCGCGGCCGACCCCGACGACCCGGACCATCTGCTCGCCGCGGCCCGTGGAGGCGTCTTCAGGTCGACCGACGCCGGGGCTTCGTGGACGCGCGTCGCGGGCGCCGACGAGGCCGAGGTGCGGACCGTGAGCATCGCGCCGGGCGGGACGGCGGCGGTCGCCGTCGATCCCCGCAGCGGGACCCTCTTCGAGACCTTCGACGTCGCCGCCGGCCGCTGGTCGACATCGGTGCATCCGCAGCTGCGGACCGAGATGATGCTGACGTACCCCAACGCGGCGCCGTGGGCGTGGTCCGTGTTCGGGGCCGACGGCGCCGCGCTGCTCTCGGGCGCGAAGGGGATCTTCCGCCGGGGGAGTGACGGCCTCGCGGACCTGACGCCGCCGCACGCGACCGCCGCGCTCGCCGACGTGCAGGTCGTCGGCGGGGCCCCGTGGGCGCGCGCCTGGGACGGATCCGCCATCTTCACCGCCGTGACGGACGGCGGCGCGGGGTCTCTTCGCCCGGACGTCGCAGGCGCTCCCGCGGGGCGTCCGGACGGCACCGGCGGGAGATCGGTGCCGGGCGTCTCCGTTCCACCGGTGCGTCCGGGGGCCGCGCGACTCGAGCCCGCGGTACGCGAGGTGTCGCTCGACCCAGGAGAGTCGCGGACGATCACGTACGAGGCGCGGCTCGAACCCCAGCCGGTCGCCGTCGATGTCTACTTCCTCGTCGACACGACGTCGAGCATGGGCGCGACGCTCCGGTCGCTCACGCTCGGGATCGAGGACATCGTCGGACGGCTCGCCCGTTCGGGGATCCGGCTGCGCGCCGGCGTCGGCGCGTTCCGGAGCTACCCGCGCGAGACCGACCGGCGCGTCGAGGACTACCCGTACCGCCGGATACGCGCGCTCGGCCCGGTCGACGACGAGCTCGTCCGGAGCCTCTACGAGCTCGAGGGCGCGGGGAGCTCCGGCGCGAACCTCACCGCGCTGTACCAGGCCGTCACCGGCGCCGGGCAGGACGTGCTTCCGCCGGGACCGTCGAAGGCCGACGTGCCGTCCGGTCTCGGCGCGGGCTTCCGCGACGACGCGACGAAGGTCGTGGTGCACTTCGCCGACACGTGGTTCGGCACACCCGAGCGCGGTGATCCCAACGGCTACTACGCCCCCGGCACGTGGCCGGGTCCGGGCTTCACCGAAGTCGCCGCGGCGCTCCGCGCGGAATCGATCCATCACCTCGGTGTCGCGATGCAACCGTCCGCGGGCGGAACCGTCCTGACCCAGGCGGACGTGCGGGACGACCTCGAGCTCCTGTCCCGGCAGACGTTGTCGCTCGCGGGCGAACGGGGCGCGGACTGCGACGGCGACGGGAACCCCGACGTCGCGCGCGGTGCAGCCCTCGTATGCCCCCTGGAACGCGACGCCGGCGCGGCCGGGCTCGCCGCCGTCGTCACCGGGCTCGTACAGGCGCTCGAGCACGAGGGATCGGTCTCGCTGGTCGAGAGGGGGCCGCGCGACGTCGTCTCCGCGATCGTCCCGGCGGCGTACCCGGACCTCGACCTGAGGGCGTCGCACACGCTCGCGTTCGACGTGTCGGTCTCGTGCACCCGTGCGGAGGAGGGGACGACGCGCACCACGCGTCTCTCGCTGCGCGTGGGAGCAACACCGGTCGACGCCGCGACCGTCCGCGTCATCTGCAACGAGTTGCCGCCCGTGGTCCCCGTCGCGCCCCCGGAGCCACCCGTTCCGGCCATCGCTCCGATCCCGGCTCCACCGCCGCCGCCCCACTCGGTTCCCGGATTGGGGCCGGGATCGGTTACGGCCCCGGCACCTGTGCAGGCGCCCGCTCCTGCACAGGTGACCGGCGGCCAACCCCAGAGCGCGCTCGTGGCGCAACGACGGCAGCAGCCGCAGCTCGCGTTCGTCGCCGCGGCGCAGCAGGTGCGGTCGCAGACCGGGATGCAGCACGCGATGGTGCGCACGGTCGCACGCGATCCGCTGGCGTCGGCGAAGGCGTGGACGGCTACCGGCGCGCTGACGCTCCTGTGGGGATGGGGGCTCGCGACCGCGCTCGCCGCCGGGGCGCGCGCTCCCGTTCGGCGGCGGCGCGTCTAAGCCGTGCTGCTGGCGACTCCCTGGCGGCTCGTTGGCCGGGCCGAGGCTGCCCCGCCGCGGAGACTCTTCTCATGGCCACCGCCCCACGAGCAGCCTCGCGCGGAGTCGAGCGCGCGCTGGCGATGACCGCGCGCGCCAGGAGGAGCGCGGCCCGCTGGCTCCTGCGCCGCCGGCGCGCGCGGGCGGTGCGAGCGAAGGGCGGCGGCCGGGGCAAGACCCTTGTGCTTCTCGTGTCCCTCGCGGCTCTGCTCGCGGTCTTCGCCGCGGCCCTCTCGTACCTGCGGCCACCACGGGCGGGGCGGGAGCTGACGCTCGACCAGCTGAACGCGCTCGCGGAGGACGGGCGGCTGCAAACGGCGCGGTTCCTCGACGAGGACGCGACGATCACCGGCTCGTTCGGCCCGGGGGAGTCGCCCGACGGCGCGGGTGAGTACTTCGTCTCGTATCCGAGCAGCGACGCGGTCACGGCTTACCTCGTCGAGATGACGACCGAGGCCGGCGCCGAGGTGTCGATCGACCCGCAGCCGGCCAAGGACGTCGTCGGCACCGTCGCGACGTTCCTGCTCCCACTGATGATCCTGGCCAACCTCTTCGCTCTGCTGTTCGGCGCGGCCCGCGGCGGATCGTCCGGGATCGGCGAGGTCATGACGTTCGGGACGATCGGGAAGGGACGCCGGCGGCGCGGCAACGCCGCGGCCGTGACGTTCGACCAGGTCGCGGGCGCAGACGAAGCCGTCGCCGAGCTGCGTGAGGTCGTCGACTACCTGCAGGACCCCGCGCGGTACGAGGACGTCGGCGCGCTCCCGCCGAAGGGCGTCCTCCTGTTCGGCCCCCCCGGCTGCGGCAAGACGTTGCTCGCGAAGGCCGTCGCGGGCGAGGCCGGGGTGCCGTTCTTCTCCGTCGCGGGGGCGGAGTTCGTCGAGTCGCTCGTGGGTGTGGGGGCCGCGCGCGTGCGCGACCTCTTCCAGCGCGTCCGTGCCGTCTCGCCCGCGATCGTGTTCATCGACGAGCTCGACGCGGCGGGGCGCAAGCGCGGCGCGGGGGCCGGAGGCGGAGGCTCCGACGAGCGCGAGCAGACGCTGAACCAGCTCCTCGTCGAGATGGACGGCTTCGAGGTCAGTGCCGGGATCGTCGTGATCGGCGCGACGAACCGGCCCGACATCCTGGATCCCGCGCTGCTCCGCCCGGGCAGGTTCGACCGGCACGTCACCGTCGAGCAGCCGGACCACGAGGGCCGGCTCGAGATCCTCCACCTCCACGCCGCGGGCAAGCCGGTCTCGCCCGCGGTCGACCTGGCGCTCGTAGCGCGGCGCACGCCCGGCTTCTCCGGCGCCGACCTCGCGAACGTGTTGAACGAGGCCGCGCTCTTGACCGTGCGCGAGGGCAAGCCCGAGATCGAGATGACCGAGCTCGAGGAAGCGGTCCAGCGCGTGCTCGCGGGGCCGAAGAAGAAGGGACGCGTGCTGTCGCCGGAGGAACGGAAGCGCGCCGCGTATCACGAGGCGGGCCACGCGATCGTCGCCGCGGCTTCGGGCCGTCTCGACCGCGTGCACCGCGTGTCGATCCTGGCGCGCGGCCGGTCGCTCGGCGTCGCGTCGCTCCAGCGGGACGACTCCTCGATACAGACGCGCTCCGAGCTGTTCTCCGCGATCGTCTCGGCGCTCGGGGGCCTTGCGGCCGAGGTGCTCCTATTCGGCGAGCCGTCGACGGGAGCGGAGGACGACTTGCAGTTCGCGACCGATCAGGCGCTGGACATCGTCGGGCGCTTCGGCATGGGCGAACGTCGCCGCCGGCTCGTCGCGCGGTCGGAGGACGACTTCCTCGGCGAGGGGACGTCGCCCGGGCACGTCTCCGCGGCCACGCACCAGGAGATGGAGGCCGAGGTCGACCGCCTGCTCGAGCGTGCGGAGGAGGAGGCCACGGCGCTGCTCACGCGCCACCGCCGGGTCCTGACTTCGCTCGCGGAGCGACTGGAGGCCGAGGAGACCGTGGAGGGGCCGGACCTCGAATCCATCCTGGCGCTCGTTCGTCCGGAGGTCGCGCTCTTCGGCGGCCTCGTCGACGCTCGCCGGGACGCGGCCCCCGTGGGCGCGGACGGTTCCTGATGACGGCGCGCGGGCGCGCTGACGCGCTGCACTACCGGCGGAACGCGCGGCACCTGACCGATCGTCCGGTCCTCCACGCGTTCGAGAAGCAGGAAGCCGTAGCGGCGCTCCCGTTCCTGCGCAGGAGGACGGCGCGCGCGGAGCTGGAGAGGGCGTGGGCCGAAGCGGAACGCGCGGCTGCGGCCGACGCCGGCGTCTCGGTGCTCCGCCTGATCGAGTCTGCCGGCGCGTTCGAGGCCGCGCTCGAGAAGCTGGCGGCGGTCGATCACCCGGGGCTGCTCGGAAAGGTCGAGCCGGAGGTGCAGCGCGTCCGCGCGGTGCAGGCCGAGCTCGAAGCGGCGCGCGCCGCGCTGGAAGAGCTCGACTTCGGGGCCGCGGGGGCCGCGGTCGACCGCGCCGGACGCGACCTGTGGCTGGTCGGCGGGCCGCTCGTGGTCGTGCTGAACGAAGCGCTGAGCCGGGCCGCGATCGGACGTGCGCAGCGCGACGCGCTTCTCGAGAACGTCGCCGCACGCGAACGTGCCAAGGCCGAGCTCGAGAACGCACGGCGCAAGGGGCCGTCGGTCGCGATCGAGGCCGCGGCGGCCGTCCACCTCACCGAGGCGACCGGGCTCGAGCTCGCGGCGGAGATCATCGCGGGGCAGGCCGCGGCGCGGCCGGTGCCTGCGACGCGGGCCGGGGGGCCGCGCGCCGTCCCGCCCCAGGAGCTCGAGACCTTCGACGACGTCGCGGGCCTCGACGAGGTGAAGGAGCAGCTGCGCGCGACCGTCGGCGCGATCCTCGAGAACCCGGAGGAAGCGGCCCGCTACAGGCTCGTCCACAACGGCATCCTGTTCTACGGTCCGCCGGGCACGGGCAAGACCTTGCTCAGCCGGGCGCTTGCGGGGGAGTACGGTCTCAGGTACGTCCGGTTCACGCCCGCCGCCATCGGCAGCAGCCTCGCGCACGAGACCGCGGCCAACCTGGAGCGGCTCTTCGAGCTCGCAGCGGCGTCGGCGCCGTGCCTGTTGTTCCTCGACGAGGTCGATGCGATCGCCGGCTTCCGCGACGAGCAGCCGGGAGGCGAGCACCGCGAGGTCGTCACGCAGCTGATGACCGCGCTCGAGGAGTACCGAGCGGTGCCGGGGCTCGTCATCTGCGCCGCGACCAACGACATCGACAGGCTCGACCCGGGATTGCGCGAGGGCAGGTTCGACGCGCGGATCAGGGTGCCGCTGCCCGACGCCGGCGCGCGGCGCGACGTCCTCGCCCTGCACCTGCGGCGTCGCGACGGCGCGGTTGCATGGGACGACGTGGACCTGGACGCGATCGTGGCGGCGACCTACGGGCGCAACGCGGCTGCGCTCGAGCAGATCGTGACGCTGGCGGCGCAGTCGGCCCTCGCAGCCGGGAGGCCGATCGCGCAGGCGGACCTCGTCGCAGCCGTCCGCCAGAGAGAGGGACGCGACCGGACGTCGCTCGAACAGCGCGTCACGTGGGAGGACGTCGTGCTTCCCGACGACACCCGGGAGCAGCTGATGGACCTGGTCAACGTCTTCGTGAAGCCGGACCTCGCGCGGTCGCTGGGGATCCAGCCGCCGCCGGGGATCCTGCTGCACGGCCCGCCCGGGACGGGGAAGACGACGATCGCGAAGGCGATGGCGACCGAGGTCGAGGCGAGCTTCTACGAACGCTCCGCCGCGGACCTGCTGTCGAAATGGGCGGGAGAGTCCGAGGAGCGGGTCGCGAGGTTGTTCGACAAGGCGCGTGCGAACCGCCCGTCGATCGTGTTCGTCGACGAGATCGACGGGCTCCTGCGCACGCGCGGTGAATCGGCCAACCACTGGGAGGAGCGGGTCGTCTCGCAGTTCCTCCGCGAGCTCGACGGGCTGACGACGTCCGAGGGTGTGTTGCTCGTCGGCGCGACGAACCGGCTCGACGTGGTCGACCCCGCCCTGCGCGAGCGGAGGCTAACGCCGATAGAGATCGGGCTCCCGGACGGTGCCGGCCGGCTACAGCTGTTGCGCCGTCTCCTCGCGACGACCGCGCTCGAGGACGGGGTCGACCTGCGCGAGCTCGCGGTCGCGACCGAGGGCATGTCGGGCGCGGACCTCAAGCGGCTCCGGGACGTCGCCGGGATGAAGGCGCTCGGACGGGCCTCGCGCGCCGACGCCGGCACCACCGGCGTCCGGATCACTAGCGACGACCTCACCGCGGCGCTCGAGGGCATGCGGCGGCGCGCCAGCATCGCCGTCGTATGAGGGTCGGGACGCAGTGACGCGCCGGCGCCGGATGTCCGAGGAGGAGCTCGCCCGCGTGGGGCGGCGCCTGCGCGAGCTGCGCTTGCACGCCGGGATGACGCAGGCCGAGCTCGCAGGACGCCGCTTCTCCCACGCGTACGTCAGCGTCCTCGAGGCGGGCCGTCGCGAGCCCTCCCGCGCGGCGATCGACTACTTCGCGCAGCGGCTCGGCGTGGCGGTCGAGGAGCTGTGGAGCGAGAAGGGAGCCTCCTGGGCGCTGGAGATGGCCGAGGACCTCCGTGCCGGTGGCCAGCACGCCGAGGGCCGCGCTCTCCTGGAGAAGACGCTCGGGAACCTCGAGAGGGATCGTGAGCTTCACCCCCGGGTGCTCGTCGTCCTCCATCGCGAGCTGGCACGCGTCGACATCGCCGACGACCCGGCCTCGGCGGCCGTCCACCTCGAGAAGTGCCTCGAGCTCGCCGGCGACGACGACTCGATGCTCGCGGAGCGGGCGGAGGCGCACGCGGGCCTCGGCGAGCTGCTCGTGCGCGAGGGCAAGACGGCGGACGCGCTGCAGCGGTACCGGACTGCGACGTCGCTGCTGCTCGAGCTCGTCGGCCGTAGCCCCCGCTTCGCCTGATCCCTCAGTCGCCGTCGAGGCCCGCGCGGCCCCGGTGATAGGCGGTCTCGTCCTCGTCTCCGGCCCGGTGGAACCATGCCGCCGCACGGAGATGCAGCGCGGCGCGGGTGTCGGGTTCCAGCCTCTCGTAGACGTAGTCGCGGACGCTCCCGTGGAAGAACGCGCTGACGCGCTGCCTGCTGCGCGTAGCGACGTACGCGCGGACCAGGCGGTGGCTCGCGTCCTGGACCGCACCGCGCGTCTGGCGCGCCACGTACGCGAGCGCGTCGTCGGAGAACCTCCCGCGGAAGATGCTCGCCGCCTCGAGGATCTCGCGGTCGTCGCTGTCGAGGAGCTCGGTGATGTTGCTCAGCAGGAACGTCTGCACCTCCTCCTGGTCGATCAGGCCCTCGATCCCGCGCGCTATCTCGGCCGGCGTCGCGGTCTTCAGCCACGACGCCGACAGCTTGATGAGGTGGGGGTTCCCGCCGGTCCACGCGTGGATCTTCGCTACGGTCTCCCGCGGCCTCCTCGTCCCCAGGTGTGACAGCAGCCGTTCGGTCTGGTCGAGGCGGAACGGTGGGATCTCGATCGCAGCCGCCACGCGGGGCGTCGCAGGGCGGTGCCGGCTGAGCGCGATCAGCCGCAGGGTCGGCGTCCGGATGACGGCCTCTTCGAAGAAGCCCGCGATCGGAAGGTCCTCCTCGACGAGCTGGTAGTCGTCGAGCACGACGAGCGCGTTGATCTCGCCGAGCGTCCTGATCGCGACGCGTGCGGCGACGGTCGTGTCGAGGTCGGCGAGGTTAGGCGCCACGTACTCCGCGAGCTCGGCCACCCCCTGGCTGCCGAGCCAGTGGCTGAGCTCGAAGATCACGGCGCGCAGAGAGTCGTTGACGCCTCGCCTGAAGCGGTACCACCACACCGCGCTGCGCCTGCTCTCGTCGATCGCGAGTTCCGCGACCAGCGTCGTCTTGCCGATCCCGGGCGGTCCGTGCACCCTTGCCGTCCGCGCGGCCCCCAGCGCGTCGTGAAGGGCCGTGACCATGTCCGGCCGCGGGACGAAGTCGTCGATGGTCGGGATCTCCTCCGGGACGAACCGCGACCGGACCGGGCCGAGGCGGAGCTGCGCGGTGAGCAACGAGATCGCGCGGCCGCGCTCGCGTGTGAGCTGGCGTTCGGACAGCCCCAGCTTCGCCGCGGCCTGGTACAGCTTCGCCCCCTCGACGAAGCACGTCCGAAGCACCGTGTGCGGCAGGCGCTCGCTCGCCGGCGCGTCTGCCGGTGCGGTCAGACGGTCGATCGTGTCGGTGAGGAAGCGCGCCGCGGCCCGCCCGACATCGAGCGGGTTCGCCGCCGGGGGAAGGCGGCCGTGCGCGCCGAGGAGCGCGCGCATCTCAGGTGAGTCGAGCCGGTTCGGGTGGCGCAGGAGCCCCAGCCAGCGCCTTACCTTCTCCTCGTCGACAGGGGGAGCATCGGTCATCCCGCGACCGCGGGCCGGCCGCGCTCAAGCATCCACTTCCGCGCCATGGCCGCAGTAGAGGGGCCGGGGGCACGGAGTTAACTCGTCTCCGGCGATCGTGGCGACCGTAAGGCATCAACCGGCCCTGCGAGCTTGCCGCGGTGTCTACTACGCCGTTAATCCTGACTAGTTCGTGGCGGGGCGCTGGCTCCTGCGCTCGGCTATCCCTTCGGGCCGGGCCCGGGGAACTCGCTCCACTCGAAGTGCATGCCGTCGGGGACGACCCAACGCCCGCCCCAGGTGAAGCCCGCCCCCTCCATGATCCTGACGAGCCTCATGTCCTGGTCGGCCTTCGTGCCGTACGCGTTCTCGCCGACGTTGACGTCGACGGCGATCCCCCAGGAGTGGTGCGAGATCCGCCCGGCGGGGTCCCTGTTGATGAACCGGGCGCTGTAGCAGCCGCCGAAATCCGCGGGGTCGACCGCGAACGACAGGTTCGAGGACGCGACCCGCTCGAGCGCGCGTCTCAGCTGCGGGAACAGCGACCGGTGGCAGGTGACGTGTCCCAGCAGAGGGACCTTCGCGGTGCGGATGTTAGTCCGCCTCCACTCGGGGTCGACGTCGAGGAACCCGTCGGGGCGCGCGGCGGCGGCGAACTCCCCGAACACGTCCTTCACGATGAGCTGGGGGAGCACGGCGTCGCCGTAGCGAAGGAACGGATTCTCGCCCTCGGCGCGCATCTGCAGGAGGTCACCGGGCTGCAGCAGTCCCTTCAGCGTCTTGCGGACGCGCGCCCGCAGATGGGGGGACCGAACGCGCACGAGCGCGTACTTCTCGACGTCGTCCCACTCGCGGGGCGCGGCCCCCGACAGCAGCACCTCGTAGCCGCCGGTAGCGGCGTCGCTGACGACCCCGCTCACGGTGAACCTGCCCGACCTCAGGGCGAGCGCGGAGCCGGGCCCGGCGCGCCTGAGCTCCGCGCCGGTCTCCGGGAGGAGCGCGTCGCGGGGGCCGAGCGCGAGCACGGCGTCTCTCTCCGCCACGGGGACGAAGGAGGCGTAGTCGTCGGGGTCGACCGCGGCCGCCTCGACCGGGATCGCGAACGGCTTCCGGGGGCGGTCGAGGAGGCTGCCGTCCGCGTCGAACGACGCGTTCAGCCACTCCATCCCCGCCTCGACGACCGTGACGGCGGCGACGCCGCGCACCGACTCGAGCTCGCGCTCGGTCTCCGGCGGGAGCCCCGCGCCCGTCGCCCATGCAAGCAGCACCTTGCCCGCGGGCCGCGGCGGAACCGCGACCTTCACGGGAGACGGGGGCGGCGACACCGCCGGCGACGGGCGGGGCGTCTCCGGTGGCGTGCGGCCGATGCCGTCGGCCCCCAGGATCACGGCGCTCGTCGCCAGCGCGCCCGCCAGCACCCACGCCACGCGGGACGCCGCCGCCCGCAGCGTCCTCATCGCAGCCCGGCCGCCACCGCGCTCGCCGTGGCGAGGTCGCCGAACGGCACCGAGACCGCGGTGTGCACGCGTCCGTCGATCCACTCGAGCACGCCGCGCTCGGCAAACCATCTGGCTCTGACCTCACGGGTCCCGTCGGAGCCGGCGGCGATCCGCAACCGCACCGCGACCGGGGCTTCCGACGTGGGCGTCAGCAGGTGGACGGGGGAGGACTGCGTCACCTGGATCCCGGCGCCTCCGTACTCCGCCTCGGCGCTGCGGAAGTGGAACGTGACCGAAGTCTCTCGCTCGGACGTCGACAGCAGCGTCGTCGCTTCGCTGTAGCCGTCGGGCACGTAGGTGGCCGCTCGTGCGAACGACGCCCGTTCCAGCGCGGCTGCCGCGTCGATGCGTTCCACCACCGCGCCGTCACGCGTGGTGACGCGCCGCGGGAGCTTCGCTCCGTCGACCTCGAGCGATGCCGCCACGCGAAGGAGCTCCTCGCGGGCGAGGTTCGACTCGAGCTGCACGTGCCGCCCCGCGGCGAACAGGTCGACCCTCCGCTTCAGCGCTTCGCCGGCGGGCTGGTAGTAGAGCCAGCTCCCGTCGCGGTGGATCTCCTCGGCGGTGAGCAGGTAGCCGAGGTCCGATTTGCGAGCGGGGCCGCCCGACACCTTCAGCCACGTCATCCCGCGGGCGTAGCTGACGATCCACTTGCCGTCCGCGGTGGTGCCGGCGCGGTGCGGCGCGAGGCCCCCGGTGTCGCTCGGGACGAGGTCGCGGGGGGCCGCCGCGAGAGGGCGCTCTCTCCACCCGCCCGGCTTGAGCAGGCCGGGCCGCCGTGCGTCGAACTCGGAGCCGGGGACGTCGTCGGGCGTCGAGAAGCTCGTCGCGCGCACGTCGAGGAGCACCCTCTCTCCGGAGGCGCGCGACACCGTGAAGCGGAGCGGGAACCACGTCTCCGCGTCCACCCAGACGTCCACGCGGTCGTCCGCCCGGAACGGACGCCAGGAGCCCCCGGTCTGGATCGCTGCGACGAGCGGGACCGCGTGCCGGTAGTCGAGCACGACGTGGTGTGCCCTGCGATCGAGCAGCGTCTGCCGCCCGGTGACCTCGAAGCGCGCGGACGACGCGATCGTCTCGAGCGGGACGACGATGTCGGTTGGCAGCGAGGTCGTGCCGTCGAACGGCTGGCGCCGTTCGATCCCGCGGCGCTCGACGGTCACCACGCTGCACTCGGGCAGCGCCGCGGTCGGACACGACGTCGCTTCGCGGATCCACCACCGGTGCCCGTTTGCGACGACCAGCGAGTCGTTCGACGGCCACTTGCCGGCCGGGTAGTCGGTCTGGTCGGTCACCTCGAGGCGCAGACGCTCGGGCGCGTCGAACACCACGCGGGCGGTCATCCGGCGCTCCATCACGTCCGGGTGCCACCCGTGCTCTTCGATGTCGAACGTGGCGACGTACGTGTCGAGCGTGCGCGCCGCGGCCCTCACGCCGCTCGCGATCTCACCGGCGGCCGCGACGTCGCGCGGGCTCTGCCCCCACGGGAGGGACGCGCCCAGGAGGATCGCTGCGGCCGCCGCCGCGCCCAGGGTCGCGGCGCGAAGCCTCGTCCGCCACGGGGAGACGGGCGCAACCGCTGCGACCGCACGCATGATCGCCGGGGCGAGGTCGGGGACGTCGCCCGCCGGCTGCACCCGCAGCGCGCGCCGGACGCTCTCGAGCTCCCGGGCGTGTCGGCGGCACGACGCGCAGTCCGCCAGGTGCGCGTCGAGCGTGTCGGGCGGGACAGATGTCTCGCCGTCGAGCCGCGCCGACAGCTCGACGCGCGCCCACGCGCAGCCGCGGTCAGTAGGCACCGGCGTCCTCCCCCGACCGCGGCGAGAGCGACTCGACGAGCAGCTCCCTGGCGCGATGGACGCGGCTCTTGATCGTCCCCTCGGGAGTCCCGAGGATCGCGGCGACCTCCTTGTACGAGATCCCGAACATGTCGATCATCACGATCGGCTCCCGGAGGTCGAGCGGCAGCGACGCGACCGCCTCGCGGACCTCGATGGCGACGCCGAGGTCGCGTGTGGGCGGAGCCGGCTGTGCTTCGGCGCGATCGCTGATGCGCCGGCGCCGGGTCGCCCTCCTGGCCTCGTCGAGCGCGCAGTTGCGGGCGATCGAGAAGAGCCAGGTCGAGAACTTGGAGTCACCGCGGTAGCGGGGGAGGAACCGGTAGGCACGGACGAACGCCTCCTGCGTAGCGTCGGACGCGAGGTCGGGGTCGTGGAGCAGATGGAGGGCGAGGCGCCAGACGTGGCCCTGGTAGCGCCGGACGAGGTCCTCGAACGCGCCGAGGTCGCCGCTCCGCGCGGCACCAACGGTTCGAGGATCAGGCTCGTCCAGGGCGCCCTCCAAGGGCACTCAGCGGTAGTTCTCATCCTGCCACTCCACCGCGAGTGAGACTCGGGGGCCGCGGGGAAAGTTCGGCGGGCGGTGCCCCCCAAAGCGTCGCCGGGCTGCCATGCTGGTGCGATGGCGTACGCGGGAAACCTGATCTGCCGGGACTGCG
The DNA here is from genome assembly GCA_035942255.1 of Actinomycetota bacterium. GTDB lineage: Bacteria > Actinomycetota > CADDZG01 > CADDZG01 > WHSQ01 > JALZEG01. Next base: position 12,705 of record DASZDG010000148.1, on the reverse strand, counting down.
GGCTCACGTTCACTTCCGTCTGGGGCTCGTACGCCTCGGCCGACGAGTACCGCTGCTCCAACGACCACGTGGTCCACGTCGAGCCCCGATCGGGCGTCGTCTTGGCGGTGGATGGCTGTGCCTGCGGCGGGGAGACGCTGGTGGATCTCCGGGGGCGGTGCCCCGAGTGCGCGACGGAGCTGGCGACGGGCCGGCTGCCGAGCTGCCCCGTCTGCGGGGGCCGGGACCACGACGTCCACGTGGCGGGGATGGTCGGCTAGCACTCCGCCCCCGAGAGTGCTAAGTCCGGTAGGATCGTGGCCATGCCCCCCGAGACCGACCGCCGCCTCACCGACCGCCGCGCGCTGATCCTCCGCGCGATCGTGTCCCACTACGTCGGGACCGGCGAGCCAGTGGGCTCGAAGGTCCTCGTCGAGCGCTACCAGCTCGGCGTCTCCCCCGCGACCGTCCGCAACGAGATGGCGGCCCTCGAGGACGGCGGCTACATCTACCAGCCGCACACGTCGGCGGGACGCATCCCGACCGACGCCGGCTACCGGTACTTCGTCGACGAGATGCCCGAGGGGGCGCGGCTCCCGGCGGCCGAGGCCCACCGCATCCGGCAGTTTTTCATCGAGCCGCGCTGGGAGCTCGAGGAGGCGCTGCGCCAGACGGCGTCGCTGCTGTCGAGCCTCACGAACCACGCCGCCGTCGTCTTCGCGCCGGCACTGGACCGCAGCCTGGTCAAGCACGTCGAGCTGATCGCGCTCGCGGGCGAGCGAGCGATGCTCATCGCCGTCACCGACACCGGCCGGGTCGAGAACCAGGTCGTGCGGGTCCCCGAGGGGACGCAGGAGGGGGACCTCCTCGCGGCGTCCGACGCGCTGAACAAGGTCCTCGGGGGCATCGCGCTGGAGGACGCGGCCGCGACGATCCGGAACTGCCTGGGGGAGCTGCCGCAGGACATGTCTCCTCTGCTGCGCCTCGCGGCCGACGCGTTCGACGCGCCGGACGAGGACAAGGCCCACGAGCGCTTCTTCCTCGAGGGGACGTCGAACATCGTCGACGAGGCGAAGTTCTCCGACCTCGAGAGCGTGCGCCGCGTCATCAGCGCGCTCGAGCACCGCCGTCTGCTGCTCGAGGTGCTCGCCGACGCGTTCTCCCTCGGCGGCGTGTCGGTTCGCATCGGCGCGGAGAACCAGTCGACGGAGATGCGGCTCTGCTCGGTCGTCACAGCGCCCTACGGGACCGGTGACAGCAACCTCGGCTCCCTCGGCATCGTCGGCCCGACGCGGATGGACTACCGCCGCACGATCGCGGCCGTGCACGAGGTGTCGTCGCACCTCGGTCAGATGCTCGCCGGGCTGGGGATCGACTAGCCGCATGGCCGACTACTACGAGATCCTCGGGGTGCCGCGCGACGCGACGCCGGACGACATCAAGCGCGCCTACCGCAAGCTCGCGCGCCAGTACCATCCCGACGCCAACCCCGGCGATCCTGGCGCGGTCGATCGCTTCAAGGAGATCAACAACGCGAACGAGGTCCTCTCCGACCCCGCCAAGCGGCAGCGCTACGACCAGTTCGGCGACGAGAGGGTCGGAGCGGGCGCGGCGGGGTTCGGCGACTTCGGCGGGATCTCGGACCTCTTCGCGACGTTCTTCGGAGGGGGCTTCGGCGGCGGGGGCGGAGCGCGGCGCGGGCCCGGACGCGGGGCCGACGTCCTGGCGGAGATCGAGCTCACGCTCGAGGAGGCGGCCGACGGCGTCGAGCGCGACGTCGAGGTGACGACGCTCGGCATGTGCGCCGAATGCGACGGCAGCGGCGCGGCCCCCGGCACGTTCCCCACCCGATGCACCGACTGCGGCGGCACCGGCGAGATCCGGACGGTACGCCGCACGATGCTCGGCAACGTCATGACGGCCGCGACCTGCCCGCGCTGCCGTGGCGCAGGCCAGGAGATCGCGAGTCCCTGTCCCAACTGCCGCGGCCGCGGCCGCGTCGAGGCCACCGATACCCTGACCGTCCAGATCCCCCCCGGCGTGGACGACGGCGCGCAGCTGCGTGTGTCGGGGCGCGGCGAGGCCGGCGTACGCGGCGGACGGTCCGGAGACCTCTACGTCGCGATCAGGGTGCTGCCCCACGAGACCTTCCGCCGCGCCGGCGACGACCTCGGCTGCGAGGTCGCGGTGCCGATGACCGTGGCCGCCCTCGGCGGGACGATCACGATCCCGACGCTCGAGGGCGACGAAGAGGTAGAGGTCGCCGCCGGGACGCAACCGGGGGAGGTCAAGCGCCTGCGCGGCCGCGGGATGCCGCGGCTCGGGGGCCGCGGCCGCGGCGAGCTCGTAGTCCTGCTGAAGGTGGAGACGCCGACGGAGCTCGACGACGAGCAGGCCGAGCTGCTCCAGCGCTTCGCGAAGCTGCGCGACGAGCGCGCCGGGGGCAAGGGCCTGTTCGACCGCATCAAGGAAGCCTTCCAGTAGGGGACGGCTCGTGAGACACCACGTGGACGCGGGCCCGTGGTTCGTCGCCCCGCCGGGCGCGTGGACGGAGTCGTCCGTCGTCCTTCCTCCGGACGAGGCGCACCACGCGGCGAGAGTGCTGCGCCTCGAGCCCCCCGACGTCGTCACGGTCACCGACGGCAACGGCACGGTCGCGCGTTGCGCGGTCGCGCGCGTCGAGGAGAAGACCGTGCTGCTGGAGATCCTCGAGCGGGAGAGCGTCCGGCGGCCGCGGCCCGAGATCGACGTCTATCAGGGGGCCGCGAAGGGCCACAAGAACGACGAGGTCGTCGAGAAGCTCGCGGAGCTCGGCGTCGCCGGGACGTTCGTCTACGAGTCCAGGCGATCGGTGGTGCGCTGGGACCGTGCCAAGGCCGAACGGCTGGGCGAGCGCTGGGCCGCCCTGGCGCGGTCCGCGGCGAAGCAGTCGCGCAACCCGTTCGTGATGGAGACCGCGCCCGCGCTGTCGTGGAGCGACCTCGTCGCGCGCGTCGCCGCCGAGCCCGTGACCGTCGTGCTGTGGGAGGAGGCGACGCTCCCGCTGCGGACGGCATTGCTCGGCGGCGCCGAGCGCATCGTCGTCGTCGTGGGGCCGGAAGGGGGGCTCGAGGCGGGCGAAGCCGAGGCCCTCGCCGACGCAGGGGGGCAGCTCGTGTCGCTCGGCCCCCGCATCCTCCGCACCGAGAACGCCGCGCTCGTGACCGTCGCGGCGCTGCAGTACCACTACGGCGTCATCGGATAGCTTCGCCCCCATGCGCGTCGCCTTCTCCACGCTCGGCTGTCGGCTGAACCAGGCCGAGACCGACTCGATGAGCGAGCAGCTCGAGGCGCTCGGCGTCGAGCGCACTGCCTCTGCAGCCGACGCCGGAGTAGTCGTCGTCAACACGTGCACGGTGACGCGCGAGGCGACGAAGGCGTCGCGTATGGCCATACGCCGAGCGGTCAAGGTGAACCCGGACGCGAAGATCGTCGTGATCGGGTGCTACGCGGTCTCGGACCCCGACGAGGTCCGGGCGATCGAGGGCGTGGACGTGGTCCTGGGCAACGACGCGAAGGACTCCCTGCCGGAGGCGCTGGGATGGGAGCCGTCGCCGCAGCCGTTGCTCACGCTCGGCATGCGCCGCCGCGCCGACGCGCCGCCGAAGATCAGGGCGAACCTCAAGGTCCAGACCGGGTGCGACGAGTGGTGCACGTTCTGCATCATCCCGACGACGCGCGGCCCCCTCAAGAGCACCGACGAGGAGTCGCTCGTGGCAGAGGCGCGCGCTCGCGTTGCCGCCGGTGCGCGCGAGCTCGTGCTCACGGGCGTCCACCTCGGCAAGTACACGTTCGACTCCGGCGGCGACGAGCGCAGCCTCGTGCGGCTGTTCGGCCGGCTCCTGTCGATCGACGGCGTGATGCGGCTGCGGCTGTCGTCGATCTTCGCCCGCCACCTGACGCCCGAGGTGCTGGCGTTCATGGCGTCCGACGAGCGCATGTGCCGCTACCTCCACGTCCCGCTGCAGTCGGGCGATCCCGGCGTCCTCGCGGACATGCACCGGTCCTACGAGATCGGGGAGTACGTCGAGCACGTCGAGCGTGCGGTCGAGGCGCTCCCGGGCGTCGCGCTCGCGACGGACGTCATCGTCGGCTTCCCCACCGAGACCGACGCCGCGTTCGAGGCGACGATGGACGTCGTGCGGAGGCTGCGCTTCTCGAAGCTCCACGTCTTCCGGTACTCGCCGCGGCCCGGCACGGGGGCCGCGGACATGCCCGACGCGGTGCCCCCCGCCGTGAAGAAGGAGCGGTCGAAGCGGCTGATCGACCTGGGCAACTCGATCCGGACGGAGTTCCTAGAGGCGCACCTCGGCGTCCCGCTGGAGGTCCTGGTCGAAGACGAGCGAGAGGTCGACGGTGCAGTCGTCTCGTCGGGACAGACGAGCGATTACGTCAGGGTCTGGTTCGAGGGCGGAGGCGTGCTCGGCCGCATCGTCAGCGTTCGAGGGAGCGGCATCCGGTCCGATGGCGTCCGAGGCGAGCTAATGGAGGTCACGACGTGAGCGACTGTTTGTTCTGCAAGATCGCGGCGGGGGAGATCCCGTCGCAGACCGTGTTCAAGAGCGCCGACGTCGTCGCCTTCCGGGACATCAACCCCGCGGCCCCCACGCACGTGCTCGTGATCCCGGTGCGTCATATCGCGAGCGCCGCCGAGCTGGGCCCGGACGACGGCCCGCTCCTGGGCGACATCTTCGGGACGATCGCGCAGCTCGCGGAGGAAGAAGGGCTCACGGGAGGCTGGAGGGTCGTGACGAACGTGGGCGGGGACGCGGGGCAGAGCGTCCACCACCTGCACTTCCACCTCATCGGGGGCCGCACGATGTCCTGGCCCCCGGGCTGAGGCCCGGCCCCCAGGAACAGGACAAAGTACAATCTTGTTCCTCTGAATATGCTTACGACTACCCAAGTAAAGATCCTCGTCCCCGGCCATCACGACATGGTCCGTCTCGTCGGTGCGAGGGACGAGCTCCTCAAGGTCATCGAGGCCGCGTTCGCCACCCGCATCCTCGTCCGCGGCAACGAGATCGTCATCAACGGCGAGCCCGCCGAGGCCGAGCGCGTCTCGGTCCTGTTCGAGGAGTTGCTCGACCTGCTCGAGAAGGGGCAGGTCCTGACGAAGGACGCCGTCGGCCGCTCGATCGAGATGGTCAAGCGGGACGAGGGCGTGCGGCCGTCGGAGGTCCTCTCCGACACCGTCGTCGTCACCCACACCGGCAAACCCATCCGTCCCAAGACCGAGGGCCAGAAGCTCTACGTCGACTCGATCCGCAAGAACACGATCGTGTTCGGGATCGGCCCCGCCGGGAGCGGCAAGACCTATCTCGCCGTCGCGGCGGCGATCCGCTCGCTGCAGAGGGGCGAGGTCTCGCGCATCGTGCTCACGCGGCCCGCGGTCGAGGCCGGCGAGCGCCTCGGGTTCCTGCCCGGCGACCTCGCCGCGAAGATCGACCCCTACCTCAAGCCGCTCTACGACGCGCTGTACGAGATGCTCGAGCCCGACGTCTTCCAGCGCTACGTCGAGCAGGGGACGGTCGAGATCGCGCCGCTCGCGTTCATGCGCGGACGCACGCTCAACGACTCGTTCATCATCCTCGACGAGGCCCAGAACACGACTCCAGAGCAGATGCAGATGTTCCTGACCCGCCTCGGGTTCGGCTCGAAGGCCGTCGTCACCGGCGACGTCACGCAGGTCGACCTGCCGTCCGGGACGCGCTCCGGGCTGATCGTCATCGAGGAGATCCTGAAGGAGATCACCGGCGTCGGGTTCATCCACCTCGACGCGCGCGACGTGGTCCGGCACAAGATCGTGCAGGACATCGTCGAGGCGTACCGGCTGTACGCGGACGCCTCGAAACGCCGCTGATGGACGTGTTCCTGGCGAACGAGCAAGGCGTCCCGTTAGACGAGCCGCAGCTGGCGGCCCTCGCGAGACACGTGCTCGAGGCGGAAGGCGTCGACCCCGCCGCCGAGCTCTCGATCCTGTTCGTGGGCTCGGACCACATCAGGCGTCTCAACGCGCGCTACGCCGGCGACGACTACGCGACCGACGTGCTGGCGTTCCCGATGATGGAGGACGACGAGGAGTCCGTGCTGCTCGGGGACGTGGTCGTCTGCCCCGAGATCGCCCAGGCGAACGCGCAGAAGGCCGGGGGGGCGCTGGACGCGGAGCTGCGGACGCTCGTGGTCCACGGGACGCTCCACCTCCTCGGCTACGACCACCAGAACGACACCCAGCGCGCCGCCATGGACAAACGCACGGCCGAGGTCATCGCCGACTTCGCCCGGCAGGTGGCCGGCTAGGTGGGGGCCGTCGCGACCCTGGTCGTCATCGCGCTGCTGCTCCTCCTCGCGGCGTTCTCGGCCATGGCGGAGACCGCGATCTCACGCATCGGGCGGGTCAAGGCGCTCCACCTCGCGCAGGAGAGGAGCGGGAAGGCGTCGACGCGCCTTCTGAAGATGGTCGAGGACCCGGCCCCCTTCCTCAACGTCGTGCTGTTCGTGACGCTCGCCGCGCACGTCACGGGGACGACGCTCGCGACGTCGCTCGCGCTGCGCGAGATCGGCGACGGTGCGGAGGCCGTCGCGGCCGGGGCCATGACGTTCCTGATCTTCGTCCTGGCCGAGGTGGTCCCGAAGACGTACACGGTCCAGCGCACGGAGACCGCGGCCCTTCTAGCGGCGCGGCCCGTCTACCTGTTCGGCCGGCTGCTGATGCCGGTGGCGAAGGTGCTGATCCTGGTGGCGAACGCGCTGATGGTGCTGCTCCCGGGCCGCGGCCTTCCGAAGGGCCCCTTCGTCACCGAGGACGAGATCCGCCACATGGTCGACGTCGCCGAGGAGGAAGAGGAGATCGAGGAGGAAGAGCGCGAGCTCATCCACTCGGTCTTCGAGTTCGGCGACACCGTGGTGCGCGAGGTCATGGTGCCGCGGCCGGACATGATCGCGATCCCGGCCACGGCAGCGCTCGACGAAGGCCTCGAGACGATCATCAAGGGCGGCTACTCCCGCGTCCCGATCTACGAGGGCGACACCGACAACATCATCGGCGTCCTCTACGCGAAGGACCTGCTGAAGCGGATCCACGAGAAGCGCCGCGACTCGAAGGTCGCGGCCCTCGGGCGCGCGCCGCTGTTCATCCCCGAGCAGAAGAAGGTCGCCGAGCTGCTGCGCGAGATGCAGGAGCAGCGCGTGCACATGGCGATCGTCGTCGACGAGTACGGGGGCACGGCCGGCCTCGTGACGATCGAGGACCTCATCGAGGAGATCGTGGGCGAGATCGTGGACGAGTACGACCAGGAGGAGCCGCTGGTCGAGCCCGTCGACGAGGACCGCATCCGCGTGGACGCGAAGATGCCGATCGACGAGGTCAACGAGCTGCTCGAGGTCGACCTCCCGCACGAGGAGTGGGACACGGTCGGGGGCCTGGTCTTCGGCTTGACCGGGCGTGTCCCGGAGGTCGGCGAGTCCGTCCGCTTCGACTCGCTCGAGTTCAAGACCGAGCGTGTGACCGGCAGACGCGTGCAGAAGGTATTGATCACGAAGACCCCCGCCCCCGACCGGGAAGACGGAGACGATTAGCGAGGCCTTCCGCTCCGGGTTCGTCGCCGTCGTCGGGAGACCGAACGTCGGTAAGTCGACGCTCGTCAACGCGCTCGTCGGGGAGAAGGTCGCGATCACGTCGGACAAGCCGCAGACCACGCGCAGCGCGATCCGCGGTGTCCTCGACCGCGACGGCGTCCAGGTCGTGCTCGTCGACACCCCCGGGTACCACAAGCCGAGGACGCTGCTCGGCCACCGGTTGAACGACATCGTGCGCGCGACGTGGAGCGACGTCGACCTCGCGCTGTTCGTCGTCGACGGGGCCGCCGGGATAGGAAGCGGCGACGAGCGCGTCGCGTCCGACCTGCGCGCGTCGTCGTGTCCCGCCTTCTGCGTCGTGAACAAGCTCGACGCGATGAGCCGCGACCGGGTCGCCGTCGCCCTCACGGCGGCGTCGCGGATCCGCGACTTCGACGAGTTCGTGCCGGTGTCCGCGGCGACGGGGGAGGGCGTCGAGCTGCTGGCCGAGCTCCTCACCGCCCGCATGCCGGAGGGCCCGATGTACTACCCGCCGGGAACGCGCACGGACCAGCCCCCGCCGGTCTTCGTCGCGGAGCTCGTGCGCGAGAAGCTGCTCGCGCGGACGCGCCAGGAGCTGCCCCACTCGATCGCGGTCGTGACCGAGGACTACGAGGAGCGCGACGACGGGCTCCTCGAGATCCGGGCGACGGTGTTCGTCGAGCGCCAGTCGCAGAAGGGCATCGTGGTCGGCAAGGGCGGCGAGACGGTGAAGGCCGTCGGCACCGAGGCCCGGCTCGAGATCGAGGCGTTGTTCGGGCGCAGGGTCTTCCTCGAGCTGCGGGCGAAGGTCGAGAAGGACTGGCAGCGGCGGGCGCATGCGCTCGAGCGCCTGGGGTTCGGCCCCGGCGACTGATCCCGGCCTCCTCCGCCGGTGCGCTGAAGTAGCCTCCCGGGGGATGCGTAACGCCCCTGCGTACGAGGTCCGCAACCTCTGCAAGGTCTACCCCGACCCCAAGGTCGTCGCCAACGACGGGATCTCCTGGTTCGTCCAACCCGGTGAGGCCTTCGGCCTGCTCGGCCCGAACGGCGCGGGCAAGACCACGCTCGTGCGCCAGCTCGTCGGCCTCCTCCGCCCGACGTCTGGCGAGATCCGGCTCTTCGGCGAGCTCGTCCGCTACGGCCGCAGACCCGAGCCGCGCCTCGGCCGCACGGTCGCGTACCTGCCGCAGGGAGCCACGGCGCTCGGCGAGCTCAAGGTCGCCGAGGTGATCTCCTACACCGGGATGCTCCGCGGCCTCGGCAAGGCCCCCGCGGCCGCCGAGACCGAGGAGGTGATGGACGCGCTCTCGCTCACGCCGCTGGCCGACCGGCAGCTCCGGAAGCTCTCGGGCGGGCAGCGCCGGCTCGTGCAGATCGGCATGACGCTCGTCGGCCGGCTGCCGGTGCTCGTGTTCGACGAGCCGACCGCGGACATCGACCCGGCGCTGAGGCTCCGGATCTGGAGCCTCATCGCGGACCGCGCCCGCGGCGGCGCGGCCGTCGTGCTCGTCACCCACGACGTCGGCGAGGCCGAGCACGTGCTCGATCGCGTCGCGATCATGGGTGGCGGGAAGGTGGTCGCCGCGGGGACGCCGGCGGAGCTAAAGGCCGGGCTCTCTCATCGAACGCGCATCGAGGTCGTCGTCGCGGAGGACGCGACGGTCGAGCCGGGGGCCCTGGTAGAGCACGTGGGAGCGGAGACGCGCGTGCGCGGCAAGCACCTGAGCGCCTGGGTCGCCGCCGAGGACGCGATCCCGGCTCTCGAGAAGATCATCGCGGCCGCCGGGCTCGAGTCCCTCGAGGACGTGCGTCTCGTCACGCCGACGCTCGAGGACGTCTACCTCGAGGTCGGGGGCCGCACCTTTGAGGAGGAGGAGAACCCGACGTGAGCCGCACGACCGGCGCGGGGAAGCTCGCCGTCTTGATCCGGATGCAGATGGCGCGCATCCGGACCGCGTGGCGCCCCTACCTGATCGTCTCGTCCGCGATGCCGCTCGGGATCGCGGTGCTCATGCGCGCGGTGATGGAGCCGGAGCAGGTCGAGGAGTTCGGCGAGCAGATCGTCGCCGGCTCCGCCGTCCTCGCGATCGCGATGACCGCGATCGTCATGCTCGCCCAGCGCGTCGCGTGGATGAAGGAGACGGGCGCCCTCGACTACTACTCGACGGTGGGGGCCGGGCGCGGCTCCCTCGTCGCCGCCGTGCTCCTGTCGTTCGCGGTGTTCGCCCTTCCGGGGACGCTGATCGTGCTCACGCTCGGCGCGCTCCTGTTCGACCTCTCGCTCGCCGCGCTGTGGGCGGCGCTGCCGGTGTGGGCGCTCGGCTCGTTCGCGCTCGCGGGCCTCGGCGTCGCGATCGGCTTCGCGGCCCCCGACGAGCAGCTCGCCGGGATGTACTCCAACCTGGCGATGATGGCGGCTCTGTTCCTCGGGATCCTGCCGCTCGAGCGCATCCCGGGCTGGCTCGGCCCGGTCCGGGCGGTGCTGCCCTCGACGTACGCGGCCGAGGCGCTGAAGCCCGGCTTCGCCGGCGGCGTCGCCGGGTCGCAGGTATGGGACCTGCTGATCCTGGCGGCGTTCGGGGCGATATCCTTCTGGGCCGTCCGGGGGCCGCTGTGGCCCCGAGCCGAATAAGCGAGCAGCGGAGGAGCGACACACGTGCCCCAGGCAACGGTCAAGCGTTACGACTCGGTCTCGCAGACCGGCGTGCTCGTCTCCGACGATGGCGCGACGGAGTGGGAGATCGACGGCGAGGCCATGGCCGGGTCGATGTTCAGGTTCCTGCGCCCGGGTCAGAGGGTGACGTTCGACCTCGTCGAGAAAGCCGGCGGGGCGGCCGCTCGCAACCTCCGCATCGGCATCTCCTAGCGCCCGGCTAATCCCCTCGTAGCCCCCTCGTCCCACTTACTCTGTCCTTCTCATGCCGGGCCTCTACAAGGACGAAGGCGTCGTCCTGAAGACGATCAAGCTGGGCGAGGCCGACCGCATCGTCACGCTCTTCACCCGCGACCATGGCAAGGTCCGGGCGGTCGCGAAGGGCATCCGCAAGACCAAGAGCCGCTTCGGCGGCCGCCTCGAGCCGTTCACCCACGCCGCGCTGATCGTCTACCGCGGCCGCAGCCTCGACACGATCACGCAGGCCGACATCCTCACGTCGTTCGACGAGGTGCGGACCGACTACGCGCGGCTCACGGCGGCGGCCGCGCTCGCCGAGCTCGTCGAGAAGGTGACGCCGGACCGCGAGCGCGCCACGTCGACGTACCGGCTCCTCCTCGAAGGGCTCGACGCGCTCCGGTCCGGCAAGGGTGACACCGTCGTTCCCGCGTTCCTGATCAAGCTGCTGTCGCTGTCGGGCTACCACCCGCAGTTGACGACGTGCGCCGGCTGCGGCGAGACGACCGCCGGCCTGGGCGGCTTCAGCCCCGCGCTCGGCGGCGCCGTGTGCGCGCTGTGCTGGAGGGAGGACCGCGACGCGCTCGAGGTCTCGGTCGACCGGCTGCGGCTCCTCGGCCGCCTGCTCGCCGCGGACTTCGGCGAGCCCGCCGAGCCCGGTGACGCCCGCGAGGTCACGAACGTGCTGCGCCGGTACGCGGAGTATCACCTCGAGCGCCCGCTGCGCAGCCTGCGGCTGATCCCGACCGCGCAGTGATCGACCCCGAGCCCGCGGAGCTGCCAGGCCGCGTCCCCCAGCACGTCGCGATCATCATGGACGGCAACGGACGCTGGGCCGAGAGCCGCGGGCTGCCGCGCACGAAGGGCCACGAGGCGGGGGAGCGCGCGCTGTTCGACGTCGTCGAGGGCGCGCTCGAAGCCGGCATCCGCTTCCTCAGCGTCTACGCGTTCTCGACCGAGAACTGGGCGCGGCCCGCCGACGAGGTCGACTTCCTGCTCGGGTTCAACCGTGCGTTGCTGCGCCAGCGGCGCGTGGAGCTTCACGAGCGCGGCGTGAGGATCCGCCGCATCGGGCGCCGCGACCCCGTCCCTCAAGACGTCCTCGACGAGTTCGACGAGGCCGAGGCCGTGACGGATGGCAACGACCGGATGGAGCTCCTCGTGTGCTTCAACTACGGGGGCCGGGCCGAGCTCGAGGACGCGGCCGCCGCGGGCTCGATCCCGGAGAACCTCTACGCGTCGCACGCCCCGGACGTCGACCTGCTGATCAGGACGTCGGGTGAGCGGCGCCTGTCGAACTTCCTGCTCTGGCAGTCCGCCTATGCCGAGCTGTACTTCACCGAGACGCTGTGGCCGGACTTCGACCGTCACGCGCTCTTCGAGGCGCTGGCCGACTACGCCGGCCGCGAGCGACGCTTCGGCGGCCTCTCTTAAAAGGCCGCCGTCTCCCGAAGGTCCTTGATTCGCCCCTCCCGCGAGCGCACTCTGGCACAAAGGGGCAAGGCCGAAGAAGGAGGTCCGAGTGGCGACGAACGTTTCACGCGGCACCATGCCTGCTGTGGGGACGGTGGGGACCCCCACGCTGTGGATCATTGGGGGCCTTGCCGTCTCGGCGCTGGGCGGCGTGCTCGGGAGCTTCTTCGAGTCCGGCGACGACATGCAGGCGATCCTGTACTCGCTGGCGTCTGTCGGTGGGCTGATCGCGGGCGCGCTCCTGGCCGTTCGGCACGGCCGGGCGCGGCTCGACCTGTCCGCCGCAGGATTTGCGGGGCTGGCGATCCTTGCGGTCGCCGGCGCCGTGGCAGGGTTTACCGGCCCCGGCCCCGACAGCGTTGCCGGAGCCCTCGCCGTGCTGCACTGGCCGGCCGTGTGGCTGATCGCGTCGCAGGACTGGTCACCGGTGTGGGCCAGGGCCGCCGCAGCCGTGTCGGGCCTGATGTTCGCGCTGTGGGGATACGCCTACGTGCTCGGCGACGAGCCCGCGGACACCGACTCACCCATGGTGATCATCGCCTGGATCACGTTCATCGTCGCCGTCGTCGGGTGGGCCATGACGGTACGAGAAGAAGGTGACGACAACACGGGGGCCGCGTCGACGACGCAGCGCCTGTAACAAGCTCGGAACGAGAGACGAGCGGCCCCCTCGGGGGCCGCTCGTTCTTTGAAGGCGAGGCTTCTCACATCAGGCACGCATACGA
>DASZDG010000147.1:0-8141 GCA_035942255.1 Actinomycetota bacterium | reverse complement strand
CGCCGCAGTCGCAGGTCAGCGTTCGGAGGTGATGGCCGAGCAGGGGCTCGTCGAGGGCGAGGTCGCGCTCACGCCGATCCAGCGCTGGTTCTTCGAGTGCGACCTGCCCGAGCGCCATCACTTCAACCAGTCGATGCTGCTGTGTGCCGACGCCACGGAGCCCGAGCTCGTGGAGCGGGCTCTTGCTGCTCTGGTCGACCACCACGACGCGCTGCGGCTGCGCTTCGTCTCGACTCCTTCGCGGTGGGTCCAGCACAACGCCGCGGCCGAGCACGCCGGCTTCTTCTCCGTCGCCGACCTCACCGGCGTCGAGGACGAGCTGGAGGCGAAGTGCTCTGAGCTGCAGGCGAGCCTCGACTTGGAGCACGGTCCGCTCCTGCGCGCGGCGTGGTTGCACCTCGGTGAGGGGGCCGCGCGGCTGTTTCTGTGCATCCACCACCTCGCCGTCGACGGGGTGTCGTGGCGCATCCTGCTGGAAGACCTCGACTGCGCCTATAGGCAGCTGAGCCGGGGGGAGGCAGTGCGCCTTTCTCCCAAGACGACTTCGTTTCGGCAGTGGGCGGAGCGGTTGGTGGCGTATGCGTCGTCTGACGAGGCTGCGTCGGAGCTCGACTTCTGGGCGGCCCAGTCCGTGTCGTTCGAGCTGCCGGTCGACCACGACTCAGGGCCCAACGACGCCTCGTCGGCCGAGGCAGTGGTCGTGTCCTTGACGGAAGAGGAGACCGACGCCCTGCTGCACGAGGTGCCGGCTGCCTATCGGACGCAGATAAACGACGTCTTGGTCGCCGCAGTGGCACGGGCGCTGTCTTCCTGGACGGGGGCTGAGCGCGTGGTGGTGGACTTAGAGGGCCACGGGCGCGAGGACGTCTTTGACGACTTGGACCTCACCCGGACCGTCGGCTGGTTCACGTCTTTGTTCCCCGTGACGCTGACGGTCGACGCGGCCGATCTGGCGGGGTTGCTCAAAGGCGTAAAGGAGCAGCTGCGGGCGCTGCCCCGGAGGGGGCTCGGCTACGGGGTGCTGCGCTATCTCGGCCCCCCCGAGGCCGCGGCTCGTCTCGCGGGGGTAAAGGCGCCGGTGAGCTTCAACTACCTGGGGCGCTTCGGGGAGACGGCAGACGGATTGTTCTCCCCGGCGACAGGTGCGACCGGGCTCGACCACGCCCCCAGCGGCGAGCGTGCGCATCTGATCGAGGTCAACGGCTCGGTGTCGGGCGGGCGCCTGCACATGGCGTGGGGCTATTCGGCAAACCGCCACGAGCGCGCCACGATCGAAACCGTCGCAGGCGAGTTCGTCGCCGCGCTGCGCGAGCTCGTCGCCCACTGCCGGGCAGAGGGTGCCGGGGGCGTGACGCCGTCTGACTTCCCGCTGACGGGCCTCGACCAGCAAGCGCTCGACGAGCTCTGGGACAAGGGCCTGATCGACCGGGGGACCGAAGACGCCTACCCGCTGACGCCGTTGCAGCAGGGCATGGTGTTCCACACGCTCTACGAGCCCGAGTCGGCGGTCTACTTCGAGCAGCTCACGATCGAGCTGGAGGGAGACCTCGATGCGGCCGCGCTGGAACAAGCGTGGCAGCAGCTCAGCGCGCGCCACGCTCCGCTCCGCAGCGCGGTCTTGTCGCAAGGCCTCAGACAACCGCTGCAAGTCGTCACGCGCCACGCCGATCTGCCGTTCGAGGTCCACGACCTGCGGACGGTGCCGCAAGAGGAACGCGACGCGGCGGTCGACGAGCTGCTGGCTGCGGACCGCGTCCGCGGGTTCGACCTCACCCGGCCCCCGCTGCAGCGCGTCGCTTTGATACGCGTGGACGACCGCCGCCACGTCGTCGTGTGGAGCCACCACCACCTGTTGCTGGACGGCTGGAGCGCGGCGATGGTGCTGGCCGAGGTGCTGTCCCGCTACCACGCGCTCGTGCGCGGCGACCCCACGGACGTCGCCGCCGCGCCCCCCTACCGCGACTACGTCGCCTGGCTGCAGGGCCGCGACAGAGACGCCGACGAGCGCTACTGGCGCGAGCGCCTCGCGGGCTTCGCGGCCCCCACGCCGATCCCCGACGACGGCGACACCGGCCGCGCCGGGCACGGCCACCAGAGCGTCCCCGTCGACGCGCATACGGGGGCCGCGCTCGAGGCCCTCGCGCGCCGCCGCCGCGTCACCTTGAACACCGTGATCCAGGGTGCGTGGGCGCTGCTCTTGTCGCGCTACGGCGGTGCCGGCGACGTCGTGTTCGGCGCCACCGTCTCGGGTCGTCCGCCCGACCTTCCGGGAGTGCAGGAGATGGTCGGGCTGTTCATCAACACCGTCCCGGTCAGGGTCGCGGTCGAGGGCTCTGCTTCGGTGCAGGAGTGGCTCGACCGCATCCAGACCGACGCGCTCGCCCAGGCCGAGTTCGAGCACGCGGCCCTGACCGACATCCATTCGTGGAGCGAGGTCCGCGCGGGAACGCCGTTGTTCGACAGCATCGTCGTGTTCGAGAACTACCCGATCCCCAAGGGGACGGGCGAACGCGAGTCGGACCTCACGATCGCCGGGATCGACGCGTTCGAGCGCACGAACTACCCGCTCACGCTCGTCGCTGCGCCGGGTCCCACCGTCGCCGTCGCCATCGAATACGACCGGGGCCGCTTCGAACCCGACACCGTCGCGAGGATGGCGACACACCTCGCCAACCTGCTCGACGCGATCGCGTCGGATCCCGAACGGCCCCTCTCGGAGCTCGAGGTGCTGTCCCCAACCGAGCGCCACCACGTCGTAGTCGAGCTGAACGACGCGGCCGGATTCCCCACGGACCGTTGCGTGCACGAGCTGTTCGAGGCCCGCGTCGAAGAGAGCCCGGACGCGGTGGCGCTGACGTTCGGCGACCACGAGCTCACCTACTCAGAGCTCAACGCCGCCGCGAACCGCCTCGCGCACCACCTCCTCGAGAGAGGCGTGCGCCCGGAGGTTCCGGTTGCGATCTGTCTGGAGCGAGGGCCGGACCTGATAGTCGCCCTGCTCGCGGTCCTGAAGTCCGGCGGCGTCTACGTCCCGCTCGACCCCGACTACCCGAGCGAACGCCTCGCTTTCATGCTGCGCGACAGCGGCGCCGCGGTCGTTCTGACGGATTCCGGTCTCGACGAAGATGCCGCGGCGATCGCCCGGCGCCCAGACCACAACCCCCGTGTGGCCGTTACCGCCGGCGGCGGCGCCTACGTCATCTACACGTCCGGCTCGACCGGGACCCCGAAGGGGGTCGTGGTCGAGCACGGCTCTCTCGCGGGACATTGCCTGGCGCTCGCCGATCACTACGCGCTGACCCCGGCCGACCGGATGCTCGTGTTCGGCACCTTCAGCTTCGACGCTTCGCTCGAGCACACGCTCGCGCCGCTGGCTCGCGGAGCGAGCATCGTCGTCCGCGACGGCGACGTATGGGATCCCGCCACGCTTGCCGACAAGGTCGCCCGGTTCGGGATCACGTTGTTCGACCTGCCTACTGCCTACTGGCATCAGGCCGCTGCGGATCACGAGGTCGTGGAGCGCCTCTGCGCGTCGCCGCTGCGCATCGCCGCGGCGGGGGGCGAAGCGATGACGGCGTCGCGAGCGCGGCGGTGGATCGAGGTCGGCGGCGGGCGCCTGCGCCTGCTGAACACCTACGGCCCGACCGAGACGACGATCACGTCGACCTCCTATGAGGTGACGGGCGCGGTCGACGGCGACACCGTGCCGATCGGCCGCCCCTTGGGGAACACCGCCCTCTACGTCCTCGACGCCTACGGCAACGTCGTCCCGAAGGGAGTGCCGGGAGAGCTCTACATCGGCGGCGCCGGAGTCGCGCGGGGCTACGTCAACCGGCCCGCTCTGACCGCCGAGCGCTTCGTGCCCGATCCGTTCTCGGGCCATCCGGGGGCGCGGCTGTATCGCACGGGGGACAGAGCGGGGTATCTGCCCGACGGCAACGTCGAGTTCCTGGGGCGGGTCGACCACCAGGTCAAGATCAGGGGCTTTCGCATCGAGCCGGGGGAGATCGAGGCCTATCTCTTGGCCCACGAGGCAGTGCGCGACGCGGTCGTCGTGGCTCGCTCCGACGGCGGCGACAAGCGGCTGGTCGCGTACGTGGTCGGGGACGTCGGCACGGCGACTGAGCTACGCGCCCATGTAGCGAAGACCTTGCCCGAATACATGGTTCCGGCTCACTTCCTGGTGCTGGACGAGCTTCCGCTGACCCCCGCCGGTAAGCTCGACCGGGCCGCGCTGCCCGCACCGGACGGACGTCCCGAGCTAGGGGTTGCTTACGCGGCACCTCGCACGCCTGAAGAAGAGGTGCTGGCAGAGATCTGGTGCGAGGTGCTGGGCTTGGAGAGAGTCGGCATCCACGACGACTTCTTCCAGCTCGGGGGCCACTCGTTGATCGCCACCCAGGTCGTGTCGCGGGTGCGCGACGCCTTGTCGGTGGAGCTGCCGCTGAGGGCTCTGTTCGAGTCCCCCACCGTGGCCGGGCTCGCCGCGCACGTCATGCACGGAGAGGCCCGAGAGCTTCCGCCCATCGAACCGGTCCCGCGCGACGGCGAATTGCCGCTGTCGTTCGCCCAGCACCGGTTGTGGTTCCTCGACCAGCTCGTCCCGGACAGCCCCGAGTACAACGTCCCCCACGCGCTGCGCGTGCGGGGGACTCTCGACGTCGACGTTCTCGCGAGAGCGCTGTCCGGCGTCGTGGCACGCCACGAGACGCTGCGAACGACGTTCGGGACGGTCGACGGCGAGGCCGTCCAGGTGATCCATGCCCCCGAGGAGATCGCGCTCGAGGTCACCGAGCTCGACCACCTCGACCGCGCCAACCGCGTGCCGGAGGCGGAGCGGATCGCGGCCGCCGAGGCGGCGCGTCCGTTCGACCTGGAGCGCGGCCCCCTGCTGCGCGCGCGGGTCCTGCGGCTCGACGCCGACGACCACGTGCTGCTCTTGAACATGCACCACATCGTGTCCGACGGCTGGTCGACCGCGGTGTTCACGCGGGAGCTGAGCGCCCTGTACGACGCCCACCGTGCGGGCCAGCCGGCTCGGCTACCCGATCTCCCCCTCCAGTACGCGGACTACGCGGCATGGCAGCGGCGCTGGCTCGCGCGGGACGTGCTCGAACGTCAGCTCGGTTACTGGCGCGAGCGCCTGGCGGGCGTGGCCCCGGTCCTAGACCTTCCCACCGACCGACCCCGCCCCGCCGTGCGCAGTGGCCGGGGCGCGACGGTGTCGTTCGACGTGCCGGCCGGCACCCTGGCCGCGCTCCGGGCGCTCGGCCGCTCGCACAACGCGACGCTGTTCATGACGCTCACGGCCGCCTTCCAGACGCTGTTGTCGCGCTACAGCGGGTCGGACGACATCGCGATCGGCACTCCGATCGCGGGACGGACACGAGCGGAGATCGAGGACCTCATCGGCTTCTTCGTCAACACGCTCGTGTTGCGGACGGACCTGTCGGGCGACCCCACCTTCGGCGAGCTCGTGGATCGCGTCCGCGACGTCGCGCTCGGCGCGTACGCGCACCAGGACGTGCCGTTCGAGAAGCTCGTGGAGGAGCTGCACCCGCAACGCAGCCTGAGCCACACCCCGCTGTTCCAGGTGATGTTCGCGTTGCAGCGCGCCGGGTCCGACGACGTGCTCACGCTGGGCGACGCCGAGCTGGAGGGGTTCGCCCTCGACGCCACGACCGCGAAGTTCGACCTCACGCTCAGCATGGTCGAAGACGGGGACGCGGCCGCCGGGGCCGTCGAGTACGACTGCGATCTGTTCGAGCGCGACACCGTCGAGCGGATGGTGAACCACCTGACGAACCTTCTCGCCGCGGTCGCCGCAGATCCGAGCCGCCGGCTGTCGGAGCTCGACCTCTTGTCCGAGCCCGAGCGGCGCCACCTCGTCGCCGAGCTGAACGACACCGCCGCCGACTACCCGGCCGGCCGCTGCGTCCACGAGCTCTTCGAAGCGCAGGTCCGGGAGAGCCCGGACGCGGTGGCGATCTCGTTCGGAGACGTGCAGCTGACCTATGCAGAGGTCAACTCCGCCGCCAACCGGCTCGCGCGCCACCTGGTGGACAAGCGCGTGGGGGCCGAGGTCCCCGTCGGCGTGTATCTGGGGCGCGGCACCGATCTGGTCGTCGCGCTGCTCGCGGTCTGGAAGGCGGGCGGCGCCTACGTGCCGCTCGACCCCGACTACCCGCCGGATCGACTCGCGTTCATGCTTCGCGACACCCACGCTCCCGTCGTCGTGACTACGGCGAAGCTCGCCGCGCGCCTCGACGTCCCGGAGGCCGAGGTGGTGCTGTTGGACGCGGACCGGGACGTGATCTCGACGCGGCCCGACGCGGACCTCGCACGGGCGACGACCCCGGAGGGCCTCGCGTACGTGATCTACACCTCCGGGTCGACGGGCACGCCGAAGGGTGTAGCGGTGCCCCACCGCGGAACGTGCAACCTCGCCCGTGTCCAGATCGCGGCATTCGGGGTGCAGCAAGGACAGAGCGTCTTGCAGTTCTCGTCGGTCGGGTTCGACGCGTCGATCTCGGAAGTGCTCATGGCGCTCTTGTCCGGCGCGCGGCTGTGCGTCCGCGCCCCGGACGCCGCCTTCTCCGGCGACGACGTGGTGGCGCAGCTGGATGCACAGCGCGTGAACGTCGCGACGTTCACGCCTACCGCCCTGGCGGCGTTGCCCGCGGCGGAGCTACCCGCTCTCCATACGATCGTGAGCGCGGGCGAGAGCTGCCCGACCGAGCTCGTCGCGCGCTGGAGCCAGGGCCGGCGCTTCTTCAACGCCTACGGCCCTACCGAGACGACCGTCTGCGCGTCTCTGTTCCTCTGCGACGAGATCGCGCGGGACGGGACGGTCCCGATCGGACGTCCGGTCGCGAACACGACCGTCTACATCCTCGATCGTTACGGGAACGTCGCGCCGAAGGGAGTTCCGGGAGAGCTCTACGTGGGAGGCGCCGGGGTCGCTCGGGGCTACGTCAACCGTCCCGGGTTGACCGCCGAGCGCTTCGTTCCCGATCCGTTCTCGGGTGCCGAAGGGGCGCGCCTTTATCGCACCGGGGACAGGGCGCGCTATCTGCCCGACGGGGACATCGAGTTCCTGGGTCGGGTCGACCACCAGGTCAAGATCCGCGGCTTTCGCATCGAGCCCGGTGAGATCGAGGCGTGTCTCGTGGGCCACGAGGCGGTGCGCGATGCGGTCGTGGTCGCTCGCACCGACGGGGGCGACAAGCGGCTGGTCGCGTACGTGGTCGGCGCCGTTGCGACCACGTCGGAGCTGCGGTCGCATGTCGCTAGAAGCCTGCCGGACTACATGGTGCCGGCTCACTTCGTGGTGTTAGACGAGCTTCCCCTCACCCCCAACGGCAAGCTCGACCGGGCCGCTCTGCCCGCACCCGAGGGACGTCCGGAGCTGGAGGCTCCTTACGCCCCGGCGCGCACTCCGGCGGAAGAGGTGCTGGCTGCGATCTGGTGCGAAGTTCTTGGCTTGGAGAGGGGCGGCATCCACGACAACTTCTTCGAGCGCGGCGGGGACTCGAGCCTGTCCATCCAGATCGTCGCCCGTGCCAATGCCGCAGGGTTGGGGCTCACGCCGCGTCTCTTGTTCCAGCACCAGACAGTCGCCGCTCTGGCCGCAGTCGCAGGTCACCGTTCGGAGGTGATGGCCGAGCAGGGGCTCGTCGAGGGCGAGGTCTTTCTCACGCCGATCCAGCGCTGGTTCTTCGAGTGCGCCCTGCCCGAGCGCCATCACTTCAACCAGTCGATGCTGCTTGGTGCCGACGGGACCGACCCCCAGCTCGTGGAGCGGGCGCTTGCTGCTCTGGTCGACCACCACGACGCGCTGCGGCTGCGCTTCGTCTCGACTCCTTCGGGGTGGGTCCAGCACAACGCCGCCGCCGAGCACGCCGGCGTCTTCTCGGTTGTCGACCTCTCCGGCGCCGAGGACGAGCTGGAGTCGAGGTGCTCTGAGCTGCAGGCGAGCCTCGACCTGGAGCACGGCCCGCTTCTGCGCGCGGCGTGGTTGCACCTCGGTGAGGGGGCCGCGCGGCTGTTTCTGTGCATCCACCACCTCGCCGTCGACGGGGTGTCGTGGCGCATCCTGCTGGAAGACCTCGACTGCGCCTATAGGCAGCTGAGCCGGGGGG
>DASZDG010000146.1:0-120870 GCA_035942255.1 Actinomycetota bacterium | reverse complement strand
AAATTCTGTCGTTCGACGGTCGCAGTACTTTCGATGTGGACGAACGTTTGCACGTCCCTGGGGGTGCGCACGCAAACAAGACTGACGGCCTGAAAGGTCCGCGGCCCCCGTTCTCCCCTCGGCCCCATTTTCTTTCGCGTTTCCACAGGTTTCCCTCCCCTTCGGGCCGCTAGAGGGGGTTCTCCACGGGTTCCACACCCCACTAGACCCGCGCAGGCTTGGCCCCCTAACGTCCTCCACGAGGCGGAGGCAGCCTCGCCGCCTTCCCCGGGCTAATCCACCGCCTCCCGCCCACGCCGTGCATAATCGAACGTACGTTCGCAGGGGGAGGAGTCAGTTGGCGCAGCGTGCAGCAGGGGTCTCGACGCTCGACCGGCCGCGGCCGAACCGGATCCCACCGCACAACATCGACGCCGAGCAGTCCGTGCTCGGTGCGATGCTGGAATCCAAGGAAGCGATCGCCAACGTCGTCGAGACGGTCCGCGCCGACGACTTCTACAAGCCCGCGCACTCCGAGATCTACCAGACGATCCTCGACCTTTACGCCCGGGGCGAGGCCGCCGACGCCATCACGGTCGCGGACGAGCTCAAGCGTCGCGGCTCCCTCGAGCAGATCGGCGGCAAGCCGTACATCCACGGCCTCCTCGAGGCCTACCCGACGGCATCCAGCGCGGCCCACTACGCGCGCATCGTCGAGGAGCACGCGCAGCTCCGCCGGCTGATCTCGGCGGGGCTCGAGGTCCAGGAGATCGGCTTCTCGATCCCCGAGGACGTCGCGGCGGCGACCGACCAGGCCGAGGAGGTCATCTACCAGGTAGCCGACCGCAGGCTCCGCGACACGGTCCACCCGATCAGGGACCTCCTGATCGAGGGGATGGAGAACATCGAGGCGCTGTGCGAACGCGGCGAGAGCGTCACCGGCCTCGCGTCGGGGTTCCCGGACCTCGACGACTGGACCACGGGCTTCCAGGCCTCGAACCTCATCATCGTCGCGGCGCGGCCCTCGATGGGGAAGTCCGCGCTCATGGGCGACTTCGCCCTCAACGCCGCGGTGCGCCAGAACCAGCCGGTCGTGATCTTCAGCCTCGAGATGGGGCGCCAGGAGCTCGTGCAGAGGTTCCTCGCGTCCGAAGGCAAGGTCGACTCCCAGCGCATCCGCAAGGGCTCGCTGCAGGAGCAGGACTGGACGCGATTGTCGGCCGCGCTCGGGCGTCTCGCCGAGGCCCCGATCTTCATCGACGACTCCGCGAACATCACGCTGATGGAGATGCGTGCGAAGTGCCGGCGGCTCAAGGCGCGCCACGGGCTCGGCATGATCATCATCGACTACCTCCAGCTCATGCAGGGGCCGCGTCGGTCGGAGAACCGGCAGCAGGAGGTGTCGGAGATCTCGCGCTCGCTGAAGATCCTCGCGAAGGAGCTGGGCGTGCCGGTCGTGTGCGCGTCGCAGCTGAACCGGATGGTCGACTCGAGGAGCGACAAGCGGCCGATGCTCGGCGACCTCCGTGAGAGCGGCGCGATCGAGCAGGACGCGGACATCGTGATGTTCCTGTACCGCGACGAGGTCTACAACCCGGACTCCGAGGCGCGGGGCGAGGCCGAGCTCATCGTCGCGAAGCACCGCAACGGCCCGACGGGCACGGTGCGCCTCGCGTTCATGAACCAGTACACGCGTTTCGCGTCGATCGCTCGGGTGCCGTAGCTGGCGGCTCCTTCGTCTCGACGGATCCGCGCGGTCCACCGGAGGCTGCTGAAGCAGCAGGGCTCGTTCACGCCGAAGCCGCGTCTCGACCCGCTCGACGAGCTCGTGATGACCGTGCTCTCGCAGCACACGTCGGACGTCAACACCGCGCGCGCGTTCAGGTCGCTGAAGGAGCGCTTCGTCTCGTGGGAGGAGGTCGCGTCCGCTCCCGTGCACGAGGTCGAGGACTCGATCCGCTCCGGGGGCCTCGCCGTCCAGAAGGCGCCGCGCATCCAGGCGATCCTCGAGGAGATAGAGGCGCGCGAGGGGACGATCGACCTGGCGCGTCTGAGCGGCCTGACCGACGACGAGGTCGAGGACTACCTCTGCTCGCTCCCGGGCGTCGGGCCGAAGACCGCGGCGTGCGTGCTCGTGTTCTCGATGGGCCGCGACGCGTTCCCGATCGACACGCACGTCCACCGCGTGACGAAGAGGCTCGGCTGGATCGCCGCCAACGCGACGGCCGACGCGGCCCACAAGACCCTGAAGCGCGCGGTCCCGGCCGAGCTCCGTTACGAGCTGCACGTCCAGCTCATCAACCACGGCAGGACGATCTGCAAAGCGCGCGTCCCGCTGTGCTCCGAGTGCGTGCTCTTCGACCTCTGCGAGACCGGCCCGCGACTGCTTGCCGAGGGGGCCGCGCGCTAGAGGATCGTTGCTATCTCTGCGTTAGCGTCAGCTCGAAGTCGACCGCGCCGCCCTGGATGTCCTGGACGACGATGAAGCCGGTTCCCGCAGGGACCGTCGCCGGCGCCTTCACGTAGAGCTCTCCCTGCGCGCAGCCGTAGCTGTAGTAGCTCAGCTCCACCGTCGGCTCCGCGCTCACCGACGTGGCCTTCACCGTGGCCTCCGACGGCTTCACGCCGAACTCCATCGGAACTTCCACGACGTACGCGTCCACGCCCTGCGACGCCGGAAGGTCGGGGCACTGCGCGATGAAGTTGGAGTGGGTGACGAGCCCTGCGCCGGCTATCAGGCCGGAGGCCGTGAACTTCTTCGGCTTGCGCTTCGGCCCGGCCTGTGTCGTCGCGGGGAGGGCGCCGCCGAGGAGCCCGATGGCGATAGCTGCGGTCACTGCCTTCTTCAAACCCAGTCGCATGACGACCTCCATCCGATCGCGCGCCGTCTTGACGACTTCGCCGCTCGGCCCCGCACCCCTCCGGGCGGGGAGGAATTCGAGCAAATGCCACGAAGAGGTCGCCGATAGGGCGGGAACCGGACGAAAGTGGGTGGACATGTCGAAGAGATGGATCGCGCTTCCCCTCGGGGTGGCGGTGCTGGGGGCGTTGCTCGCGGGAGCAACGGCCGCCCAGGCGGAGAACTGCGTCGGCTTGCCGGGAACCACCGGCGCGACGATCGAGGCGGGCGGCCAGGAGATCCGCGTCCCCGCGACCAGCGGCGTCGCCGCGTGCATCCAGACGCCGGGCCTCCCCGGCCTGCCGCGCGTCGACTCAGGCGGCGGCACAGTGTCGATCGTTCTGGGGGCCGGGTCGGGGACGTCGGGGTACGTCGTCGTCCGCTACACGCTCGACGGCGTCTACGACGAGGTGCGCGTGCCGATCCCCGGCGGCGGTGGGGGCACCGAGACATGTCTGGCGAGCGTCGGCGAGATCGTCCGTCCGGACTGCCTCGTGAAGGTCTCGATCGACGACATCCCGGACCCGGGCCCGGTGCCGACGGTCCCGCCGACTCCGACGTTGCGGCCGCTCCCGACGGTCTCGCCGAAGCCGCTCCCGACGATCGGGCCGATCGACGACCCCTGGTGCAACCAGTGGTACTGCATCCAAGACCCGCCCGACCCGTGGTGCAACCAGTGGTATTGCTTCTCCGACCCGCCTCCCATCGTGACGGAGCCGATCTGCCTCACGAAGCCCGCGATCTGCGTGTCGTAGGCCAATCGGACGACGAGAAAGGCCCGGCTCCGGCCGGGCCTTTCCGCGTGCCCCGAACGTAAAGATCTGAGTTCTCGCCGAAGGCGCCGCCGCCCATGCTCGGCAAGGCGAGCGCGAGCGGGGAGGTCTGACGGTGCGACGGCGACTGGCGGCAGCGGCGGCAGCGGCAGCAATGGTCTGTCTGGGACCGGGGGCGGACGCTCTGCAGGCCGCAGACGCATGCCGCGGTGAGACCCCGACGATCGTCGGTGGCGACGGTTCGGACCACCTCTACGGCACTCCGGGTGACGACGTGATCGACGCCCGCGGAGGTGACGACGTGGTCGAGGCGCGCGGGGGCCGTGACGTCGTCTGCGGCAGAGGTGGCCGCGACGTCGTCCGCGGAGGCGGGGGCGACGACCGCATCGCGGGGAACGCCGGACGCGATGCCGTCGCGGGCGACGACGGCGACGACTTCGTGTACGGGAATGGCGGCGACGACGAGGTCGACGGCCTCGACGGTGACGACTACCTGGTGGGGGGGCCCGACGACGACCGCGTCGCCGGGCACTCCGGCAACGACGCGCTGGACGGCGACTGCTTCACCGACGGGACGTTCCCGAGCTACTGCGGCTCGGGCGGCGACGACACCTTGCTCGGCGGCCCCGGCAACGACTTCGGCTCGGGCGCCAACGGGAACGACACGGTCTGGGCGGGATCGGGCAACGACGGCTTCTCCGGTGAGCCCGGCGTCGACGCCATCCACGCGGGCCCGGGTACCGACTACGCCAACGCGGAGCTGGTTTACGGCGGGCCCGGTGACGACGACCTCGGCGACGATCAGGACGGGAGGCCGCGCGCCGTGGCTCTTTTCGGCGGCGACGGGAACGACAGCCTTTGGGTGACCTACTCCGAGAGCGGCGACCGCCTCTCAGGAGGCCCGGGCGACGACTTCCTCTACGGGGACGACGGCGCCAACCGGTATTGGGGCGGTCCCGGCCGCGACCGGATGATGACGGGACCACACGACGAGATCGTCGTGGGGGGCCGCGGACGTGACGTGCTGGGATTCGGCCCCCGCTACATCGGCGGCGGCGCGGTGATCGACCTCGCCCGCGGACTGGTGCGAGGCGAGGGTTGGGGCGAAGACCGGGTGTCCGGCGTCGAATCCGCGTGGGGGACCTTCGGGCCCGACGTCATGATCGGCGACGCCAGGTGGAACGTCTTCCTGGGACGCCGCGGCGCCGACCGCATGAGCGGACGCGGCGGGGACGACGTCCTCGACGGGGGCCGCGGAGACGACGTGATCTACGGCGGCGGCGGGAGGGACGCCTGCCGAGACGGGCGGATGTCGGGGTGCGAGACGGAGCCCGACTGGTCCTGACGCGTGGCGGCGGAAGCGCGGTCCAGGTGGAGCGGGTGAAGGGAATCGAACCCTCGTCACTAGCTTGGGAAGCTAGAGCTCTACCATTGAGCTACACCCGCGGAGACGACGGATTATAAGGGCGGGCCAGGCCCGGCTGGGGGGACGATGGACCGCTACCGATCCGACGTCGGCTACCGCTACTGCCCCGAGTGCCGCGCCGAGTACCGGCCGGGCTTCGAGATCTGCGCCGACTGTGGCGTCCACCTCGTTTACGAGCTCCCGCCCGAGCACGAGCCGCCGCCGGCCCCCACCGCGGACGAGCCGCGGCTCGGCCCGCACCCCGTCGCCGTCTTCGCCAGCGGCCGCGACACCGACGCGGAGATCGTCCGCGGGGTGCTGGCAAGCTGCGGCATCCCCGCCCGGGTGTGGTCGAGTGGCTACGAGGCGTACCTCGGCCGCGGGACGATCGGGCAGCTCACCGGCGCTCGCGGGGGGTTCGCGTACCGGGTGATGGTCCCGGCGGAGGACGCCGAGGCCGCCCGGGAGATCATCGCGGCCGAGCCCGAGGCGGGCGATCCCCTCCCCGAGTAGGCCGAGCGGGTACTCGATAGACTGCGCGCGCAGCGCGACCCTCGACCTCGGAGACGCCGTGATCCTGTCCGACCGCGACATCCGCAAGGCCGTCGGCGACGGTCGCATCGGCATCGACCCCTTCGACGAGTCCGACGTCCAGCCCTCGTCGGTCGACCTCCACGTCGACTGCGTCTTCCGCACCTTCCACAACCACCGGCACCCCTACATCGACGTCAAGGAGCCGATGGAGAACCTCACGGAGCGCGTCGAGGTCCCCCGCGACGAGGCGTTCATCCTGCACCCCGGCGAGTTCGTGCTCGGCTCGACGCTCGAGTACGTGAAGCTCCCCGACGACCTCGTCGCGCGGCTCGAGGGCAAGAGCTCTCTCGGCCGCCTCGGCCTCCTGATCCACTCGACTGCCGGCTATGTCGACCCGGGGTTCGAGGGCCACCTCACGCTCGAGCTGTCGAACGTGGCGAACCTTCCGATCACGATCTACCCGGGCATGAAGGTGGGCCAGATCAGCTTCTTCCAGCTGACCTCGCCCGCCGACCACCCCTACGGCACCAGCGAGGTCGGCTCGAAGTACCAGGGCCAGAGGGGGCCGACCCCGTCGCGCTACTTCGAGAACTTCCGCCGCTGAGAGGAGCCCGACATGGAAGAGAGGATCGTCGCCCCGGACCCGGTCGAGGACCCGAAGGCGTACCAGCAGGCCATCCTCGACCTGCTGGGGGACCTCGACCCGCTGGACGTCCTCGCGTCGACGGCCGAGAAGATCGAGGACGCGTGCGCCGAGCTCGACCTCGCCGTCCTCCAGAAGGCCCCGGAGCCGGGGGAGTGGTCGGCCGAGGAGATCCTCGCCCACCTCCTGGACGCCGAGGTCGTCAACTCGTTCCGCTGGCGCCTCACGCTGGCGCAGGACAACCCCACGTTGCACGGGTTCGACCAGGACTCGTGGGCGAAGCTCGCGCACCCCTCGTTCCCGGAGATGTTCGCTGCCTTCTCGACCCTGAGGCGCGCGAACGTGTGGCTCGCCGAGGAGACGCCCACGGAGCGGTGGTCCAAGAGCGCGACCCACGCCGAGCGCGGCCCCCAGACCTTCGAGCTCCTGCTCCAGACCACGGCCGGCCACGACCTCGCTCACCTGAAGCAGCTCGAGCAGACGCTGGCTGCGGTACAGGGTTAACGCCGTTAACTAGTCTGTCCGGGCCAAAATCTGGCTCCGTCGGCCATACGCCTTTACACCGCTAACCTATCGCCGTTAGCTTAACGACGTTTATTCGGCGTCGAGAGGAGCTACCGGTGTTCGAGGGATTGGCGGACTTCGTCGTCAGGCGGCGGCTGTGGATCGTGGCCGTCACGGGCGTGTTCTTCCTGGTGGCGGGAGCCGTGGGCGGCGGGGTGGCCGACCGGCTCTCGACCGGCGGCTTCGAGGACCCGAACGCGGAGTCCACGGAGGCCGAGGAGATCCTGAAGACGGAGTTCGGCACCCAGACGCCGAACGTCGTCCTGCTCGTCTCGGCGGAGGAGGGCACGGTCGACGATCCCGAGGTCGCGGAGGCGGGGGCCGCGCTGACCGAGGAGCTCGCCGCCCAGGAGGGCGTCAGCCAGGTCGCGTCCTATTGGTCCCTGAAGGCCCCCCCGCTGAAGAGCAAGGACTCGACCCAGGCGCTGGTCATCGGCGTCATCGACGGGAGCGACGACCGGATCACCGAGCGCATGGAGGAGCTCTCGCCGGAGTTCACCCGCCACGGCGCAGAGGTCGACGTGGCGGTCGGCGGCTTCGCCGAGGTCTACCGGCAGATGTCGACGACGATCGAAGAGGACCTCGTGCGCGCCGAGACGATCGCCCTGCCGATCACGATGGTGCTGCTCGTCGTCGTCTTCGGGAGCGTCGTCGCGGCCGGGCTGCCGCTCCTGATCGGGGGCCTCGCGATCGTCGGGACGTTCCTGATCCTCACCGTCCTCGCGTCACTCACGCAGGTCTCGATCTTCGCCCTGAACCTCACGACGTCGATGGGCCTCGGCCTCGCGATCGACTACAGCCTGTTCGTCGTCTCGCGCTACCGCGAGGAGCTCCGCGGCGGCCTCGAGCCGCACGACGCGGTGAAGGCGTCCGTCCGCACGGCCGGGAGGACCGTCGCGTTCAGCGGGCTCA
This sequence comes from Actinomycetota bacterium, assembly GCA_035942255.1. GTDB lineage: Bacteria > Actinomycetota > CADDZG01 > CADDZG01 > WHSQ01 > JALZEG01. The sequence continues at coordinate 113,161 of DASZDG010000146.1, read as the reverse complement.
CCGTCGCCCTCTCGCTCGGCGCGCTCCTCGTGTTCCCGCTCGCGTTCCTCCGTTCGTTCGCCTACGCGGGCATCGCAGTCGTCCTCCTCGCGGCCCTCGCGTCGGTCGTGTTCCTGCCCGCGGTGCTGGCGCTGCTCGGCCACCGCGTCGACAGCCTCAGGCTCTGGCACCGCAAGGAGGCGCACGAGGGCGAGGGCTTCTGGCACGGCCTCGCGATGACGGTCATGAGACGCCCCCTGATCGTCGCCACCGCGGTCATCGCGTTCCTCGCGATCCTCGGCGCTCCTTTCTTCGGCGTGAAGTGGGGGCAGGCCGACGACCGCTCGCTTCCGGCGGAGGCGTCGAGCCATCAGGTCTCGCAGCAGATCCGCGAGGGCTTCGACGTCAACAGCGCGAACTCGCTGTCGGTGGTCGCGCCGGACGCGGGCGCGGACCCGCAGGAGATCACGGAGTACGCGACGAGGCTCTCGCAGGCCGACGGCGTGTTCGCGGTGCAGGGCCTCACCGGCACGTTCGCGGGCGGGCGCCGCGTGCAGCCGCCGGACGAGATCTCGCAGCGGTTCGCTAACGCCGACGGCGGGACGTGGCTGTCGGTCATCCCGGCCGTGGAGGCGTTCTCCGACGCGGGTGAGGACTTCGCGCGCGAGGTCCGGGCCGTCCCCGCGCCGTGGGACGTGAAGGTGACGGGGCCGTCCGCGACGCTCGTCGACACGCAGGACTCGATCTTCTCCAAGGTCCCGCTCGCCGGCGGCCTCATCGCGGCCGCGACGTTCGTGCTGCTGTTCCTGATGTTCGGGAGCGTGCTCGTGCCGCTGAAGGCGATCGTGCTGAACATGCTCAGCCTCTCGGCGACGTTCGGCGCGCTCGTGTGGGTCTTCCAGGAGGGGAACCTGTCCGGTGTCCTCGACTTCACCGCCACGGGCTTCCTCGAGGTGAGCACGCCGATCCTCATGTTCTGCATCGCGTTCGGGCTCTCGATGGACTACGAGGTCTTCCTGCTCTCGCGGGTCAAGGAGGAGTACGACCGCAGCGGCGACAACACGTCGTCCGTCGCGCTGGGCCTCGAGCGGACGGGCCGCATCGTCACGGCCGCGGCCCTCCTGCTCAGCATCGTGTTCATCGCGACCGCGACGTCGGGGGTGTCGATCATCAAGATGTTCGGGATCGGGCTGACGCTCGCGGTCGTCGCCGACGCGACGCTGATCCGTGCGACGCTCGTGCCGGCGTTCATGCGGCTCGCGGGCCGTGCGAACTGGTGGGCCCCCGGCTGGATGCGGCGGCTCCACGACCGGTTTGGTATCAGTGAGGGAGCGCCGGTCGAGCCGGCGCCTCAGGGGGGAGTGTCGTGACGGCGATATCGCGGACGAGGGCCCGCAAGGGCGAGGGCGACAAGCTGCGGGAGCGGCTGCTCGAGGCCGCGGAGGAGCTGCTGATCAAGGCCGGCCATCCGGACGCCGTCTCCGTGCGCGCGATCGCCACCGCGGCCGGGTGCACGCCGCCCTCGATCTACCTCCACTTCGCCGACAAGGACGAGCTGCTCATGGAGGCGTGCGAGCGGCGCTTCGCGGACCTCGACCGCGTCGCGCAGGACGCCGCGGAGGGTTCGGACGACCCGCTCGAGTCCCTGCGGCTGCGGGGCCGTGCGTACATCCGCTTCGGCCTCGAGCACCCCGAGCACTACCGCCTGCTGATGATGACCGTCCACGAGAAGTCGCTCGAGGAGCTGGACTGGGAGAGCTCCGCCGGGGTGAAGGCGTTCATGAACCTCGTCGGCGCGGTGCAGCGGTGCATCGACGCGCAGGCGCTGCCGGAGGAGCCGGGCGCGTACCCGGACGCGCTCGGGCTGTGGGCGACGATGCACGGCATCACGTCGTTGCTGATCGCGTTCCCGAACTTCGAGTGGGGCGACCGCGAGCAGCTCATCGACCGTCTGCTCGACGTGCACATCGAGGGCCTGCTCTCCGTATAGGGCGCAAGGCCCTTGTGGCGCGCGCTCCTGCTCTCTAGCATTACAAGCTAGCGGCGGCCGGAGAGGAGAGAGCATGGACGCCGTAGGCCCCATCGTGCATTCCGGAGCGGGGAGCTATCCCGTTCGCGTCGACCTCGAGGCGCCGCACGAGATCGCACGGTGGCGGCCGCTCGTCCACTGGCTGCTCGCGATCCCGCACATGATCGTGCTCTATGCGATCGAGACCCTGGTCTCGGCGGTGACGTTCGTCGCCTTCTTCGCGATCCTGTTCACGAAGAAGTACCCGGAAGGCCTGTTCCGGTTCTCCGCGATGGCGTCGCGCTACAACTGGCGGGTGTCGTCGTACGTCCTGTTCATGCGCGAGCAGTACCCGGCGTTCGAGTTCCCGATGGAGATGGAGGACCCGGGCGACGATCCCGCGACGTACTCGATCGAGTACCCGCAGGAGATGAGCCGCTGGATGCCGCTGGTGAAGTGGTTCCTCGCGATCCCGCACTACTTCGCGCTACTCGTCGTGGCGGTCGGAGCGTTCTTCGCCATGCTCGTGTCGTTCTTCGCCGTCCTCTTCACGGGGGCGTACCCCGACGGGATGCGCAACTACTTGATCGGCGCGATGCGCTACTTCCAGCGTGTGAGCGCGTACGTCTACCTGATGACCGACGTGTATCCGCCGTTCTCGCTGCATTGATCCGGGGGCGCTCCGCCGAAGGGTGGTGGGGCGCGGTGCTCGACTGCCCCGACGCCCCCGCCCTAGCGCGCTTCTACGCGGACCTTCTGGGATGGAGGGTCGCGAAGGAGGAGCCGGACTGGGCGACGGTGTCGCCCCCGGACGGCGTCGCGTACCTCGGCTTCCAGACGTCGCCGGAGTATGTGCCGCCGGTGTGGCCGCCCGTCGAGGGCGCGCAGCAGATGATGGCGCACCTGGACTTCGAGGTGGACGACCTGGGGGCCGCGGTGGAGGACGCGGTAGCTGCGGGAGCGACGATCGCGGAGCACCAGCCCCAGGGCGACGTGAGGGTCATGCTCGATCCGGCGGGCCACCCCTTCTGCTTGTATGCGTCCTAGCCAGCACTCATTGAGGAATGCGTGACGCATGGCGACACTGATTCCTCAATGAAGGTCTAGTCGGGCTTGGGGTAGCCCTCCGGCGCGTCGCTCATGTCTGCGGGCGCCTCGGTCGCCGGGTACCCGTTCCCGTTCCCGTTTGCTGCCTTGGCCGCCGTGGACTCGGGGTGGAACTCGATCGACTCCAGGAGGATCTGCGCGACGTCGCGTACGGTCATGCGCTCGTCCGCGTGCCGCTCGGTGATTCCGTCCGACAGCATGATGTTGCAGAACGGGCACCCGGTGGCGAGACAGCTCGAGGCGGACGCGAGGGCCTCGTCGGTGCGCTCGACGTTCATCTTCTTGCCCATCCGCTCTTCCATCCACATGCGCGCCCCGCCCGCACCGCAGCAGAACGTCGTGTGCTTGTGGCGGTGCAGCTCCTGGTACTCGGTGCCCGGGATCGACTCGATGACCCACCGGGCCCCCTCCCACACGTCGTTGTGCCGCGCCAGGTAGCAGGGGTCGTGGTACGTGACGGTCTCGTTGACCTCCTTGCGCGGCGTGAGGAGCCCTCGTTTCACGAGGTCCGCGAGGAACTCCGTGTGGTGCACGACCTCGTACCGGCCGCCGAGCTGCGGATACTCGTTGAAGAGCGTGTTGAAGCAGTGGGGGCAGATCGTCACTATCTTGCGGACGCCGTACCCGTCGAGCGTCTCGATGTTCTGCTTCGCGAGCATCTGGTAGATGTACTCGGCCCCCGCGCGCCGCGCCGGGTCGCCGGTGCAGGTCTCCTCCGGCCCGAGCACTGCGAACTTGATCCCGGCGATCTGCATGAGCTTCGCGAAGTCGTAGACGACCTTCTTGTTGCGGTCGTCGAACGCGCCGGCGCACCCCACCCAGAACAGCACCTCGGCATCGGGCGCGTCCGAGACGTGCGGGATCTCGAGCGGCTCCTGCTTCGACGTCCCCTTCATCCAATCGTTGCGCGTCTGCGGGGGCTGCCCCCAGGGGTTCCCGGTGTTCTCCATGCTCGTAAGCGCGGTCTGCATCTCCTTCGGGAAGCGCGACTCGCCCATGATGAGGTTCCGGCGCATGTCGACGATCGCGTCGATGTGCTCGATGTTGACGGGGCACGCCTGGACGCACGCGCCGCACGTCGTGCAGTCCCAGATCACCTCGTCTTCGACGACCGTCGGGTTCAGGTCCGGCAGCGTCTCCACCGCGGCGGCGAAGGCCTCGTCGCTCGTGCGCTTCGCCGCGAGCAGCGCGGGGCCGTTCTCGAAGAGGTGGTCGCGGGCGTCCATGATCAGCAGCTTCGGGGAGAGCGGCTTGCCGGTGTTCCACGCGGGGCACTGGCTCTGGCACCGGCCGCACTCCGTGCACGTCATGCCGTCCAGCATCTGCTTCCAGCTCAGGTCGGTGAGCTTGGCGGCGCCGAACGTGTCGTCCTCGGACATCGTCTCGAGGTCGATCTCCATCGGCTTCAGCGCGCCCTTCGGGCGCTCCGACGTGAACAGGACGTTGATGCCGGCCGTGATGATGTGCAGGTGCTTCGAGTACGTCAGGTAGACGAGGAAGCCCAGGATGATCAGCGAGTGCCACCACAGGAACACCGTGTCGGCGGCCTCGCGCGCGCCCTGCGACAGCGGCTCGAACAGCCCCGCGACCCAGTCGCTCACCGGCGTCCACTCGGTCGGGTAGGGGAAGTGGCCGAGCGAGATCTCGGCCGCGCGGGTGAACAGGATCGTGATCATGATCCCCGTGATCGCCACGAGGATGTAGTCGGCTTCCTTGAGGTGCGAGCCGCGGAAGCGGCCCGGCCGCTGGATCTTCCGGATCGCGAACGCGACCACGATGCTGACGAGGACCGCGACGACGAAGAAGTCCTGCAGGGCCCCCAGCGGCCCCCACTGCCCGATCAGAGGGATGTGGAAACCCTCCTGGTAGACCGCGCCGAACGCCTCGACGATCGTCGTGAACAGAATCACGAAGCCCCAGAAGATGAAGAAGTGCATGAGGCCGGGGATGGTCCACTGCAGCAGCTTGCGCTGGCCGAGCACGACGACGAACTGGTCGCGTAGCACCTGGCCCCAGTCCTTCGGCTTGCGGTCGTCGGGCGACCCGAGCCCCACGTAGCCGGCGAGGTCCACCGAGCGTCTGGCGAACGCCGCGATCGTCACGAGGATCAACAGGGTCATGAGGATCTTCTCGATCACGACGGCCTCCGATGAGCGGACCAGGGAGTCACTGCCAGCGCGGAGTATAGGAGCCGCCTAGCGGCGCGGGGGCCGCGACGCGCGGTGGCTTAGAAGAGCGGCCCCCTCACGTAGACGTCCTCCATGTCGGCGTTGTCCTCGATCCCGTCGAGGTTCGTGGACGCGGTCACCCAGCACACGTCCCGGCCGTCGGGGCCGAGGGCCGCGGCCAGGCTGTGGTCGTTGCCCTCCTGGCCCTCCTCCCCGAGGTTGACCCGCGTCGTCTCCTGCGTCTGGAGGTCGCGGACGAACACGTCGAGGGCCTCGTTGTCGTCGTTCGGGACGAGGTTGTCCGCCATCGAGACGAAGAGCACGTAGCGCCCGTCCTCCGAGATCGAGGGGTGCTGGCTGAACCCGTTCGCCGCTCCCCGGTAGCCCATGCTGACGTGTTGCGTCGTGCCGGTCTCGAGGTCACGGAGGTAGACGTCCTCGTTCGCGGCGTCGGTCGGCGCAAGCGACGCAGAGGACGTGAAGGCGACGTAGCGGCCGTCGGCGGAGATCGACGGATCCCAGCTGTAGTCGGGGCTCCGCTTCCCGTCGATCGTGATGCTGGCGAGCTTCGTGTGCCGCTCGACCCGGTCGTAGACGAACACGTCGAGCGAGTCGTTGCGGTCCCGCCGCACGATGTTCGTCGCGGAGGACGCGTAGGCGACGTACCTGCCGGTGGCCGACATGTCGGCCCAGCTGCTGTCACCGTTGGGGTCGCCGAGCCGCCGCGAGAGGCTGACCCGGTTGGTCTTGCCGGTCTTCCGGTCGTGCACGAAGACATCGCCCATGCCGTTGTCGTCGCCCTTCATCGCGAGGTCCGGCGCGTCGCTGACGAACGCGACGTAGCGGCCGGAGTCCGAGATCGCGTACGCCACGGCGTGGCCGATCGCCCGCCGGCCGTCCGATCTGTCGCTCGCACGGGTGGTTCGTCCGGTGTACCGGTCGTGCACGAAGACGGTCATCCGGCGGTTGCGACGGCCGGGCTCTCCCATGTCGTAGGTGAGGCTCGTGAACGCGACGTACCGGCCGTTCGCGGAGATCACCGGGCCGCCTGTGCTGGCCCGAGCCTGCCCCCCGCCCGGCCGCACGCTCACGCGCTCGAGCCCGGCTGCGTCTACGACGAAGATGTCGACCTCTCCGTTGGTGTCGCGGCGCACGAGGTTGCTCGCGAACGAGTCGAATGCGACCGCCGCTGCGCCCTGGGCGATGTCGCAACCGTAGCTGCGGCTGTTCCCGGGCCTCCCCTCCGGCGAGACGCTCAGCCGGCGCGTCGAGGCACCGTCACCTGCAACGGCGACGCCGGGTATTGCCAGGGCCGCGACGATCGCGACCGCAGCTCTCACTCGTCTCACGGAACCCCCTCGATAGATCGTGACCCGATCTTCCCCACCGGCAGGGCGCCGCTCCACTCAGTTCTTGACAAACGCTCGGCGCGAACGAGCCCCCGCCGGAGCGGGGGCTCTCGAGTGTCTGGGGGAACCCCCTCAGCAGGGGCCCTCTTCGCCGCAGGCCATCGTCGAGGGCGTGAAGAGGTTCTCGCGGACCCACCACATCACCTTCTCGACGAGGTTGTCCGCCCCGCCCGACACCTCCGCGAGCTCCTCGATGAACAGCTCGCGGACCGCAGCGGTTCGTTCGTCGGTGTGCTTCATCGTCCTCCCTCTCGTGCGTCGTGACTCAGCAGGTGTTGAGGAGCTCCTCGCCGCACCCGTACGTCGTCAGCAAGGCGTCGCGGAGCGCGTCCTTGACCTTCTGGAGCGGGTCGGCTCCGCCGCGAACCTCGGCGAGCTCCTCGACGAAGAGCTCCCGGAGGACCGGACGGTCCTCACGGTTCAGCACGACGGGCCCTCCTCGCCGCACGCGTGGGTCGTGACGAGCTGCTCCCTCAGCCACTGCCAGATGCCCAGCTTCTCGAGCGGGTTCGTCCCGCCGGTCACGTCCGTGAGCTCCTCGATGAACAGCTCGCGGATCGGTTCCGTACGCTCCATTGCGTCCTCCCGTCCCATCGCCGAATTGTCTGAATTGTTAGCAGGCATGGCCGGGAGGGGTCAAGGAGAGGGCGCTTCCTCCTCGCCGTCGTCGTCCTCCCACTCGATCTCCTCGAGCTCGACGCCCTCCTCCTCGAACGAGCGGATGAGGTCCGCCGCCCGGTCGGCGTCGTTCGCCCGCACCAGGATCGCGAACTCGCCCGAGACGCCGACGTTCGTGGGGTAGAGGCCGATCGCGGCCCCCCGGACGATCGCCTCGATCCCGCTGCCGGACAGCAGCGAGCGCAGCATCTCGCCGCGGAACTGGCCGCCGCCGCCCTGGTAGATCTCCACGAACTCCTCGCCCACGGGTCCGATTCTGGCACGACAGCCCGGAATATCCACGGTCATCCCGAAGTTGACAATGAAGCACTCAACTTGGCATCATCAGAAGCACTCAAGGTAGACCTTCCGGAACCGCCGCAGACGATCAGAGGAGCAAGATCATGGCAAAGGCAGTTGGCATCGACCTCGGCACCACGAACTCCGTGGTCGCCGTCCTCGAAGGTGGCGAGCCCACCGTCATCCCGAACGCCGAGGGCGCCCGCACCACGCCGTCCGTAGTGGCGTTCTCGAAGACCGGCGAGATCCTCGTCGGCGAGGTGGCGAAGCGCCAGGCGATCACGAACCCCGACCGGACGATCCGGTCGATCAAGCGCGAGATGGGGACCGACCACAAGGTCGAGATCGACGGCAAGAAGTGGAGCCCCCAGGAGATCTCCGCGCGCATCCTCATGAAGCTGAAGGCCGACGCCGAGCAGTACCTCGGCGACAAGGTCACCGAGGCCGTCATCACCGTCCCCGCGTACTTCGGCGACGCGCAGCGCCAGGCGACGAAGGAAGCCGGCCAGATCGCGGGCCTCGAGGTGCTCCGCGTGGTGGCCGAGCCCACCGCGGCGAGCCTCGCGTACGGCCTCGACAAGAGCGAGGGCGAGCAGACGATCCTGGTGTTCGACCTCGGTGGCGGGACGTTCGACGTCTCGCTGCTCGAGCTCGGCGACGGCGTCGTGGACGTGAAGGCGACGTCGGGGAACACGAACCTCGGCGGTGACGACTGGGACCAGCGCGTCATCGACCACCTCGTCAAGACCTTCAAGGACCAGAACGGCGTCGACCTCTCCAAGGACAAGATGGCGCTCCAGCGGCTGAAGGAGGCCGCGGAGAAGGCGAAGATGGAGCTGTCGTCGACGCAGTCGACGAACATCAACCTGCCGTTCATCACGGCAACCGAGCAGGGCCCCCTCCACCTCGACGTCACGCTGTCGCGCTCGGAGTTCGAGCGCATGACCGAGGACCTGCTCGACAAGTGCAAGGGCCCCTTCAACCAGGTCATGCGCGACGCCGGCATCGGCGTCGACAAGATCGACCACGTGATCCTCGTCGGGGGCTCCACGCGCATGCCGATGGTCCGCGCCCTCGTCAAGGAGATGACCGGCGGCAAGGACCCGCACCAGGGCGTGAACCCGGACGAGGTCGTCGCGGTCGGCGCCGCGATCCAGGCCGGCGTCCTCCGCGGTGAGGTCAAGGACGTGCTGCTGCTCGACGTCACGCCGCTGACGCTGGGCGTCGAGACGCTCGGAGGCGTCATGACGAAGCTCATCGAGCGCAACACCACGATCCCGACGAAGCGGTCCGAGACGTTCACGACCGCGGCCGACGGCCAGACCTCCGTCGACATCCACGTCCTCCAGGGCGAGGCCGGCATGGCCGACCACAACAAGTCGCTCGGGCGGTTCCAGCTCACGGACATCCCGATGGCGCCTCGCGGCGTCCCGCAGATCGAGGTCACGTTCGACATCGACGCGAACGGCATCGTGAACGTGTCGGCGAAGGACCTCGGCACGGGCCGCGAGCAGTCGATGACGATCACCGGCGGGACGAAGCTCAGCCAGGACGAGATCGACCGCATGGTCCGCGACGCCGAGGCGCACGCGGAGGAGGACCGCAAGCGGCGCGAGACCGTAGAGGCCCGCAACCAGGCCGACAGCGTCCTCTACCAGACCGAGAAGACGCTGAAGGAGCACGGCGGCAAGCTCGAAGAGGGCGACCGCAAGGTGGTCGACGACGCAGTCGAGGAGCTGAAGGAGGCGCTGAAGGGCGAGGACCTCGACGTGATCCGCAGCAAGACCGAGGCTCTCCTGTCGGCGTCGCAGAAGTTCGCCGAGGTGCTGTACCAGCGGGCGCAGTCCGAAGGCGGCTCGACGGAGAACGGCGCGGCCGCCTCCGGTGACGACGACGTCGTCGACGCAGAGGTCGTCGACGACCAGCGCACCGCGTAATGGAAGAACCACGAAAGGTACCGATCAAGGTGCAGGTGAAAGACAAGCGCCGCGTGGCGCGAGACGACGACAGCCCAGAGGTCTCCGCGGCCGAGGGGGCCGCGGAGACCGCGGACGCGGTCGCGCCGGAGGTCGTCGAGGCCGAGCCGGCCGAGGCCGTCGCGGAGCCGCAGCCGGACTACCTGGCGGACCTCCAGCGTCTGCAGGCCGAGTTCGCGAACTACCGCAAGCGGATGATGGCGCAGAACGCCGAGGCGGCGGCACGTGGCGAGGCGAGGATGGTCGAGCGGCTGCTGCCGGTGCTCGACAGCTTCGAGCGCGCGATCGCCCACGGCGAGGGCGGTGAGGGCGTCGAGCTCGTCTTCAAGGAGCTCCGCTCGGTCCTCGAGAACGCGGGGCTGACGGAGGTGCCCGGCGAGGGCGCGCCGTTCGACCCGCAGGTGCACGAAGCCGTCGAGTCGCGCGAGGACCCGGAGGTGACGGAGGAGGTCGTCCGCACCGTGCACCGGCGCGGCTACTCGATGAACGACAAGCTGCTGCGTGCGGCGATGGTCGGCGTGGCGCGTCCCGCCCCCGCGGCCCCCGAAGAGACACCCGAGGAGTAGAGCGATGGCCCAGCGCGACTGGCTCGACAAGGACTTCTACAAGACGCTGGGCGTCTCCTCGAGCGCGTCGAAGGACGAGATCAAGAAGGCGTACCGCAAGCTCGCCCAGAAGTACCACCCCGACGCGAACAAGGGGGACGAGGCCGCGGAGGCGCGCTTCAAGGAGATCACCGAGGCACACTCCGTCCTCAGCAACGACGAGAAGCGCAAGCAGTACGACGACCTGCGCCGCTACGGCGGCGGGCGTGAGGGGTTCGGGTTCCGACCCGGCGGCGGGCGCAACGTCCGCGTCGACATCGGGGACATCGGTGACCTGTTCGGGGGCCGCGGCGTGGACCTCGGCGACCTCTTCGGCGGTTTCGGGTTCCGCGGCCCCCAGAAGGGCGCGGACGCCGAGGCCGAGACCGTGCTCGCGTTCGAGCAGGCGGTCGAGGGCACGACGATCACGCTCGCGTCGGGGGCGAAGGTCCGGATCCCGCCGGCGGTCGCGGACGGGACGCGCATCCGCGTGCCCGGCAAGGGATCGCCCGCGCCGGGCGGGGGTGAGCCGGGCGACCTGTACGTCACCGTGCGGGTCCGTCCGCATCCGTTGTTCTCGCAGGGCCGCGACGGCGACCTGGTCGTCGAGGTGCCGGTGACGTTCCCGGAGGCCGCGCTCGGCGCGAACGTCGTCGTCCCCACGCTCGACGGCAACGTCACGGTGAAGGTCCCTCCGGGGACGCAGCACGGCCGGACGTTGCGCGTGCGAGGCAGGGGCGGGCCGCGACCATCCGGCGGCACGGGTGACCTCCTCGTCAAGATCGTGGTGGAGGTGCCCCGCAAGCTTTCGAAGAAGGAGCGGGAGGCGCTCGAGCGCTTCGCCGAGGTGCACGACGCCTCGCCGCGGGCCGAGCTCGAGCGCGACGCCGCCCGAGCGGCTTCGTAGAGGAGGAGAGGGCCGATGGCGCGCCGAGCAGACAACGACAACCAGGCGATCTACATCATCTCGGTCGCGGCCGAGCTCGCGGGGGTGCATCCGCAGACGCTGCGCGTCTACGAGCGCAAAGGGCTCCTCTCGCCGAGCCGCACCAGCGGCAACACGCGTCGCTACTCGCAGAAGGACATCGACCTGCTGCGCCGGATCCAGGAGCTGACGAACGAGGGGGTCAACCTCGCCGGGGTCATGCGGATCCTCGAGCTCGAGGACGAGATAGACCGCCTTCGTACCCGGGCGACTCGCGCCGCCGCGCAGCTCGAGGAGAAGGAGGCGCAGCTCGAGCAAGTGCGCGCCTCCCGCAGCGCGGTCGCGCTCGTCCCGTTGAAGGACATCCGGCGCGTGCGCCGCGCGATGAAGGCGGACGAGCTCGACGAGGCCGGCCGTCGCAGGACGTTCGAGGCACCCCCCGTCTCGTAGCTTTGGCGACCGTAGAGGTTCCACCGATCCTCGGCCACGGGCCCGACGACGGCCGCGGGGTCGTCGTGCTCGCGCACGGCGCGGGGGCCGGGATGCGCAGCGACTTCATGACGTTCATGGCGGACGAGCTCGCGGAGGCGGGGCTGCTGTGCCTCCGGTTCGAGTTCCCCTACATGCAGGCCGGCCGCAAGGCACCGGACAAGGCGCCGGTGCTCGAAGCGTCGTTCGCCGCGGTCGCGGAGCACGCGCGCGAGTTGGCCGGCACGCGGCCCCTGGTCCTCGGCGGGAAGTCGATGGGAGGGCGCATCGCGTCGCAGGCGGTCGCGGCCGGTGCGCCGGCCGACGGCCTCGTCTTCCACGGCTACCCGCTGCACCCGCCGGGACGGCCCGACAGGCTGCGGAGCGCGCACCTGCCGGACATCGGCGTCCCGATGCTGTTCGTCGAAGGCACGCGCGACCCGTTCTGTCCGCTCGAGACGCTCGATCGCGTGCTCGCCGAGATCGACGTCGACGCCGAGGTCGCGGTGATCGACGGCGGCGACCACTCGTTCAAGGTGCGCGCCTCGTCCGGCAGGTCGACCCGCGACGCGTGGGCCGAGGCGGCCGCGCGGACGGTCTCCTGGATCGACGACAAGCTCCTCGCGTAGCGGTTCGTGCGCGCGGCCCGGGACCGGCGTTCTGCTCAGGGCGTCTACCTCACGATCGAGGCCGTCACGGGTTTCGCGTTCTACACGATGGCGACGCTCGCGTCCGTTTACCGGATCCAGTCGGCCGGCCTCGACCCGCTCCAGCTCGTGCTCGTCGGGACCGCGCTCGAGGCGACGACGTTCGTGTTCGAGATCCCGACGGGGATCCTCGCCGACACGATCAGCCGGCGCCGGTCGGTGATCGTCGGGACGTTCCTCACCGGCGCAGGTTTCGTGATCGAGGCATCGTTCCCGAGCTTCGTCCCGATCCTCCTCGGGCAGGTCGTGTGGGGCCTCGGCTACACGTTCATCAGCGGCGCGAACGTCGCGTGGGTGACGGACGAGGTCGGCGAGGCCCCCGCGGCCGGGCTGTACCTGCGCGGCGCGCAGCTTGCTAACTTCACCTCGCTCGGTGGGATCGTCGCGAGCGTCGCGCTGGGCACCGTGTCCCTCGCGCTGCCGATCTTCGTCGCCGGGATCATCTTCGGTGTCCTCGGGCTGTTCCTGTTCGTCGCGATGCCGGAGACCGCGTTCCGGCGCGCACCCGCGCGGGAGCGGCCGCTCGACGCGATGCGCACGAGCCCGGGGGCCGCGCGCCGCACCGTCCGGCTGCGGCCGGTGCTCGTCACGATCCTCGTCGTCTCGGCGCTGCACGGCGCGTCGACCGAGACGTTCGACCGGCTGTGGGAGCTACACCTCCTCCAGGGGATCGGCCTTCCGAGCCTCGGCCCCCTCGACCCGATCGTCTGGTTCGGTGTCGTGAACGCCGTCGGGCTCCTGCTCGGGATCGCGGCGATCGAGCTCGTGAAGCGCCGGGTCGACGTCGTGCGGGGGCCGGGAGTGATCCGCGCGCTGGCGGTCGTGAACGTCGCGCTCGTGGTAGCAACGACGGCGTTCGGGCTCACCGGCAGCTTCGGTCTCGCGTTGGTGGTGTTCTGGACCGTGGACGTGCTCCGCTACACGCACCTGCCACTGTTCCAGGCGTGGGTGAACCGGGGCCTCGAGTCGGCGACCAGGGCGACGATCAACTCGAGCGTGAGCCAGATGGACGGGCTCGGGCAGATCTTCGGGGGGCCGGTCCTGGGGGCCGTCGGCGCGGTCCGCAGCGTAGCCGCCGCGATCGCCGCCGCGGGTCTGCTCAGGGTCCCGGTGCTGTTCCTGCTCGGCCGGAAGACCGTCCTCGAGGAGCCCGACCCACAAAGCAAAGAGGCGGCGTCGTCGTGACCGCCGCCTCCTTTGTCAGTGCGCGTTGCCGCTAGGTCGTGTTGACCTCGATCGGCTGCGAACGCCCCTTCGTGTACCCCTGACGCTGCTTGGGCCACACCGCTCGGAACGTCGCCGACTTCCAGTTCGCCCTCTCCGAGAACACGACGCGGCAGGACCTGTCGAACTCCTTCGTCGCGATCGTCTTGAACTGACCCGACTGCTTGCGCTGGAGGTGCACCTTCGTGCCGGCGGGGTTCAGGTTGTCCCGTTCGCAAGCGGCGAGGCGCGTGGGGAACTTGACGGTGCTCCCGCGCTGCGGACGGAAGGGCTTCGCCGCCATCTTCACGCGCGGCCGCTTGTCGGCGTCACCGCCGCCGCCACCGCCGCCGCCGCCATCACCGGTGAAGCGCAGCACGTCGATGCCTCGCTGGTAGTCGACGGCGTAGATGATCTCCTTGTTGACGAAGTAGGCGCCCGAGGTCCCACCGGCGGCCGGCAGGAACCAACCGAGCTCGCTGATCTTGCCCTGGGAGTTCACCTCGAGGAGACGGGTCCCGCTGTTGTACCAACCGACGGCGACGACTCCACCGTCGTTCCAGGTCCCCGGCTGCGTCGTGAACCAGTGTGGTGAACAACCGAATGGAGCGCTGGCGGGGTTACCGCCGTCGACGACCGTCCCCTGGTACGCCCACCACTGGTCGATGAGCTTGAAGGAGCCCGTCTTCTGCCAGTCCTTGGTGTCCCACGTCATGAACGACGCGGCCGTGGCCTCGGTGCATTGCTCGGCCCCACAGCAGGTCTCGCCGCCGGCGATGATGAAGCGGTCCTTCATCTCGCGAGGCCAGAGGTTCGAGTGGAAGGGAAGCCCGTTGCCCTCGTAAGGCTCCGAGGCCGCCATGAACTCCGGGTGGACCGGGTCCTTGCGAGCGTCGATGAGCATCATCGGGTCGGTCGACGTCAGGGCGATGCCCGGCGCCACTTCGGTGACGTCGTGCGTGGAGCCGAGCGGAGGCAGACCGTCGGTCCACTTCTCCTGCATGAGCACGGGGTTGGCGGGATCACGCAGGTCGGTGATCGTTCCTTCGCTGCCGTACGCCCACTTGCAGTCGAGGATGCACTGGCTGGTGTGGTCGCCCGCGCCCACGACCGACGCGAGCAAGACGGGGTTCGCCTTGTCCTCGATGTCCCAGACGTGCAGGTCGCTGTTGGGAAGGGTCTCTGAGAACAGCATGATGCGGCCGTTCGTGGAGACGTCCTCGTTCTCGAACTGGAACCCGAACGGCACCGGGTTACCGACGAGCGCAGGGGCCTCCGGGTCGTTGATGTCGTAGATCGCGAAGTTGTGCCAGCCCGTCACGATCATGTAGTGGTCGCCGCCGGACTTGAAGAAGTTCGCTCCGGTGGCAGTCGGCCCGTTGAACGGCACCGTGGTGATCCACTCGATGTTGTCGGACGAGATCCCACCCGGGCTGGGGCCGGCGCCGGCACTCGCGGTGGTGATGGTCAATCCGGACGCCACCAGCCCGAAGCAGGCCAGCACCGCGAGGAGCTTTTTCATCCTATTTCCTCCTGTTTGAAGATATTAAGAAGTTCGCCCTTTTCCACCGGGTTCCTGCGGGAGTCCACAGGGGTGGGTGAGGGTGTGCCCACTGGGGGCGGTCCCGAACCATCACCTCGACGCGGTCGAGCACGCGAGCGCAGGAGGTTGCGCTTAGAGGTTGTGTCGCGCAGTGGTCGGGTATGCGCGTAGCGTCACGGGGCGACAGCGGCATCGCGCTGGGGCGACAACGACTCGAGCGCTGCGATCCTCTCGTCGAGCGGCGGATGCGTGTCGAACAAGCGGTTCAACCACGCGCCGGACTTGCCGACGCGGCTCCCACCCTCCTTCGCGTGGCGCGCGTTCGGGTCCTCGATCCAGAGGTGTGCGGTCGCCTTGCTCCCACTGCGCACGACAGTGGTGTCGTCGCGCAACTTCCCGAGCGCGGAGATAAGACCGTCCGGGTACCTCGTGAGGAAGACCGCGTCGGCATCGGCGAGGAACTCCCGCTGCCGCGAGATGGCGAACTGTAGGAGCTGTGCGAAGAACGGCGCGGTGATCATCAACACGAGCCCGACGATCGCGAGCGGCGCGGCCGCCTTGCCCTCCGATTCCCCGGCCCCCCACCACAGCGCGCGCATCATCCAGTCCGCGAGCAGCACGATCACGCCGACGAGCGTTACGGCGAGCGTCATCACCAGCGTGTCCCGGTTCTTCACGTGCGCGAGCTCGTGCGCGATCACGCCCTCGAGCTCGTCGCGCTTCATCTTCAGCAGCAAGCCGGTCGTCAGCGCGATCGCCGCGTGCTCCGGGTTCCGTCCCGTCGCGAACGCGTTCGGTGCCATGTCCTCCACCAGGTAGACGCGCGGCTTCGGGATCCCCGCCGCGATGCTGAGCCCCTCGACGATGTTGTGCACCTGCGCGAACTGCGTCTCGTCGGCCGGCTTCGCGCGGCTCATCGCCAGCGCGACCTTGTCCGACGCGAAGTAGGAGCCCCACGACATGGCGACCGAGAACGCCATCGCTATCGCGAGCCCCCACATCCCGAAGCCCGTCAGGTAGCCGAAGAAGTAGCCGAGCGCCCCGGTCAGGAGGAAGAAGACGGTGACGAGCATCCACGACTTGCGGACGTTGCCGGCGATGCGGTCGTACATCGGTTAGGTCGTGGCCGTGCCGCCGCCCTGGCCGAAGTCGACCCGCACCGGCCCCCTCGATGCCTCCTCGGCTTCGAAGTACTCGCGCGGCTCGAAGTTGAACATCCCTGCGATGAGGTTGGTCGGGAAGCTCTCGCGGGCGTTGTCGTAGGCGAGGGTCTGCTCGTTGTAGAACTGCCGCGAGAACGCGATCCGGCCCTCGGTTCCCGTCAGCTCCTCCTGCAGCGCGAGGAAGTTCTGGTTCGCCTTCAGGTCCGGGTACGCCTCGGCCAGCGCGAACAGCTGGCGCAGAGCACCGGTCAGCATGTTCTCGGCCTGGGCCTGGCTCTCCACCCCCGTCGCCTCGACCGCCTGGCGCCGGGCCGCGACGACGGCCTCGAGGGTCTCCCGCTCGTGGGCCGCGTAGCCCTTCACGGTCTCGACGAGGTTCGGGATCAGGTCGTGGCGCCGCTTCAGCTGGACGTCGATCTGCGACCACGCGGCGTCGATGCGGTTCCGCAGCTTGACGAGCCGGTTGTAGGTCACGATCAGGAACAGCACGAGAAGTCCCACCACCGCCAGCACGACGATCACCGTCACACCCATGCCGCTCCCTCCTCGAATGCAACCGCCGTCACAAGAGTGAGGCACGGGGGCGGATTGAGCAACCCAAGTGGCCGCCGGGCGGCCTTAGGATCGGCCCTCGATGAAGGTCTCGATCGAATACTGCGCCCAATGAGGCTACGCACCTAGAGCCGTCGGTCTGACGGAGAGGCTGCTGGAGGAGTTCGAGAACGCCATCACCGATCTGGTGATCGTCCCGTCGCGCGGCGGCGTCTTCGAGGTGGAGGTCGACGGCCGCCTGGTCTTCTCGAAGAAGGCGACCGGACGCCACGCGGAGTACGACGAGATCCTGAAGGAGATTCGCGCGGGGGCCTAACGGCTCCGGATTCCCTCCCCCGAGCTGCTCCTGAGGGTGACCGTGCCACGGGCCCCTCCGCGGCGTCTACGGGTTTTTCAGAATTTCTGAAAGGTACCGAGGCGTCTAAATCACCACCGGAGCGTAGGGAGAATCGGACGGGCTGACGGATTCGGGTTGTCGGAGCGGTCCGGCTCGACGTTGTGTGGGAGTGGGTAGGCGCGCACGGTTACTGGCTCGGAACGCCTCTAGCGCTGCGCACTTTTACAGCACGCTCGGCCTTCTCGACAGCTCGGTTGTAGGTTTCCTCGGAGACGTCGCCGCCCATACCGTGTCGACGATTGATCGCGAGAATCTGGTCGATGTAGTCGCGAGCCGCTTGTGCGCCATCAATCGCCGTCTTCTTCTTCCGGGTCATCCTCCAAGTCCTCCCATAATCGGTCCAGTATGAGGTCAGCGAAATGCCGATACCAGTATTTTTGCCTAAGGGAGTTGTCCGCTAGGTACTCGCGCAGCGGTTCGTTCGTCGTCAAGGCCGCAACGATGATTTCGGCCACGTCGTCCCGTCGAAGAGGGAGGCCAACTGGCGACGTGACGTGGTTCTCTGTGTACGCATAGGCAGCCTGCGCGATTTCCGCAAAGGCTTCTTGGTTGTCATCGAAGAAGTTGATCAGCCCTGCATCCCGAAGCGCGAGCTCCTTCTCCGCGGTCAGGCTCATTTATCGGCTCCAGAGGAGTCGGTGGGCGGTGGAAGCGGTTGCGACAACCAGTGCGATGATCTGGGCCACGAAGACGACACCGGTGGCAACATAGAGCCATTCGACGGTCCCAAGTTTGAGGAGCCAGGCTGTAGCGAGGCCGACGCACGCGATTCCAAGCGCAAAGGCGACGAGGATTGTCGCCGCAACGCGCTTGTACCGGGCCAAGACTTTCTCAGGAGTGCTGCCGGGAAACGACTGATAGGTAGAGATCACCAAGCCGAGGAAGACGAGGATGAGGCCAGAAAGCCCGGCAGACGCGCCAAGGAACGCGAGGACAACGTCTTTATGCTCAACCGCCTGGCTGACCGCATCCCCACTAACCACGCCTGGGTACCCCCAACTCGCCTGTCCGCCTCCCGCGATTATCGAGCTTTCTCTCCCGAAGGGCGGCTTCTGAAAGTTGTCCAGGGGCGCTAACGCGCCTGGAGCATCTCTCCTACCTGGAACGCCAGATCGAGCGCCTGCCGCGCGTTCAGCCGCGGGTCGCAGAGGGCGTGGTACCGGTCCTCCAGGTCCAGGATCTCCTCGGCCCCCCCGAGGCACTCCGTCACGTCCTCGGCCGTCAGCTCGAGGTGGA
The DNA here is from genome assembly GCA_035942255.1 of Actinomycetota bacterium. GTDB lineage: Bacteria > Actinomycetota > CADDZG01 > CADDZG01 > WHSQ01 > JALZEG01. The sequence continues at coordinate 94,779 of DASZDG010000146.1, read as the reverse complement.
CGCCGCCCGGCACCACGTCCTCGACCTGGCAGCAGACGAAGAACCCCTTTATCTCCGTGAGGATGTCGTCGAACCGGCGCGTCTTGCGCCCGCTCTCGGTCGAGAACGTGTTGCCGTGCATCGGGTCGCAGGCCCACACGGCCCGGTGCCCCTCGTCCCGCACCGCGCGCAGCAGCGGCGGGAGCGTCTCCTCGATCCGGCCCGACCCCATCCGGGCGATCAGCGTCAGCCGCCCCGGCTCCCGGTTCGGGTTCAGCCGCTCGCACAGCGCGACGACCTCGTCGGGGGTCGCGCCGGGGCCGACCTTCGACGCGACGGGATTACGGACCCCGGAGAGGAACTCGACGTGCGCGCCGTCGACGTGGCGCGTCCGCTCACCGATCCACAGGAGGTGAGCGGAGCAGTCGTACCAGTCGCCGGTGAGGCTGTCGCGGCGCGTCAGCGCCTCCTCGAAACCGAGCAGGAGCGCCTCGTGCGACGTGTAGAAGTCGACCTCGTGCATCGCGGAGTCGGTCGCGAGGTCGACGCCGCACGCGGCCATGAACCGAAGAGCCCTCTCGATCTGCTCGGCGATCGCCTCGTAGCGCTGCCCCTGCCGCGACGCCGCGACGAACTCCTGGTTCCACACGTGTATCTGCCGGAGGTCGGCGAACCCGCCCTTCGTGAACGCCCTGATGAGGTTGAGCGTCGCCGCTGACTGGTGGTAGGCGCGCAGCAGCCGGTGCGGGTCGGGCCGCCGCGCCTCCTCGTTGAACGGCGAGTCGTTGATCGCGTGGCCCCGGAACGACGGGAGGCTCGTCGCGCCCACGGTCTCGCTCGAGGACGAGCGGGGCTTCGCGAACTGCCCCGCGATGCGGCCGACCTTCACGACCGGGAGCCCCGACGCGTACGTCAGCACGACCGCCATCTGCAGGATGACCTTGAGCTTGTCGCGGATCGAGTCGGCGGTGAAGTCGCCGAACGCCTCGGCGCAGTCCCCCGCCTGCAGCAGGAACGCCTCGCCGCGCTCGACCCGCGCCAGCGCCGCCTGGAGCGAGCGCGCCTCGCCGGCGAAGACGAGCGGGGGCAGCACGCGCAGCTCCTCGAGGACCTCCTTCAGCGCGGCCTCGTCCGGCCAGTGCGGCTGCTGCTCCGCCGGGAGGGCGCTCCACGACGACGGTGTCCAGACGGCGCTCATGCATCAATCGTCGCGTAGATGGGGGTGCTCGTGGCACGATGAAGGAGGTGAAGACCGAACCGGTCACTCCGGAGCTGGTGGGCCTCGCCGAGATCGAGGCCGCACGCGAGCGCCTGCGCGGCGTCGCCGTGCAGACACCGCTCGACCGGTCGCGGGCCCTCTCGGCCGTCTGCGGCGCGGAGGTCTTCGTCAAGTGCGAGAACCTCCAGCGGACGGGCTCGTTCAAGATCCGCGGCGCGTACAACCGGATCGTCCAGCTCGACGAGCGCGAGGGCGCGGCCGGGGTCGTGGCCGCGTCCGCCGGCAACCACGCGCAGGGCGTCGCGCTCGCGGCTTCGATCGCCGGGATCGAGGCGACGGTGTTCATGCCCGCAGGCGCGTCGCTTCCGAAGGCCGAGGCGACGAAGCGCTACGGGGCGAAGGTCGTCCTCGGGGGCCACGACTTCGGCGCCGCGTTCGCGGCCGCCGAGGAGCACGCCGCGACGACCGGCTCCGTATTCGTCCACCCGTTCGACCACCCGCACGTGATCGCCGGCCAGGGCACGATCGGCTGCGAGATCTCCGAGCAGCTCGAGGACGTCGGCACCGTCGTCGTGCCGATCGGAGGTGGAGGCCTGATCTCGGGGATCGCCGCCGCGATCAAGGCGCTGCACCCGTCGGCGAGCGTCCTCGGCGTGCAGGCCGCGGGGGCCGCGTCGTTCCCGCGCTCGCTCGAGCACGGCGCGCCGCTCGCGCTGGAGTCGATGTCGACGATCGCGGACGGCATCGCGGCGAACTGCCCCGGCGACCTGACGTTCGCGCACGTGCGCGCTCAGGTCGACGAGGTCGTGTGCGTGAGCGAGGACGCGATCGCGGAGGCGCTCGTCATGACGGCCGAGAGGATGAAGCTCGTCCTCGAGCCGGCCGGCGCCGCCGGCATCGCCGCGGTCATGCAGAAGCTCGGTGAGCTGCGGCCCCCGGTCGTCGTCGTCCTCTCCGGCGGCAACATCGACCCGCTGCTCCTCCTGCGCGTGATGCGCCACGGCCTCAGCGCGTCGGGGCGGTACCTCGCGTTCCGCACGAGGCTTCCGGACAAGCCGGGCGAGCTCTACCGCCTGCTCGGCCTCATCGCCGAGATGGAGGCGAACATCGTCGGGGTCGAGCATCACCGTGAAGGCGTGGCGGTCCACCTCGACGAGGTCGAGATGACGCTCCAGATCGAGACGAAGGGGCCTACGCATATCCAGCAGGTGACGGGGCGGCTCGCCTCGGCCGGCTACTCGATAGAGCGGCTCTAGCCGTCACCCCCCTACCGGCGCGGACGCCGCCCCCGTAACCTGCACCTGCCGATGAACAACGAGCTCGACCTGTCGCTGATCCGCCCCGACGTGGAGCGGTGGCTCGCGGAGGACGTCGGCCGCGGCGACATGACGACGTCGGCGGTCATCCCGGCCGCGGCCCACGCGACGGCGCGCATCGAAGCCCGGGAGAGCTTCACCCTGGCGGGCCTGGTGGTCGCCGGGCTCTGCTTCGAGATCGTCGCCGGCGGCCGCAACGGCTACGTCGAGTTCGACCCGAAGTTCGACGAGGGCTCGCTCGTGCCGGAGGGGGCCGCGCTCGCCCGGGTCGAGGGGAACCTCCGCACGATCCTCACCGCCGAGCGCACGGCCCTCAACGTCCTCGGCAGGCTCTCCGGGATCGCGTCACTCACCGCCGACTACGCGCGGATCCTCGAGGGGACCGGCGCCCGGGTGGTCGACACCAGGAAGACGACGCCCGGTCTGCGTGTTCTAGAGAAGTACGCGGTGCGGGCCGGCGGAGGCTCGAACCACCGTTTTGGATTGGACGACGGGATCTTGATCAAGGACAACCACATCGCCGCAGCCGGAGGGATCGGCTCCGCCGTTCGAATCGCCCGCAGGAACGCCCACCACGGCCTTCGGGTCGAGGTCGAGGTCGAGGACCTCGACGGGCTAGACGAGGCCATCGCGGCCGGCGCGGACACCGTCCTTCTCGACAACATGACGGTGGCAGAGGTCGAGGCCGCGGTCGCCCGGGCCGGGGGCCGTGTCCTGCTCGAGGTCTCCGGCGGCGTGAACCTCGACAACGCCGGCGACTACGCCCGTGCCGGCGCCGACCTCATCTCGGTCGGCGCTCTCACCCACTCCGTCCGTTCCGTGGACGTCGCACTGGAGGTTGATCTGTGATGGTGCTGTCCCCCGCGGCGCTTGCGCACACCGACCAGGCTTGGGCCGACGAGGTCCGCCGGCTCGCCGCCGAGCAGGACGCGGTGATCCTCGCCCACAACTACCAGGTGCCGGCGGTGCAGGACGTCGCCGACTTCGTCGGGGACTCGCTCGAGCTGTCGCGCATCGCCGCGGAGGTCGAGCAGTCCACGATCGTGTTCTGCGGCGTCCACTTCATGGCCGAGACGGCGAAGATCCTCGCTCCCGACAAGCGGGTGCTGATCCCCGACGCGAGCGCGGGATGCTCGCTCGCCGCGTCGATCACCGCCGACCAGCTGCGAGCGTGGAAGGCCGAGCACCCGGGCGCGGTCGTCGTCATGTACGTGAACACGACCGCGGACGTGAAGGCCGAGACCGACATCTGCTGCACGTCGGCGAACGCGGTGAAGGTCGTCGACTCGATCCCCGATGACAAGGAGATCCTGTTCGGCCCGGACATGTTCCTCGGCGCGCACGTCGAGCGCGAGAGCGGCCGCAAGATGCACGTGTGGATGGGCGAGTGCCACGTCCACGCGGGCATCCAGCCGTCGGACATCCAGCAGATGATGGCGGAGCACCCGGACGCGGAGCTCCACGTCCACCCCGAGTGCGGCTGCTCGTCCGCCTGCATGTACATGCTGTCGATGGGCGACCTGCCGAAGGACCGGACGTTCGTGCTGGGGACCGGGGGCATGGTGCGCCGGGCGCACGAGTCGACCGCGTCGGAGTTCATCGTCGCGACCGAGACCGGGATGCTGCATCGCCTGCGCAAGGAGAACCCGACCGGCAACTATCTGGCCGCGAACGAGGGGGCCGTGTGCGGCTACATGAAGATGATCACGGCGTCGAAGCTGCTGCGCTGCCTACAGACGGGCCAAGACGAGGTCACGGTGCCGCCGGAGATCATGGAGAAGGCCCGCCTCCCGATCGAACGGATGATCTCGATCATCTGACGTGCGCTCGCTCGACGGGGATCCGCGCCTAGTGGTCGGGCCAGCCGAGGAACCGAAGGACGTCTTCCTCGCTCATCTCGCCTCCTTCCGCCGCAGGAATTCCCGGGATACTACGAGGCCCGCTTGACCGATATGTGAACCTTGTGCATTCTGTGACGCCTGTCGTCTCTTGGAAGCTAGAGGTGCTGGATGAGGCTGCGGCGCTACAGAGGCAAGCACTTGAAGGCCCGGGCCCGGGGCCATGCCCCCGCCGCGGTCGGCACCGCCACCGTCGTCTGGCTCGCCGGCGGCTCCGCCCAGGCCGGCACCCACGTCGTCCGCGCCGGCGAGACGCTGTCTTCCATCGCAGCCCGCTACCGCACCACCGTCACCGCGCTGGCGAGGGCGAACGACATCGCCGACCCCGACTTCGTCGTCGCCGGCACGCGACTGCGCGTCCGCACTCCCGCCCTCCGGCACCGGGTCCGCCCGGGCGAGACCCTCTCGGCGATCGCGTCCCGCTTCGGGACCACCGTCGCCGCGCTGGCGCGCGCGAACAAGCTCGCGGACCCGAACCTCATCCTTCCCGGCCAGAGCCTGCGCGTCCCCGGCGGGATGCCGGTATCGGCTGCCGCGACCACGAGCGCGGCCCTTCCCTCAACCCCACCCGCGGTCCCGGTCGCCGTCGTCGAGGAATCCCTCGAACGCCAGTCGGCGGCGCACGGGGTCCGACCCTCTCTCGTGAAGGCCGTCGCGATGAAGGAGAGCGCGTGGCGGCAAGACGCGGTCTCATCGGCCGGGGCGGTCGGCGTCATGCAGGTGATGCCCGACACAGCCGACTTCGTTAACGAGGTCCTCGACCCGGGGCCCGAGCTCGACCTGCGCGACGCCGACGACAACGTGCACCTCGGCGTGATGTACCTCGACCATCTGCTCGACGGGATGCCTACCGAAAGAGACGCCCTCGCCGCGTACTACTCGGGGCCCGGCAACGTGGGCGCCAGATTGGACCGCGCACAGCGCGGCTACGCCGCGGACGTGAAGGACCTCGAGGCGGAGCTCTAACGATCCACGCGCGGGGTCGCCGCGACGCCCCCGACCGCGGAGATCAGCCCCAGCATCGCCGCGACTGCGACGAGCGTGAGCCCGATGCCGGGACGCGCCTCGGCCCCCACCTCCATGCGTTGCGAGATCGCCGCGCCGACGTCGCCGAGCCCGCGGTAGTCGGCGAACGCGATGCCCCCGGTCACGACCGAGGCCCAGAACGCGAGCCACGCGTACCCGCCCCGCTTCGTGACGACGAGCACGACGCCGGACATCAGCGTGACGAGGCCGGCGACGAGCGTGAACCAGCCATCGCGCGCCTCCACGCCGCTGAACGGCTCCCCCTGCCCCGGCTCGATCTCGCCGGCGGACTCGCCGAAGTCGACGCCCTCCGCGACCTCGCGTTCGGTGATCACGGCCCAGTCGAGGACGGATCCCGCGATACCGCACAAACCCGCCAGCACGAGGCCCGCCGCGGCGAAGAGGCGCGCTCTGTCGAAGAAGTCGGGGGCGGTCGCCGCTCGCATCGCGTTTAGCCTAACGGCGTGACGAAGAAGCAGAAGTGCCTGCTGGCCATCCACGCGCATCCCGACGACGAGTCCTCGAAGGGATCCGGCACGATGGCGAAGTACGCGAGCGAGGGCGTCCACGTCGCGCTCGTCTGCGCGACCGACGGTGCCGAGGGCGACATCCTCAACCCGCGCATGGACCGGCCCGGGATCAAGGAGCGCATGGTCGAGATCCGCAAGGCCGAGCTCGAGACCGCGTGCGATCTGCTCGGCGTCAACCGCATCTACCACCTCGGCTACCGCGACAGCGGCATGCCCGACTCCGAGGCGAATAAGCACCCGAACGCGTTCTGCAACGCGGACCCGGACGAGGCGCTGCGTAAGCTCGTCGAGATCATCCGCTCGGAGCGTCCGGAGGTCGTGCTCTGCTACGACGAGTCGAAGGGCTACGAGCATCCCGACCACGTGAAGGTGCACGAGTGGGGGACCGCGGCGTTCGACCTCGCGGCCGATGGGACCCGCTGGCCGGACGCCGGCGCGCCGTGGCAGCCGTCGAAGCTCTACTACTTCGCGACGTTCACGAAGAAGCGCTTCGAGCTGCTGAACGACGCGGCGGTCGCGGAAGGCCACGACCCGCCGTACGCGGGATGGCTCGAGAACTGGGACTCGTTCGGATTCGACGAGCCCGAGATCACGTCACAGGTGGACGTCTCCGAGTTCGTCGAGCTGCGGAGCAAGGCTCTGCTCGCGCACGCGACGCAGATCGACCCGGACAGCTTCTGGTTCGCGGTGACGGACGAGATGCACCGCAAGGTGTACCCGTGGGAGGACTACACGCTCGTGAAGTCGCACGTGAAGACCGAGCTGCCGGAGACAGACCTCTTCGCCGGCACGGGCTGAGCTAGTTCAGCGGCGCGGCCCGCCGCTTGTGCGCCTCGTCCAGCACCGCCATGATCTCGTCGCCCATCAGCTCCTCGCGCTCGAGCAGCGCGTCGCGCAGGGCCTCGACCAAGTCCTTGTTCGTCTCCAGCAGGTAGGCCACCTGGTCCTTGTGCTTGCGCAGGATCTCGTCGACCTCTTTCTTGGTGTCGTCGTTGCTCAGCACCTTCGCGACGATGTTCGGGCTGCCGTGGGGGCCGTTGTCGATCGCCTCGTAGGAGACGAGCGAGCTGCCCATCCCGAACGATCCGACCATCTGCGCGGTGAGCGTCGTGGCCGCGGTGAGGTCCGACGACGGGCCCGTGCCGGACTCGCCGAAGAACAGCTGCTCGGCCGCCATGCCCCCGAGGGCGATCTTGAGCGTCCCCTCGAGCTCGGACTTCGTCTTCGTGAACCGCTCCTCGGCGTCCGAGTGCGCGAGCAGCCCCAGGGCGGACCGCCGCTTGATGATCGAGAGGACCTCGAGCTTGCGGTCCTTGGCGCATAGGTACGCGGCAACCGCGTGGCCCGCCTCGTGCGTGGCGATGAGGTCCCGCTCCCGCTCCGTGTAAGCGACCGGCTGCGCCAGCCCGATCTCCTGCGTCAGGCGGGCACGCTGCACGTCCCGCCAGTTCAGCTCCCGCCGGTCGTCGCGCAGGGCCCAGACGAGCGCCTCGTCGAGGATGTGCTCGAGCATCGCGGGGCTGTAGCCGAGCGTCATCGACGCGAATTCCTCGCGCAGGTCCTCCCGGTTCATCTCCTCGTGGTGCTTGCGGCGGGCGAGGAAGTAGTCGATCAGCTCGCGGCGCCCGGCGCGGGACGGGAGGTCGAAGTGCAGGATGCGGTCGAACCTGCCGGGACGCAGCAGCGCCGGGTCGAGGTTGTCGGCCCTGTTCGTCGCGCCGATCACCAGCACGTTGTTGTACGCGGACTTTTTCTTCTTCAGCGAGCGGTGGGATGGCAGGAACGCGTTCACGAAGTCGATCATCCGGTGCTTCACGCGGCCCCCGAACGTCGGCGTCTCGAACGACTGGAGCTGGATCAGAAGCTCGTTGACCATGCCGCCGTTCTCGTTGCTCCCGAAACGGTTAACGGTCATCTGATGCGCGCCGTTCGGCGCCATCGAGCTCATGCCGCTGCGCGCGCCCCCGACGGCGTCGATCTCCTCGATGAACGCGATCGCGCCACCCTCCTTGCGCGCCGCCTTCTTCAGCTGCTTGAAGAACGACCGGATCTTGAAGGCGGTCATGCCGAAGAACATCGACTGGAACGCGGGAGCGGAGACGAAGAAGAACGGGACGCCGGCCTCGGCCGCCATCGCCTTCGCGAGGTGCGTCTTGCCGGTGCCGGGCGTTCCCTCGAAGAGGACGCCGCGGCGCGGGTTGCCGCCGAGCTCGTCCTTGAACGTCTGGTAGGTCAGGAAGATCTGTAGCGTGCGCGTGACCTCTTCGAGCACGACGTCGATCCCGCGCACGTCCTTGAAGCCGACGCCGAGCTCCTCCGGCGAGAAGCGCACCCCCGGCGACTTCCCCTGCTGGAGCACGATCAGCGGCGTCATCAGCAACGTCAGGATCAAAAGCGGCGGGAGGATGTAGATCATCGTGTCGGGCGAGACCGTCGGCAGCCCGAAGTGGACGTCGTTGCCCTCGATCGCGCGCTTCACGAGCCACGCGGCGAAGAGCGCGCCGGCGTAGAGGAGGTACCGGAGCCGCTTCTGGCGGTTCCGCTCGCGGATGCGCTTCACCTCGGTCTTCCGCGACGCCGCCGCGTGGGTGAACGCATCGCGCCGCATGCCGAGGTCCGCGGCCTGAGTAGCCTTCTCTTTCTCCACGAGTTCGCCCTTCCGCGTCAGCCGACGTTGTTGGAAGATTCTGGCATCAATTGAGATTCGGCGTAAACACCTGATCGGCTTTAGGACGCGATTTACGTAGAACTACGGAGACGAGCACGAACGGCGCCGCCGCCGCCCGCGCGGCCCCCTCGACGCCCCCCACCGCGGCCCACCGGCTGTCCGCCCCGACCGGCTCGACGAGCAGGAGCCCGGTGCGGCGGACCAGCCACCAGACCGCCAGACCGAGCGCGCTGCTCACCAGCAGCGGGCCGGCCTCGCGGGGCGACGGGAACCACTTGTAACCGCGCTTGACCGTGGCGCCGAGTGCGGCCCCGACCGTGGGAACCTCGCCCGCTTCGTCCTGTTCGACCACGCGCGCGGCCCCCTTCGCGAGGAACGGGATCAGCGCTATCTCGATCAGCGTCACGACGCCGTTGCCGACGCGCCAGGCGTCGAGGTCTCCGTGCCCGACGCCGCGCACCTGCCGTTGCGGCGGGAACTCCTCGATCGCCTCGTGCAGCTCGGAGATCCCGACGACGTCGCGGAAGAAGAAGAGGTACACGAGGTGGATCGTGACCGTCACGCAGGCGACGAACAGGAACAGCGTGACGTAGTTCCTCAGCGCGAGCCGCAGCGTCCGATCCAGCACGGCGTGAGTCTAGGCTCCCGGTCGATGCGGATACTGCTGTGGCACGGCTACCTCCTGACCGGCTCGGGCTCGAACGTCTACACCGCGAACGTCGCGCGGACGTGGCGCGCCGGCGGCCACGACGTCGTGGTGATGTGCCAGGAGACGCTTGCGGGCGTGCTCCCCTACGTCGACGCGGAAGCGGACATGTCGCCGGACAACTCCACGTTCACGGAGTACCCGACGGGGGCCGAGCCCGCCGCGGGCCGGTGTCGCGTCGTCCGGCCGAACATCGGCACCGTGCTGCCCGTTTACGTGTACGACGAGTACGAGGGCTTCGAGGCGAAGACGTTCGTCGACCTCTCCGACGACGAGCTCGAGGACTACGTGCGGCGCAACGTAACCGCCATGGTGTCGGTGATCCGCGACCACGAGCCCGACGTCATCATCACCGGGCACGAGGTGATGGGCCCCTACATAGCGCGGCTCGCGTGCGAGGCCACCGGCGCGTCGTATGCGACCAAGCTGCACGGGAGCGCGCTCGAGTTCGCCGTCAAGGTCCAGGACCGTTATCGCCACTACGCGTACGAGGGCCTCGTCGCTGCGAAGAGAGTCGTCGGCGGGAGCAACTACATGGTCGCGGCCGCGTCGTCCGTAGTCCCCGGATGGGAGTCGCGCGCGGCGGTCGTGAATCCCGGGTGCGACGTCGAGATCTTCCGTCCGGTCGAACGCGACCCCGCCTTCCCCCCCACCGCCGGCTTCGTCGGCAAGCTCATCCGCCAGAAAGGCATCCACCACTTCCTCGCCGCGCTCGGGGCTACGGCGACCGCTGGCCTGCGAGCCGTGGTCGTCGGGTACGGGGGCTTCGAGAAGGAGCTCAAGGCGCTCGCCTACACGATGCAGACGGGCAACGGCGGAGCGGCCCGGAGGCTTGCCGAGAGGGAGGACCTGTCGCTGCTCGCGGAGTTCCTGGCGGCGCGGGCCGACGAGGATTACTGGGCGCGAGCGCGGTCGGTGCCGGTCGAGTTCCCCGGACGGCTCGAGCACGGCCCCCTGTCGACGACGTTGCCGGCGTGGGACGTGCTCGTCGTGCCCTCGGTGGTGCCGGAGGCGTTCGGGATGGTCGCGGCGGAGGCGGCCGCGTCGGGGGTGCTCCCGGTGGTGCCGCGGCATTCCGGGATCGGGGAGGCGGGGGCCGCGCTCGAGGCGGAGCTCGACGTTCCCGGTTTGCTGACGTTCGACCCCGACGACCCCGTCAACGGGATCGCGGAGAGGGTCGACGCGATCCTCGGTCTCCCGCGCGACGAGAGGCGCGCGCTCGAGCTGAAGGCCGCCGCGTTCGCGCGGGAGCAGTGGTCGTGGGAGACGGTCGCGCGACGTCTGCTGGACGCGTCCTCGTGAGCGCGTTCACTGCGAGCGGCACCGAGAACAGGATGATGTGGGACCGGCGCGCGGCCGGGTTCATGGAGGTCTGGTACGCGACGGTCTTCCACCGGTCGCTCCGCAGCGGGCTGTGGGTCCGGTACACGATCACGGCCCCCGCGGAGTGCCGGCTGTGGGCGTTCTGGTTCGACCTCGACGGGAAGAGGAGCTTCGCCGGCAGCGACGTCTACTCGGTCGACCGCCTGGGCTCGGCGAACGGCCGCGACGACGGCGCGCTCGTGCGCATCGGCGACGCGTGGCTGTCGGAGACGCACCTCGACGGGCGAGTGAGCGCGGGGGACCGCTCGCTGACGTGGTCGCTCGACTTCGACCCGGCGGACCGTTGCTACCAGCACCTCCCGCCGCTCCTGCGCGAGCGCGCCGCCCGGCGGCTCTCGACCGTGTGCTCGCCGAACCTTTCCGTGCCGTTCACCGGCGTCGTGGAGCTGGACGGCGAGCGGATCGCCTTCGACGGTGAGCCGGGATGCCAGTCACACCGGTGGGGGCGGCGCCACTCGCACTCGTGGGCGTGGGCGCACTGCTCGGAGTGGGAGGACGGTGCCGGTGCGGTGTTCGAGGGCCTGACCGCCCGGGCCGGGCGCCGGCTGCCCGCGTTCACGTCGCTGTACCTGCGTCACCGGGGCGAGGACCTGACGTTCGGCGACGTCCGCTCGGTCCTCCGGGCGCGGAGCCGGTTCGAGCTGCCGACGTGGGCGTTCACGTCGCAGACGTCGCGGTGGAAGGTCGCGGGGGCCGCGCGCCTGAAGCTCGACCGTTCGGTGCAGGTTCGCTACGAGGATCCCGACGGGAGCGCACGCCACTGCGCGAACTCGGAGATAGCCGACCTGGCACTGGCGGTTTACGAACGGGTCGACGGGGTGTGGCATCACGACGCGAGCCTGACGGCAATCGGGAGCGCGCACCTCGAGTTCGGCCGCCCCGAGCCGTTCCCGGAACTCCCGGTAGCGTTCTAGCGAAGGCCGAGCACGGTAGACAGCGCGTCGTCGATTCCCCAGACCTCCTCCGGCGTGAGGTGCCCGACCAGCTTTCCGAGTCGACCGGCGTCGACGGCCCCTAGTTGCTCCACGAGGACGCGCGTGCGTTCGTTCCCGATCTCAATCTCGGGCCGAAACGACGCGGCGCGTGCGCTCCGCGACGTCGGCGCGACGAGCACCACCGACCGCGGTAGCAGCTCGTCGGCTTGCACCACGACGCCATACCGCCGCCCACGTTGTTCGTGCCCGGTCCCTTTCGGGAGCCGCAGCTCGTAGACGTCACCTCGGAGCACGCAGGCTCTCCATCAGCGCGGCGACCTCCAGCATCTCGGCGCGGTCGTCGTCGTCCGCTTCGAGAGCGGCGGCTTCCGCTGCGAGCCCCTTCTTCCGTTCGAGCCGCGCCGCACTGTCGATCAGGGACCTGCGGATCGCTTGCGAACGTGACAGCCCGGAGGCTTCCAGCCGCGCCAGCGCGCGCCGCGCTTCCTCGTCGAGCCGGACAGAGATCGCTTCGGACACGGGGCTATTGTATGACGTCACGTCATACAAAGCTACTCGTCGAGGCCCGGGGCGCGGCGGGCCCTCTTCACCTCCGAGCGCGCCTTCTTCGCCCCCAGGCGCTTCTCCTTCGAGGCCCTCGTCGGCGCCGTGCCTACCCGCTTCTTCTCCGGACGCAGGGCGGCCTCCACCATCGCCGCGAGCCTCTCCCGCACCGCCTCCCGGTTGCGCAGCTGTGACCGATGCGCGTCGCTCGACAGCCGGAGGTTCCCCGCGGAGTCGATGCGGTGCCGCAGCTTCCCCTTCACGCGCGCTCTCTGCCGGGGGCCGAGCACGCGCGACGCGTCGACGTTCCAGACCAGGACCGCGCGCGTCGAGCTCTTGTTCGCGTGCTGCCCCCCCGGCCCCCCGGAGGTCGTGAACTCGAGCCGGATCTCGTCCTCGGGGATCACGAGCGAGCGGCTCACGCGCACTCCGCTCATGCCAGTGCCAGCTGCTCCTCGAGGTCGCCCGGCTCCGTCACCGGCATCTTGCACGTCCCGTTCCTGCAGACGTATGCGGTCGCCTGACCGCCGGCGGCGCGGCCCTCGAGCAACGGGATCGCCGCCACCCCTTCGTCCGTCACGTCTTCCACGATCGCCAGCACCGCGTTCGGGCGCCAGCGGGAATGGAGCTGCCGCACGAGCGCCTCTCGCTCGCGTCCCACCACGACGACCTCGACCGGCCCCGACGTGTAGAGGTCGACGGCACCGAGCAGATGGCCGAACCCGAGCGGTGAACGCGACACGAGGTCGCGGACGAGCCGGATGATCGCGACCGCGTGCGACTCGTAGTTCCGCTCGCCCGTGAGAGCGGCGAGCCTCTGCAGCTCGAGAGCGAACATGGAGTTCGCGGCCGGGACCGCGTTGTCGAACAGGTCCTTCGGCCGCGTGACGAGCGCCTCGGCGTCTGACCCCGTCGTGAAGAACCCGCCGGTGACTGGATCCAGGAAGAGGCGGATCGATTCGTCGGCGGCCCAGCGGGCCTCGGTCATCCACCGAAGGTCGCCCGTCGCCTCCCAGAGCGCGAGGCAGGCTTCGAGCACGGCCGCGTAGTCCTCGGAGTACGCGAGGTGGTTCACGGTGCCGCGCCGGTACGAGCGCATGAGCCGGCCGTCGACGCGCATGGTGCCGAGCACGAACTCCATGACCTCGCCGGCGACCTCGACCCACCGCGGCTCGTCGAGCGCGGCCCCCGCCTCCGCGAGCGCGGCGGCAGCGAGCCCGTTCCACGCCACCAGCACCTTGTCGTCGGTGCCGGGCCGCACCCGGGTCGCCCTCCGTTCCATGAGCGCCTCACGGGCCCGCGCGAGCGCCGGGCCGGGGGCTTCGGCCCCCGCCAGCACCGGGATGTTCCGGCCCTCGAAGTTGCCGCGCTCGGTCATCCCCCAGTACGCGATCGCGGGCTCCGCGTCGTCGCCGAGCACCTCGCGGACCTCGTCCAGCGACCAGACGTAGAACTTCCCCTCTTCACCCTCGGAGTCGGCGTCGAGCGACGACCAGAAACCGCCGTCGGGGTCGCGCATCTCGCGGAACATCCACTCCGCGGTCTCGCGCGCGACCGCGCGGTGCCGCTCCGACGCGGTGAGCTGCCACGACCGCGCGTACGTGCGAAGGAGCTGGGCGTTGTCGTACAGCATCTTCTCGAAGTGCGGCACGACCCACTGCCGGTCGACTGAGTAGCGGGAAAAGCCCCCGCCGAGCTGGTCGTACATGCCGCCCGCGGCCATCTCGTCCAGGGTGACCTCCGCCATCTCCGCCGCGACCTCGTCGCCGTGGAGCGCCAGCCGCAGCAGGAAGTCGATCGTCATCGGCTGAGGGAACTTGGGTGCGTCGCCGAAGCCGCCCCACGTCGAGTCGAAGGTCTGCGCGAGCGTCCGGCCGGCCTCGCGGACGAGGTCCGACGTCACGACGTCGGCGGACGGCCGCAGCTTCGTCGCGACGCCGATGTGGCCGACGAGCTTGCGCCCCTGCTCGTCGACCTCCGCCCGCCGCTCGCGCCACGCGTCGGCCACCGCGCGCAGCAGCGACGGGAACCCCGGCATGCCGTGGCGGTCCTCCGGTGGGAAGTACGTGCCGCCGAAGAACGGCGCGCCCTCGGGGGTGAGGAACACCGTCATGGGCCACCCGCCGTGCCCCGTCATCGCCTGCACGGCCTCCATGTAGATCGCGTCGAGGTCGGGCCTTTCCTCCCGGTCGACCTTCACGCACACGAAGTGCTCGTTCATCAACGCGGCGGTCGCGGCCTCCTCGAACGACTCCCGCTCCATCACGTGGCACCAGTGGCAGGCGGCGTAGCCGATCGAGAGCAGGATCGGCGTGTCCTCGTCGCGAGCCCTTTCCAGCGCCTCCGGCCCCCACGGGTACCAGTCGACCGGGTTGTCCTTGTGCTGCAGGAGGTATGGGCTCGTCTCTTGCGCCAAACGGTTGCTCATCTGCTTCTTCCTGTTCTTTTCGGAGGTGTCTGGTACTTGTGCCCGCCTTAGGGTTGGTCACACCATGGCCGCGCTCGCGTACCTCTTGCTCCCCGTCACCGGCCTGCTCGCGTACTTCTCGGGGGCCACGCCACGCGTGCGCTGGCACGGTCTGCAGGCGATCGTCCTCGGCGCGCTGTGGCCGGCGCTCCTGTATCTGGCGGCCGCGGCCGCCGAGCCGCTCGTGCTGCCGGTCGCCATCGTGGGCGCGGTGACCTGGTTGGTGTTCCTGCTCGCCGCCGCGGCCGGACGCGACCCCGCCCTGCCGTGGCTGGGGCGGAGGCTGAGGGAGCTCGCTACGGACGAGCTGTGAAGCACATGCGGCACGACGTCGCCGTCGAGCCGTTCACCGCACCACAAGACGGGCACTTCCAGAACGAGCCCGCCTGCTCGAGCTGCGTCGTGACCTGACCGGACGCGGCCCCCCCGGCGGAAGACGTCTCCGTCTGCGGCGACGCGGCTCCGCCGGCTCCCGCCGGTGCGGCGACGCTCCCCGTCGTCGACGGCTCGCCCGCGGCGACCCACTGCCCGGTCTGCTCCTCGTACACGAGCAGCTCGTCGCCGCGGCGGAACCACCACCGGCCGTCGCGTTCGAACGGCTGCTCCTGCGGGTCCTCCGCCGCAGCGGTCTTCGTCTCGGGCTCCGGCTGCGGCTCCTCGCGCCGCGTCTCCGGCGCCGCCGTCTCGAACGGGTTCTCGGCGGCGGGCTCGGGCTCGGCCGCCGGGCGCAGCGCGGCCTCGTCCGGCGTCGCGGTCGTGAGTCCCCGATCTCCGTAGAGGACGCGGGAGGCGCCCCCGGGAGAGCTCTCCGCGGGCGTCTCGGCTGCGAGCTGCGCGACCGGGGTCTCCTCGCGCTGCGCCGGGGGCTGCGCCTCTTGCGGCGACGGCCAGCCCGATCGCTCGGTCGAGGACGAGGTCGCGGGCTCGGCCTCCGACGGGCGCGCCCACGTCAGCGGGCTCTGGTCGTCTCCGGCGGAAGTCGTCTCGGTGGCGGCGGGCGCGACCGTCTCCACCGCGGGCGCCGGTGACGCCTCCTGCGGCTGCGGCGTCTGCGCGCCGCCGTTCTCGAGCGCCTTGCGGATCGCGCCGAGGGACTGCAGCACTCCGAACAGCGTCAGCAACAGCCCGAGGAGCAGGAACAGGCTCAGGATCTGGAAAAGCTCTTCGTCCACGTCACTCTCCTCTGTCGGCTCTTTCGCTCCGTCGCTGCGGCCGCGCGCCGCGCACCGCCAGGTAGCCACCGTATGTCATGCCGCACGCCAGTCCCATCCCGGCGAACAGCAGGACCCCGCGCGAGGCCCCGTACTCGTTCGCGCCCGAGCTCCCCTCCGGCCCCGCGACGGCTTCCCACAGCAGCGCCAGCGCCGTGACGAGACCGAGCACGAACAGGGCGGCCGGCTGCGCGGGCGCCGCTCGTCCCACCACCGCGATCACGACCGTGACGGCCGCGAGGATCAGCGCCAGCTCCATACCGAGGCCGTACGCGTCCCACGCGTTCATACGCCGTGTCTCCGGCGCGAACAGGCCGAGGCCCGAGACGCGGTAGGTCGCCCACAGCGGGACGAACGAGAGCGCGACGAGGGCCGCCCCGCATGCCGCCGTCAGGAGCCGTCCTCGCGCTGCGCCGGAGCCGCTCACGCCCGCAGGATACGAGCGTCAGTCGCGGCTCAGCAGTACTTCGAGAACAGGCAGTAGATGAAGTTCAGCAGCTCGTACTCCGGGTGCGACTCGCAGATGCGCCCGACGGTCCCGCTCTCGTCGTCGATCGAGCAGGCGTGCGTCGCGCCTGCGGGGGCCGCGGGCAGCATCGTCATTGCGGCGAGAGCCCCGGCCACCACCATCGCTCGAAGCTTCTTGTTCATCTCGATCCTCCTCGGTTAGCAGCTCGACAGCAGCAGGCAGACGATCTTCTGGAACAGCCTCGAGTTCTCGATGTGGCTCTCGCACACCGCGTTCAACACGGGGTCGTCGAGCCCGCAGGTGTGCCGGGCCTCCGCGGCCCCCGCCATCGGAACGACCAGAGCCGCCGCTACCGCGAGCGTGATGGCCGCACGTCTCTTGCGCATGTCCCCTCCATCCCCTTCGCCGGATTCGCCGGATTTCGTATACCACGCCCTTGCCTTGCTGCCCTGCCGGCGCGGGATAGTGGCGCGATGGAGGCGGTGATCTTCTGCGGCGTGCAGGCGAGCGGCAAGAGCACGTTCTACGCGGACCGGTTCTTCGACTCGCACGTCCGGATCAACCTCGACATGCTCCGGACGCGCAACCGCGAGCGGCTCCTTCTCCGCGCGTGCCTCGACGCCCGCCAGCCCTTCGTCGTCGACAACACGAACCCGACGGCGGCGGAGCGACGGGCGTACCTCGACCCCGCGCTGGCGGCGGGCTTCCGCGCGGTCTGCTACTTCTTCGAGGTCTCGACGCGCGAGGCGATAGGGCGCAACCAGCACCGCGTCCGCCAGGTCCCGGTCTTCGGGATCCTCGGGACGTACAAGAGGATCGAGCCGCCGTCGCTCGAGGAGGGCTTCGCGCAGATCTTCAAGGTCGTCCCCGGAACGGCGGACGAGCGGTTCGTCGTGGAGGAGACGGCGCGGGCCGGCCCCTAACGAAGCGGAAGCGCGTGTTGCACCCGCGGGCGTCCCTGCCAGGGATCGGCGCCGGCGTCGACACGTGCGAGCACGGCGTCGGGCAGGAGCAGCAGCGCGTCGTCGCGGCCCCCGGCGACCGCGGCGGCGAGCTCGTCCCACGCGAGCGGCGCCGCGACGTACGGGAGGCGGGCGAGCCTCAGCGAGTAGGGCCCGGCCACCGAGCGGAAGCGGCCGTTCTGCTGCCAGTCGATGAGGACCTTCCCGCGCCGTGCCGCGGGGCCCTTCTGCGTCACGACGATCGGGTCCGCGTCCTCGATCGTCTCGGCGACGAGGCGCGCGAACGTCTTCGTCTCTTCGAACGTGTTCGTCGCGTCGAGCGGGACGATGACGTGGAGGCCCGCGGCCCCCGACGACTTCACGAGCGCGTCCAGCCCCTGGTCCTCTAGGACCGACCGCAGCGTGAGCGCGACCGCGGCGGCGTCCACGACACCCGCCGGCGGTCCGGGGTCGAGGTCGAACACGAGGTCGAGCGGGTGCGCGGGGTCCGCCTCGACGAACAGCAGGGGATGGAGCTCCAGGCACCCGAGGTTCGTCAGCCACACGAGCGCCGCCGGCTCGTCCGCGGCGCAGTAATTCCACGTCTTGTCGCCCTCCGCGCCGGGGACCGCGATCGTGCGCATCCATTCCGGGGGCCGCGGGCACTCCGTCTGGTACCACCACGGCCCGCTGACGCCTTCGGGCGCGCGCTTCAGCGTGAGCGGACGGTTGCGGATCTCGGGGAGCAGCACCGGCGCGACGCGCGTGTAATAGAGCAGCGCGTCGCTCTTGGTGAACCCGTGCTCGGGCCAGAGCATCCGGTCCGGCGACGAGATCGTCACGCGCCGCCCGCCGACGTCCACGTCAATCCTCTCCTTCACGTCGTTCTAGCGGGGCCGCAAGCGGCCCCGCCCTGTGCGGAGCCCTCGTCTGCCGATGTCGTCGCCTGCGGCGACGGTCGCGCCGTGGACCCCGGCCCCCCGACGAGCGTCGCTATCAGTGGCGAGACGTCTGCTTCGAACTGGTCGTAGGTGCACGAGCGGGGGTCGCGGTCGGGCCGCCAGCGGCGGAACTTCAGCGGGTGCCGGAAGCGCTGTCCCTCGAGATGGTCGTACGCGGCCTCGCACACGAGCGACGGGTCGAGCGGGACGAACGTGATCTCGCGCCCGTACGCCCACCGGCTCGCGGCCCCCGGCAGGCGTCCGATCGGCCCACCCGAGAGGTTGAAGCCGTGCTCCCACGGATGGCCTTCGAGCGGGACGACACGTGGCACGAGCAACTCCGTGAGCTCCCGGCGGAACGACGCGGAGAACGACGCGGCGAGACCGCAGTGACGCAGCACGTCGCTGTCGTAGAGCCCGAGCAGGAGCGAGCCGATCGTCCGTTCTTCACCGTGCCACCGGAACGCGGCGACGACGCAGTCCGCGGTGCGGTCGCGCTTGACCTTCAGCATCCGCCGTTTGCCGGGAACGTACGGGAGCGCCTCGTCCTTGACGACAACGCCGTCGATCCCGCCGCCGCCCGCTTCTTCGAGCCACCGCTGCGCGACCTCGGCGTCGCGCGTGCACGGCGTGAGGAGGAGCGGGGCCCGGGCTCCGGCGAGCATCGACTCGAGGACCTTGCGGCGCTCGCCGAACCCCCGCTCGGTCAGGTCTGCTCCCCCCGCCGCGACGACGTCGAACGCGACGAACGACGCCGGGGTCTCGCGGCTCAGGCGGTCGACGCGCGACTCCGCCGGATGCAGCCGCTGCAGGAGGGCGGTGAAGTCCAGGTGGTCGCCGGCGGGGACGATCAGCTCGCCGTCGAGCACGTAGTCGCGCCCGAGGGCCGCGAGCGCGGGGATGACCTCGGGGAAGTAGCGGGCGAGCGGCCGCCCGTGGCGGCTCCGGAGATCTATCCCTTCGTCGGTGGAGAAGACGAGGCATCGAAACCCGTCCCACTTCGGCTCGTAGAGCAGCGTCTCGCCCAGCGGGAGCGCGCGCACGAGCGACGCAAGCATCGGACGGAGCTCCCTGACATTGGTCATGGAGTCGTCGGTACCCGCGGAACGCGGGGTTCAAGACGCGGTCTAGCCGGCGGCGAAGTCCCCCGGGGGCATCGCCCGGCCGATCGCCGTGAAGGGATCGCCTTCCTCGTCGCGGAGCAGCACGAGGAAGTGACCCGTGAAGCGCTCGTGCCCCTGGACCTGCAGCGTCGTCACCGCGGGGTCGCCCCTATGCCAGTGGGTCCCCGAGCTGTACGAGCCGTATCCGAACTCGACGCTCGCCGACGTCGCGCCGTAGCGCTCGAAGACGATGTTCGCCATGCCGTCGGAGACCCCGACGCTCAGCGTGGTCAGCCTCCGCTGGGCCAGCGGCGACACCATGCGCACCACCCAGCATCCCGGGAGGACCTCGCGCATCCACACGCGCACGCCCGGCTCGATCCCGGGCTCGGTGATGCGGCCCCGCTCCGGCGTCACCGCCACCGTCCACTCGTCTCGCCCGCGCTCCTCTATGACGACTTCCGGCTCGGCCCACCGCAGCTCCTCGCCGGCGAACTCGCTCACGGCGAACACGGGGTGGCTCCAGCCGCCACGGGCGCAGCTCCGGCGCACGCCGCCGAGCGTGTCGTCCGGCCACACCGCGCCGAAGTACGAGCCGGCCCTCTCCTCCGTTCCGACGAGGCCCGCGGCGAAGTCGCGCAGCTGCGCACGCGTGACGCCGTAGCCGAGCAGCTCGTACCGGCAGCGCCCGAGCCGGAACTCGACGGAGTAGCCCTCGTGGATCGCCCCGAGGGTCGCGTGACGGCCGAGCACGGTGACGCGGTCGGTGTCTGCCTGCGCCCACGAGAAACGGGGCGAGACGACGACGTCGACGAAGCGGCCGGTCGGGCCGCGGAAGTGAGCGAGGACCGGTGCGTCCGGCTGGTCGGGGCCGCCGCCGCCCGACCCTCCCCGCGCTCTCGCGGAGAAGCCGGGTGGCAGGTACGTCGGCTTGAACGGGACTCCGCACCGTTCCGCTCGGTTCGGGGGCGGAGATGGCTCTTCCGTCGTCCGTTCCGCGGGCGGAAGGTCGCGCCGGCCGGGGGCCGGGTCCGCGATCACGACGGCCCCACCCACGGCGACGAGGGCCGCGCACAACGCTACGCTCCCGCCGAGCAGGCGGCGGCGCGTCCGGATGCGCCTCAGGGCCGCGGGCCGCGGCCGCATCTCTGCCGGGAGCTCGCGTCCCGCGTTCTCCCCGAGCTGCTTGAGCCTCCGCTCGACGTCGTTCACCGCGACACCTCTTCTCCTTGCCTCATCGCCGCCAGCCCGCGCGTGACGAGTGCCTTCACCGCCTTGACCGACGTCTGCAGGACGTCTGCCGTCTGCTGCTCCGACAGGTCCTCGCAATAGCGGAGCACGAGAGCGGCGCGCTGCCGGTGGGGGAGCCGCGCGAGCGCGCGGGCCATCTCGTCGCGCCCCACGACGTCGGGCTCGGCCGCGCTTTCGCCGCGCGACACGAGCGCCGCGCGGTGCCGCCGTTCGACGTCGCGGTGCCGGAAGCCGCTGCGGGCGAGGTTCGTGACCGTCCGCATGAGGTAGGTCCGGAACACCTCGGGCCTGCGCAGGTCGCCGAACCTCCCGAGGATCCGCACGAACGCCTCCTGCGCGAGGTCCTCGGCCTCCTCGCGGCTCCCGGTGAGCAGGTACGCGAGCCGGACGGCGTCGCGGCCGTGAGCAGCGTACAGCTCCTCGAACCGCCCTCGCCGCTCGGTCATCCGCGCTGCCGTCTCCATCCGCTCCGCCCGATCCGTCCCGTCGGCTGTCGTCCTTATTACGCTCATAGACGCCGTGAGGGCCGCGGAGGTCTCGCTGGCTAGAATCGGCCCGACCGGACCATCTATCGGAGCGAGGTGCTCAATGGCGGTGATCAAGACGATCGACCTGGTAGGCGTGTCCTCGGAGTCGTGGCGGGACGCGGCGAACCAGGCGCTCGCCGAGGCCTCGAAGACGATCCGGGGCATCACCGGGATGGAGGTGCTCGACACTTCCTGCAACGTGTCCGACGGGACGATCAGCGAGTACCTGACGCACGTCCGGATCAAGTTCCGGATCGAGCGCTAGCCATGCCGGGGACCGCCCTCGTCGGCATCCAGTGGGGCGACGAGGGCAAGGGCAAGGTCACCGACCTCCTCGCGGAGCGCACCGACGTGGTCGTGCGCTACCAGGGCGGCAACAACGCCGGCCACACGATCGTCGTCGAGGGCGAGCGGTACGCGCTGCACCTCGTGCCGACCGGCATCCTCTACCCGCACTGCACGCCGGTGATCGGGCCCGGCGTCGTCGTCAACCCGCAGGTGCTGATCGAGGAGATGGACAACCTCGCCAGCCGCGGCGTCGACACGGCACGGCTGCTGTTGTCGGGGAACTCCCACCTCGTGATGCCGTACCACCTCGAGCTCGACATGGTCACGGAGCGCCGCCTCGGCAAGAACCGCCTCGGCACCACGAAGCGGGGGATCGGTCCGACGTACGCGGACAAGGCCGCGCGCATCGGGTTGCGCGTGCAGGACCTGCTCGACCCCAAGATCTTCGCGGAGAAGCTGAAGGTCGCGCTGAAGGAGAAGAACCTGCTGCTGACGCGCGTCTACGGCCGCCTCCCGCTCGACCAGAAGGCGATCGAGGAGGAGTACCTCGCGTACGCGGAGCGGCTCGCGCCGCACATCGCGGACACGAGCCTGTTCGTGCAGCGCGCGCTAGACGACGGCCGCTCGGTGATGTTCGAGGGCGCGCAGGCGACGATGCTCGACCTCGACCACGGCACGTATCCGTTCGTCACGTCGTCGAACCCGATCGCCGGGGGCGCGTGCGCGGGCGCCGGCGTCGGCCCCCGCGACATCACGAGCGTGATCGGGATCGCCAAGGCCTACTGCACGAGGGTCGGCACCGGGCCGTTCCCGTCGGAGGCGGACCCCGCCGACGCGGAGGTGCTCGTCGAGGCCGGCGGCGAGTACGGGACGACGACCGGGCGCAAGCGCCGCTGCGGATGGTTCGACGCAGTCGCTGCGCGTTACGCGGCGCGGCTGAACACGCTGACCGAGCTCGTCATTACGAAGCTCGACGTGCTGTCGCAGTTCGACGCGATCCCCGTGTGCGTCGCGTACGAGTACGAGGGCAAGCGCTACGAGGAGTTCCCCCCGCACCAGACGATCTTCAACAAGTGCCGGCCGGTCTTCGAAGAGCTGCCCGGCTGGCGCGACGACCTCACGGCGGCGCGTTCGCTCGTCGACCTGCCGAAGGAGGCGCGCTCGTACCTCGAGGCTTTGGAGTCGCTCGCCGGCGTGCGGGTGTCGTGGGCGTCGGTCGGCCCCGGACGCGACCAGATCGTGTCGCTCGGCGAGGCTGCGGCATGAGGGCCCTGCTGCTCGGCTCAGGGGGCCGCGAGAGCGCGCTCGCGTGGGCGCTGTCGCGGTCGTCGGTCGTCGACGACCTCGTCGCCGCCCCGGGCAATCCGGGGATCGCGCGCCATGCGGAGCTGCACGACGTCGACGCGAGCGATCCCGCGGCCGTCGTCGCGCTGGCCGCGGAGGTGGGGGCCGGTCTCGTCGTCGTGGGCCCGGAGGTCCCGCTCGTCGCGGGCGTCGGCGACGCGCTGCGCGCCGAGGGCCGGCTCGTGTTCGGCCCCGACGCCGCGGCCGCACGCATCGAGGGGTCGAAGAGCTACGCGAAGAAGCTGATGGTCGACGCCGGCATCCCCACGGGCGCGTCCGGGACGTTCACCTCGGTGGACGAGGCCGTGTCGTTCATGGATCGCCTCGGCCCCCCTTACGTGGTCAAGGCCGACGGCCTCGCTGCAGGCAAGGGCGTGGTGGTCACCGAGGCCCGCGCGGCCGCGGTCGCGGCGATAGAGGAGCGGCTCGTCGGCGGCATCTTCGGCGACGCGGGGCGCGACGTCGTGATCGAGGAGTACCTGGACGGCGAGGAAGCGTCGGTCATCGCTTTCACCGACGGGCGCACGGTCGTCCCCTGCCAGCCCGCGCAGGACTACAAGCGCGTGCACGACGGTGACTCAGGGCCGAACACGGGGGGCATGGGCTCCTACAGCCCGGTTCCCGCGTGCCCCGATGCGCTCGTCGAGCAGATCGTGGCCGAGGTGCTCGAGCCGATGGTCGCGGCGACGGCTGCCGCAGGAGCCCCGTTCTCGGGCGCGCTGTACGCGGGCCTCAGCCTCACGTCCTCGGGGCCGAAGGTGATCGAGTTCAACGCGCGCTTCGGCGACCCGGAGACGCAGGCGATCCTCCCGAGGCTGGAGTCGGACTTCGGGGAGGCGGTGCTCGCGGTCGCGTCGGGGGACCTAGCCGGCGTGAAGCTCGAGTGGTCGCCGGATGCTTGCGTGACGCTCGTGCTCGCGAGCGGGGGCTACCCCGGCCCCCACGAGACGGGCTTCCGCATCCACGGTCTGGACCGGGTGCCGGACGACGTCCTGGTGTTCCACGCGGGCACGCGTTCGGAGGGAGAAGGGGTCGTCACGGCCGGGGGCCGCGTGCTCAACCTGAGCGCTCGCGGGAAGGACTTCGCAGAGGCGCGGCAGCGCGCATACGACGCCGCGCGGGTGGTCGAGTTCGAGAACGTCCACTACCGCACCGACATCGCGGCGCGGGCTGTGGGGAAGGACCGGTAAAGACGGTTCGTCAGGAGCGCACGATCCTGTTGACGTGACCCATCTTCCGGCCCGGCCTCACCTCCGCCTTCCCGTAGAGGTGGAGCGCCAGCCCCGGATCGCGCGCTAGCTCGTTCGCGTGCAGGACGTCGTCCCCGATCAAGTTCGTCATCTCTACGTCCGAGTGGCGCCTGCCGTCGCCGAGAGGCCAGCCCGCCACGCACCGGACGTGCTGCTCGAACTGGTCGATCGGACATCCGTTCTGCGTCCAGTGTCCCGAGTTGTGGACGCGCGGCGCGATCTCGTTCACGACGAGACCGTCGGGAGTGACGAACAGCTCGATCCCCGCCACGCCGACGTAGTCCAAGCTCTCGACGACGGTCGTCGCAACCTCCACGGCCTCGGCGCGCTCCGCCGCGGAGATCGTCGCGGGGACCGTCGTCGTCCGGAGGATCCCGTCGCGGTGCGTGTTCTCACCCGGCTCATAGCAGACGACGTCTCCTCGCTGCGAGCGCGCGACGATGACCGAGATCTCGCACCTGAACTCCACGAACCCCTCGAGGACGCACGGGACTTGTCCCAGCTCCGCCCACGCCGCGACCGTGACCTCCGGCCGGGTGACGCGCACCTGCCCCTTGCCGTCGTAGCCGAGCCGGCGGGTCTTCATGATCGAGGGCGCGCCCACCTGCTCGGCGGCGTCCGCCGCACCTGCCTCCGTCTCGACGTTCGCGTAGGGGGCCGTCCGGAGGCCGATCTTCGTCAGGAAGTCCTTTTCGAGCAGGCGGTCCTGGCTGATCGTGAGGGCGTTCCGCCGCGGCAGGAGCTTGTCCCGCGACTCGAGGTGGTCGAGGGCCTCGGCGGGAACGTTCTCGAACTCGAACGTGACGACGTCGGCGGCTGCGGAGAACTCGGCCAGCGCGGTCGCGTCGGAGTAAGACGCGGTCGTGAGCGCGTTCGCGACCTGCGCAGCGATCGGATCGCCGTCGGGGGCGTAGACGTGCGTCCGGAGGCCGAGGCGTGACGCCGCGACCGCAAGCATCCGGCCGAGCTGCCCAGCCCCCAGGATGCCGATCGTCCGGACGGGACGTTCACTCATCGGACGGCTCTTCGGGAACGGCTTCGCTGAGCCGCGCCCGCCACCCGTCCAACCTCTCCGCAAGGCCCGGATCGGACACCGCGAGGATCGCGGCAGCCATCAGGCCCGCGTTCGCCGCACCGGCGTCGCCGATCGCCATCGTCGCGACCGGGCACCCGCGCGGCATTTGGACGATCGACAACAGGCTGTCGATGCCGTTCAGCGCCTTGCTCCGGACTGGGACGCCGATGACGGGCAGCCGCGTCTTCGACGCCATCATCCCGGGCAGGTGCGCTGATCCCCCGGCCCCGGCGACGATGACCCGCAGCCCCCGCTCGACTGCGCTCTTGCCGTAGGCATACAGCCGGTCGGGCGTGCGGTGGGCGGAGACGATCTTGGTCTCGTAGGCGACCTCCAGGTCGTCCAACACCGCAGCCGCGTGTTTCATCGTCGTCCAGTCCGACTGACTGCCCATGACGATGCCTACGACCACTTCAGTCATCTGCTCTCTCCTCCCGGCTCAGGACAGCAGGCTATTCGGCTGCGAGGTCGTAGGCCCTCCAGCGCATCTCG
This sequence comes from Actinomycetota bacterium, assembly GCA_035942255.1. Classification (GTDB taxonomy): domain Bacteria; phylum Actinomycetota; class CADDZG01; order CADDZG01; family WHSQ01; genus JALZEG01. The sequence goes on along the minus strand of DASZDG010000146.1, from coordinate 69,217 downwards.
GTCGGGATGTCCCGCTCTTCGTCGAGGGGGCCGTGCTCCTTCTCCGCGTACGCCGCCGCCGCGTCCGCTGCGGCCCCCCTGGTCTCTTCGTCCAGCGGCCACGTGAACGAATAGAGGCCGTCGCGTAGCGAGTCGATCATCGCCGCGAGGGTGCCCCGACGGCTGTCGTGGATCGTCACCAGGTCACGCGGCACCGCCCCCACAGTGATCATGGCCTCGTCCAGCTCCGCCTCCTCGTTCACGCCGGGGTGGCGCATCTCCAGCCCTCCGGCCTTCGAGAAGACCTCGATCACGTCGGGGAACGCGACGACGTTCCATGCCCCCTGGCTCACGAGCAGCGTCCCGCCGGGCTCCACCACCCGGGCGAGCTCCGCGATCGCGCGGCGCCACTCCGGGATCAGGTGCAGGACGTGCACGGCAACCGCGGCGCCGAACGCATCGTCGCGGAACGGGAGCCGCGTGGCGTCTCCCACGACGACCGGAGCGTCACCCTTGGAGAGCAGCCGCTCGAGCATCGGCGCGGACAGGTCGATCCCGACGACGTCGACACCGGCCTCCCGCAGCGGCAGCGCGATGCGGCCGGTCCCCACTCCGATCTCGAGCACCCGGCCGCGTCCGGCCAGCTCCCTGCTCAGCGACTCGACCATCCGCGCCTGTGTCCCCGGCGTCAGCGCCCGCGTCCGGTCGTAGTAGTCGACGGCGCGGTCGAAGCGGATCGAGTCACCCATGGCGGGATTGTCCACGACCACGGGAAGGAACCGGGTCCGGCAGTCCGAATTGTCCCTACTGGTCTACTTATGTCGAAATCCGAGTGACAAAGACGAAGGGGGGGACGAATTGAAGAAGCTTCTGGGAGCGGCGTTTGCCGCCGCTTGCCTCGTGGCGCCCGCAACGCCGGCCGCCGCGAGCGACGCCCTGGCCGGCACCGACGAGTGCTGGGCCGGCCAGACCGGGATCGTGGTCTGGGTCTGGGACCCGATCGAGCAGGAGAGGGACTACTTCCGGCTGTGCATCCAGACGGGCCCCTGACGATCAAGAGGTAAGGAGACACATGAAGAAGCTGCTCACCACGCTCGCACTGGCGGCCGCACTGGCGGCCCCCGCCGCGCCCGCGTCGGCGGCCGAGTCGAATCCCGGCGGCGTCAAGGACTGCCCGCCCGGCTACACCGGTTACGTCGTGTGGGTCGAGACCAAGTTCGCCGGCTACCAGGAGCTCGTGTGGTTCTGCATCCCCTGGGGCCCCTAACCACGGAAACGAGGACACCCATGAAGAAGACCATCGCAGCGCTTTGCGCGGCCGCGGCTCTCGCAGTCACGGCACCCGCAGGCGCGACCGAGATCCCGCCGTACGCGGGGACGAAGAGGTGCCCTGCGCCGTACACCCACGGCACCGTCATCTGGACCGACACGCCCGTCACGCCGTACCAGGAGCGCGAGGTGTGCTTCGCGTCAGGGCCCGGCACGGCGACGGCCGACGACTCCGACTCGGCCCGCGCCGGCGTGACCAGGTGCGGCGCCGCCGGCCACTACATCGTCTGGTACTACGACCTGAACAACGAGTACCAGGAGCTCTGGAACAGCTGCATCTAGGCACGATCGCTCTAGCTGGGGAGAGGTGGACGACATGAAGAAGGTGATCGCGGCCGCGCTGACGGCCGCTGCGCTCGCCGTACCCGCGGCCCCCGCCGCGGCGGACGACTCCGCTCGTGCGGGGGTCTCCAAGTGCACCGGAGGCGGCTACCACGGCGTGTACGTCTGGTACTACGACCTCGACAACAACTACCACCGCACGTACACGTGCATCTACACGGGTCCGTAAGCGGGATGAAGAAGCTGATAGCAGCGACGTGCATCGCGGCGTCGGCGCTCGTACCGGTGGCCCCCGCGGCCGCCAGCGAGCCATCCCCGATAGTCGAGCTCAGGGACTGCCCCGACGGCTACGTCGGCTACATCATCCACGTGTACGACCGCGGCCTCTGGTGGGGCTGCTACCGCATCCCGTAGATCCTGCTCGGGACTCACCGCCGGGGATCGGTCACGGGGGCACCCTCGATAGGATGCCCCCGTGATCCCCCGGTACAGCCGCGAAGAGATGGCGGCGATCTTCTCCGAGCGCGCGAAGTTCTCGCGCTGGCTCGAGGTCGAGCTGCTCGCCGTGGAGGCGCGCGTCCGCCTCGGTGACGTGCCGGTCGAGGACCTGACCGAGATCAAGGAGAAGGCCGCCTTCGACGTCGAGCGGATCGCCGAGATCGAGGCCGTCCGCCACCACGACGTCGTCGCGTTCGTCGAGAACGTGCGCGAGAACGTGGGCGAGGCCGGGCGGCACATCCACTTCGGCATGACGTCCTCGGACGTCCTCGACACCGCGACGGGGGTGGCGTTGCGGGACGCCGGCGACCTCCTCGTCGAGGAGACCGGCCGCCTGACCGAGACCGTCCGGCGCAAGGCCCTCGAGCACCGCGACACGCTCATGGCGGGCCGCACCCACGGCGTCCACGCCGAGCCGACGACGTTCGGCCTCAAGCTCGCCGGGTGGACCTTCGAGCTCGCGCGCGACCGCGACCGGCTCCGGAGGGCGCGGGACGAGGTCGCCGTCGGGAAGCTCTCGGGGGCCGTCGGGTCGTATTCGCAGCTCCCGCCGGACGTCGAGGCATACGTGTGCGACCGCCTCGGCCTCAAAGTCGAGGACGCCGCCACCCAGGTCGTGCCACGCGACCGCCACGCGGACTTCCTCACGGCGATCGCGATCACCGGCGCCTCGCTCGAACGGTTCGCCCAGGAGATCCGCCACCTCCAGCGCACCGAGGTGCGCGAGGTCGAGGAGCCGTTCGCTCAGGGCCAGAAGGGCTCGTCCGCGATGCCCCACAAGCGCAACCCGATCGTGTGCGAGCGGATCACGGGCCTGGCCCGGCTGCTGCGGGCCTACGCGCAGACCGGCTTGGAGAACGTCGCGCTGTGGCACGAGCGCGACATCTCCCACTCATCGGTCGAGCGCGTCACGCTCGCCGACGCGTGCATCCTCCTCGACTACATGCTGGCGAAGATGCGCTGGGTCGTCGAGGGCATGGTCGTCCACGCCGACCGGATGCAGCGCAACCTCGAGTCGTCGTGGGGCCTCGTCCACTCGCAGGGCGTGCTGACTGCGCTGCTGGCGAAGGGGACGCTCCAGCGCGAAGAGGCGTACGCGCTGGTCCAGAGGAGCTCGATGACTGCGTGGGACGAGGGGCGGCCGCTGCTCGAGCTGTTGAAGTCCGACCCGCAGGTGACCGAGCACCTCGACCCCGACGAAATCGAAGCCTGCTTCGACCCCGCGGGCTATCTTGGAAAAGCCGCAATCGTCTGGGAACGACTGGAGGAGCTCTGACTTCCGCAACGCCCGTCCACGTCGGGTCCGGGAAGGTCCGCGAGATCTACCGGGTGGACGACGGGACGCTGCTCCTCGCCGCGACCGATCGCATCAGCGCGTACGACGTCGTGCTCCCGCAGGACATCCCCGACAAGGGGAAGGTCCTCACCGGCCTCACGCACCACTGGCTGACGACGATGTCCTCGATCTGCCCGAACCACATGATCTCGGTGGCGGCCTCGGACCTTCCGGACGTCGGCATCCCCGACCTCGCCGGCCGGGCGATGCTCTGCAAGGCCGCCGACGCGCTTCCGGTCGAGTTCGTCGTGCGCGGCTACCTCTCCGGCTCCGGCTGGCGCGAGTACCGGCGCGACGGCGCGGTGTGCGGCATCCCTCTGCCCGAGGGCCTGAGCGAGTCCGACCGGCTCCCGCAGCCGCTGCTGACCCCTGCGACGAAGGCGATCGAGGGGCACGACGAGAACGTCACCGAGGAGCGGGCCGCCGAGATCGCCGGCAAGCAGCACTACGACGCCGCCAAGGAGTACGCGCTCGCGCTGTACACGACCGCCGCGGAGAACGCGCTGGAGCGCGGCGTGATCATCGCCGACACGAAGTTCGAGTTCGGCGTCTACGACGGCGAGGTCATCCTGATCGACGAGGTGCTGACGCCGGACTCCAGCCGCTTCTGGCCGCAGGACCAGTACCGGCCGGGGGGCAGCCAGCCGTCGTTCGATAAGCAGTACGTAAGGGACTGGCTCGACTCCACCGGATGGGACCACTCGCCGCCCCCGCCGGACCTCCCGCAGGACGTCGTCGCCGCGACACGGGCCCGGTACGTCGAGGCGTACGAGAGGGTGACGGGGAACCCGTGGTCGCACTGGCAGTCCGTCGTGGGGGCCGCGGCGTGAGCTCCGTGGCCGGGTCTACACCCAGGACGTCGGGAGGGTCTGCCGACTTCGGCGCGACCGTCCGCGGCGTGTTGCTCGCGCCGGCGACGGGATTCGTCGCCGCGCTCCGGCGGGTCGAGTCCTCGGCCGAGGGACGCTCGACGTACGTCCTCGGTGCGATCGGCGGCGCGTCCGTCGTCGTGCTGTGGCTCAAGGTGAGCGGCCTCTTCGGCCTGCGGGAGGTGCCGGCGTCGGACTTCAGCTGGAGCGTGTTCGCCGCGGTCCTCTTCCTCGCCGCGCTGCTCGGAGTCGCGTCGCAGGTCGTCTGGAGCTTCGCCGCCTCGCGCGCCGGCGGCCCCGACGCCGCGTCGCCGCGGTCGTTCCGCGCGGTGTGGGCGCTCTCGTCCTTTCCCCACCTTCCGGTCCTATTGCTGTTGCTCCCGCTCGATCTCGTCTTCGTCGGGGGCCGGGCGTTCACGACCGACGCGATCGGCGACTCCGTCTCGACCGCGTGGGTAGCGCTGTCGACCGCGGCGGCCCTTAGCCTCGGCGTCTGGGCCGCGTACGTCTTCGTGCGCGGCACGCATGCGGCGACGCGTGCGGGGGCCGGACGTACGGCAGCGGTGGTGGCACTGGCGGTCGCGACGAGCGCGGCCCTCGCGCTGCTCCTGCTGATGGGCCTCGGAGCGTTGTCGCAGGTCGCCTCATGACGTTCACCGCCCGCGTCAACGTGATGCTCAAGCCGGGGATCGCCGATCCCCAGGGCCAGACGATCGAGAAGGCCCTCCCGGTGCTCGGATACGACGGCGTCGGCGGCGTCCGCGTCGGCAAGAGGATCGAGCTGCAGCTCGACGCGTCCGACGAGTCCGACGCCCGTGCGAAGCTCGACGCCATGTGCAAGCAGCTTCTCTCCAACCCCGTGATCGAGTCCTACGAGGTGACGCTGGCGTGAGCGCAAACGTCGGAGTCGTCGTGTTCCCCGGCTCCAACTGCGACCTGGACGCGAAGCGCGCGTTCGCCGACCTCGGCGCGGACGTCTCGATGGTGTGGCACGAGGAGACGTCGCTCGACGGGATCGACGTCGTGATCCTTCCCGGCGGGTTCGCCCACGGCGACTACCTCCGCACCGGGGCGCTCGCACGGTTCTCGCCGGTCATGGACGCGGTGCGGGAGCACGCGGAGGCCGGCCGCCTCGTCGCCGGCATCTGCAACGGGTTCCAGATCCTCTGCGAGGCCGGCATGCTTCCCGGCGCGCTCCGCAAGAACGCCGGGCTGAAGTTCCTCTGCAAGTGGGTCGACCTCCGCGTCGACAACGCACAGACGCCGTTCACGTCCCGCGCTACGCAGGGCCAGACGTTGCGCATCCCCATCAACCACTTCGAGGGCAACTGGTACTGCACGGACGAGCAGCTCGCCGCGCTCAAGGCGTCGAACCGGATCGTGCTGCGCTACGCGGACAACCCGAACGGGTCGCTCGACGACGTTGCCGGCATCGTGAACGAGGGCGGCAACGTGTTCGGGCTCATGCCGCACCCGGAGCGGGCGTGCGACGCGCTCCTCGGCTCGGAGGACGGGACGGTCATCCTCGGCTCGATCCTCGACCACGTCACCGCCGGCCGCGCCCTCTCCGCGACCGCTTGAACGTGACGCTCGCATCCGCGGCCCCCGAAGGTCTTCACCGCGACCTCGGGCTCACCGACGAGGAGCTCGACGCGATCAGGGGCCGGCTCGGCCGGGCCCCCACCTACACCGAGCTCGCGATGTTCTCGGTCATGTGGAGCGAGCACTGCTCCTACAAGTCCAGCCGCGTCCAGCTGAAGACGATGCCGACGGAAGGACCGCACATCCTGGTGGGACCCGGCGAGGGGGCCGGCATCGTGGAGGTCGCCCCGGGCGTGCGTGTCGCCTGGAAGGTCGAGTCGCACAACCACCCGTCGTTCGTCGAGCCGTTCAACGGCGCGGCCACCGGCGTCGGCGGGATCGTGCGCGACATCCTCTCGATGGGAGCACGGCCGATCGCGCTGATGGACTCCCTTCGCTTCGGGCCGCTCGGGGAGGGCCGCCTCGGCGGGACGACGGAGCAAGGCGTCGCACGTACTCGCTATCTCGTCGACGGCGTCGTCCACGGCATCTCGTCGTACGGGAACTCGATCGGCGTCCCCACCGTCGGGGGCGAGACGATCTTCGAGGAGTGCTACGCGGAGAACCCGCTCGTGAACGTCGCGTGTCTCGGCATCGTCGAGGACTCGCTCATGCACGGGCGCGCCGAGGGGCCGGGCAACGCGGTCGTGCTCTTCGGCTCCTCGACCGGACGCGACGGGATTGGCGGCGCGAGCATCCTCGCGTCGGCGGAGTTCGACGAGGACTCGCTCGAGAAGCGTCCCTCGGTCCAGGTCGGCGACCCGTTCACCGAGAAGCTGCTGATCGAGGCGTCGCTCGAGCTGATCCGGCGCGGCCTGGTCGCGGGATTCCAGGACCTCGGCGCCGGCGGCATCTCGTGCCCGACGTCCGAGATGAGCGCGAAGGCGCGCACCGGGATGGTCGTCGACGTCGACCGAGTGCACCGCCGCGAGCCGGGCATGGAGCCGTTCGAGGTGATGATCTCGGAGTCGCAGGAGCGGATGCTCGCGGTGGTCGAGCCGGCGAAGCTGGACGAGGTGCTCGAGGTCTGCCGCCGCTGGGGGCTCGAGGCGTCGGTCCTGGGCGAGGTCGTGAAGGACGGGCGGTTGAAGGTGCTGGCGGGCGGGGAGGTCGTGGCCGACGCTCCCGCGGAGGCGCTCGCGGAGGAGGGCCCGGTCTACCAGCGCCCGCTCGAGCGTCCCGCATGGCTGGACGCGCTGCAGGCCGAGGCCCCCGGCGAAGAGCCCGCCGCCGACCTCGCAAGTGCGTTCACGGACCTCCTGTCCTCACCCGGCATCGCGTCGAAGCGCTGGATCTGGGAGCAGTACGACCACATGATCTTCCTGGGGACGATCCATGGGCCCGGGTCGGACGCGTCCGTTATCCGGCTCCCGGAGACCGACGTCGCGGTCGCGATCACGGTCGACGGGCCGGGCCGCCTCTGCTACCTGGACCCGTACGAGGGCGCTCTCCACGCGGTCGCGGAGGCCGCTCGCAACGTCGCCTGCTCGGGCGCGAAGCCGCTCGCGGTCACGAACTGCCTGAACTTCGGCAACCCCGAGAAGCCCGACGTGATGTGGCAGTTCTCGGAGGTCGTCCGTGGGATCGGGGACGCCTGCTCCGCTCTCGGCACGCCCGTAACGGGCGGGAACGTGTCCTTCTACAACGAGACGAGCGGCCGCGCGATCTACCCGACGCCGGTGATCGGCATGGTCGGCGTCTGCCACTCTCCGGAGCGGTCCGTGGGCCTCGCCTTCGGCGAGGACGGCGACGCGCTGCTCCTGCTCGGGTCGTTCGACGGCTCGGCGTTCGGCGGGAGCGAATACGCAAAAGTCGTAAACGGGACGGTCGCCGGGAAGGCTCCGGCGGTCGACCTCGTTGAAGAAAGACGTCTGCATGATGTCTTGTTCGAGCTGGCGGGTGCAGGCTTGCTTCGTTCCGCACACGACGTCTCATCCGGGGGGCTTGCCGTGACACTCGCCGAGTCGGCGATCGCAGGACGCCAGGGCTTCGTTCTGGACGCTCTGGAGCAGCTCGATCCCGAGCCGCACCGCGCGCTGTTCGCGGAGCCGCCGGGGTGCGTCGTGGTCTCGGTCGCCTCCGGCGACGAGCGGGCGGTGCTCGACCGGGCCGCGGCCGCCGGGCTGGCAGCCGCTCGGCTCGGCTCCGTGGGCGGCGACCAGCTCGCGTTCGGATCGTTCTCGATATCGCTCGAGGACGCCGCCGCCTCCTTCGAAAGCGGGTTGCCCCGGCGGCTCTCCGCTACCATCGACGCATGAGTGGCGAGGCTCGTGACGCCTGCGGCGTCGTCGGGATCTACGCCCCGGGTGAAGACGTTGCCCGTCTGACCTACTACGGGCTCTACGCGTTGCAGCACCGGGGGCAGGAGTCCGCGGGCATCGCGGTGTCCGACCGGCAGACGATCGTCGTCTACAAGGAGCTCGGCCTCGTCTCCCAGGTGTTCGACGAGACCGTGCTGAACAGCCTCCGCGGCGACCTCGCGATCGGCCACGTCCGCTACTCCACGACCGGCTCCACCTCGTGGGAGAACGCGCAGCCGTCGTTCAAGGCCTCCGAGGCCGGGCAGGTCGCCCTCGCCCACAACGGCAACCTCGTGAACTCGGTCGCGCTGAAGCGCAAGCTCGCCGACGCCGGGGGCGACCCGACGCCCGAGGCGGCGCGGCTCCCGTCCTCGTCGGACACCGACCTCGTCGCCGCGCACATCGCCCGCGCGAACACCGGCGACATGAAGCGCGCGATCCTCGACGTCCTGCCGGGGCTCTCGGGCGCGTTCTCGTTCACGATCATGGACGAGCACCGTGTGTTCGGCGCCCGCGACCCCTACGGGCTGCGGCCGCTGTGCATCGGGCGGCTCGAGGACGGGGGCTGGGTGCTCGCGTCCGAGACGTGCGCGCTGGACCTGCTCGGCGCGCGCTTCCTGCGCGACGTCGAGCCCGGCGAGCTCGTGACGATCGGACCGGAGGGGCTCGAGAGCGAGCACTTCGCGCCGGCCCGCTCGGCCGCGTGCGTCTTCGAGCACGTGTACTTCGCCCGGCCCGACTCGACCCTCATGGGCCAGAACGTCTACGCGACGCGCTACCGCATGGGCCAGCGGCTCGCTCAGGAGGCCCCGGCCACCGCCGAGCTCGTGATGCCCGTGCCCGACAGCGGCGTCCCGGCGGCGCAGGGATACGCGCTCGCGTCGGGCGTGGCTTACGGCGAGGGCTTCGTCAAGAACCGCTACGTGGGCCGCACGTTCATCCAGCCGACGCAGTCGATGCGCCAGCAGGGGATCCGCATGAAGCTCAACCCGTTGCGCGAGGTCATCGCGGGCAAGCGTGTGGTCGTCGTGGACGACTCGATCGTGCGGGGCAACACCACGCGCCAGATCGTCGCGATGCTCCGCGACGCGGGCGCGCGTGAGGTCCACATGCGGATCTCGTCGCCGCCGATCAAGTGGCCGTGCTTCTACGGCATCGACATGCCGGACCAGGACGACCTCATCGGCTCGCAGATGTCAGTCGATGAGATCGGCCGCCACATCGAGGCCGACTCGCTCGCGTACCTCTCCCTCGACGGGATGCTGGCGTCGACGGGCATCCCGCCGGAGGACTTCTGCACCGCCTGCTTCTCCTCGCGGTACCCGATCCCGATCCCCAGCGAGGAGCTCCGCAACAAGCACGTGCTCGAGCAGCCGGACGAGGCGGGCGCATGGCAGACGGAGAAGCGGTAGCCGGCGGCAGCGCCACCACCGTCGAGGAGCTCCGGGCCGCTCTCGCCGAGCGAGACGCGACGATCGCCCGTCTCGAGGAGCTCGACCGCCTGAAGAACGACTTCGTCGCCACGGTCTCCCACGAGCTGCGCACGCCCCTCACCGCGATGATCGGCGCCGCCAAGACGCTTGCCCGCGGCGGGGACCAGATGTCCGCCGAGGAGCGGGAGGCCTTCCTCCAGATGATCCAGCGGCAGGGCGACAGGTTGCTGCGGCTGACGCAAGGCGTCCTGTCGGGCGCGCAGTTCGAGGCCGGCGGAGCCGTCCCGCAACGCCAGAGGATCGAGCTGGCGACGCTCGCGCGCGAGGTCGCGCGGGAGCTGCGAGAGGCCCGCGGGAGCGCGCACGAGGTAGAGGTCGTCGCGGAGCCCGACGAGCCCGTCGCGTGGGGCGACCCGACCGCGATCCGCCAGATCATGACGAACCTCGTCGAGAACGCTCTCAAGTATTCGCCCGAGGGGTCGAAGGTAAGAGTTGGGGTCTTCGACCTCTCGTCGGAGACCCTTCTCGAGGTCTCCGACCGCGGCCGTGGGATCCCCGCCGCCGAGCTCGGGACGATCTTCGAGCGCTTCAGACAGATGGACTCCTCGTCCAGCGCAGGATTCGGTCTCGGTCTCTACATCGTGAAGGGCCTCGTCGAGCAGCACCGGGGCACGATCGAGGTCGAGAGCGAGCCCGGCAGCGGGACGACGTTCAGAGTGCGGTTGCCTCAACGGTCTGCGGAGCGGGAGCGGTAGGCTCGGCTGCGCCGGCCGGAGCGGGAAGGATGGGAGCTGCGATGAGCAAGTTGAAGGTTCTCGTAGCAGACGACGAGCCCGCGCTGCGCAAGCTCTTGAAGACGAACATGGAGCTCGAGGGCTACGAGACGCTGGAGGCCGCGAACGGGGCCGAGGTGCTCGAGTCCGTGAAGCGCGACAACCCCGACATCATCCTGCTCGACATCATGATGCCGGTGATGGACGGCTGGGAGGTCCTCACCGAGCTCGCCGCGAACCCGGAGTACTCGCAGAAGGTCATCCTCGTGAGCGCAAAGGCGTCCGACGACGCGCAGCTCCAGGGCTGGGAGCTGGGGGCCGACGAGTACATCACGAAGCCGTTCGACCTCGACTCCCTGCTAGAGCGCGTGCGTGAAGTAGCCGCACGAAGCGAGGCGGAATCGGAGAAGCGGAGGGCCGAAGCAATCTCGGAGCTACAGAACCTCTAGCGGGCCTGTAGCGCGTCCATCCCGACTGCCGTCGCAAGTACCAGGCGCCGGTCCAGGCTCCGCTCCGGGTCCGCGGTCATGTCGATCGTGTAGACGTCCGTGAACTTCCACGGCTGCCGCCGGTGGTGGCCCAGGATCGTCTCGCCCCTCTTGAACACGAAGTGGTACGGGATCGGCAGCCAGTTCGCGAAGTTCTCGATCCACGGGATCAGGTGCACGATCCGGCGGAAGATCGCGACGGCCATGTTCTTCTCGGCCGCGATCGCGGCCTCGGCCCCCTGCGCGTCGTAGAGCTGGTACGTCGACCGCAACAGGCTCTTGCCGAAGACCTTCTGGATCTGGCCGATGGTGGCGTTGTCGGAGTCCGTGATGTCGTAGCGCGCGACGGGGTCGAACCTCTGCCGCGCCTTCAACCGCATCACCTCGACCGACTTCGTCTCGTCGGTGTAGAAGCGGATGTCCTCCTTGAACTTGAAGCGCTTCTGCTGGACGAAGCAGAAGACCTGCCCGGGCGAGTCGCCGTCGCCCGCGGGGAGCGAGAACTCGTACTCGTTGATCACGAGCTTGAACTTCTGCCGGAGGACGAAGCGGTCGTGCTGGTTGGGGTCGACGCCGAACTCGTTTGCCATCGCCGCAGCCTAGCCGAGGTCGGTCGTCATTCCTCTCTCTCACAACCTGCGTACTTCACCGCGTCGGCGCACGCGTCGTCGCCGTCGCCCCCGTCAAGACGGTCCCTGCCCTTGTCTCCGTACAGCTCGTCGTCGCCCGCTCCGCCCTCGATCGCGTCGTCTCCGGCCATTCCGCCGACGTCGTCGTGGCCGTGCCCGCCGCTGAGCTTGTCGTCCTTGTCGCCGCCCCACACCCCGTCGTTGCCGGGCCCCCCGGCGAGCTGTAGCTCGACGTCGGACCCGGACACGTAGTCGTTCCCCGCGCCTCCGTACGCCGCGACGGGCGCCTGCGCGTAGTACACGTCGATCCAGTCGTCACCCGGGCCGCCGAAGTACCGCCCTCCGCCTTCACCCGAGACGTAGTCGGCTCCTGAGCCCGCCAGCACTAGGACCCTCGCGTCGACGTCGTCCGGCCGGATGAAATCATCACCGCCCAACCCTCGAAAGACGTCGCGGACCGGGGTCTCGTCGTCGTAGGAGTAGACGCTCGAGAGGTAGTTCGGACCGTCGTCGCCGATCATGACGTCGCTCCACTTCGAACCTTCCGCGTGCTCCACGTCGGTCAGACGGTCGCTTCCGGTGCTGCCGGTCGCGAGGCTCGCGCCGAGGTCCACTCGCAGATCCTGGGCGTTCGGGAAGCGGACGATGTCGCCCTCGAAGTCGGGACCCCCGTGGAGGAGGTCGTCGCCCGGTCCGCCGGAGAGGGCGTCGTTGTCGTGGCCTCCGAAGAGGCGGTCGGCGCCGCCCCCACCCGCGAGCTCGTCGGGCTCGAAGCCACCGAAGAGGGCGTCCCTGCCGGGACCTCCTCGGACGTCGTCACGACCGCCTCCGCCGGAGATGCGGTCATCGCCGCTGCCGCCGCGGACGCGCTTCCAGTACCCGTCGAGACCCGCTCCCGCGCAGATCAGGTCGTCTCCGCCGCGTGCGTCGATCCCGTCGCGTCCCGCGAGGCCGACGATGACGTCGTCTCCGTTCGTTCCGACGAGATCGTCGTGGTCGTCCGTGCCGACGATCGTGGCGGACCGGCCGAAGCATTCGGGGTCGGCCTGGGCGGCCACAGGCGTCGCACCGCCCGCGACGAGACTGACGGCCGCTGCGAGCACGAGCGCGCTAGCTTTCACAGGCCTCCTCGATCTCCGTGTTCGCGCAGGAGTCGTGTCCGGGGCCTCCGGACGCGTCGTCGTTCGGTCCTTCGCCGCCGTCGATCGTGTCGTCCCCGTATGCCCCCGAAATACGGTCGTTCCCGTCGCCCCCGCTCAGCGTGTCGCTCCCGTAGCCACCACCCAGGACGTCGTCGTGCCCTCTGCCGTCGAGCACGTCGTCGCCGAAGGACCATCCGCCCCAGAGGTAGTTCTGGTCGCCGTCGCCCAGGATCGTGTCGCCGTGGTCGGAGCCCTCGACGTGGTCGATGCCCGAGAAGGAGTCCGTCCCTTCGCCGGTGGAGACCCCGGCCGCGAGATCGACGTGCACCGGCCCGTTCGCCTGCTCGAAATCGAGCTTGTCGCCGCTGCCGTAGAAATAGTCGTCCGGTTGGATCTGCGGGATCTCGAGGTTGTTCGGGTCGATGACGTCGTTGCCGGGGCCGCCCGAGAAGATCTGGTACCCGACGTTGCCGCCGTCCATCTCTCCGCCGGTGAGCTCGTCGTTACCCGGCCCTCCCGAGAGGATCTCGTCGAACTGTGTCTCGCAGTCGCAGTCGCTGAAGCTCGCTCCGTGTCCCTCGAGCGTGTCGTTGCCCGGCCCGCCGTACAGCACGTTGGGCGAGTCGCCGCCCGTCAGCGTGTCGTCACCGGGGCCGCCGGCCATCCATTCACTCCCGTAGCGGCTGGGGTCGGACCCGGTCACCTCCAGCACGTCGGCGTCGGGGCCTCCGTAGACCGTGTCGGTCTCGTCACCGCCGTCGACGTAATCCTCGCCCCGTCCGGCCCAGATGTCGTCCCACCCGTCGTCCCCACAGATGACGTCGTCGCCGCCCCGTCCCCGGATGACGTCGTCGTCACCGTTGCCGGCGATCACGTCGTCGCCGGGTGTGCCCACGAGGAGGTCGCGGTGGTTCGTACCCCAGATGGTCGCCTCCTGGCCGCGGCACGTGTTCGCCTGGGCGCGCGCGGGAGCCACCAGCGTGGTCACGGTCGCGGCCGCGGCGAGGCAGCCGATCCAGCGTCTCGTGCTTCTTCGCACCCGCGCCCCCGTTCGCCGCCCCTTTCTTCGCAGACGATCGAGCGCCGTGAAACGTTCCAAGCTCCGGGGCGGCAGCGCAGTCGACGGCTCCCATGCATCACAGCAGTCGTATCGCTACCCTGGGTCGCATGGAACTCGAGCTCTGGTACTGGATCGCCCTCGGCGTCGGAGTGGGGTTCCTGCTCCTCTCGCTCGTCTTCGGCGACCTCTTCGACTTCATCGACATCGATCTCGGTGACGGCTTCGCGGCGACGCCGGTGTTCTTCACGGTCCTCGCCGCCTTCGGCGGCGGCGGCCTCCTCGCGATCAAGGCCTTCGAGGCCTCCGCGGGCATGTCGGTCTTCGCCGGCCTCGGCACTAGCGTGGTCGCCGGCGGCCTCGGCACGGCGTTCTTCAAGATGCTCGGCCGCCAGGAGGCCGGCGAGGGATTCGCCCTCGCCGAGCTCGTCGGGGCCCGCGGCCGGTGCACGCTGGCGATCCGCCCCGGCAAGGAGGGCCGCGTCGCGGTGCAGGCCCGCGGGATGACGCGCAACCTCACCGCGGTCAGCGACGTGGAGATCGCCACGGGCGACGAAGTCGTCGTCCTCGACGCCCTCGGCACCTCGGTCAAGGTCGGACGGACGAGTGACAGGACGCCCGGCTAAGCCGTAGCCGGTCCTGTCGAGGAGGGGTAGATGAACGAGATCCCGATAGTCGTAGTAGCTCTGATCGCGGTCGCCGTCGCGCTCGTCGGCTTCGCGGCGAGCCGCTACAAGGTCGCCAAGCCGAACGAGGCCCTGATCATCGCGGGGTCGCGGAGGTCGGCCGGCGGCATCCGCGTCGTCGTCGGTGGCGGCGCGATCGTCTACCCGCTCGTCAACGTCGCGAAGCGGATCTCGCTCGAGGTCCAGTCGATCCCGGTCGGGCTCGCCGGCGCGGTGACGACTCAGGGCGTCCCGGTCGCGGTCGAGGGCATCGTCAACGTAAAGATCGCGGACGACGAGGACTCGATCCGCCAGGCGGCGCAGCGTTTCCTAGACAGCCAGGCGAAGGTGCCCGAGATCGTCCGCAACGTGATGGAGGGCTCGCTCCGGACGATCATCGGACAGCTGACGGTCGACGAGCTCATCCGCGACCGCGAGGTGTTCGCGTCGCGCGTGCAGGAGGTCGCGAACGGCGACCTGCAGGGGACCGGCCTCGCGATCGACGTGTTCACGATCCAGTCGATCTCGGACTCCGAGCAGTACATCGAGAACCTCGGGCGCAAGGCCGCCGCGGAGGTCCGGCGCGACGCCGAGATCGCCGAGGCGAACACGCAGCGCGAAGCGCGCCAGCAGCAGGAGCTGGCACGGCAGCTGATCCTCGAGGCCGAGAAGGTCACGCGGCTGAAGGAGCAGGCGATCCTCCAGGAGGTCGCGGCGTCGGAGGCTCGGGCCGAGCAGTCGAAGCCGCTCGCGGACGCGGAGGCGCGGCGCGAGGTCGTGCTGACGGAGACCGAGGTCGCGGAGCTCGTCGCGAAGCGGCGCGACAAGGAGCTGGACGCGGAGATCCGCCGCACCGCCGACGCGCAGCGCTACGCGGGCGAGCAGGCGGCGGAGGCGTCGCGCTACCGCGTGAAGGCCGAGGCCGAGGCGGCGCGCGACCGCAGGCTCCTGGAGGCGGAGGCCGAGCGCGCGAACCTCGAGGCCGTGGCCGCGGGGCGCGCGTACGAAGAGCGCGAGCTCGGGCGCGCCCGCGCCGAGGCGACTCTGTCGATCGGCGAAGCCGAGGCCGCGGCGATGGCGCGCAAGGCCGAGGCGTACAAGGAGTACGGCGAGGCCGCGACGCTGGAGCTGCTGGTCTCGAGGCTTCCCGACGTCGCCCGCGCGATCGCCGAGCCGATCGGGAACGTCAAGGACATCACGATCATCGACACCGAGGGGGCGAACAAGCTCACGCGCACGACGGCGAACACCGTCAGGCAGATCGACTCCGTCCTCGAATCGTTCACCGGCGCCAGCCTCAGCGACCTCGTCGGCCGGTACATCGACCGCGGCGCGAACGGCCACCCCGACGAGCGTCCCGACTCCGGGCCGCCTCCCGAGCCGGGCGAGGGCGACCCTCCGAAGCGGCCCCGGCGATAATCTCGGACGGGCGGGGAATAGTTCCGAGGGAAAACAAGACGCGCTAGATCGGGGGCGCATCATCGGCGGCGGCACGTGGCTCGAGGAGACCGTGGCCTTCTACCGGGGGCTCGGCTTCTTCGCGGCGTGGAGCGACCTCTCCGATCGCGAGATCGCGGAGCGGCTCGCCGCCGACCACGCCCGGGAGTGGGACGAGCCGCTGCCCCCGCCCGTCTCGCTGCCTCCGATGCCCGACGTCCTCGTGATGACGAAGGACCCCGGCCGCACCTGGTGGCTCGACCTCGAGTGCGACGCCCTGCCCGGCAACGACGTCTACGTCGAGGCCTTGCGGAGGCTGGCTCGGATCTCCCGCGGCGCGTTCGATCCCGCAGACCCCCGCGAGTCCTGGCACGACGACGGCTCGCACGCGACGGTGTTGTTCTCGCTCGCCGGGCATCGTCACGAGGTCGAGGTGCGATCCGGCGACGGGTGGTTCGACGCGGGGCTCGTCGCCCGTGCCAACGACCTGCTGGGCGAGTCCGGCGGCCGGTTCTGCGCCGTCTCGCCGGGTGACCAGACGCTCGTGATCCTCTTCGTGACGGACGAAGAACGTGCACGCCTCGCCGGCCGCGGCGTGCACGCCGAGCCCCTGAGAATGGAGGTGCGGAGATGAGCGTCGCCCCCGGCGGCGGCGGCTTCGAGGTCGCGCCCCCAACGCTGATCGACGCGGCCGTACGGTCGCTCCAGCTCGCGGCCGACGTGAACGAGGTCCGGTCCGGGTTCGCCGGCGCGACGGGCGCCGCCGACGCGTCGATGGACGCGGTCTCGGCCGGGCCGGGCTGGGAGGCATTCTGCCGCGCGTGGGCCGGTGCCACGAGCCGCCTCGCGCATTCGCAGGAGACGTTCGCGTTCAACACCGAGGCGGCCGCGGTTCGGTACGAGGCGGCCGACGAGGCGTCGATGCCGCCTGCGCCTCCGGTGATCCCGTCGCCCGAGGACCTCGAAGAAGCATGGGACGAGGCGTGCGAGCCGAGGATGTTCGTCGGTCAGCTGCCTCCGGAGTGTCTGATGGCATGAGTGGCGTCCCGGTCTTCCCGTCGTTCGACGCCGGCGCCGTCCGGGGCGCGGCTCGCTGGCTCGGGACGTCGTCGGTCGAGCTCTCCTTCGCCGGCAGCACGATGTCCGGCATGGCTGGCGGCCCCGAGTGGAGCGGCGCCGCCCACGACCGCTGGGTAGCGCAGGCCCACGCGGCCGCTGCCGAGTACCGCGGCGCGTCGGAGTCCTTCTCCCAGGCGTCGCAGGCGCTGCACGATCTCGCTACCGAAGTCGAGGAGCACAGGCGGGAGTTCGAGCGTGCGATGGACCACTACGCCGCCGCATCCTCGTCCGCGCTGTTCACCAACCTCGCCATCGGCGGGTTGGACCTGCTCCCGGACTCGCCGGATACGGAAGCCGCGTTGTCGAATCTCCGGTCGCGCCTCGACGACGCGCGCGCCGAGGCAGAGGCGGCACTTGCGGCGGCGCGAGCGGCTGTCGAAGCGGCCCATGACGCCGGCCGGCGGGCTTCGGCCGTCCTCGGCTCCCTGGGTTCGGCGGCCGCGGGGAGTGGCGCGTTTGCAGGGTTCTCCGGTGGTTCCGGCCCGTTGGGTTTCGGAAGCCGGCGGCATGGTCCGGAGCAGTCGTTCCTCGTCATGCTCTTCGGCTCGGTGGCCGATAACTACATCGCCGGCAGGGCATTCCAGATGAATGCGATGCGCAACCTCGGGCTTCAAGAGAATTTCGAGACATTCCGGTACAACGTGAACGGCCGGTCGGTCGCCACTCGGCCCGACGCGTTCGGCAACGGCGAGATGTTCGAGTTCAAGAACACCTACTACCAGTACGCGTCGCGCCAGATCCAGGCGCAGCTCGGGCAGGCAGCCGCGCGCGGCGAGGGCTACACGCTCGTCGTCCGGCACAACACGAAGGTCTCGGCGTCGCTGCAGGAGATGGTCCGCAACCATCCCTACGGCGGCGAGATCGTGAGGATGCAGCGCAACGGCGACTTCACGACGCTCGACGGCCGCGTCGTGCAGAAGGTCGAGGACGGCGGCTGGCGTTACCGCGACCCGGACGACCCCGACGAGGGCAGTGGGTCGTCCGGAGGATCGGGTGGGGGCCTGAACCATCCTGCGGGTCAGGAGGCCGACCGCATCTCGGTCGACGACTATCGCGACATGCCGAGCCAGTCGAACATGACGCCGATCATGCCGTGGCCGAGCTTCCCCATGCCCCTGCCCGCTCCCGCCCCGGCCCCGGTTCCCCTGCCGATCGGGCCGCGGCTGCTGCCGATCCCCTGATGCCTCCCACGCTCGCGTTCGCGGTCTACGGCCGCGCCCCGATGGACGGCGCGCGCTGGCACGCCGTTCTCGAGAACCTCGAGCGGACGGCGCCGGCACTCGCGCCGTCGCGTTGGGGCGTCGCAGAGCCCGCTCGCACGAAGTGGGCCGGGACGGAGGCGGCTGCCGCGGGAGCCGCGGACGGTGGCTCGTTCTTCGGACACGTCGGCGACCGCGGCACGATCAGGATCACCGGACGCCAGACGCCTTTCGACCTCCACACGTGGTGCGAGCTCAATGTTCCGGCCGCCGACGAGGCCCTCGCGTCCGTCGTCGACGCGTTCAAGACGATCGCAGTCGCGATGGACGCGAACTACGGCCACCTGCACCTGCTCGACCCGGGTGCGTGGGGCGACACGCATCTGCGGTACGCGCGGGTGTACGACCGCGAGGGGCCGAGGCTGTCGGTCCCCCCTTGGCTCCTCGAGCTCTACCTTCCCAACCTCTATTGGGGGACCGTTTTCGGGCCCGAATACGTGAAGCTGTTCGGCGCGGATGCAGTCGGGGCCACCCCGGCCGCCGCGGTGGAGGAGCTGAGCGCCGACCACTTCTTCCTGCAGGCGACCGCGAACCTGACCGACTGCCGCGACGACAACGCCGCGTACGTGGAGGCCGCGCGGCGGATGATGGAGCACCTCGGCCGCGACGCGTTCGTGGATCCCGCGGACTACCGCCGCCCCGGGAGGACGCCAGACTTCTCGCACATGCGGGAGAAGCCCCCGCCGCGCCCGTACAAGCCGCTCCCTCCGTGACGGAGGGCTAGGGCGACGGGGTGGGAAACCCGGGCAGCGTGGGAAGCGGGAAGGGGAACGTCTCGGCGGGCGCCGGCGCGGGCGCCGGCGTCGCGGCGACGTCCGATCCCACGTTGACCGAGAAGCCGTTCGCACCGAGGACCAGGACCACCCCCAGGAGCGCGAGCGTCAGCCCGGGGCCGTAGGGCGTCGCCGCGAGCTTCGCGAGCGCTTCAGGGTCTATCGACGTTCCCTTCGTCTCGAGCGCGCCCGCGCCGCCCTTGGCCCTCAGCGCGATGATCGTGTCGACGACGAACTTCGCAAAGACCCACACGACCCCCGACGTGATCAGGAAGTAGCCCCAATCCTCCATCCCGCGTCCTCCCCTTCCGGCGAAGTAGTTGAGACAGGTTAAACGCGCGCTAGAGGGTCTCGATAGCCGCGGCCCTTCGTTCGTCGTACTCGGCCTGAGTGATCAGTCCCTGGTCGAGGAGGTCCTTCAACGTCTTCAGACGTTCGGCCGCGGTCCCCGCATTCGTGCCGGCGGGCCTGCCTACCTGGATCACCGGGCTTCCCCGCCGCTGGGAGTGACCGTAGAGATAGAGGCCGATCACGCCGACCCAGCTCCCGAACAACCCGATGGCGAAGCCCCCGGCGGCCGGCACTCCGGCCTCCTTCGCGAACATCGCCCCCGCAGCCGCGGGCACCAGGCTGAGCAGGAGGACGAAGAAAACGAACGTGCCGAAGGCGCTCGACACGGGGTCGGACCCACCGACCGGAGTCCACTCGCCGTCGCCGACCTTCACGCAGTCCATCTGCGCCTCTTTCTGGCTGATGACGTCGCCGAAGCACTGCCTGAGCCCGTCGTCCTTGACCTGCGCGCCCGCCGCCGGCGCGGACGCGAGCGCGCACGCGATCACGAGGCCGCCCAACGCTTTTCGTCCCATCCGCCACCTCCTCCGCGCGGCCCATTATGCCGGTACGCTTCGGGCCATGCCCTGCAGGTACGAGGAGTCGAACGGCGTCGCGGTCCTCACGCTCGACCGGCCCGACGTGCTCAACGCGTTCGACGACGAGCTCGGCAACGAGACGCTCGCCGCCGTTAGACGCGCTTCCGACGACGCTTCCGTGCGCTGCATCGTGATCACCGGCGCGGGCCGCGCGTTCTCCTCCGGCGAGGACCTCGGCGCGCTCCAGGCGGACTACGAGAGCGGACAGGCCCCCCCGTTGGGGAACACGCTCGTCAACCGCTACAACCCACTGATCCGGGCGGTGCGGGCGGCGCCCAAGCCGGTCCTCGCCGCGATCAACGGCGTCGCCGCCGGGGCGGGAGCGAGCCTCGCGCTCGCGTGCGACTTCCGCATCGCGTCGGAGAAGGCGAAGCTCGTGCTGGCGTTCGTGAAGGTCGGCCTCGTGCCGGATTCTGGAGCCGTGTGGTTCCTGACGCACATGGTCGGCTCGGCGCGCGCGTGGAAGCTGGCCGCGACGGGCGATCCGCTGGGGGCGGAGGAAGCGCTCGCCCTCGGTGTGGTGGACCGCGTGGTGTCGCTCGACGAGTTCGACGGCGCGTGGCGCTCGTACGCCGAGGAGCTGGCGGCGGGGCCGACGCGGGCCTACGCGCTGACGAAGGAGCTCGTGAACGCCGCGACGCACGTCCCGCTGGACGAGCAGCTCGACCTCGAGGTGGACGCGCAGACCGCGGCGGGCGCGACGTCCGACCATCTCGAGGGGGTGCAGGCGTTCCTGGGGAAGAGGCGGGCCGAGTTCAAGGGCCTATGAGCTCTGTCCCTCGGATGAAGACCGACGTCCTCGTCATCGGTGCGGGGGCCGCCGGGTTGTTCGCGTGCATGCATCTCCCCGAGGGGACGGACATCCTCCTCGTCGACAAGGGACGTAAGGCCCAGGGCTCGTCGCCGTGGGCTCAGGGAGGCGTCGCGGCCGCGGTCGGTCCCGACGACTCGCCCGACCTCCACGCGAGCGACACGATCCGCGTTGCCGCGGGACACGCCGACCCGTCGGCCGTCGCGGTCCTCTGCTACGAGGCCCCCGAGTGCGTCCTCGAGCTCGCCGAGCTCGGTTGCGACTTCGACAGGACACCCGACGGTGAATTGCACCTCGCCCGGGAGGGAGGGCAGTCGGTCGCTCGGTCGGCCCACGCCGGAGACGCCACGGGGGCCGCGATCATGAAGACGCTGCGTGAGAAGGCCGCGCCGCGGGCGCGGCGCATCGAAGGGACGTGCCTGAAGCTCGCGGTCGTCGACGGCCGCTGCGCGGGCGCATGGGTCCTCACCGACGACGGGCTGGTCGAGGTCCAGGCGACGTCGACGGTCCTCGCCACCGGGGGAGTCGGCGGGCTGTTCGAGGCGACGACGAATCCTGCCGGCGCGACCGGCGACGGTCTCGTGCTGGCATGGGAGGCAGGCGCCGGGCTCGCCGACGTCGAGTTCGTGCAGTTCCACCCCACCGCGCTCGCGATCGAGGGCCGGCAGCAACGCCCCTTGATCACCGAGGCGTTGCGCGGCGCGGGGGCCTACGTCGTCGACTCGGAGGGACGCAGGTTCCTCTTCGAGCACCACTCCGACGGCGAGCTCGCTCCCCGCGACGTCGTCGCCCGCGCGATCGCGTCGCGGCGGTCGTGGCTCGACTGCCGCCACATCGGACGCGAGGTCCTCGAAGGAGAGTTCTTCACGGTCATGCAGGCCTGCCGCGATGCCGGGATCGAGCCCCTCACGGACCTCATCCCGGTCGCGCCCGCCGCGCACTACTTCATCGGCGGCATCCAGACGGACCTCGACGGCCGCGCCTCGGTGCCGCGCCTGTACGCGATCGGCGAGTGCTCGAACACCGGCGTCCACGGCGCGAACCGGCTCGCGGGGAACTCGCTCGCGGAGGCCCTCGTGTTCGGACGCCGCGCGGCACGGGCCATCGCCGGTCAGCGGGCGGGACGCCTGAAGTCCCTGCCGGAGGCACCGACCCTGCAGGCGACGGAGGTGTCGCTGGACGAAGGCTGGACGCGGGTGCGCGCCGCGACGTC
Organism: Actinomycetota bacterium; assembly: GCA_035942255.1. Classification (GTDB taxonomy): domain Bacteria; phylum Actinomycetota; class CADDZG01; order CADDZG01; family WHSQ01; genus JALZEG01. The sequence goes on along the minus strand of DASZDG010000146.1, from coordinate 47,315 downwards.
CCGGGCTCTCGGGATCGAGCGCGACTCCGCCGCTCTGGCCGCGGTGGCCCGGGACCTCGAGGATGTCGCGATCCTTCCGCTGTCGGCCGACCCGGCGGTGATGGAGATGCGTTCGGGAGCGATCATGACGCGGCTGATGGCGCGTGCGGCCTTGCTCCGGTCGGAGTCGCGCGGGGTCCACTACCGCAACGACCACCCCCACCCGGAGCCCGAGTGGGGCGGCGTGCGGCTGCGCCTCGTCCGCAGCTAGGCCCGCCGGATATCCTGGCCCCCTAATTTCCAGGAGGTGGTTAGGTGACCGACCGACACGACCCGTTCCCCATCCTCGGGTTCGACTACATCCAGTTCTTCGTAGGCAACGCGAAGCAGGCGGCTCACTTCTACAGGTCGATGGGCTTCACGCCCGTGGCGTTCACCGGCCTCGAGACGGGGTCCCGCGACCGGGTCTCCTATGCCGTGCGGCAGGGCGAGGTGACGTTCGTCTTCACGGGGGCCCTCCAGGCGGACAGCCATATCGCCGACCACGTGCGGCGCCACGGTGACGGCGTCCACGACGTCGCGCTGCGGGTTCCCGATGCCGAGGAGGCGTTCCGCGTCGCCGTCGAGCGGGGCGCGAAGGCGGTGTCGGAGCCGGAGGTGTTCGAGGACGAGAACGGGAAGGTCGTGCGGGCCGCGATCGGCACCTACGGCGAGACGATCCACTCGTTGATCCAGCGCGACAACTACTCGGGGACGTTCTTCCCCGGCTTCAAGGACATGCCCGGCGCGGGCGACACGCGACCGATCGCCTCGGCGATCGGCCAAGACACAAAGGGCTTCGGCCTCCGGTACGTAGACCACGTCGTCGGTAACGTCGAGCTCGGCAAGATGAACGAGTGGGTCGCGTTCTACGAGCGGGTCATGGGCTTCACCGAGCTCAAGCACTTCTCGGACGAGGACATCTCGACCGAGTACTCCGCGTTGATGTCGAAGGTCGTGTGGGACGGCGAGGGCAAGATCAAGATGCCGATCAACGAGCCCGCGACCGGCAAGCGCAAGAGCCAGATCGAGGAGTACCTCGAGTACTACGGGAGCCCCGGCGTCCAGCACGTCGCGCTGACCTCGGACGACATCGTCTCCTCGGTCGAGGCGATGCGCGAGGCCGGCATCGGCTTCCTCGCGATCCCCGACAACTACTACGAGGACGCGATCCAGCGCGTGCCGGAGATCGCCGACCAGGTCGAGGCGCTGCAGCGCAACGGGATCCTCGTCGACAAGGACGAGGAGGGCTACCTGCTGCAGATCTTCACGCACATCGCGCAGGACCGCCCCACGGTCTTCTACGAGGTCATCGAGCGCCACGGCGCGCGGGGCTTCGGCGAGGGGAACTTCAAGGCGTTGTTCGAGGCCATCGAGCGGGAGCAGGCAGCGAGGGGGAACCTGTAGATGGAATTCGTGTTCTCGAAGGGCGTCGTCTCCAAGCAGGCGCACGTATCGATCCCTCCCGGAACGTACGAGGAGGAGCACGGGCGCGAGGCGTTCGCAGGACGTGCGTCGCACCTCTACCGCAAGCACCCCCCGACGGCGTGGACGCGCATCGACGGTCCACTGCGCCCGCGCGCGCTCGACCTCAACGAGATGAAGCCGGAGGACATGGTCGACGTCAACGCGTCGTGGCAGCTCGTCGCCGGCAACGACGACGTCCGTCTGTACGTCAGCAGGCGCACCGAGCCGATGACGTACTTCCTGCGCGACGCGGACGGTGACGTCTGCTACTTCGTCCACCGCGGCAGCGGCGTGATCGAGACCGACTACGGCCCCCTCGAGTACCGTCAGGGCGACTACGTGATCGTCCCGAAGGGGACCACGCACCGCGTCGTCCCCGCGAGTGCGTCCGACGAGTCGTTCTTCTTCGTCGTCGAGGGCGACGGCGAGTACCGGATCCCGGACCGGGGGCTGATGGGACGCCACGCGATGTTCGACCCCGGCGTGCTCGTGGTCCCCGACCCCGACCCTCACGACGAAGAGGGCGAGTTCGAGGTGCGCGTGAAGCGCAACGGCGAGTTCTCGTCGCTGTGGTTCCGGTGGCACCCGCTCGACGTCGTCGGATGGCAGGGCGACCTGTGCCCGGTGAAGCTCAACATCCTCGACCACCGGCCGGTGTACTCGCCGAGCTACCACATGCCGCCCTCGGCGCACTGCACGTTCGAGAACGAGGGCTTCGTGATCTGCTCGTTCGTCCCGCGGCCGCTCGAGGAGGACCCCGAGGTCCTGAAGGTGCCCTTCTATCACGCCAACATCGACGCGGACGAGGTGCTCTTCTACCACTCGGGCAACTACTTCAGCCGGGCCGGGATCGACATGGGCTACATGACCCTGCACCCGCAGGGCGTGCACCACGGCCCGCAGCCGGCGGCGATCGAGGCGTCGAAGACGAAGGAGCGCACGGACGAGATCGCGGTGATGGTCGAGACCGAGCATCCGCTGCAGCTCTCGCCCGAGGCCGAGCAGGTCGTCGTCACCGAGTACGAGACGTCGTGGGCGCGCGGCATGGGGTTGCTCGACGACTAGTGCGCCTCTACAGATACACGTCGAACAGCGGCGGTTTCCAGCCGCGGCTCGCAGTCGCGGTCGGTGACTCCCGGCCCGTCGACCTCCTCATGGCGTGGGACGAGGTCACCGGCACGCGGCTCGCCCGTGAGAACGCGCTGTTCCTGGTGTCGACGGCGATGCTCATCGAACAGGGCCCGGAGCTGTGGACCGAGGTGCGCGACGTCGCCCGGGCGGCGGCCACGCTCCCCGACCTCCTCGTGTCGGAGTCGGACCGCGGCTTCAAGTGGCTCTGCCCGCTCGACAAGGTCGCGTCGCTGAAGGACTTTCTCGCGTTCGAGGACCACGTGAAGCGCGGTGCGCAGCGGCGCGGCGTCGACGTCCCGGACTACTGGTACGAGGCTCCCGTCTACTACAAGGGGAACCACCGGGCCGTGATCGGCCCGGACGCGACGTGCCCGTGGCCGCCGTACACGAACCGCCTCGACTTCGAGCTCGAGCTCGCGCTCGTGATCGGGAGACGGGGGCGCGACGTGACGCGCGAGAACGCGCAGGAGTACGTGTTCGGCTTCACCGTCTTCAACGACTTTTCCGCGCGCGACGTGCAGGCGAAGGAGATGAGCGCGTGGCTCGGCCCGGCCAAGGGCAAGGACTTCGGGAACGCGCTCGGCCCGTGCATCGTCACCGCGGACGAGGTCGGCTCCGAGCCGGACCTTCAGATGATCTGCCGCGTGAACGGCGAGGAATGGGGCCGCGCCCGTTCGTCGGAGGCGAAGTGGCGGTGGGCGGACATCATCGCCCACGTGTCCGAGGCCGAGGACATCTGGCCGAGCGACGTGTACGGCTCGGGCACGCCGGGGGGCTGCTGCGGCGTCGACCAGGGCCGCGAGCTGTCGCCGGGAGACGTGGTGGAGCTGGAGATCGAAAAGATCGGCGTGCTGCGCAACACCGTGGGCAAGCCGGGAGCACGCTAGCGACGATGTCCGGCCAGGCCTTCGCCGTAGATCGCTCCGCACCGGTGGTCGCCGGCCACTCTACCGACGTCGCCGCGAGCGCCGAGGTTGATTGGGACGTCCTGACGGCGGTCGCCGAGTGGCCGCGGTGGAATCCCGCGGTGAAGGCCGCGGCGCTCACAGGTCCGGTTGCCGAAGGCTCTTCGTTCGAGTGGAAGGCGGGCCCCGGCTCGATCCGCTCCGTGCTGCGCGTCGTCGACCGCCCGCGCCGGCTGGGATGGACGGGGAAGACGCTCGGCATTGCCGCCGTGCACGTCTACACGCTCGAGCCGACATCGCAGGGGACGAAGATCACTACCGAGGAGTCGTGGGACGGGCCGCTGAGCGTGCATTCCGCCGGAGCTTTCGGAAGACGCTCGATCGTTCGCTGGCAGAAGGGCTGGCGGCGTTGAAGGCCGAAGCGGAACGCCGCGACTCCGACGGACGTCGATAAGACGGCTAACCCACGCGCTCGTAGAACCGAATTCCCCCATACGGGTGACGGAGGGGGCGCGTCCCCGGCGAACTCTCGTCTCATGAAGCTGCTCAAGCTCGTCCCCGCCCTCGCCGCGATCGCTCTGCTCGCGAGCGGGCTCTCCGCGGCCCCCGCAGGCGCCCTCGGCGCCGCCAGCCCGAACGTCGAGTACGTCACGACCGTGCCGCTCGAGGCCGGGACGTGGACGACCGGGAAGCTCCACGGCGACTACTTCTACGCGTCGGGCACGAAGAGCTTCACGATCTACGACGTCTCCGATCCGGAGAGCCCGCAGATCGTCAGCCACACGCCGACCGGCGCGCAGTTCATCAACGAGGACATCGACACGAACGGCGAGATCCTGCTGATAACCGACGAGCGGGCGCGCGGCATCCTCCACGTCTGGGACGTGTCGGACAAGGCGAAGCCCGCGAAGCTCTCGGAGCTCCCCGGCATGGTCGACCACACGTTCGCGTGCGTGCTCGACTGCACGTGGGCGTACGGAGGCGGTGGCGACATAGTCGACCTGCGTGATCCCGCGAACCCGAAGGCCGCCGGACGGTGGAGCGGCCCGATGCCCCCGCTCTGGGGCTTCGACACCTACGAGGTGTCGCCCGGCGTAGTGGTGACGGGGTCGAAGATCATGTACCTCCTCGACGGCCGCAAGGACCCGGCGCACCCGAAGGTCCTCGCTCAGGCGACGACGGCCGACCAGCGGACGATCCACTCGCTGAAGTGGCCGCGCGGCGGGAAGGACAGGTTCCTGCTCGTGCAGAGCGAGACGTCGCCGAAGCCGCAGTGCGACGAGCGCAGCGGGAAGTTCATGACGTGGGACACGAGCGACTGGCGGAGGACCCACACGTTCCGGATGGTCGACGAGTGGCGGCCGCAGCCGGGGACGTGGACGGACTCGAACCCGCCGGTGAGCGCGCTCGGTTGCTCGGCGACCTGGTTCCAGCACCACCCGTCCTTCGACGACGGGGGCCTCGTCGCCGGAGCGTTCTTCGAGCACGGCACGCGCTTCCTCTGGGTCGACGACGCGGGGCAGATCGAGGAGGTCGGCCACTACATGCCCTACGGCGGCTCGAATACCGCGACGTACTGGATCACCGACGAGATCGTGTACTCGGTCGACATCGTCCACGGCATCGACGTCCTGCGCTTCACCGGCTTGGAAGACCTTGGCTCTTCCTGAGAAGGAGATCGAGCAACGGCCCTAGAAGACGTGCGGGCCAGGCAAGGCAAGACGAAGGAGGAGCAGGATGCGGCGGAAGATCCAGCTGGCCCTCGTGGCGGGGGCCGTGGCGGCGGTGACGGCAGTCCCGGCGACGCCGGCCTCGGCGTCCGAGATCTGCAACACGGGCGACCCGCTGACGGACAGGGTTGTGTGCGGCACCTACGGCCTCGTGGGCGGGTTGATCTGCAAGATCACCAAAGGCCAGAGCTGCATCACGTGATCCCGGCATAGAGCCGGCGCTGGAGAGCCCCCCGTGGACTTAGCGGGGGGCTCTTTCTATGGGGGCCGCGCCCGGGGTGTGTCAGACACACGTCAGACATGACAGCCGTGTCTGACGTGTCAGACACCTCTCGGGAGGAACACTACGACTCGACGCCCCGCGGAGGCGCCGGTTCGTCAACCCTTCGATCCCACCTGGTGCCGAGGCGGATATCGCGTGACTCCCGGTTTCCGAGACCGAAGCGATACTCGCCGCGGCGATTCGCCGTCGAGATTCGATGGCACCCACCGGGTTCCCGACGCTCCTGTGTGAAGAAAACGTCATAGCGCGTCGTTAGTCTTTGATCGTGACCGAAGTGGCCGCCTGGCTGACAGAGTTGGGAAGGGATGCTGTCCTAGCCGCGTTCGTGGCCGGGATGTTCCTCCTTTTCTCCAATCACGCTCTTCATCTCGCGCGTACGCGGGAGTGGGTACGGGGCGAGAGATTGCGCGTCTATAACCAGTTCATGCAGTTCATCGACGCGACTCCTCATCGACTCGTCGAGCCGGCGGCGCGTCCCATGGCCAAATTCCGATCGCTCGCTTCAGTCGTCGATAGGGCGGCTCTCGATCTGGCGAGGGACCTCCACCGCCACCTGAACGAACTCGAGCTCGTTGCGTCGGAGAGGGTGCTTGACCATGCGCATGCGCTGGGCAAACAGCTAGCGACGCACGTTCCGCACATCGTCGAATCAATCGAGGACCCCCGTCAGGACGAGGCGTCGACCGCCGTAACGGCTGCCTTGTACGCCGCGCGCGAGACGTTCGATGAGGTCGTCCGGGGCGATCGGAAGGAGCTACATCAAGCGATGCGGAAGGATCTGAAGACCGGGAGGCGCCGGGGTTAAACGACCTCAGCCCTCCAGCGCAAGCGCGGCGGGGTGCTCCAGGAGCTTCGCCACGTCCAGGACGAACTTCGCCGCCGTCATGCCGTCGAGGACGCGGTGGTCGAACGTGATCGAGAGGTTCATCATCTGGCGAGCGACGATCTGGCCGTCGCGGACGACCGGGCGCTCGGAGGCGCGGTGCACGCCGAGGATCGCCGACTGCGGGTGGAACACGATCGGCGTCGCCATCAAGCCCCCGAACGGCCCCGGGCTCGAGATCGTGAACGTCGAGTCCTTCAGGTCGTCTGACTTCAACGTGCCCTCGCGCGCCCCCCGCGCCAGGCGGTCTACGTCCTCCGCGACGTCGCGCAAGCGCTTGCGGTCCGCGTCGCGTACGACCGGGACCACGAGGCCCGCGGGCGTGTCGACCGCGATCCCGATGTCGTAGCGATCGTGGAAGACGATCTCGCCCGCCTCGTCGTCGAGCGACGCGTTCAACGCCGGATACGCCTTCAGCCCCGCGACCACGGCCTTCACGATGAACGGCATGTAGGTCAGCCGCAGCTTGTCGGGGTTCCGCTCGTTGACGAGGTTGCGCGTCGCGTCGAGCTCGGTGACGTCGCACTCCTCGACGTGCGTTACCGGCGGCACGATGCGGTGCGCGGCCGACATGCGCTCCGCGATCAGCCGGCGCACCCCGCGCAGCGGCTCGCGCCGCCCGGCGCGGCGCGGCGCGGCAGCAGGGGGACCGCCCGTGTCCGCAGCGGCCTGAACGTCCTCCCGCAGGATGCGACCACCCGGCCCCGTCCCCCGGACCGATGCGAGGTCGACGCCGAGCTCCCGCGCGAGCTTCCGCACGGGCGGCATCGCCTTGACCGAGCCGTTGGAGGACCGGGCTTCTCCGCCCGGAGGGCTCGCGGGCGTGGGGGCCGCGGCCCCCTCGGCGGCAGGAGGCGGTGGCGGCGGAGGAGGCGTCGAGGCCGTGACGGCGGCACCCTCGCCGATCGTGATCAGCACGGTGCCGACCGGCACGACCTCGCCGGCCTTGACGTGGATCCTCGAGACGACGCCCTCGTACGGCGACGGGATCTCCGCGGTCGCCTTGTCCGTGATGAGCTCGACGAGCGGGTCATCCTCGCTCACGACGTCGCCCTCGTTCACGAGCCAGCGATCGACCTCGGCCTCGGTCACGCCCTCACCGAGGTCGGGCAGCTTGAAGTCGGGCACTAGAAATCCAGGACCTTGTATGCGCCGGCGACGATGCGGTCCACCGACGGGAGGTAGTCGTCCTCGTTCGCGAACTGCGGGAACGGCACGTCGTAGCCGGTGACGCGGCCGACGGGGGCGTCGAGGTCGAGCATCGCCCGCTCGTGGATAAGGCTCGAGACCTCGGCGCCGATCCCGGACATGCGCGGGGCCTCGTGGACCACGAGCACGCGCCCGCACTCCGACGCGGCCCCCACGATCGCGTTGACGTCGAGCGGGAAGATCGAGCGCAGGTCGACCACACGCGGGCTGATCCCGCGCTCCTGCTCGATGCGCTCAGCCGCCTGCAGCGAGAGCGGGACCGTCGCGCCGTACGTGATGATCGCGAGGCCCTCGCCGTCGCGCGCGACGCGCGCCTTCGTCAGGTAATCGTTGTAGATGCCGTTGCCACCGGTGATGGGGAACGGCGGCGAGTCCGGCACCTCTTCGCGTCCCGCTCGGTAGATGCGCTTGGGCTCCATGAAGATCACCGGGTCCGGGTCCTGGATCGCCGCGAGCATCATCGTGCGCGCGTCGGCCGGCGTCGTCGGGCACACGACCTTCAACCCCGGCACGTGCGCGAACAGCGCCTCGGGCGAGTCCGAGTGGAGCTCCGGCGCACGGACGCCGCCGCCGTACGGGATTCGGATCACGAGCGACGCGGGGACCTCCCCCTTCGTGCGCCACGCGAGCCGGGCCGCGTGGACGACGATCTGCTCGAAGCCCGGGTACACGAACACGTCGAACTGGATCTCGACGACCGGCAGCAGCCCGTACATCGCCATGCCGATCGCGGAGCCGACGATGCCGGCCTCCGCGAGCGGCGCGTCGACGATCCGCTCGTCGCCGAACTTGTCGAGGAGCCCCGACGTGACGCGGAACACGCCGCCGGTCTGCGCGACGTCCTCCCCGAGCACCACGACGCGGTCGTCGGCCTCCATCGCCTCGTGGAGCGCGAGGTTCAGCGCGTCCACCATCGTCAGCGCGGTCACTGTGTCTCCTGTGGGGGATTGGCGGGGGGATCGAAGTGGTCGCCGGTCGACTCCTTGGCGGGAGCGTTGAGCGGCTTCACCTCGGGTGGCCTCTCGACGGCCTTCAGCTCGGCGAGGCCCTCCTCGAAGCTGTACGGCCGGCCGCTCGCGTAGACGCCCTCGAAGAGGATCTCGCGGCCCGGCTGCTCGATCGCCTCCATCTCCCGCACCGCCTCGGCGATCGTCGCCTTGGCCTCGGCGCGGATGGCCTCCTCCTTGTCCGGGTCGAGGACGCCGAGGCGCCCGAGGAACGCGGACATGCGTCCCACCGGCTCGAGGTGCTTCCACTTCTCGACCTCGGCCTCGTCCCGGTAGAGGCGCGGGTCGTCTGCGGTCCCGTGCGCCATCAGGCGGTAGCAGTAGGCCTCGATCAGCGTCGGGCCCCCGCCGTTGCGCGCCCGGTCGAGCGCGTCGCGCGTCGCTTTCCAGCATGCGAGCGGGTCGAAGCCGTCGACGCGGACGCCGGGCATCGCGTACGCGACCGCCTTCTCCGCGATCGTCGCCGTCGCCGTCTGCTTCGAGTACGGCGTCGAGATGGCCCACTGGTTGTTCACGCAGAAGAACACGGTCGGCGCCTTCATCACCGAGGCGAAGTTCATCGCCTCGTGGAAGTCGCCCTCGGACGTCGCGCCGTCGCCGAACCACGAGAGCGACGCGATCGGGTCCCGGCGGATCTTCGCCGCCCACGCGAGACCGACCGCGTGTGGAAGGTGCGTCGCGATCGGCACGCAGATCGGCCCGACGCGGTGCTCCCTCGGGTTCCAGAAGCCGTGGACCCCGCCGTAGCCGCGCCACCACGCGAGCACGGTCGACGCCGGTACGCCGCGCAGGATGCCGATCGCGTTCTGGCGGTACGACGGATACACCCAGTCGCCGTCGTCGCACGCGTACAGCGGGCCGGCCTGCGTGCCCTCCTCGCCCCAGTAGAGCGCGTAGGTGCCGATGCGGCCCTGGCGCTGGAGCGCGACGGCCCGCTCGTCGAACGTGCGGAGCAGCACGAGCCACCGGAACAACTCGATGAGGTCCTTCTCCGCGAGGCCCTCGGGCACCGGCGCGTCCGCCAGTTCCCGGCCGTCGCCGATGATCCGCAGTGTCTCGCTCACGGCCGTCAGTTGCTCGAGCTGGGGCCGAACTCGGCCGTGCGCACGAGGCGGATGCGGCTGATCTTCCTGATCCTCTCGAGCGCGTGCTCCTGCGCGGCGCGGGCCGTCGACAGGTTGCGCTCGCGCGATATGGCGAAGATCAGCTGGAGCTGCTTGTAGATGCCCTCGACGCGCTTCTTCGCACGCTCGCCGTCGTAGCCGCGGAGCTCGTCCTCCACGTTGATGAGTCCGCCGGCGTTGATGACGAAGTCGGGGGCGTAGAGGATGCCGAGGTCGCGCAGCTTGTCGCCGTGCTCCTCGCGCGCGAGCTGGTTGTTCGCGGCCCCCGCGATGATCTTGCACTTGAACTGCGAGATCGTGTCGTCGTTCACGACCCCACCCAGCGCGCAGGGGGCGAAGATGTCGACGGGCAGCGTGTGTATCTCGGCGAGGCTCGTGGTCTCGACGCCGTGGTCGCTGACCGCCCGCGCGAGGTTGTCGACGTCGATGTCGCCGATCGTCACGTGCGCGCCCTGCTCGACGAGGTATCCGCACAGCGCGTGGCCGACCTTGCCGACGCCCTGCAACGCGACCGTCCGCCCCGCGAGGCTGGCGTCGCCGAACACGTCGAGAGCGCAGGCCTTGATCCCCTGCAGCACCCCCCACGCGGTGACGGGGGAAGGGTCGCCGGAGCCGCCGTACGTGCGGGAGCAGCCGGTCACCCAGCGGCTCTCGCGGCGCACGACGTCCATGTCCTCCAGCGCGGTGCCGACGTCCTCGGCTGTGATGTACCGGCCCCCGAGCGTCTCGACGAACCTGCCGTACGCGCGCAGCAGCTCCTCGGTCTTGATCCTGCGGGGGTCGCCGATGATCACGGCCTTGCCGCCGCCGAGGTCCAGCCCCGCGGCCGCGGCCTTGTACGTCATGCCCTTCGCGAGGCGGAGCACGTCGACGAGCGCCTGCTCCTCTGTCGGGTACGGGAAGAACCTCGTCCCGCCGAGGGCGGGGCCTAGCGCGGTGGAATGGATCGCGATGATCGCCCTGAGCCCCGACTGATCGTCGGAGCAGAACACCACCTGCTCGTAGCCATCGCCGTTGATGTGCTCGAACACGCTCATCTCTATGGATCTCCTGTCGGTGGACACGCGGATGCTCCGCGGTGCGAGTCCCTGACTTTACCGCCCGCCCAGAGCGACCGTAGTTCGAGCAACTGTGGTGAGCGTCACGCCACAGTGCGGGGACAGCCGTTAGCATCGGGCCGATGATCAGGACGTCCTATCTGCGCGTGTACCAGCCCGTGTCGGAGTTCTCCGCCGCGGAGCGCGCCGCGTGGGCCGGCCACACCGAGGAGACGGAGCAGGACGAGCCGGCGCTCGTTCGCAAGTGGCTGCTCGGGCGTGCGCTCCCCGACGACGGCCCAGCGGCGAGCTCCGCCGACGGCGCGTTCATCCGGGAGGTCGATGGGACGACGTACGTGTGCCCGTGGAGGACCCGCCTGCGGATGCTCGCGGGGCTGCTCGCCTTCCGGACGAGCGTCCCGGAGGAGGTCGCCGACGCGTTCGTCCCGGAGGCCGAGGCACGACGGGCGGCGGCCGAGCTGGCGGCTCTGGGGGAGGACGAGCCCGAGGTCCGCTCGCACATCCTGCACGCGAACTGGCATGTCCCGCTCAGGTGGTTCGTCGCATTCGACGAGACCGAGCGGATCCTGACGGAGGACAAATCGGGGCTGCGGATCCGTTACGAGACGACGATGGACGCGGCGCGGGCGCGGCTCAGCCGCGCCGTCGACGTCCTCGAGGGCTCGTGGATCGACGACGACATCACCGGCTACGTGAAGGAGCTCGCCGGCTGGTTCGCCGAGTTCCCCGCCGACTGCCTGGTCGAGCTCGACTACTCGTCGGTCGCGCGGGACTTCGAGGACGAGGACCTCGTCGAAGACCAGTCGGCGAAAGAGGTGTGGGCCTGTCTGGACGCGCTCGCCGCCGGCGACGTAGTGAGCTCCGGCCGCACGTTCGGCAAGCTGACCGAGCGCTGGAACGTCGCCCGCTCGCGCGAGGTCGTCAACTAGAAGACCGCTTCGCGTGCTTCTCGGGGACTAGATGACTAATAGTCCCCGACAATCAGGGAAAAATGGCTCTATCTAGCCATTCCGGCGCGTCCGTTTTAGGCCGAATATCTACCTGTGACTTGTTCGAGGGATAGGCCCTCGGCCAGGTCGGCTGGACCGGATGCCCCGCTCCAGTGAAGCTAGATCGGAGGCAAAGATGAAGGCGCAGAAGGACGATGCCCTCCTCACGCCAGCCGAGGTCGCTGCGCTTTTTCGAGTTGACCCTAAGACGGTCACGCGGTGGGCGAAGGCCGGCAAGCTCTCCTCGATCCGCACGCTCGGCGGTCACCGCCGCTACCGTGCAGACGAGGTGAAGAGGTTCCTCGAAGGAGCGATGAAGGAAGCGTAGGGCTCCACGCCCGAGATTTCGCAAAGAGGCGCCTTCGGGCGCCTCTTTTGCTGGGGCCCGTCGCCGGAGGCGACGAAGTCAAGCGGCGAGGAATCCGCATAGGGCGGGATCGCTTGCGATCCCGCTAGAACCAAATGAGTGGCGAGGGGCAGAATCGAACTGCCGACACCGCGATTTTCAGTCGCGTGCTCTGCCAACTGAGCTACCTCGCCTCGTCCCCCTTACGGGATACGGAGGATAGCGCGCTCAAACCAGCCTGAGATGTAGGTCTGTTAGCCTCGTGACTCTGGCCCCAGTGGAGCAGTTAGGAGTGCTCATCTCCCTGTCAAGGAGAAGGTCGCCGGTTCAAATCCGGTCTGGGGCGCCACCAAGCTTCGGCTAGCAGCCGGGTCCCGACGTCAGCCTGATCGTGTCCGCACGGAGGCTCATCTCGGGCGTTTCCAGCGTCGGCCACGCGATATCGGCCCCCGTGGCGAACGCCAGCTTCGCCGGGCTGCGGCCCTTCCAGGACACCCCTACCCGCGCCTCCTCCTCGGGGACCGGCCTCATCTTGCCCGGCAGCAGCCGGAACTCCTGCGACACGAGGCCTTCCTCGACCGCGCTCGCGTTGGCGGTGGCGGCGAGCTCGACCGCGACCGGGAGTGGCTTCTTCGCCGAGACCGGCTCCGGGGGAGTACGGGCGTAGATCTGCGTCCCGGGCGAGACCTCGATGTAGAAGCCGACCTCGCTGGTGCACAGCCCCGGGAGGGCGTCGAACGTCGCCTGCGCCCACGCGACGCCGTAGTCGTACCAGAGGTCGATCTCCAGCAGCGGGTTGAACGTGTAGAAGAAGATGCAGAACTCGACGGCGATGACCGCTTTCCCGTCGGCCTTGAGCTTCTGCTCGTCGCACTGCTCGGCCGAGAGGGTGAGGGGGCCCTGCGTGTCGGGCTGCTCGCGGGCGCTCAGCTGGCGGGCGGCGTGCGCGGGAGATCCGGCCAGGACGGCCAGGCACACCAACAGAGCGGCGAGGACCTTTCGCACGTTAAGAGGGTTAGACGCCGGGGGGGTCGTGACCTTCTCGGCCGGCGTCCGCGGCCGGGAATGGCCCTAGCCGCCCCGCTTCTTCGCGATCCGCTTCTCCTCGTACATCGAGTGGTCGGCGGCCTGGATGAGCTCCTCGATGCCCACCGGCCGGGCCGGGTCGAACGTGGCGTGGCCGGCGCTGATCGAGACCTGCCAGCGGTCCAGGGTCTCGTTGCGGCGCTCGACCGCCCGCTCGAGGCGCACGAGGGCCGCGGCGTGGTCCCGGACGTCTCCCTCGGTGAGCAGGACGCAGAACTCGTCGCCGCCGATCCGCCCGGTGACGTCGGCCGCGCGGAACGTCGCGGCGAGGAGCTCGCCGACGATCTTCAGCGCCCGGTCGCCCTCGGCGTGGCCGAAGCGGTCGTTGATCGGCTTCATCTCGTTCAGGTCGAGGTACAGGAGCGTCATCCCGGCGTTGCGGCGGCAGGCGGTATGGAGCTGCTGCTGCGCCAGCGCGATGAAGCCCCTCCGGTTGCAGAGCCCCGTGAGGTCATCCCTCAGCGCGAGGCGCTCGAGCTGCCGGCTGACGCGCTCTCGCTCGACCGTCCTCCCCAGCTGGGTCCCCACGTTCACCATCGTCTCGAGCAGCGGCTCGCTCAGCTCGGAGACCTCGTCCGAGAAGAACTCGAGGACGCCCACGACCTCCCGACCGACGAGGAGAGGGAAGAGGAACGCCGCGGCGACGCCGGTGTTCGGCTCGACGCGTCCCCGCGTGAACGCGGGCTCCTGTCGCAGGTCCGCGACGCAGACGGGGTCGCCCGTAAGCAGCACCTTCCCGACGAGGCCCTCGCCGGGGCGGAAGTCCATGCTCGTGCTCGCCGCGCGCAGCCCCTGGAAGCGGTCGGGGTCCGCAAGATGCCATACGCCCGAGCTGACGGCGGCCCCTGCCTCCTCCTGCATCAGATAGGCGTGCCCGACGGGCCATCCGGTGTGGTCGCATACCTGCTCGATCGCCCGCCCGAGCGCTTCGCCGGTTGTCTCCGCCTCGTTGGACGCGACTGCGACCGTCTGCAGAAGCCTGATGAGCGCGGTCTTCTCCTCGAGCTCCGCGAGGCGCTCCGACCGGTGGCGGTCGGAGATGTCCCGGAACGTGATGACCGCTCCGGCGACGGCGCCGCCCTCGACGATCGGGGTCGTCGTGTACTCGACCGGGAAGCTGCTGCCGTCCATCCTCCAGAAGACCTCGGTGTCGACGCGGCGGGCGACCCCGTCGTTGAGCGTGTCGGAGATAGGGCAGTCGTGGGCGGGATAAGGCGAGCCGTCGGCGTGGGAATGGTGGATCGCCGCATGTAGCTGTTGCCCGATCAGGTCGACCGCGTCCCACCCGAGCATCGCCTCGGCCGCAGGGTTCACGAACGTCGCCTTGCCGCCGGTGTCGACGCCGAAGATGCCGTCACCGGCGGCGTTGAGGATCAGCGTCGCGAGCCGAGCCAGCCGTTCGCTGCCCGCCTCGGTGCCGGCGGCCGGGGCCGCTCTGGTCGTCCGTCGCTCTTCGTCCACCTGCCCGCTTCCGCCTATGAGCCTCGCCTAGATTGGCAAAATCGTACCCAGACCGCGCTAGGCGACCCGGATTCGGCGAGCGGAATAGCCTGCGCGAGGGCCGGGTTCCACCAAGCGATCACGACGCCGAGCGAGGAGCGGGCGATATGAGACTCGAGGGGATCCACCACATCACTGCGATCACCGGCGACGCGCCGCGCAACGTCGAGTTCTACGCCGGCACGCTCGGGCTGCGGATGGTCAAGAAGACCGTGAACCAGGACGACCCGACCGTCTACCACCTGTTCTACGCCGACGAGAAGGGCAGCCCCGGCTCCGACATCACGTTCTTCGAGTACCCGGGGCTGAGCCGCGGGCGCGCGGGGGCCGGGACGGTCTACCGGATCGTGTGGCGTGTCGGCTCGACGGACGCGCTGGACTTCTGGGCCGGGAGGTTGAAGGAGCACGGGGTCGAGACGTCGCGCGGCGACGACTACCTGCGGTTCGAGGATCCCGAGGGCCTCGAGCTCGAGCTGCGCGTGAACCAGACGTCCGAGCCTCCCCTTCGTGCAAACCATCCGGAGGTCCCGGTGGAGCATGCGCTGCTGGGGTTCGACGGCGTCCGCGCGTACGCGAGCGACCGCGACGCGAGCGCACGCTTCTTCCGCGAAGGCCTCGGCTTCGAGGAGACGTCACCGGGCGAGTGGGTCGCGCGCGGTGAGCAGCGTGGGTCGTACTACGTGTACGACGAGGCTCCGTCAGCCGGTGGCCAGAACGGAGCGGGGACCGTCCACCACGTCGCGTGGGCGTCGACGATCGAGGAGCACACCGCGTGGCGCGAGCGCGTGGCCGCGGCCGGGGGCCAGGTCACTCCGGTGATCGACCGCTTCTACTTCAAGTCGATCTACTTCCGCGAGCCGTCGGGCGTGCTGTTCGAGATCGCGACGATGGGGCCGGGCTTCACGGCGGACGAGCCGCTGGAGACGCTCGGCGAGGGCCTGTCGCTCCCGCCGGACTACGAGCACCTGCGCGACCAGCTGGTGAAAGTGCTGACGCCGCTACCGAACCCGAGGGCCGGGTCCGTCACACGCTGAGAGATTTGCCCACTGCGTGTGACAATGCGGGCACATGGCGGACAACTACGAGCAACGAGAACCAGCAGCAGGTGACTTCGCATTCGTTATTTGCCAGATAGGACCCCCGGGGTCGGACATTCGTCATCGGACAGACGAAGTCTGCGACTTTGTCCTGCGCGAACCTCTTACGGAGCGGCGGCTGCGGCTCTCGCGGTCCGACGAAGACCCAACACCGGGGACCGTGTCGGAGCAAATCGTCCGATCGATCGTGAACGCTCGAGTTGTCATTGCCGATCTCACCGGGCGGAACCCGAACGTTTACTATGAGCTGGGCATCGCGCATTCGTTCGGTAAGCCGTTAATCATCCTGGTGGACTCGACGGAGAATCTTGCCTTCGACATCCAGGGAGAGCGGGTGATCCCCATCGGCGACGACGGCCTAGAGATCGGCGCACGGAAAGCAGCAGCAGCAGCCGCAGAGGTGCGCCGGCAGCTAGACGTCGTTCTCGCCGAGAACTACGTCCCTCACTCGCTCGTCCGAGCCGTGAGTCTGACCGCGACGCTTGAAAGATTCGCGACGGATGATCCGATGAAGGCTCAGCTTGTAAGGCTAACGGAGCTGGTAGAGGACCTTCGAAATCAACGGACCGAACAGGCGCCTGTCGGAGGGGGAAGGGAGCTGACCAGCGTCGGAGATCAGGTCACCCCTGAACACATCGCCTACCTCAGCACGCGAAATGAGATTAGTGGGGCTGACGCGCTGACACTCCTCGCACAGCTGACGCCGCAGCAACTCAAGATGCTCAGTCTGTTGTGGAAACTGCACGGTGATGAGGTGGATAGCCGACAAGAGCTCGCCCGGCGCCTCGGGATCACGACCCCACGGCTACGTGCGGTGTTCAATCGCACGAAGGACATCATCGGGCCGGCGCCGCGTAGGGGAGAGGACTAACCCGTACGTAACCGAGAGCCTCGCTGTCGGGCTAGCGGCCCCCCTACGCGGTCTCGTCCGGGTAGCGCACGAAGCCGGGGGCCGCGTTGCTCTTCTTCCACCGCGCCACGCGGCGCGCGATCACCGCCTCGGTCACTTGCGGGAAGCGACGTGCCGCCCACAGCTCCACCGCCGATAGCCGGCTCGTCGTGACGCTCCGCGGCTTGCGGATGCAGGCGCGCACGATCGCGGCCGCGGCCCCCTCGACCGTGTCCGCCCGCACGAGCCCCTCCAGCGACGCGCCGGCAGCCGCGGGCACGTCGTGTATCGCGGTGCGGATGTAGCCGGGATAGACGGTCGTGACCGTGATGCGCCCGCGGTACTCGACGCGGAGCGCGGCTGAGTAGGCGGCGAGCGCCCGCTTGCTCGCGCCGTACGCGGCGGCGAACGGAAGGTCCACCACCGCGAGACCGGACGAGACGTTGACGACGTGGCCCCTGCTGTCGAGCAGGTGGGGCAGGGCGGCCGCGGTCGCGTTCCACGAGCCGAAGAAGTTGACGTCGACGACTGCACGCGCATCTGCGTCCGGGAAGGCCCCGGAATCCTGTGCCCGGCCGATGCCCGCGTTGTTGACGAGAGCGTCGATGCCGCCCATCGCCCGAGCGCACTCGGCTATCGCGGCGGCGATCGATCCCTGGTCCGTCACGTCTCCCGCGACGACGCCGTCGGCCGCAGTCAAATCGACGCCCATGACGCGGGCTCCCTCGGCCGCCAGCGCGGCGCGCGTGCTGGTCCCGATGCCTCCGAGCGCGCCGGTGACGACGATCCGCTTGGCGCGCAGCCTCATGTCGTGACGGCCGGAGCGGACACGCGGCGCGCGCGTTCCCGGTTCGCGACCCGGCGCGACGAGCCCAGCCTCACGAACCCCATCGTCAGCACGACGATCCACACGATCGCGACGCAGAGGATCGAGGTGTACGCGACGGTCGCCGGCCACGCGGCCCCCGCGTGCGCCTCGCGCATCAGCAGCTCGGTGTCCCGGTTGAAGTCGGCGGTCCTCTCCGGCACCACCGGGATCTCGCTCGCTCCGATCTCCTCGTCGCGCGGCATGTAGACGGGGACCGCCACCATCACGTCCTTGTCGGAGATGCGGACCATCGTCTTCCACTCGCCTTCGACGGGAACGGGACGCGCGGAGCGGTAGACGCCGCGGGACTGCTCTTCGAGCGGAGTCACCACGAGCGCTCCGCCCTGCCACGACAGCACCTCGAACATGTCCACGTCTCGCGCCGCGTCCGGTGGATCGAGGGCCACCGTCAGGTCGACCGAGCCGTCGCCGACCCGCTCGGTGGTCATCGTCGCGCGGTACGGGGCGTCGCTGCGCGGGAGAGGAACGACGAGCCCCGCGACGACCGCTGCCCCCGCGACCGCGAGCGCGATCGGTCGGATCCCGGGTGGTTTCTCCGCCAGCACCCGCCCCATCGCCGTGCCCAGCACTGCCGCGGCGACCGCCACTGCCGTTGCCACCGCGATCCCCGGCAGCAGGTTCGGCCCCCACGGATGCCGCCCCCACGCCTGCATCCACAGCCATTCCGCCGCGAGCCCGGCGGTGCCGACAAGGGCGCCCGTGAGCAGCGCGCCGCGCAGCGGCGAGAGGCGCCGGCCCAGGAAGGCACCGGCTTCGACGGCGGCCGCCGCGCCGAGGTAGAGCGGGAACCGCGCTACCGTCTGGTTGAACGCGGAGCCGAGCAGGAGGACGAGCAGGCCGCGCACCGCGATGAACCCGGCGGCCGCGACGAACGCTCCTCCGGCGCCGATCGTGGTGCGGGCGATCACGAGACCGGCGCCGGTCGCGAGCGCGATCAGCACAGGGTGGTAGAGCTGCTGGAACTGCGGCACGCCGAAGTCGAACTCCGCCTGCCACGTCGACAGCCCGACGACCACGACGCCGGCGAGGGAGAGCTTCATCAAGCGGACGAAGCCGGGGTTGCGCGCGCGTGGCGCGGCCTCGCGCAGCAGCAGCCACATCCCCAGCGGCGTGAACGATGCGCCGGAGATCATCAGCAGGTGCGTCGGCCCCCACATCGTCACGTCGACGCCGTAGTTGCGGTGCCACAGCTCGTCGAGCGGGAACCCGCTCACGGCGCCGAGACCGAGCGCGCCGAGCGCGGCGGCTCCCGCCGGCACTCGCACGCGGCCCCACCTCCATCCGGCATCGGCTCGCAGCAGTGTCGCGAACAGGATCGCCACGGCCGATGCAGCGATGATCGCCCCCAGGCCGACGAGGATCATCATGTGCGAGGGCGTGAACACGAACTCGTCGCGGCCGAAGTCGATGTGCCACGCGACGTCCCAGAGGAACCCGATCACCGCGACGAGGAGCGACCACGTCGCGACGCCGAGGCCCGCGGCGGCCCACGACGGCAGCCCGGTCACGCGCTCGAGCGACGAGCCGATGCGCCCGACGACCCGCGTGACGATCCCGCCCCCCGCCCCCGACGTGCCGGTCGCGAACAGCCATCCGACGATCGCGACCAGGGCGACGAACGGCACGACCAGATAGAGCCAGTCGGTCCCGAACGTCCCGAAGCCGACGTCCTGTCCGTGGGCGAACGTCATGCCCGCGCTCCCGTGACGGTCCCGATCGTCAGGTCGCCGTGCTCGTATGCCGGCTTGATCCCCGGCGCCAGCCGGTGCCGCGTGAGCTCCGACGACGGGAACACCTGGGGAAGCTGCGGGCGTCCCGGGAGCGGGTCCGCGATCAGCTTCTCCTTGACCATCGAGTTGTACTGCCAGCTCGCGTACTCCGGCGTGTTGAAGTTCATCACGACCTCGTAGCCCCACTCCCGCGCCCACTTCGCGACGCCGGGGAGCCGCGAGTGCTCGGGTGCGTAGCACTCGACCGCGATCCCGTTCTCGGACGAGGTGAGGATCCCGCGGCTCGTGTTCACGACGAGCGTGTGGTTGCCGAGCGTGTGCCCCGGGGTCCGCAGCAGCGCGACGCCGGGCCCGAGCAGGACGTCGCCCTCGACGATCTCGAGCGCGTCCTCGCGCAGGTCGGAGTAGGTCCAGCTCTGGTGGAAGCGCGCCTGGAACGGGTGCACGTCGCGGACGTGCTCGAGCTCCGAGCGCTGGACGATCAGCTTCGCGTTCGGGAACGACGGCGGAACCGGCCCGTCGGGGTAGCCGATGTCGGGCGCGGACCCTCTCGTTCCGACCAGCCGGCGGATGTCCTGCGTGTGGAGGTGGTCGAACGCGAGGTAGTCCACGTCCGCGGGAGTGAGGCCGAGCTCTGCGAGCCGCTCGTCGACGTGCGCGTGGCGGACGAAGAACGTGTCGAGCGCGCGCTCGCGTTGCATCGGGAGCCGCTCCACGGACCTCTTCAGGAACGGCGTGTCGATCCCGAGCTCGTAGTCCGAGGGCTCGGCGAGGAGCGTCCTGGTCCGGCCCTCCTCCTTCCACTGGACGACGAACATGCGGTTCGTCATCCACACGTAGGGGACGGGGACGCTGCAGGCCTCCCAGAGGCCGAACCGCTTCGGGTAGGGGAGGGTGACGAGCGACCGCGCCGCGAAGGCGTCGACCTGCCCGGTCGAGCGGAACCATTCCTTGAACTCGGGGGCGCGCGTGCGGACCGCGCGCAGCTGCTCGGCCGGGGTCGTCCCGAGCGACGGCGCGTCGAAGTGCTCGACCGGCCGGAGCAGCGGGGTCGTCAGCGTCGGGTTCATCGCAATCGGTCTCCTCGGATCGGGGGCCGCCTATGCCTCCATGGTTCTATGTTACACCGATTGATGTTACGCTAAACCGCGTAAGATTCCTCCTCCGATGGACGACGCCACGATGACGATCGAGGAGCTCGCCGCCCGCACCGGCATGACCGTGCGGAACATCAGGGCACACCAGACCCGGGGGCTGCTGCCGGCCCCCGTCGTGCGCGCCCGCACGGGCTATTACGGCCCCGAGCACGTCGCCCGGCTCGAGCTCATCCGCGAGATGCAGGGCGCCGGCTTCAACCTGAACGCGATCCGCCACGTCCTCGAGATGGCGCCTCCGGGGACCGGCGAGGAGCTGCTGCGATTCGAGCGCTCGCTGATGGCGCCGTGGGAGGACGAACAGCCGGAGGCCGCCTCGGCCGCCGACCTGGCCGAACGCTTCGGCGAGCTCGACCCGCGCGCGCTCGAGAAGGCGATCGCGCTCGGCGTGCTGCGGGACCTGGGCAATGGGAACTTCGAGGTGCTGAGCCCCGCGCTCCTGCGCGCCGGCGAGGAGGTCGTGGCGCTGGGGATCCCGCTCGAGCACGCGCTCGCCGTCGTCGAGAAGGTCCAGCGCCACGCGAAGGGCGTCGCGAAGGAGTTCGTGCGGCTCTTCGTGCAGGACGTGTGGCGGCCGTTCAAGGACGCGGGGCTCCCGGAGGACCGGCTGCCGGAGATGCGGAAGTCGCTCGAGAAGCTGCGTTCGCTCGCTTCCGACGTGGTGCTCACGTCGTTCCGGTTGACGATGGCCGCGGAGACCGAGCGCGCGTTCGGCAAAGAGCTCGAGAAGCCGCTGGCGAAGCGCGGCAGGCGGGCGTCTTGACGCGTCCCACCGCAGACCGGCGCGAGCTCGAGGTCGCGCTCCTCGACCGGCTCGCGGAGCCCGTCGACATCGGGGCGCGCCGGCGCGCCTCGGTCGCACTCGACATCGACGGCGCCGGGTGGACGTTTCATGCAGACGGCGACGAGCTGATGCTCGCGCACGGCGCGTCCGCCGACGCCGACTCGCGCATCACGACGGACGCGCGCACGATGGTCGAGATCCTCCGCGGGGAGCGTTCGGGCGTCGAGGCGTTCATCGCGGGCGACCTCCGCGTGCGCGGCGACCTCGCGCTGACTCTGCGGCTGAGCGGGTGGCTGCCGGACCCGTCCGCCCCCGTGCGCTTCCCGCGCGGGCGCGAGGCGGCGGCGGGCGGCGGCACCTTCTACCTGGAGGCCGGGGAGGGCGACCCCGTGGTCCTGCTTCACGGGCTCGGCGCTACGAACGCCTCGATGCTGCCGACGCTGTGGGACCTCGCCGCCGACCACCGCGTGATCGCGCCGGACCTTCCGGGGTTCGGCGACTCGGTGAAGCCGGTGCGCTCCTACGACGCCGGCTTCTACGGCCGGTGGCTCGTCGCGTTGCTCGACGAGCTCGGCGTCGAGAGGGCGCACCTGGTGGGGAACTCGCTCGGGGGCCGCGTCGCGATCGAGGCCGCGCTGCAGGCGCCGGAGCGCGTCGACCGTCTCGCGCTGCTGACGCCGTCTCCGGCGTTCATCAAGCGCCGCGAGTTCGTGCGCTTCGTGAAGGTGCTCCGTCCCGAGCTCGGCCTCGTCCCGCTGCCGATGTCACACCGCCGCGTGGTCGCGTCGATCAAGGCGCTGTTCTCCCGGCCCCACCGGCTCCCCGATCAGTGGTACGCGGCGGCCGCCGACGAGTTCCTCCGCGTGTTCTCGTCGCCGCGCGGGCGCGTCGCGTTCTTCTCCGCGGCGCGGCAGATCTACCTCGAGGAGCCGTACGGCGAGACGGGGTTCTGGGACCGCCTGCGGGAGCTCAGCCGCCCCGCGCTGTTCGTCTGGGGAGACCGCGACCGCCTGGTGCCGGCGGGCTTCGCCCGCCACGTCGAGCGCGCCGTGCCGGACGCGCGCTCGCTCCTGCTGGCGGACTGCGGCCACGTCCCCCAGTTCGAGCTGCCGGAACGCACGCACGCGGCGGTCAGGGAGTTCTTCGCCGCGTGACGACCGCGATCGAAGCCGAGCGGAAGGCGCTCATTGCGGGGGCCGCGGCCGAGCTCGACGCGCGCGACCCAGAGTTCATCCGCTACCAGCTGCCGGGCATGTGGCTGTTCACCACGATGTACTTCCGCGCGGAGGTCACCGGGTTCGACCGCGTCCCCGAGGGCCCGATCCTGTTCGTCGGCAACCACTCGGGCGGCAACATGACGCCCGACAGCATGGTGTTCATGCTCGCGTTCAACACGTACTTCGGCGTCGAGCGGCCGGTCTACGCGCTCGCGCACTCGCTCGTGACCTCGTGGCCCCTGCTCGGCCGTCTGGCGAAGCGCTGGGGGATCATCACCGCCGGGCCGAAGGCCGCGCGGGCGGCGCTCGAGCGGGGATGCTCGGTCCTCGTCTACCCCGGCGGAGACGTCGACACGCACCGGCCGTGGACGGCGCGGCACGAGATCCGCTTCGACGGCCGCAAGGGCTTCCTCCGGATCGCCCGTGACGCCGGCGTCCCGATCGTGCCCGTCGTGTCGGTCGGAGGCCAGGACACGTACCTCCCGCTCACCGACGGCCGCCGGGTCGCGTCCTTGCTGCGGCTCGACAAGATCGCGCGGCTGAAGGTCCTTCCCGTGTCGCTGGCGCTGCCCTGGGGGCTGAACGTGGGCGACTTCCTCGGGCACCTTCCGTTGCCGGCGAAGATCCGGATGGAGGTGCTCGAGCCGATCGACGTCGTCGAGCGGTTCGGCGACGACTCCGACTCCGACGAGGCGTACGACTACGTCGTGTCGAGGATGCAGGAGAGCCTGACCGCGCTGGCGGCGAGCCGCGTGTTGCCCCCGTTGTTGTGAAGTCGATCCGGCAGTCGATCGTGATCGAGGCGCCGCGCTCGCGCGTCTTCGAGCTCGTGGACGATCCCGCGTCCTATCCCCAGTTCTTCGTCGGGATGACGAAGTGGGAGCTGCGGTCGAAGAAGCGCCGCGGCCCGGGCGCGAAGTACCGCGTGCTGATGCAGGTGGGGTCGATCGAGGCGGGCGGGACCGTCGTCGTGACGCGGCGGCGCGCGAACGAGTCGATCGAGTGGCGATACGAGCAGGGGATCCACCAGGAGGGCCGCTGGACGCTCCGCTCGGTCGAAGGCGGCACCGAGCTCACCCTCGAGGTCCGCTACGACCTCAGCGGCGGCGCCGTCGGGCGACTCGTCGAGCACCTCACCGGGCGCATCGTCGAGCGGAACCTGTGGGCGACGCTGCTGGCGGCGCGGCGGCTGCTGGAGACCGAGCGAGCTCCGGCGTAGGACTCTCCCGTCGTGGCAAGCTCTCGCGCAGGGTTCCCGCGCGAGGGAGGACACCATGCTCAAGGAGTTCAAGGGCTTCATCCTGAGGGGCAACGTCGTGGATCTCGCCGTCGGCATCGTGATCGGAGTGGCGTTCGCGGCGGTGGTGAACTCGCTCGTCACGAACCTGCTCACCCCGTTGATCGGCATCCCCGGCAGCGTCGACTTCAGCTCCCTGTCGTTCACGATCAACGAGAGCGAGTTCCGTTACGGGCTGTTCCTCAACGACGTGATCGCGTTCGTGCTGATGGCGGCGGCCGTGTTCTTCTTCGTCGTCCGTCCGGTCAATGCGCTGATGGCGAAGCGCAAGACCGAGCGCGACGTCGTCAGCGAGTCGAAGCAGTGCCCGGAGTGCCTCAGCAGCATCCCGGCCGCCGCCCGCCGGTGCGCGTTCTGCACCAGCCCCCAGAGCTAGACCGTCTGAGCGTCCCGGCGGGAACCTCCGCCGCGCCCGCGGCGTAACAGGGGCGGAAGATGACTCCTGTGGAGGGCCGACCACTGGAGGACCGAGACCTAGTCGAACGGGTGAAGCGCGGCGACGTGGACGCATACGAGACGCTGGTGCAGAGACATCAGGTCGCCGCGTTCCGCACCGCCTACCTCGTCGCGGGCTCGGCCCCCGAGGCCGAGGATGCGGCCCAGGAAGGCTTCGTGAAGGCGTACTACGCGATCGATCGATTCCGCAGCGACTCGCCGTTCCGGCCGTGGCTGCTCGCGATCGTCGCGAACGAGGCGAGGGACCGGCGCCGCTCTGCGTCGCGGCGTGAGTCGCTGGCGCTGAGGCTCGCCGAGGGCCGTCTCGGTGGGGATGCGGCCCCATCCCCCGAGGAGGCGGCCCTCGCCGGCGCCGACCGGAAGCGGGTGCTCGACGCGTTGGGACGCCTCGGGGAGGACGACCGGCTCGTGATCGGCTACCGGTACTTCCTCGAGCTGTCCGAGAAGGAGACGGCGCTGGCGCTCGGGGTTCGCCGGGGCACGGTCAAGTCGAGGCTGTCGCGGGCCCTGCGCCGTCTGCGCTCGGCGATGGAGGTGGGGACGTGAGGGCCGCGGAGCGCCGGATCGCCGCGCTCCTCGAGGACGTCGCACGCGACGCCGAGTTCCCCGCGACGCCGCCCCTCGCCGCGTCGGTCCGGCGCCGGATCGAGTCGGGGCCGATGCCGGTCGCCCGCGTGCGCCTCCCGAGAACGCGCCCGCCCGTGTGGCGGTCGGTGCCGGCCGTGGTCCTCGTGGTGCTCGTCACGCTCGGTGCCACGCTCGCCCTGTCCGTCACGGCCCGGCGCGCGGTCGCGGACCTCCTCGGCGTCGTCGGGATCCACGTCACGTTCGACGACGAGACGCACGGGGTCGAACTGCGCCCGAGGAACGAGCTCGACCTCGGGGAGCAGATGAGCACGTACGAGGCCGAGGAGAGGGCCGGCTTCGACGTCGTCGTCCCCTCGGAGCCGCAGAGCAGGCGCGTGTGGGCCGTGTACTACGACCCGACCGTCGGAGAGAGCGGGATGGTGTCGCTCGTACACCCGCCCGAGGCCGAGTCGGTGGAGGACGTCGACCTCCTCGTCACGCAGTTCGCCGCGTCGGTCGAGGGGCAGTTCTTCAAGAAGATCGACGTCGAGGGCGCCGACGTCACGTACACGGGCGTCGGGGACGACGAGGGCTACTGGGTCGGCGGTGATGCGCACCTCTTCTATTACGTCGAAGACGGGGAGCCGCGTCAGGAGACCGTGCGGCTCGCGGGCCGGGTGCTGATCTGGGAGAGCGACGGGGTCACGTACCGCGTCGAAGGCGCCCGCTCCCTCGAAGCGGCGCTGCGCATCGCCGGCAGCCTCCGCTGAGGGAACCTCCGGCCGCCGGCCGGCGTAATCAGGTCGTCGGCCGTCGAAAGGAGATCCTCATGATCCGTCGCTTGCTGCTCGTGACGACCTTGGTGGGTGCGTCGGCGTTCGCGCTGCCCCCCGCCGCGGCCGGAGGCGGATGCCACGGCCCTGTGGAGGGGGAGATGACGTCGGGGGTCAAGGAGGAGGTGGCGATCGGCGGGTGCGCGTTCCTCGACACGGTCACGTACGTGGAGCCCGGCGAGAGCGTGACGTGGACGAACAAGGACCCGGCGCCGCACTCCGTTACCGGCGCAGTGAACTCGTGGGGCGACGAGAACTACCTCGAGCAGGGCGAGAAGGTGAGCTACAGGTTCGACAAGCCCGGAGTCTTCCCCTACTACTGCGTCTTGCACCCGGCGATGGTCGGTGCGGTCGTGGTCGGCGACGCGAAGGCGATGCTCGGGACGTCGGTCGAGGGAGTGAACAAGATCGACCTCACCGCTGCGACGACCTCCGACGAGGCTCCGCCGGCCGACTCGGGCGGCAGCGCGCTCGTGCCGATTGCGGGGATCGCGCTCGCGGTCGCCGCGGGGGCCGCGCTCCTGTTCGTCCTCAGGCGCCGTGCGGGGGCCGCGACGCCCGCGTAGAGCTTCGGACGTGAAAGAGGGGCGGCCACGTGGCCGCCCCTTTTGCGTTGGTATGGATTGCGGCTAGTGCCAGCGCTTCCAGTCGTCGTCGGAAAGCTTGAAGTGGTAGCCGTCCTCGTTCCAGCAGTGGAGACCGGAACGCTTCGACTCGCAGACGCGGCCCCCGCGCTTCCACTTCTCGCCGTAGTCGAGCACGCGCTTCGCCGTCCCGACCGTGTCGCCCGCGCAGTTCGGCTTTGCCGTCGCGTGTCGGGGGAGCAGCAGGCCGACCCAATCGAGCTCGCACTCCTTCTTCGGCTCGGGGTCGAGCCCGCCCTTGACGTCGCACCGCAACGACCCGAAGCCGAGATGGCACACCACCTCCGCGCCGGGCGTCTTGAAGCGGCGCGTCTTGAGGGCCGCGTCGGCGGAAGGGACGATCGTCACGCACGCGAGAGCGGTGACGAGGATGAGGGTGTTTCGGCGTGTACGCATGTGCGGCATCTTGGCACGCTCTCGCGGGGGCGGATGTGACGCGGGTCACTCCCGCCGGATCCGCGCCGCACGACCGCTATGCGTGCTTGAGGTCCGTCAGCACCCTCGAACGGAAGCTCGAACGCACACCGGACCGGAAGACCTCCGTCGACAGGATCGACCGGAAGAAGCCCTCGCCGTAGGCCTCGAACAGGGGCTCCATCTGGCTCTCGTGGGCGCGCAGCGCGTCGAGCTTCGCATCCACGATCTCGTCGTCCAGGTGCACGCTGACGTCGTTGGCGCTCGCGAACTGCGGGTGGCCCGGGAGGAAGAAGTCGAACTCGTTGAGCCGGTGCACCACCGTCTCCTTCCACACGCGCGGCACGACCGCGTGCAGGACGCGTGCCTGAGGCTTGTCCCACAGCCGTACCGCCGTCGACACCCACGCCGCCAGCGCCTTGTGGTCGGGGTGGCCGGTGAACCCGTCGCTCCCGAACGTCACGATGACGTCCGGGTCGACGTCGACGAGCTCGTCGTGGAGGCGGGCGACGACGTCCTCCCACGGCACCACGCACAGACCGCCGTCGGGAAGGTCGAGGAAGCGCTGCTCGGCCACCCCCAGCCGCGCCAGCGACGCCGCGAGCTCGGCCGAACGAACGGCCGCGAGGTCCCGCGCCGGCCACACCTGCCGGAAGTAGAGGCCCGCTTCGCCGCGCGTGAGGTGCAGGCACACGACCCGGTCCCCCCGCCGGGCTGCGTCGGCCATCAGGCCACCGGACACGAAGACCTCGTCGTCGGGGTGCGCCCAGATCCCTAGGATCGTCTTCATCGCGGGAATCCCTTCACTCGAAGTGCTCGTCCGTGTGCCATCGCTTACTTAGACCGGCCGTCGCGCGCGATCTCATCGCTCTTGACGAGACGAGGTCGCATCACCAGCGCCTCGGCCGGCAGACGCGGCGGGAGGCCGAACATCGGGAACAGCCACTCGACGTCGAGGAAGAAGCTGATGCCGCTGATCACCCCGCCCGAGATCTCGAGCACTTGGAGCGACCATGCGTCGAAGCCGCCGTCGGCGGCCGGCTTGTACTGGGCGAACGCCGGCGAGGCATTGGCCCGCACCGGCACGAGGCGAGAGCCCCGGCAGCCGATCCCGCGGCCCAGGCACCATCTCCGGATGTCTTCGTGCGAGTTGAGCCACAGCTCGTACGGGGGCATGGTCCACGTCGCGTCGCGGTGCAGCACCGAGACGAGGGCGTCCATGTCGTAGCGCTCGAACGCGTCGACGTACAGGGCGAGGAGCATCTCGGTGCGGTCGTCCAGCGGCTCCTGCGGCGCGTCTATGTCGATCTCAGCGTTCGCGAGCGTCGCGCGCGCCCTCTGGAGCGCGCTGTTCACGCCGGCGACGGTGGTGCCGAGCAGCTCCGCGACCTCGCTCGCCTTCCACTTGAGCACGTCTCGCAGGACCAGGACCGCGCGCTGCTTCGGCGCAAGATGCTGCAGCGCGGCTACGAACGCGAGCCGGATCGAGTCGCGCATCTCGACCGTCGCCGCCGGGTCGTCACCGGCGCGCGCGATCTGTGAGTCGGGGATCGGCTCGATCCACGTGGCCTCCGGCAGGCGCTCGCCGAGCGGAGAGTCCGCGGTCCCGGGGGGGCCGAGGTCGATCGGACGGGCCCTCCGGCCCATCCCTTCGAGGGTGCTCAGGCAAACGTTCGTCGCGATCTTGTAGAGCCACGTGCTCAGCTCCGCACGCCCTTCGAAGGAGTCGAAGCCCCGCCACGCGCGCACGAACGTCTCCTGCACCGCGTCCTCGGCGTCGAACGCCGAGCCCAGCATCCGGTAGCAGTACGCCGTGAGCTCCCCACGCCGGCGCTCGAGCTGGAGCTCGAGTGGTTCCGAAGCCGCCTGTGTGGTCCCGTCGATCAACGCGCTCACCTCCGAAGGGGTCGTTTGACCGGTAATCGAGGGAGCTGCGAAATCGAAAGCGCCTGAGAGAAAAAATCCCTCAGTCTGCGGTCACGTACAGAAGCGACGCGGAGGGAACGTCCTCCATGAGCTGCCGTGCGAGCTCTGCCTCGTAGGTCGTGACGATCACCTGGCGAAGACCGGCCCCCGAGGACGCCTTCGCGAGCGTGCCGGCGACGACCTTGCGCAGCTTCGGATCGAGGTGCTCCAGCGGCTCGTCGAGCCAGATGAACGGAGCGCGCGTCGACGCGCCGAGGATCAGAAGACGCGTGAGCAGCAGCGCCCAGACCTTCTCGCCGCCGGAGAGCGAGCCGAACTCGAGCGTCCGGCCCCCGAGGTCCCTCGTGATGTGGCCCTGGGAGGAGAGGTTCAGGCCGCCGGACCCGAACATCGACTTCCAGCGCCCTTCGACCTCTTTCGCGAGCGGCTCGATGTAGCGCTCGGTGATGGCGGTCCCGGTCGCGACGAGCGCCTCGTGCGCGGCGAGCGCGATGCCTTCCCGCCGGTAGAGCATCTCCAGCTCGCGGACGCGTCTCTCCTCTTCGTCCGCGGTCTCGAGGGCGCTCTGCAGCTGGGAGCCGCGCGTCGCGTGGAGCGCGAGAGTCCTGTCGATCTCCTGCAGCTCCTCCTTCTGCGACTCGAGCCGCGCGCGGGCCGTGACGAGATCGGCCTCCGCGATCTGCCCCTCCGGTTCGAGCGGGGTCGGGATCGACCGCGCTCGTTCGAGCAGGGCGCGCACCGACGCGAGAGACGTCTGCGCTTCGTCCGCCCGTGCGCGGGCTGCGGCGGCCTGTGCGTCGAGCTCCTCGAGCGTCCTCTTGTGCTCCGTCTCCGCTTGCTGCGCGTCGTGTTCCGACAACGGACGAAGGCACGTCGGGCAGACGGCGCCGGCGCCCTCGAGGTCCGAGAGCGCGCTTCGGATCAGCTCCGACTTGCCCCGGGCCGCGGCCCCCTCCTGCTCCGCAGTAGCGAGCGCTGCCGCGGCCTCCTGCTCCCGTGACGTCAGCGCCTCGACGACGTCACCCGGCGCGACGGCGCCGTCCAGCAGCCCCGTCGCCTCCTCGGCGATGACGTGGAGCTGCTCGTCCCGCGCGGCCATGCCCGCGCGATAGCGCGCCCACTCGTCCCCGAGCCGGATGGTCTCCGACGTCTCCTCGATGGCCGCGACCAGCGCCTCGCGCGCGGCGTTCGTCTCGCCGAGGCTCTCGACGACCGACTCGAGCTCGGCCACCAGCTCGTCCCGGCCGCGCTTCTCCGTGCGCTGCACGGTCTTCGCCTTGCGGAGCGCGCTCGCGGCGCCGTCCGCGACGGCCTTCGCCCTGCGTGCCGCCTCGAACAGCGGCGTCACGCCGAACACCTCGGCGAGGTGATCCTGGAGGTCGAACTCGCCCTCACCTTGGAACGACTCGACCGCGCCGCCGTGGATCATCACCGTCAGCTGCGCGAGCACGTGCGGGTCGGCCCCGAACTCCTCGACGAGAAGCTCTTCGAGCTCACTCTGTGACGTGATCGTGCGGTCCGGCAGCTTCGCTTCGACGACGACCTTGCCCTTGCGGTCGACCGACCGCGTGATCGCCGCGTCGATGCCCGACGGCAGCCGCAGCTCGACCGCGACGGTCGCGGAGTCGGCGTCCCCCCGGATCTCCTTCGC
Source organism: Actinomycetota bacterium (assembly GCA_035942255.1). Taxonomy (GTDB): domain Bacteria; phylum Actinomycetota; class CADDZG01; order CADDZG01; family WHSQ01; genus JALZEG01. The sequence goes on along the minus strand of DASZDG010000146.1, from coordinate 17,031 downwards.
CGCGTCCACGTGGGCCGCGTCGCCGAAGAGCCCCCAGCCGGCCCCCATGATCAGCGACGTCTTGCCGATGCCGTTCGACGCGACGACGAACGTCGCGCCGGGGCCGAGCTCGAGGTCGAGGTCGTCGTACGCGCGCCAGTTGCGCAGCCGGAGGCGGCGGATCATCGCTCGGTCACCCGCTCGATCCGGTCCTCGACGTCGGATGGATCGATGCTCCCGTCGAAGAGGCCCTTCAGGAGGGCATCGATGGCCTTCGTCTCCTTGGCGCCGAACGCGCTGAGCGCGTCCTTCTTCGGGTTGCCCTTGCGCGCCCGCTCCCCGATCTTGCGCTGGCTCTCGATCGCCGCATCCGCGCAGCCGGTCGCCACCTCCGCTATGTCGATGCGCACGCCGGACTCGGGATCGAATGCCGGCATCGGGTCCCAGTACGGGATCAGCTCATCGAGGAACGCCGGGACCGCCCCGGCCGCGGGCTCGACCGCACGCTTGTACCGGCGCGAGGCGAGGGAGCCGCTCGGCACCTGGATCCGCGGAGCGGTGTCCTCGGGCTCGACGATGGCGCATGACAGGTCGCGTCCGACCAGCGCCACCGCCGACATGTCGGGGAACATCCGGAACACGCGGCCGAGGTCCGCCAGAGCCTCCGCGTTCTCCTCGATCGCCGCGACCGAGTCTAGGTCCAGGAGCCATACGCGCACCCGGCCCCCGAACGTCCCGACGAGGAAACGCTCCTCTATCGCGACCCCGCCGACGTGGGCGATCAGCCAGTTCCCGTCCGCCTCGAGCCGCACCCCGGGCGGCAGCGACGTTCGCAGGTCCGCGAGCAACCGCTCTCCGGCTTCGGTCGCCGCTTCGAGCGCCGCGGTCCCCTCCTCGCGGCCGCTGCCGAACGCGATGCCCTCGGTGAGGTCGAGCGCGTCGATCAGCTCCTGCAGCTCGCGTCGCTCGTTGGCCGTGAGGTGCGAGACGTCGGGCTCGGGGCCACCCATCTCGAGGTGCTCGAGGTGCGCGGCGAGCGCTTCCTGGAGCCTCTCGCTATCCGCCACGTGCCGCACCTCCCTTCGGACCTGCGCCGATCGCACCATCTTCGTTCTGCTTGACGTACCTCTGTAGCTTGATGAACGTCTCGGCGGCGATCTGCCCGACACGCTGGCCGGTGAGCGGGGGGTCGAGCTCCCGGCCGACGGCCGCCCGGCTCTTGCCGTCGATCCGCACCCCGACGAACACCTGTCGCTGCAGGTCGGTCAGGACGCCCGGCTCGTAGATCGCCTGCTCCCACAGGGCCAGCCGAGTCACCGCGGCGACCTCTTCCCGGGCTCGGAAGAAGTCGACGTCGGCCCCGGCAGACCCCACGACCCCCTCCTGCACCGCCGGGACGTCGAGTGAGCGGTCACGTCGGCGAGCCTCGGCCCGGCGCTGGTGATCGATCGCCTTGTTGCGCGCGACCTTGAGCGCGTGGGGCAGGAAGTCGCCCTTGCTCTCGAAGCCCTGTTCCGCCATCGACGCCCAGGCCTCGTCGACCACGTCCCACGGATCCACTCCCGCGATCACCCCGCTGTGCGCGCGCCACGTCCTCAGCACCGAAGCGCGCATGAGCCTGCGGATCCGTCTGTATCCGTCATGGTCGATCCCGTCGGGCAGCCTGGGTTGTCGTGGGTGTGGCTCCACGTGATGTCTCTATCGCAGGGGCCGGGAAATCGAAAGCGCGGACCGGGATCGAACCTGTGGCCCCCGCTTCTCGGTGTAGCTTGTGACCCCCGATCGAGACGAGGCGCACGTGGAGCCACAGCGCGAGCCCGGCCACGCGTCTCTCCCCAGCCTGCCGCTGGAGGGCTGGCACGCGACGAAGGACACCCTCCACCTCTGGCTCCAGGTCGTAGGGAAGATCAAGCTCGCTTACATGCCGCCGAGGAACCACTGGTGGCACGTGACCCTTCGCCCACACCTCCGGGGCCTCACCACGGGCCGGATCCCGGTCGACGAGACGAGGCGGTTCGAGATCAGTCTCGACCTCGTCGACCATCTCCTGACGATCAGCACGCAGACCGGCGCACGTGAGCAGCTGGAGCTGGTGGACGGCATGTCCGTCGCGGTCTTCGATCGATCCATTCATCTGATGCTGGGTCGTTTGGGGCTCGACACCGACATCGTCGAAACGCCGTTCGGCGTCCCGATGACGACCGGTTTCAAAGAAGACAACGAGCACGCTTCCTACGACCGCGACGCGGTCTCGCGATTCTGGCGAATCCTCGATTGGAGTGACGGCGTGTTCGAGAGGTTCGGCGGATGGTTCTGCGGGAAGACGAGCCCCGTGCAGCTCTACTGGCATTCGCTCGATCTCGCTTTCTCGCGGTACAACGGAGCCCGCGCGCCCGCGCTGCCCGAGGCCGATCCGGTGACGCGAGAGGCTTACTCCCACGAGGTGATCGCCTTCGGGTTCTGGGTGGGAGACGAGCTCTTACCCGAGCCCGCGTACTACTCCTACACTGCTCCGGAGCCCGCGGACCTTCGCTCGATGCCGCTTCCGGCGCGGGCGCGCTGGGTGGAGCGCAACGGCGGGTCCCTGGCGGTGCTTCCCTACGACTCCGTTCGCAAGGCTCGTGATCCCGATGCCATGCTGCTCGCGTTCCTCCAGGGTTCGTACGAGGCCGGTTCGACGGCGGCAGGGTGGGACGTGGCGGGGTTGGAGTCGTCCTGGTGTCCGACCCCGGAAGAGCGCAAGTCGGGAGGATGACCAGGAAGCGAGCGGTCCTAATAATGTGTTCGTTGTGCGCGTAGGGAGAAGTTCGCTCGTCTCAGGCCTCGTTCTGACGGCCTCCATCGCCCTTGCCGGCAACGTCCCGGCGGCGGATTCCGAGGGTGCCGGGCAGCATCCCGACACGCGGAGCGTGATGGTCGTCAGCAATAACTGGGCCGGCACGGCAACGATCGTCGACGCCCGGTCGCGCGCGGTCCTTACGACGATCAACGTCGTCCCGGACCTGGACGAAGAGCTGCAGCACGTCGTGACCCCCTCGCCGAGCCACCCCGCCGGCGCGGCCTTCTACGTCGCCATCCAGCAGGGGGTGGGCGAGGGCCACGACCAGTACGTCGACGATGCCTTCACGACGTTGGACGGGAAGTACCTGGCGGTCTCCCGGCCGAGCCTGCGCGACGTCGTGTGGATCGACATCGCAGCGGCGGCCGCGGCGGGGGAGGAAGGCGATCCCGGCAGCATCGTCGCGGAGGCCGAGATGGACGGCTACCGCACCGACCACATGGGGCTATCGCCCGACGGCCGGCGTCTGGTCGTGTCGGACTCCACCGCGCGTCAGGTCATCGAGTTCAGCATGGTGGACGAGACGCTGCCCGACGGCACCGCCGTCACGATGGGGGAGCGATTGCGGTCGTTCGAGTCCGGCGACACGCCGCACGAGAACAACTATTCGGCCGACGGGAAGCGCATCTTCCACGCGTCCATCGGCCGCGTCTACACGCCCGGCGACGAGGCCGACTCCGACGACAGCGGCGGCGATACCAGCAAGGGCGACCGCTGGCTCCAGATCGTCAGCAACGGCAGCTTCGAGGTGAAGCGTCGCTGGGACATGGGACAGGAGCTCGCGGAGGCCGGCCACCCGGACATGAGCAGCGCCGTTCGCCCGGTCGCGCTCACCCCCGACGAGAAGATCATGTACGCGCAGGTGTCGTTCTTCCACGGCTTCGTCGAGTTCGACATGGTGAAGAAGGACGACACCGGCGGCGAGGACTACGAGCTCGGTGGCCTGCCCGAGCCGAAGACCGGCGTCGTCACCCGGATCGTCGAGCTCCCGATCGCGGACGACGTCAAGGACATGCCGCGCGAGCAGTACGTCCTGGACTCCGCACACCACGGGATCGCCATCAACGAGCGCGGCAACAAGCTCTGCGTGGCCGGGACCATGTCGGACTACGCCGCGATCGTCGACCGGCAGACGTTCACGCCGGCGCTCTTCGAGGGGGCCGCTCGCTACGTCGAGGACGCGCAGTACTCGAAGCCGTACTGGGCGGTCGAGGGGCCGGGCAACACGTGCTGGATGTCGATGAGCGGCAGCGACCTCGTCACGATCATCTCGTTCGGCAAGGAGAAGGTCGTGGCCGAGGTGCCGGTCGGCGACCACCCGCAGCGGGTCCGCGAGGGACACATCCTCGAGTCGATCGTCGCCGGGTTCTAGCTCCGGCGAGGGTCAACGTGGGCCGGGGGTCCAGTCCGGATGCTGGTCGGAGGCAGGGTCGTCCGTCAGTTGCGTGAGCCCGCTTCCGTCCGCGTCGATCAGATAGATGTCGGAGTCACCAAGGGGTGGGGCGGCGTAGAAGGCGATCGTGCCCCCGTCGGGTGACCACGTTCCCGAGCGAGCGTCGAGCGCGCCCTCGAAGACGACGGTCTCCGCTCCTCCGTTCGGGTCGATCGTGTAGAGGCCGTGGTTGCCGGCGGCTTTGTACCGGCTGAAGAGGATCCGGGTGCCGTCGGGCGACCATTCGGGGTGGAGCTTGGTGGCGCCGTCTCTCGTCAGCGTTCGGCGCTTGAAGCCGTGGCCGCAGCAGAAGCTCGTCGTGAAGAGGTCGTACGCCTCGTAGTACTCGACGAACGCCAGCCTTGCGCCGTCGGGGGACCACGCCGGGTCGACGTTGGTCGAGTTCTCCTGTTGCGTGGCGATGAGCCGGCCCCGGCGGCGGTCGATGCGCACCGCCTCGATGTCGCCGCCGTCGGCGTCGGGATGCCGCGACGCGAACGCGATCCACCTCCCGTCGGGCGACCAGGCCGGGTCGCTCTCGTACCAGTTCCTCCACGAGGTGAACACGCGTTCCTCGCCCGTGGTCGTGTCGACGATGTGCAGGTCGACGTTGAAGTCGCCGGTCTCGTGCACGAAGACGATGCGGCGGCCGTCGGGGGCCCAGTCGGGCGAGTGGTCGGCTACCTCGTTGTGGGTGATCTGGCGCACGTCCGTGCCGTCGGCGTTCATGACGAAGATCTCGGCGTCGCCGTCGCGATCGCTCGCGAAAGCGATGAGCCCGCCGGGGGCCTCCTGAGCCGGCGCGGCCGGCGCGGGGGCCGCGAGAAGCACAGCCATCGCGGCCGCGGGGAAGCTGAGAAGTATCCGCTTGTGCCGGCCCATAGCGCCTCCTCCCGATCTACGCTGGGGGCAGGCTCGGCAGAGAGGTCGGCCCGGGCGAAGGCGACGCGGGCTGCCCACAGTCCGGCGTTGCCGGCTCGGCCACGGGCGGCGCCCACCAGTCGGGCTCGCCCTCGTTGACCTTGTCGGATTTCGTCAGCCGGCGGACGTCCGAGCCGTCGGCATCCATCAAGTAGAGGTCCCAGGACGACCCCGCGGTGGACTCGAACAGGATCTGTGAGCCGTCCGGAGACCACGAACCCGGCGCGGCCCACGTGTCCCCCTGCAGGATCAGCTTGGGTTCCCCACCGTCGAGACGCGTCGTGTAGATGTCGGCACCCGCCCCGTCTGCCTCGGAGTAGGTCTCCTCTGCGTAGACGATGCAGGTGGCGTCGGGCGACCAGTCGAGCGCGAGCTTCCAGCCGTCGCTGTAGGTGACGGACTCCTTCTCGTAGCCGCCACTGCAGCAGACGCTGGCGACGTAGATCCCGGACCCGTCGTATGCCTCGACCAGCGCCATCTCGCGTCCGTCCGGCGACCACGTCGGATCGGAGTTCGAGCTGTTCTCGCTCTGGGAGGAGACGATCCTTCCGCGCTTCTTGTCGACTCGCAAAGCGATGACGTCGGAGCCGTCACCGCCGTCGTTGCCCCGGAACGCGATCCACTTCCCGTCCGGCGACCATTCGGCGTCGCCTTCGTCCACGCCGGACGAGACGACCCATGGGCGCTCGGTTCCGGACGCGACGTCCAGGATGTAGAGGTCCTCGTAGCCGTTCTCACCGCGTTCTCGCTCGAAGACGAGCCGGCGCCCGTCCGGCGACCAACTCGGGCTCCAGTCGTCGACCTCGTTGTGTGTCAGCTGCCGGCGACCCGAGCCGTCCGCCCGCATGACGAAGACCTCCCAGTCCCCGTCGACGTCGCTGATGAAGGCGATCTTCCCGGGGACCCTTTGCTCCTGAGCACTTGCCGCCCCGCCCGACACTCCGGCCGCGATGCAGGATGCAGCGGTCAGTGCGACGACCGCCCCCGAGCCGAACCTTCGAGATGACCACATGGCTGCCCGCCCTCCGAGGTCGTCCGTTCAGACTCGTTCACTCTCGGCCACGGGGGCCGGGCCGTCTGCTCAGTTATGAACAGAGCAGTGCAGGGGGCCGGCGGGTCCACGCCGGACCAAGGCGGCCTTTCACACGGCCGAATACGCGGCTCATGACGCGCGCGTCGGGTCGGGGAGCCAACGATAGCCAAGGCCCGGTTCGGTCGTGATCCACCGGGGCCGGGCGGGCGTGTCCCCGAGCTTCTTCCTCAGCTGCCTGACGTACAGGCGCAGATAGTTCGATTCGGTCCCGTAGCCCGGCCCCCACACCCTCTGGAGAAGCCAGGCGTGGGTCAGGAGCTTCCCCGGATTTGTCGCCATGCACTCGAGCAGCCGGTACTCGGTCGGCGTCAGGTGGACCTGCGCTCCCTCGAGAGTGACGAGCTTCTTGACGAGGTCGACCTCGAGCTCGTGGAACGAGAGGACGGGCTCCGCTTCGTTTTCGGGAGCGGCCCGGCGGCGTACCGCCCGCATCCGCGCGAGCAGCTCCTTGATCCCGAACGGCTTCGTGACGAAGTCGTCGGCCCCGGCGTCCAGCGCAGCGACCTTTTCCTCCTGGCCGTCGCGCACGGAGACCACGATGACGGGCAGCTCCGACCAGGCGCGCAGCCGCCGGATGACCTCATCGCCCTCGATCCCGGGCAGGCCCAGGTCCAGCAACACGAGGTCGAGCTCCTCCTCCGTAATGAGGTCGAGGGCCCTCTCTCCGCTCGACGCGGTCAGCACGTCGTACCCGCGTGCCCGGAGCGCGTTCGTGACCGCCTTCGTCATCTGGGTGTCGTCGTCAACGACGAGCACTCGCTCGGGCATCCGGCACCTCCTCCGACGACGACGTCGCGCACGGGAGCTCGAGAGTGAATGCGGCTCCGCCCCCAGGGCTCTCGGCCGCCCACATCCGCCCGTCGTGCGCCGCCACGATGGCTGCGCAGATCGTGAGTCCCAGCCCCGTCCCTGCAGAGCGCGTGCTCCCGCGCTCGAATGGCTCGAAGATCCGTACCCGATCCTCTTTCGGGATACCGGGGCCGGAGTCCGAGACGGTGATGCGGACGGTGCCGGCGCCGCCGACCGCCGCGAGCGAGATCGGAGTCCCCGCAGGGCTGAACTTGATCGCGTTCTCGATGAGGTTCGTCAGGACCTGGTCCATCTGCACGACGTCCATAGGGATCTCCGGAATGTCGTCGCCAACTCTTATCTCTGCCGGGCGGTCTCCGAGCAACGGCCTCAGACGGTTGAGCACGCTCTCCATCAGCTCGTCGATCGGGCTGAGTGACTTCGCGGCAACCAGAGCCCCCGCTCGAAGCCTGGCGATGTCGAGGAGGTTGTTGACGACGCGGTGTAGACGATCGGCCTCCTGACGGATGCTCTCCAGATGCGCGCGCAGGTCGTCGTCGGAGAAGTCTCTTCCGTCGAGAAGGCTCGTGACGGAGGCTGTGATCGCCGCAAGGGGGGTCTTTACGTCGTGTGTCACGCCGGAGAACAGAGCTGCCTTCAGTTGACTCGTCTGCGCGTCGAGCTCCGCACGACGGACGTCGACGCTGAGCCGCATGCCGTCGAGTGCAAGCGCGAGCTGCGCCACGAGTGAGGTCAGCACGCTGTGCTCGTCACCGGTCAGAGTCGCCTGGTCTCCGAGCCAGACGCGCATCTCTCCAACATCCTGACCGCGAGCTCTCAGGGGGAATCGTTCGGGCTGGGAGTCTGGCACCGACCCCGCTCTCGCCGGCGAAGTGAATGACGTGACGATCTCGCACGCGTCGAGGTCGAGCAAATCGCAGATCCCTTGCGCGAAGCTCGCCATCACCTTCTCGACGGCCTCGCCGGCGAGGAGTCGAGTGGCGAGACCGTTGAGGAGGCGGGACTCCAGCTCACGTTGCTCGGCCTTCGCCTTGGCCTCGACGGCGGACGAGAGCAGCGCGCCGACGACGGTCGACGTGGCCAGGAACACGAACAGGGCGACTAGGTCCTCTGCAGCGGCGATGGCGAAGGTATGAAGTGGCGGAGTGAAGAAGAAGTTCAGGGCGAGGGACGAGGCCACTGAAGCGCCCAACCCCGCAAGTGCTCCGCCCACCCGTGCGGCGACCACCACGGTGAGCACGTAGAGGACGGCCACTACGGTCGTGTCGGGATGGTTCTCCGGAACGGCAAGAAGCGTCACCGCGGCGGGTCCCGCGAGGGCCGCGGCGACGCGCTTGCGAAGAGAGGAAGCACCCCGCCATCCCATTCGGGCATCGTTCATAGCTTCATTGTCCGCCCTGACCGGTCCTCGGTGCTGATGGCCGTCGCCCAATCCTGACGAAATCCTTACGCCGATCGGCGGTTTCCTTACGTCTCCGTAACGGTGACTCCGGGACTCTGGAAAACGTGAATCTGAAGCGTTGGGTCGTGCGGAGAGCTTGGGCGAGATCCCTCGGCGCGCAAGACCGAGGATTGGTCTCGGAGCTCGAGCTATGGGCGATCTCGACGGGAGCCACAACGTGCTGCATAGACGTCGAGCTCTACGAAGCCTGCCGGATTGCGGGTGTCGTCGAACGTCTCGTGGTTGATCCGCAGACGGACTGCCTAGAGGCGACCGTCACCGACGGTACCGCCCGAGTGACCGCCCGATGGTCTCTTGCGACCGGAGCGATACGTGGCCTTGCCTGTGGCACGAGGATCTTGCTGGAAGGCGTCGCTGTTGCCGGCCCAGACGCGCAGCCGATCCTCGACGAGCCTGCGTTGCAGATCGCCGACGGAGAGTTCGCATGAAGAAGGCTCAGGTCCTCAAGCGGGTCCTGCTCGGCCGCTCGATGGCGACCTCGGAGATGGAGCACACGCTGCTTCCGAAGTGGATCGCCCTTCCGGTGTTCTCGTCGGACGCTCTCTCTTCGGTCGCTTACGCCACCCAGGAGATCCTCCTGGTCCTCGGCATGGCCGGTGCCGCAGCACTGTCGAACGTCGTTCCCATCGCGCTAGCAGTCGCGCTGCTCCTGGGGTTGGTCGTGTTCTCCTACAGGCAGACCGTGCGGGCCTACCCGAACGGGGGCGGGGCGTACATCGTCTCGAGGGAGAACCTAGGTGTCGGTCCCGGGCTTCTCGCGGCCTCCGCGCTTCTCATCGACTACGTGCTCACGGTCTCGGTCTCCATCACGGCCGGAACGGAAGCCGTTCTCACTGCCGCTCCGAGCCTCGCCGAATACAAGATCGGGATCGCGATGCTGTTCGTGGCATTCGTCGCGATGACCAACCTACGCGGCGTCAAGGAATCCGGCGTCTTCTTCGCAGTCCCGACCTACGCCTTCATCGCGTCGATAGCGACGCTGCTCGTGACTGGATTCGTCAAGTGCGCGACCGGCTGCCCGATCGCGGAGAGCGCCTCCACGCACCTTCACGTAGAGGCGTCGTTGGGCGCGTTCCTTATCCTCAAGGCGTTCGCTGCCGGCACCACCGCGCTCACCGGAGTGGAGGCGATCTCCGACGGCGTGCCTGCCTTCAGGTACCCGCAATCACGGAATGCCGCCAAGACGCTCACGATCATGGGGACGATCAGCATCTCGATGTTCCTCGGGGTCTCGTGGCTGGCGCATCAGATGGGGGTCCGTTACGTCCACGGTCAAGAGACCTCGGTCCTCGGCGAGATCGCACGCGGTGTCTTCGGCGGGGGGATTGGCTTCTACGTCATCCAGGTCGCGACGGCCGCCATCCTCATCCTCGCTGCGAATACGGCTTTCGCCGATTTCCCGAGGCTTGCGTCGATCCTCGCGAGGGATCGGTTCCTGCCGCGACAGCTGATGAACCGTGGCGACCGCCTGGTGTTCTCCAACGGCGTCTTGATCCTGTCCGTGGTGGCAACGTTGTTGATCGTGGCCTTCGGGGCCGATCTCAACCGCCTCATCCAGCTCTACCTCGTTGGTGTCTTCGTCTCCTTCACCCTTTCCCAGGCCGGGATGGTCGTGCACTGGAGGAAGGCCGGGGAAGCGAGCTCACGGCGGAGCATCCTGATCAACGGCGTCGGTGCAGCCATGACTGCCCTGGTGCTGTGTGTGGTAATCGCGACGAAGTTCGCTTCCGGGGCTTGGATCGTGGTCGCCGCAATCCCGCTGTTGATGCTGCTCATGAGGGGGATCCACCGCCACTACTCCGACGTGGTTACTCAGCTGGGCCACCCCGAAAGGCGACCCGCGGACCGCCGCGGCGGTGACCACTCGGCCGTGATCCTCGTCGAGAGGGTCGACGCAGCGACCGCTCGAGCCGTCGGCTACGTGCGGTCGATACGGCCGCGCGACGCCACCGCGATCACGTTCGACAAGGCGTCGGCCGCGGCGTTCAAGCGGATGGCTCCCGACGTACCTCTGACGGTCCTCGAAGCCACGGAGGGTGTGCCCGACGCGATCAAGACCTACCTCTCCGAGCGTCGTCGCGAGCTTCCGCCGGACGACTTCCTCAGCCTCGTTATCCCGGAGATGCTGGAACGAAGGGGTCTGTGGGAGATCCTCCGCCGGCCCCGGATCCACAGACTGAAGGCGTCGTTCCTCGGAGAACGCGACATCCAGATCATCGACCTGCCCGTCCTGCGCGACGACGTCGACCCAGCCCGAGACGAGACGCAAGAGCACGGCCGCCACTACGCGGTGGTCCTGGTGTCGGGCATCCACAACGCGACCATGCAGGCGATCGAGTTCGCCGAGTCGCTGAGCCCCACCGACGTCACGGCCGTCTCGTTCGGCCTGGATCCCGACGCCACCGAGGCTCTGGCTGAGCAATGGACGACCTCGGGGGCCCAGGTCCCGCTCGAGCTTCACGAGTCGCCTTATCGCGACATCGGCCAATCCATCACTGAATACGTCAAGCAGTACCGCCCGGACGGCACCGATCGTGTAGTGACCGTCGTCATCCCCGAGTTCGTGGTCACGAAGATGCGCCACCAGTTCCTGCACGGGCAGACGGCACTTCTCATCAAGCGCCACCTACTGTTCGAGAAGGGCGTGGTCGTTGCGAGCGTCCCGTACCACCTCGAGGAACGTGGCCACTCGCGCTGACCGACACCGTGAAGGCAGGATCAGCCGCTCTACTCGAACTCGGCTCTGATGTCCAAGACGGCGGGGAGCTCCGAGAAGAACACGTCGAGAAGGTCGACAGATCCCGTAGAGACTCATGCGGCCTCATTGTCTTTCAGCAGCCAAGCGCGTAGGCGATTGCCGAACAAACGTTGCTCATGGTCCTGTCGCTCACTCCCCCGACGTAGGTCGTGAGCGACGCTTGGGAGACGGTATGAAGTCCATCGCAGTTGACAACCGACGGTCGCTCGAGCCCCACCTCGCCGTGATCGAGGCTGACTTCGGCGGCGAGGCCTCGCATCGAGGCAGTGATCTCGGCAACGGTGACAAGTTCGCGCACATCCAGCACCTCCGGGCGCGTCAGCACCAGAACGGGCCTCTTCTTTCGACCTACCTGGGCCAGCCAGACGTCCCCTCGCGTCACTCGTCGCTCCATGCTTCTGTCTCGGTCCAGAACGAGTCGGGCCGTTCGGGGTGACGTCGGTAAGCTTCCCGATCGGATCGCGCCACTGCCCCACGGACGGCGGCAGCCACCCCTTCTCGTGCGGCCGCAGAGATGTTGATCCCAAGCTCACGAGCTCGCTGCGCCAAACGGTCATCGAGCGTAAAGGTGGTGCGTATCGACGCCATATCCAGATGCTAGCAGGAAGTGATGCACACCACCGCCGCGAAGCGTGGCGAGACGGCGTGACGCGGGCCCGACGAGCTGTGTGCGGCTTCGTCGTCGCCTCCCAGATGGCGTGACGTCTGTCTTGCTTAGGTTGTGTCCCCGCCGCCTGTGGCCGTCCCGGCTGGGGCGTCGTACGTGACGTCACCGGTGTTGTGGCCGCCGCCGGTGCCGTCGTCGCCGTTCGTCCCGTCGCCGTCACCGGTGTTGTTCCCGCCGTCCGTGCCGTCGTCGCCACGTGTGCGGTCGGCGTCGTCACCCTCGTCTACGCCGGCTACCTCGTCAGCTGAGTCGTCCTTCCGAAGAACGCCGTCCTCTAGCTCGATCACTCCGATTGAACGGTCGTCGTTCGTGTCGGCGAGGGCTGCGATCCCTCCACCTACCGCGAGACTGAGTGCCAAGACCGCGATCGCCAGCTTGCCGGTGCTCATCGTGTCCTCCTCGTTCGTCGTCGGTCAGCGCATCCGCGGGCGGAAGCGAGTGAAAACGATCCGCCTCGGCAGCGCGGCAACCAGGGGCTCGAGGATCCCCGCTATGTCCGATTGCCTCGGGCGGTTCTCGGGCCGCTTCTCGAGGCAGCCCATCACGAGTGCCGCCAGCAAGGGCGGCGTGTCGCCGCCGAGTGGGGCCGGGTCGAGATGGAGCTGAGGGAAGCGTTCCTCCCTGCTGGTCGAGCTCTCCATCTTCGGCCAGGGCAGAAGGCCCGTGATCGCTTCGAACATCGTCACGCCCCAACCCCACACGTCCGCCTCGGCCCCCATGCCCCCCATCAGCCGAGGTTCACACTGCTCGGGTGCCATGTACGCGTCCGTGCCGATCGGTTCCGTAGCGCGCCGCGCCCGGTCGAAGCTCCGAGCGACCGACAGGTCGATGAGCCGCGGCGGGCCGCTCATGATGATGTTCTTGGGCTTGACGTCGAGATGGACGATCTCGCGACGGTGCATGTAATGAAGCGCCGACGTCAGCTGGAGGCCGAGCATCACGACCTGCTCTATCGCCAGCTTCCTCTGCCGACGGAGCAACGTCGAGAGCCGCGGGCCCTCCAGATGCTCCAGGACCAGATGCGGCCGCGGACCCTCCACGACGCCGAAGCAACGCAGGAGCACGGGGTGGTTGAGGCTCGTCAACGCGGCGCCCTCCGCCGTCATCGTCTCCCGCGCGCCCTCGTCTTCGACGACGTGAGGCCTGAGCAGCTTCGCTACGACGGTGCTCTGCAGCTCCTCGTCGTAGGCAAGGTACGCCTCGTACTTGCGCCCGCCTCCGAGGAGCTGGAGGGCCCAGCGCTCGGGTGCGATCTCGTCGCCTTCAGCCAGCTCCCAGCTAGGTGCCGTGGTCATCGAGCTAGCGCGTGTCGTTGCGAGTGCGGTCGTTGGTGTGGCCACCGCTGTGATCGCGGGTGCGGTCGCCGCCGTCGCGCGTCCAGTCCCTCGTGTTGTCGCCGCGGCTGCGGTCCCGATCCCGGCTTACCGAGGTATGACGGCTGCCCGTGGCGTCGTTGCTGTCACCCGTGCCGCTGTCGCCGGTGTCCCCGGTCCCGGTGTTGCCGGTGAAGTCGTCGTCGTCGCTTTCCACGACGGCGACCTCGACTCCGTCTTCCTCACGCCGGATCACCACGTCGTCGGTTGCCGCGAGGGCCGCCGAGGGACTCACCATCACGCCGATCGCCAGCGCCGCCACTGCAGTTCTTCCGAGCATCGCTTGCCTCCTGTCGGTCGTTACCTGACGACTACGAGGATGCTCGGCACGAATGAGGCCACGATGAGGTAGACGTGAGAAGCCTCTAATGGAACAAGATGAAAAATCTCTCATCCTGGTCTCACGTGCGTCCCACCCGGCGGGACACAACCTTTGTGAGTGAGGAGACGCGCAGGGATGACCGACGACCGAATCGGGGCGAGTAGAAAGCTTGCCAGCATCCGCGTGCGTCTGCTCGCTGCCTTCATCCTTCTGCTCCTCCTTGCAACCGCGGCATCGGTCGTGGTTGTGCGAGAGATCCTCGTGAACAGAGCGGAGGACGCGATCGACGCCGAGCTGGTCCAGGAGGCTCGCGAGATCCGACGCCTCTCGACCGGTGGCGATCCCGACACCGGTGAGCCGTTCGGAGGACGGGTCCGCAGGATCTTCGAGGTGTTCCTGGAGCGCAACATCCCTGCGCGCCACGAAGCCCAGCTGACGTTCGTCGCCGGAGAGCCCTACCTGCGCAGCCGCGCCGTCGTCCCTTACCGCCTCGATCAGGATCCGGAGCTCGTGGGGCGCTGGGCGTCGCTCGACGAGAGCGACCGCGGCGTCGTCGACACGCCGGCGGGCCCGGTCGAGTACCTGGCGGTCCCGGTGCGTCACGACGGGGAGACGAAAGGTGTCTTCGTCGTCGCGATCTTCCGCGATCTCAGGCTCGGTGAGAGCACGCCCGCGATCGCCGGAGCCGCCGGGGTCGGGGCGATCGTGGTCCTGATCGGGTCACTCCTCGCGTGGAGGCTGGCCGATCGGATTCTCGGACCCGTGAAGAAGGTCACCGACACGGCCCGCGGGATCACGGAGTCCGACCTTCGACGGAGGATCGAGGTCACCGGCACCGACGAGATCGCGGGACTGGCGCAGACGTTCAACGAGATGCTCGACCGGCTCGAAGCGGCATTCGTCGCGCAGCGCCGCTTTATCGACGACGCGAGCCATGAGCTACGCACGCCGATCACGGTCATCCAGGGCCAACTGGAGATGCTCGGCGACGACCCCGAGGATCGAAGGCGAGGGCTCGAGATCGTCATGGACGAGCTCGACCGCATGGGCCGCTTCGTCAACGACCTCCTCGTGCTCGCCCGAGCGGACCGTCCCGATTTCCTCGCACTGGACAGTGTCGACGTCGCGAACCTGTCCGAGGAGGTCTTCGCCAAGGCGCAGTCGCTCGGGGAGCGCGCCTGGACCCTCGCCGGCACCGGCAAAGGCGTGATCATCGGCGACCGCCAGCGGCTCACTCAGGCACTGATGCAACTGGCCCAGAACGCCGTCCAGCACACGGAGACCGGCGGCACGATCGCACTGGGGTCGTCCGTAAGAGACGGCGAAGCCCGCTTCTGGGTCTGCGACGACGGCCCCGGCGTACCCGCCGACATTCAGGCTCACGTCTTCGATCGCTTCCGCCGCGGTCACGGAAAGCGCGGGTCCGCGGAGGGGGCGGGCCTCGGGCTCTCGATCGTCAAGGCGATCGCGGAGGCCCATCATGGAACGGTGGAGCTCGACAGCCAGCGCGGCCAAGGCGCGACTTTCACGATCGCCGTCCCGGTGGATCAGCCGGAGCCGCGCGCGGGAGTGGGGGAATGAAGCGCATCCTGTTGATCGAAGACGAGGAGCGGATCACGTCGTTCCTCGAGAAGGGGTTGTCGGCGAACGGCTTCACGAGCGCGGTGGCGGCGACGGGAGCCGACGGCCTCGCACTGGCCCGAACCGGCGAGTTCGACCTCGTCATCTTGGACCTCGGCCTACCCGACAGGGACGGGTTCAGCGTGCTCGGCGAGTTACGGGCGCGTGATCGGTCGTTGCCGGTCATCATGCTGACGGCTCGGGACGCGGTCGCCGACACGGTCCAGGGACTGGAGAGCGGCGCCGACGACTACGTCACCAAGCCGTTCCGGTTCGAGGAGCTGCTCGCCCGCATCAAGGCGCGCCTGCGTGACGACGGCCGGCCCGAAGTGACGCAGCTCACGGTGGGAGAGGTGACCCTCGACCTCAGGGCACGCAAGATCGTCCGGGCTGGCTCAGCGGTCGAGCTCAGCGCCCGCGAGTTCGCTCTGGCGGAGCTGTTCTTCCGTCACCCTGGGCAGGTCATGACCCGCGAGCAGCTCCTGAGCAACGTCTGGGGATACGACTACGACCCCGGTTCAAACATCGTCGACGTCTACGTCGGCTATCTCCGGAAGAAGGTCGGAGGCGACCTCATCCGTACGGTACGCGGGATGGGTTACCGGCTCGAGGGCTAACCGGGCGGGGAACCTCAGCAGTGCGCGGGATGTTGACGAGACATCACTGTTGCCGATCCGCACGTCAGCCTCCACGCCGTCACCGACCGGCGCGGCACTCGACGGTGCGCGAAAGTCTGTCGGGCTCCTCGATTCGGCCTGTCGCGGCGTGTTTCTAGGTAACGATGCGGGCGACTGCGATGGTCGTCGGCGACGGCTCGTGCGCGCCGCGTGTCCAACATGGGGTCCAACAGAGCGACGCGAGCTTTCCGCGCAGAACGGAGCCGCTCCTTACCTGCACGTTTCGAAGTGGCCCCAACGGGATTCGAACCCGTGCTACCGCCTTGAAAGGCCTGTTCGATCTCCTTCGATGCGGCGTGATCGACTGTCGATTGACAGCCTGACCTGCGCTTTCGCGTGTTCGACGCGTTGCGCTGGATCGCGTCCTTTTGCGATCCCTTCGCGGACTTATCGCGGACCGGCGGCTTTCGCCTGGCGGTCTCGCGCCACGCCCTTCGAGAACCCTCTCCCGCTTCTTCAGGTTCTTCAGGATCGTCTCTTCGCCGATACCCGCTACCAGGTGGCCGTCTTCATGGAGCGCGGCGACTAGTTCTGAGTAGGCACGAAAAATGGCTACGCGAGAGGGTTGTTTCGGCGGGTCGACCTGACTAACGTCCCTTGTCATAGGTTGTGCTGTTGTAGGTCCACACGCCAGCCGTTGTCGGTTGCACCTCACCGGCATGAGCGAGAGCCGGGGGGGCGCGTCCCCCCGGCTCCCCGTGTTGGCGGCTGCGAGTGGCTCCCGCAGACTCAGCCCCACTCCTAAGCGCTTTCTACTCTTGCGCGATGCTGCTTCGGTAATCAATACCTGTCCGGTTTCGACCGAACAATGGCCCGTTCAGGTGGCTTTCCCTTTCCATGAGAGCCAATTGGTTCATGGCTAGCGTCGAACACTCGCCAAAAATCGATGAGCGACCGACCGAGCGGCTGGTGTCGCCGGGCAAGAGCGCCGTCAAGCGGCCTTGTAGATGACCTCTACCGCGACCCCAGGGGGGACCTCGATCTTCACCGTCGGAATGCCGGGCGTGGGGGGAGCGGACACGGCCTCCCCGATGGTCGCCACGATCCTCCGAACCGCGTCCGGCATGTCCTTCTCGGG
>DASZDG010000145.1:0-2392 GCA_035942255.1 Actinomycetota bacterium | reverse complement strand
CGTGAGCACCGGGGCCGACGAGCCGCCGGGGAACCACAGCTTCACCGAGCGCCCCTCGCCCGGGCCGCCGGCGAGGCCGTAGATGAGCTCGCGCGAGGGGATCCCGAGCTCGATCTCGTAGTTGCCCGGCCGCCGGACGTTGCCGCTGACCGACACGAGCTTCGTGCCCGTGGAGGTCTCGGTCCCGATCTTCGCGTACTCCTCGCCGCCCATCGCGATGATGTGCGGCACGGTCGCGAGCGTCTCGACGTTGTTGATGAGCGTCGGGCCCTGGTAGAGGCCCTGGTTGGCGGGGAACGGCGGCTTCAGGCGCGGGTTGCCGCGCTTGCCCTCGAGCGAGTCGAGCAGCGCCGTCTCCTCGCCGCAGATGTACGCGCCGGCGCCGCGGTGGACGACGAGCGAGAGGGAGAGGTCGGACCCGAGGATCCGCTCGCCGAGGTACCCCCGCGCCTCGGCCTCGGCGACCGCCGCGTCGAGCATGTCGGCCTGCTCGGCGTACTCGCCGCGGATGTAGATGAAGGCCCGGTTGATGCCCGCCGCGTACGCGGCGATGACCATGCCCTCGATGAGCATGTGCGGGCTCTTGTGCATCAGCTCGCGGTCCTTGAACGTGCCCGGCTCCGACTCGTCCGCGTTGCAGCACAGGTACTTGTCCATCGAGCCCTTGGGCAGGAACGACGCCTTCTTGCCCATGGCGAAGCCCGCGCCGCCGCGGCCGCGCAGGCCGGACGCCTGAAGGTGGGCGAGCACAGCGTCCGGCTCCATCTGGAGCGCGCGGCGCAGCTGCGCGTACCCGCCGCGCCGCTCGTACACGTCGATCGTGTTCAGCCCCGGCTCGTCGATGTCCTTGAAGAGGAGGTAGTCGGTCATTCGTCGTCGTCGGGGGAAGGGTTCTTCGGCTGGTCGTAGGCCTGCTCGATCGGCGCCGGCTGGTCGCTGCGGTCCTCGTCGGCGGGCATCGGCGGGCCGAACGCGGCCGGCGGCTTCGGCGTCCCGCCCGTGCCGGCGGCGACGATCGGGGCGTCCTCCGGGCCGGGCTCGAACTCCTGCGCGTTGACGGCGGGGTCCGCGCTGAAGCGGCGGCGCAGCTGCTTGCGGGCGAGCGGCGGCCGGCCGTGCGCGACGTCGTCGAGCAGCTGCGGGACGTCGTCGAGGTCGAGGGGGCCGACGTAGACGCCGTCGACCGAGGCCATCGGCGCGATGTCGCACGCCCCGAGGCACTCGAAGTGCTGGACGTGCAGCTCGTCGTTGCCCTCGGCGGCCTCCTCGAGGCGCTCGTACAGCGCGTCGGCGCCGTTCAGCGAGCACGAGATGTTCGTGCACACGTAGACCTTGTGCAGCCCGGTCGGCTCCGTGTGGAACATGTCGTAGAACGTCGCGACCGCCGCCAGGTACGCCGGCGTCAGCCGCATCACCGTCGCGACCTGCGCGATCGCCTCGGGCGAGCACCAGCCGTGCACGCGCTGTGCGGCGGCGAGCGCCGGCAGCGCCGCCGAGCGCGGGTCCGGGTACTTCGCGAGGTGCGACTCGATCTCGGCGCGGAGGTCGTCGGGCACGGGCGTCGTCGCCGGGTCCGGGACCTCGATCGGGTCCTTCTCGAGGTCGACGGCGTCGTCCCAGCCCGGCACGCGCGAGCCGTGGCCGAACCGGGAGACGGCGCTCACCGGTCGATGCCCCCGAGCACGGGGTCGAGCATCGCCAGCGTCGCGATCAGGTCGGCGATGTACGTGTTGCGCACCATGTCGGGGAGCGCCTGGAGGTTCACGAAGGACGGGTCACGCATGTGCACGCGGGCGGGCTTCGCGGAGCCGTCGGAGCGCACGAAGCACCCGAGCTCGCCGCGCGGCGACTCGATCGGGAAGTACACCTCGCCGGGCGGGACGCGGTAGCCCTCGGTCACCAGCTTGAAGTGGTGGATGAGCGCCTCCATCGACGTCGCCAGCTCGTGGCGCGGCGGGAGCACGACCTTCCGGTCGTCGGCGATGTGCTGCCCGTCGAGCCCGGCGAGCCCGTCGAGCGCCTGGTCGATGATCGAGCACGACTCGTAGATCTCCGCCAGCCGCACGGCGAAGCGGTCGTAGTTGTCCCCGATCGTGCCGACCGGGATCTGGAACTCGAAGTCGTCGTAGGAGCAGTACGGGTCGGCCTTGCGCAGGTCCCACGGCACGCCGGCGGCGCGCAGCAGCGGACCGGTGACGCCGAGCTCGAGCAGGCGCTCCTTCGACACGATGCAGACGTTGCGCAGCCGGGCGAGCACGATCTCGTTGCGGTTGAGCAGCGCGCCGTACTCGTCGGCGCGCTTGCGCATGAGCTGCGTGAACTGGCGGCAGCGCTCCTCCCATCCGGGCGGGATGTCCTCGGCCACGCCGCCGACCTGGATGTAGCGCGTGTG
>DASZDG010000144.1:0-49776 GCA_035942255.1 Actinomycetota bacterium | reverse complement strand
CGCTTCCCTTGAGGATGCAGCGGGTCAACGAGCAGGCCCTGACAGTCGCGCGGTTCCTCGAAGATCATCCCGCGGTCGAGCGCGTCTACTACACCGGCCTCCCCTCGCACCCGCACGCCGCACTGGCGCAGCGTTACCTGGACGGTCATGGGGGGGTCGTGACCTTCGAGCTACCCCTCGACGAGGCGGCTACGGCGGAGGTCGTCTCACGTCTGCGTGTCCCGTACATGGCGTCGAACTTCGGGGCGCCCCAGACGCTGGTGGAGCAGAGCTCCTTCTTCACCTACTTCGAATATTCCGACGCGGAGCTCGCCAGGGTGGGAGTCACGCGCGGGACCGTGCGCCTCTCCGTCGGATACGCCGACTATACGGACGTCTTGATCGACGACCTCGCGCACGCCCTCGCCGGCGTATAGAGGACGACGCTTTAGGCGAAGTCCCGCAACACGTCGTTCGCGACGAGCTTCGCGTCGGTCGCGTCCGATCGCCATCCCACGATCAACGGAGTCGACAGGAAGTACTCCCCGGCGGGATAGACGCGCCGCCGCGCCCCCGGCACTACGACTGCCTCCGGCGGGACGAACCCGCGATGCTCGACCGGCTCGTCACCGGTGACGTCGATGATCGGGGTCGAGCCGGTGAGCGTGACGTTGGACCCGAGCACCGCCCGCTCGCCGACGACGACACCCTCGACGATGATGCACCGCGACCCGACGAAGACGTCGTCCTCGATGATCACCGGCGCCGCCTGCACCGGCTCGAGGACCCCGCCGATGCCGACGCCGCCGGAGATGTGGACCCGCGCTCCGACCTGCGCGCACGAGCCCACGGTCGCCCACGTGTCGATCATCGTGTCGGGGCCCACCCAGGCTCCGATGTTCACGTAGCCGGGCATCAGCACCACGCGGGGGCTGAGGAACGAGCCCCTGCGGGCGACGGCGGGCGGGACCGCTCGCACTCCCGCGGCCTTGTAGTCGGTCTTGACCGGGACGAGGTCGTGGAACTCGATGGGCCCCGCGTGCTGCGTCTCCGGGCGCCGCGACCGGAAGTAGAGGAGGATCCCCTTCTTCACCCACTCGTGCACCACCCACCCGTCGTCGCCCTTCGACGCGACCCGGATCTCGCCCCGGTCGAGCAGGTCCACGACGCGCTCGGCGACCGCAGCGATCGCGCCCGCGTCGGCATTCTCCCGTTCGTAGAGATCCTCGACGACGCCCGGAAGCTCCTCCACCTCGAGCACGGCTCCTCCTATCTAGATCGATCGGCGGCCTGACAGATCGCGACGGCCGCCTCTTCGCACTCCGCCAGCGGCACGACGAGCGAGATCCGGACGTGCTGGTCGCGGGGGCCGAAGAAGCGCTCGGGCGCGACTATGACGCCCGAGCGCGCGAGGCGCTCGGCGAACTCGGATGCAGGCTCGGCCCCCGGCACGCGGAGCCACAGGAAGAACGAGCCCTCGCTACCCTCCACCCGAAGGCCGTGGCGGTGGAACACGTCGAGGAAGACCTCGCGCTTCGTGCCGTACACCGCGCGCATGTCGGCTGCATGAGCGGCGTCGCTCCACGCGGCTGCGGACGCCTTCTGGACGAATGCCTGCGGCGTCGTTCCCGAATAAGGGCGGTGCTGCTTCAGGCGGTCGATGATCCACTCGGCGCCGGCCGCGAACCCGGAACGGTAGCCGGGCATCGCGGAGCGCTTGCTAAGGCTGTGGAACGCGACGACGTGCGAACGGTCGGTGACCTCGAGGGCGGACGGCGGGGGAGAGTCGAAGTAGATGTCGACGTAGGCCTCGTCGGAAGCCAGGACGAAGCCGTGCTCGGCCGCGAGTCCCGCCATCTCTTCGAAGAACGAGAGCCCCGCGACGGCTCCCGTAGGGTTGTTCGGGTAATTGACCCAGAACAGCGCCACGCGGCCCCACTCCACGTCCGCGAGAGCGCCGCGGGCGGGCAGCCAGCCCTCCTCTGGCGCCAGCGGTACCTCGACGACGTCCGCACCCACCGCTCGCGCGCCGTGTCCGGGTATCGGATAGCCCGGAGTCGTCGTGACCACGAGGTCCTTGTCGCTCCCCGGCGGCGCGAGCACCTGGGGCAGGGAGAAGATCGGCTCCTTGCTTCCGAGCGTCGGGATCACCTCGGACTCGGGGTCGACGGCTACGCTGAACCGTTCGCGGCACCATCCGGCGGCCGCCTCTCGCAGCTCGGGCAGGCCCGCCGCGCGCGGATACGGCGCGCGGGGATCGAGCGCAGCCGCGAGGGCCGCGCGGATGAACTCGGGCGTCTCCTCCTGCGGCTCTCCGACACCGAGGTCGATCACGCGGCGTCCGGCGGCGCGCAGCTCGCTCTTGATCCGGTCGAGCCGCACGAACGGGTAGTCGGTCAGAGGCGACGGTGCCGAGCTCACTGCGTCGACTCCTCGCTCTCGTCTCCGCGTATGAACCTCTTCAATACGTCGTGACACACGGAGAGCGCGTTCACCGAGACGAACTCGTCCGGCCGGTGCGCCATCTCCGGCGCGCCGGGACCGAAGCAGATAGCGTCCATGCCTTCGTCCGCGAACTGCGCGACCGGCGTCCACGCTTGCTTGGGCGCGATGCCCGCCGCTCCCGCGCGCAGGAGGCGGTCGACGAGCGGGTTGCGAAGGACCGCAGGCCCCCCGGACGAGACGCTGGTCACCGCGAGCTCGCCGAGGCCCTCGAGACGCGTTTGCAGCTCCGTCAGCGCGTCGCCGGTCGTCCGGTCGGGGGCGAAGCGGAAGTTGACGGTGCAGACGACACGGTCCGGGATCACGTTCGAGGCGACGCCCCCGTGGATCTTCGTGACGCTCAGGCTCTCGACGAACTCCAGACCGTCGATCGTGACCGGGCGGTAGGGCGCCGCCACGACGTCGTGAAGCCTCTCGATCGCGAGGTGGATCGCGTTCCGCCCCAGCCAGGGGCGAGCCGAATGCCCCGCGACCCCGTGCACCGTCAGCTCCGCGTTCACGTTCCCGAGACAGCCCGCGTGGATCGCGTTGCCCGTCGGCTCGAGCACGACGACGAGGTCCGCGTCGCGCATCTCCGGGGTCTCGGCGAACAGCCGCGGCAAGTTGCTCTGCTCCGCGGGCAGCTCCTCGCGGCCGAAGAAGACGAAGCCGACGTCGAAGGCAGGGCCGGGGTCGGTCGCGACCCACGACGCGAGCTCGATCATCACGGCGACGCCGGATTTCATGTCGGAGGCCCCGAGCCCGTACAGCCGGTCTCCCTCCAGACGCGGGGTCTCGTTGCCCTGTGGCGGAACGGTGTCGGTGTGGCCGGCGAGCAGGATCAGCGTCTCGCTCCGCCGCGTCGCGGGGAGGAACGACAGGCAGTCGTCCACGCGCCGGTGGGCGTAGAAGCCGAGGTCTGCCAGAGCACCGTGGACGTAATCGGTGATGGCGCCCTCGGAGTTGCTGACCGAGGGGATCGCGAGAAGGCTCTCGGTTCGTGTCGCGAGGTCCAGCACGGCATCTTCCGACTTCACGAAGCTCCTTTGGCCTCCTCTGCGGCGAGAGCTCCGCCCGCGATCGGCGACGGGTGCCGCTTCTCAGCGCCTTCCGGCGTCAGATCGAACGTACCGCACGGGTGTCTCCTCCGGGGGATGGGCGGTTTGTCCTATTCTTGCCGCCGTCCGGGGCCGCGAGAGAAGGAGGGGACGAATGCGCAAGCTGAGGTTGCTGACTGTCGTCGGAGCGGTGGCGGTGGCGATGACGGTCGCGACACCGGCGCCCGCCGGTGCACCTTTCTGTATCGACAACCCGGTCATCTGCTGCGGGACCGTCTACGTCAACGGGAAGCCGGTCCAGGTAATCCCGATCTCCTGCTGAAAAAGAAGCGGCCCCCGAATGGGGGCCGCTTCTTTTGAACTTCGTTCACGCGCCGGTTCTAGCGGACCGTGACCTTCGTCCTCATGTTCCAGTGGATCGCGCACATCACCGTGAACGGCACGTCCTTGGACTTCCGGACGAACTTCAGCGCGTAGGGATCGTCGGGTATGCCCTCCGGCCCCCCGCGTAGCCCCGACGTGTCGTAGTCGGCGTCGCGGTTGCCGCCCGTCGGGACCTTGCCGTCGCCCTGCTCCTTGGCGAACTTGTTCGGGAGGTCGAGCTCGGGACTCGACCCCTCCTCGCAGAGCATCGGGTTCTCGAAGTCGGCCCGCTCGTCGGGGGCCGTCCCCTCGTCGCCGTCCGGGTCGCACACAGGGGGGCTCTGGAAGGCGGCGTCGGCCCACTTCTTCGCCTTGGTCACCGGCGTGCTCGCCGTGTGCGGCTCGACCACGTTCTGGGCGAAGTTCCACTCGACCTTATCGCCCTTGCGGATGCGGAGGTCCTGCGGGAACGCCTCGAAGAACGAGATGTGCTCGGTGTCGTATCCCATGTAGGCGGTGTAGATCCGCTTCCCCGACTCCGTCGTCTCGAACTGCACGTCGTTCAGCATCGCGAGCAGCGCTTCGGCCTCGTCCGCCGACTCCGCGAGGTGTGAGTCGAGATTCGGGTCCTCGGCGGGGGACTGCTGCGCGGTCGAGCTAACCGTCACCGTCAGCGTGTGGAACATGTTCGAGACGACGAACTCGGCGTTGTCCAGCGACTCGGCGATCTGCACGTAGAAACCGTTCTTGAAGTTCTGGTCACCCGGGTACAGCAGTGCGGACCCGTCGTAGATGCACGGGTCGTTCGCCCTCAGGCCGCAGTCGGTCCCGGCCGGCGTCGGGAAGAACAGGCTCCCGTTGACCTTGAACCCGTTGTCGTCGGGGTCGGCGGCGAAGAACCCGGTGAACGGCGGCTCGGTTTCGCCGACGGGGAGCAGCCCGACGCTGCCCCAGTCGAAGTGGAGCGTGTCGCCCGGATGCGCGGTGAGCGCGCTCGGGAACATGTGGAAGTCGAACGCCTGCGTCCCGGGGACGGGCGCGCCCGTCAGGACCTCGAACGTCATCGCGGTCTGAGCGGTGGCCGGCGTCGCCAGCGCGCCGACGGCGACGACGCTCGTCATCAGCGCGAGGAGACGCGTTCTCTTGCTCTTCAATGCATTGCCCTCCTTGGGGGGTCGTGTAGCCGGACGGCGCGGTCGCGCGCCGGACCCCATGACAACAGTTCACAAGGGGACGGACCAGGACGAACCGTTGCGTCTATTACGTATCTTGGCGGGGATCGCTCGAGACCGTCCGCCGCTTCGCGAGCAGCCACAGGGTCGCCAGGAGAACGAGCCCCAGCAGGAGCGCTCCTCTTCGTCCCGCGAACACGCCACCCAACGGCGGCTCCGGGGGCCGGCATTTCTCGGAGGCGCTCTCGACGAACTCTTGGGCCGGCGCTTCGACCGGCCCGTACACGACGTCGTCGCTCAGGTCGGCGAGCTCGAACTTCACCCACGGGAGGCCCTCCTGACGCGGGCCGTCGATCGTCAGGCTGTACGTTTCGGATTCCGTCAGCGGACTCACGAGCTCGACTACTTCGGTGAACCCGTCCGGGGTTTCACCGACGACGAATCGCTGGAGCTGTGGTTCTTCGAGCGACTCGGAGATCGGACGAGCATCGTCGATGCGCCAGATGATCTCGCCCGTGTCGTTGTGCCGCAGCCGCACCGTGCGGACGGCCTCGTTGCGGTTCGTACAGCGCACGTACAGGACCTCGATCCCACCGCCGGACGCGCGCAACAGGCCGATCTGGTCGTTGCCCGGGACGCACGCACCGAGGAGGAGCGCGAGGAGTGCCGCTGCCAGCTGAGAGCGTCTGCGTCCCCCGCTGCTCGTCCGCATCGACGCAGCATCGCACGAGGTCCGCGACGGCGGGATGGCGCGTTACGAGCCGATCCGCGGCCCGCGGTGTGTCTCCGAGGCGCGTTCCTCCTGTACCGCCAGCACCTCCGGGAGACGCTCCCAGAAGACCTGGAGCAGATCGGGATCGAAGTGGCTCCCCGTCTCCTTCTTCATCATCTCGATCGCCTTCAGTAGTGGGAAACGAGGCCGGTAGACGCGGTCGCTCGTCAACGCGTCGAAGACGTCTGCGATCGCGGCTATGCGTCCGGCGAGCGGGATCGCATCGCCCTTCAGCCGGCGCGGGTAGCCCGTGCCGTCGAACTTCTCATGGTGGGTTAGCGCGATCTGCGCGGCCAGCTCCAGCAACGGTGAGTCGGAGCCTCTCAGGATGCAGTGCCCGATCTCGGTGTGCGTCTGCATGGTCGAACGCTCTTCTGCGGACAGTGGGCCGGCTCGGAGCAAGATCTCGTCGGGGATCCCGATCTTGCCCACGTCGTGCAGGCAGCTGGCTTCTCTGATCTCCCCGCGGAGCGCGGCGTCCGCGCATCCGTCGGCGAGGATCTCGCAATACCGGCTCATCCGCGCGACGTGGGAGCCGGTCTCCTCGTCCCGGAACTCGCCGGCGATCGCCAGGCGCTCGATCGTCTCTCTACGCGACGCGCGCAGGGACTTCTCGGCTGCTTCCAGCCGCACAACAGCCTCCCAGAGCTCCGTCGTCCGGGCTTTCACCGTCTCTTCGAGATGGTCCCGATACAGCCGGTTCTCTCGCTCGAGGGCTTGGCGCCTGAGGGCGTTGCTCACGCCGATCACGACCTCGCTCTGACGGAACGGCTTGATGATGTACCCGTACGATCCCAACGCGAGCGTCTGCTCGGCGAGGTCGGGATCGTCCGTGCCGGTGACCATCAACGTCGCGGTTCCGGGCAGCGTCTCGTGGACGTGTTGCAGGAGCTCCAGTCCCGAGCCCCCGGGCATCTGCATGTCCGTCAAGACGAGGTCGACGTCGTGCACGGACAACAGGCACCGAGCCTCCGCAACCGAGGAGGCCGTCATCAGGTGGTGGTATCCCGCTGCCCTCAGGATGTGCGTCAGGAGGACCTGCATCACCTGCTCGTCGTCGACGATGAGCAAACAAGGCCGCATGAGCCCATGGTCCTGGAGCCGGTGTGTCGCAGTCGATACCGCGTGCGGACGGTTCTCGTGCGGTCAATACTCCAAACGGAGGAGGTCGATCGCGCTTTCGTCGCACATCACGGCCGCGACGAGCTGCGCACGCGTGTGGACGTCCAGCTTCGCCATCGCGTTCCGAACGTGAGTCCGGACGGTCTCGGGCGAGATGTAGAGCTCCTCGGCTATCCCGTTCGTCTCCCGGCCGAGAGCGATCAGCGTCACGACCTCGCGCTCGCGTTCCGTGAGGGCCGCACCGCACGGTTCGTCCGTACGCGGGACGGACCAGGAATAGCTCTGCGGGATGACGACGAACACCGCCAGGCGCCGGTCGCCGACCTGCGCCCGTCGAGCGGCGAGCTGGACGTTGATCTTCGTCCCGTCGGGGCGCACGAAGGTCCGTTTGAGGTCGTACTCGCCGGTGCGCATGAACTCTTCCCACGTCGCCGCCGACTCCGCGCGCTCAGCGGGTTCGATCACGTCGCCTACGGAGATGCCGATCAGGTCGCCCCGGCTCCGCCCGAACAGGTCGAGCGTGGCGTCGTTCACCTCGATGATCCGGCGGCCCTCGTCGAGCACCGCTATCGGGTTGGTGGTCTTCTGGAAGAGGAGCCAGAAGAGCCGCTCCCAGCCCGATCCTGCAGCGGTGCCGTGCATGCGCGAACAGTATCCGAGGGCGGAAGAGATCCTGCCCCGATAACGTCGTCGAGGCTACGTTCCCTGGGATCGTCGATGTGTAAGCGGCCGCATCGCGATCGCGAGGGCAACCATTGAAAGTGATGCATTGTCAGCCCGGGGGAGCCGGGTCCGTGACCGAGGAGGCGGAATGAGGCTGTGGCGGGAGTGGGGCGCCGTCAGGCGATCCCTCTCCGTCCTCGCAGCGGCGTCGGCTCTCTATGCGGTTCATCAAGTGGCGCTGGGCCTCGCTCAAACGGACTTCGAAGCCACGCGCTTCACATCGGAAACGCCCGAGCGAATCCGGCTGGACATGGGCGAGCGGCGGAGCGTCTATCTGACGCCGGAGGAAAGCGGCGTCTTCAACTTCGACTTCTATCCGGGCGATCTTCGATGCGCGATGGAGGGCCCGGACGGGCAGATGGTGAGCGGCCGCGAGATCCACGAGGAGCATCGGTGGGTCGACGGATGGAACCGGCACTGGGGCGTGGAGACGTTCCGGGCCCCCGAAGCGGGGACCTACGATCTGACGTGTCGCGACACGTTGGGAGGGAGGAGGTATCCCCTGGTGCTTGCGAGGCCGGGCCGCTTCGGTCGCGTCTACCCGGAGCTCGCGCTGTTCATCCTTGTGCCTACTGCCACGGCATTCGCCGCCGCATTGATCCTCGGCGGGGTGCGCGACCGTTGCGCGGGCCGGAACCGGCCCTAGGGCCGCCGTCCCGCCGAACGGGTAGCAGGCCCGCACCGTGAAGGCGCCTTATGCGGGAGACCGCAGCAGCGACCCCAGGTCGGCGACCGGCCCCAGATGCTTCAGCTTCTCGGGGTTGACGACCACCATCACGCTCGTGATCCGGCCGCCTGCGAACTCGACTGCCAGGACGCCGAGCAGTCGCTGCTGCGCATCCAGAAGGACCGCGCCCGGCCCCCCGTTGACCTCGGCGACGCGTGTGGAGACGCCCGGCACGCCCATCGCGCGGCGCGTCCAGCCGGCAACCGCGTGCGCCACGCGGCTGCGCCCTCGCAGCGGGCGGTTGAGCGCCGGCGCCTTGCCGCCGCCGTCCGCAGTCAGCTCGACGTCGTGGGCGAGCAACGCTTCGAGGCCTCCAACATCGCCTTGCTCGGCCGCCACCAGGAAGACTCGTGCGAGCTCTGCGTGTTGCCGCCGCGTCGTCTCGAAGCGCGGACGACGTTCCTCGACGTGGCGCCGCGCTCGGGTCGCCAGCTGGCGCACGTTGTCCTCGGTCTTTCCGACGATCGGTGCGATCTCCGGGTACGCGTAGCCGAACACGTCGCGAAGCAGCAGCACGGCGCGCTGCTCGGGCGAGAGGCTCTCGAGCAAAACCAGCAAAGCCAGCGACAACGAATCGGCGGTCTCCGCGTGGCGGGCGGGGTCGTCGTCGCCCTTCGTGATGATCGGCTCCGGCAGCCACTCGCCCACGTAACGCTCCCGGCGAGAACGTGCCGAGCGGAGCTCGTTGATCGCGAGCCGCGTCGTCACCGTCGTGACGAACGCGCGTGGCGACGAGATCTCCTCGCCGGCTTCGAGCGCCTGATGCACCCGCAGCAGCGCTTCCTGCACCACGTCCTCGGCCTCCGAGACGCTGCCGAGCATGCGGTAGGCGATCGCGAAAGACGCCGGCCGTAGATCGGAAAGCAGCCGGTCGTGATCGCTCACGCCGCTATGAAACCCTTTCGCCACGTCGGATGTGCGGGAGCCCACCCGAGCTCGCCCTTCGCTCTTGCATTGGACGCGCCGCGGAGCTCGGTCATCATCACGACGCCTGCCTCTCCGGCGAAGAGCCGCCCGACGAACCGCGGCACGCGCATCGGCTGCTTCGCGCCGGCTTCCCGAGCCAGGGCGGGGAGCCACTCGGCGACCGGGGCCGGGTCGTCGTCGACGACGTTGTAGACGCCGCGGGGGCCGCGCTCGATGGCGGCAACCGTCGCCTCGGCGGCGTCGGCAACGTGCACGA
Organism: Actinomycetota bacterium; assembly: GCA_035942255.1. Lineage (GTDB taxonomy): Bacteria > Actinomycetota > CADDZG01 > CADDZG01 > WHSQ01 > JALZEG01. The sequence goes on along the minus strand of DASZDG010000144.1, from coordinate 40,196 downwards.
ACGACCACACCCCCCCGCCGTCGCCGACGATCGGGAACTTCCGCCGGCGGACCAGCTCGACCTGCTCCGCGCCCGGTGCCAGCGACGTTCCCGGGCCGTAGAACGCGCCGTAGCGCAGCACGATCCCTTCGGTCCATTGCGCCCCGAGCACCGCCTCCTCGACGTGCCGGATGGCCGCGACCACTCCACGCATCTCGCGCGCCGGTGACGGGTCTAACGGGGCGTCTTCGCCCTTGACCGGCCCCCCGGCGCGAGCGTAGGTGGCGAAGTAGCTCTGCGCCACGAACCGGCGCACTCCCACTGCGTGCCCGGCGGACAGCAGATGGTCCGTGCCCTCGGTCCGGAGACGGTTCGTGAGCGCGAAGTCGCGGTCGAAGCGACGCATGTCCAGCTTCGCCGGGATCGCCGTCAGCTGATGGACGATCACGTCGGGCTGCACACCGCCCACGGCCTCTGCGACCTGGTCCGGATCGAGGGCGTCGGCGACGACGGGGGCGGCGCCGAGCTCGCGGAGCAGAGCGCGCTTGTTATCGCTGCGCGTCATGCCGTGGACCTCGTGGCCTGCGGCAACCAGGCGCGCCACCAGCTGCCTTCCGATCGCCCCCGTCGCCCCCGCGACGAAAACTCTCATCGTGAGCTCCTTGATAGAGGATCGTGTCGTCTAGAGAGACAAGACACGAGGGCTGGTTGTGACACCGGAGCGCGGCCGCGCGCGTCCTAGTGCAGCTTGTAGTCCGGAGCGAGGGTGTCCGCGAACCTCGGGGTCCACGTTCTCGGTGTGCTCGCGGGCGTCGGCGAACGCCGAGACGGCGAGCACGAGCGCTGCTGCCTTAGCCGGGACCCCCAGCGATAACGCGGCATGCCGCAAGTATGCCGCGCAACGGAATCCGATCCCCTGGCCGGCGGACGTGACACGCTGTCTTGCCACCCCTGCCGCAGTCGCGTCGGGGTTCACCAACGAGAGGAAGTCCCGCCGTGATGCCACGCAAGGTGACGTCGTTGATCTTCTGCTCCTTCTTGCTTCTCGGCCTCGCGTCGTGCGGCGGTGACGACGCGGACGACGACTCCGGCGCGTCCGGAGAGGCGACTGAGCAACCGGCGGCCGGCGGGGGCGCCGCGTCAGCCGACCTCGCCGCCGCGCTGAAGAACGCCGCTACGGCTCAGGAGGTCTACGTGACCTCGACCGGGATGTACTCGGAGTCCGTGGACGATCTCGTCGCCGAGGGGGCCGTGATACCGCCGGGTGTCGAGGTGATCGTGGCGGTAGTCGATCGCGGCAGGTACTTCTGCATCGAAGCGGTGTCCGAGGACGGCTCCGCCGTGATGTCGATCGAGAGTGGCGGCGTGCCGGTCGAGACGCCGTGCGAGCCGGGCTCCTAGGGATCGATCGCCAGACGAGGCCCCCATCCCGGCGGACCCGACAGGGCATCCCCGTCTTGACATCGGGGTCTGACTAACGCGATATTCCATCAAAACCCGTAAGAGGAGGGAGGCGCCCGTGCAGCGGGAAACGGAACGTCAGGTGGTCGAGATCGCGATCTTCAAGACGAAGGAGGGGGTGACGCGCGACCAGCTGCTCGCGACGGCCGGCGCGGTCTCCGAGTGGGCCACAGCTCAGCCCGGCTTCGTCTCGCGGGACCTCACGTATTCGGCCGACACCGACACCTGGATCGACGTCGTCTACTGGGACAGCCTCGACGCTGCTCACGCCGCGGCCGAAGCCGCGACGACGTCGGAGTCGTGCGCGCCGATGTTCGCGGCCATCGACCTGGAGGGGACGCAGATGCTCCACGGCGAACGGATCATCCCGAAGGTCGTCGCGCCGGGGGCGTCGGTTGGCGCTTGACGTGGCCGCGGCGGGGCGCCTGGATGACGTGCTCGAGCCCGAGTCGATCCTTGTTCGCCTCGCCGGGCTCGACCCGCACCTCACCGAGGAGGCTTACTACTCCGAGCGTGCGGTCTTCTACAACCCGGGTCGATCGGCACCTTTGGGCGTCATCTTCGCCGCGGTCAAGGATCACGACGGGCCGAACGACAGGCGCTCGGGGCTGTCCCGGCCCGGGGTCTTCCGGTTTGCGTTCCAACTGCCCCGGCACGAGTACGACCGCCGCTTCGGCCCCGCTCCGGCTCGTCCGGCCAAAGGAAGCGCCGTGACGTTCGGGCACGACCCGAGCGTGCTCGACGAGCTCACTCCGCATCCCGTCTACGCGTGGATGCGCTGGGTGCAGGTCCTGTGCCCGTCGCAGGCGACGTTCGGCTTGCTCCTGCCGCTGGTCGAGGAATCGCTGCTGTCGGTGAAGGCGCGGTGGGCCGCGCGGGCCGCGCCGCGATGATCAAGGTCACGTGGGAGTGGCTCGGTCAGGGCGCGGCGCTCGATCTCGCCGACACCGTGACGATCGAGGGCGGCGAGGAGCGCGACCTGATCGCGTCCGCGGGCGACTACGAGCGATGGGCTCACGTCGAGGCCGGCTTCCTCCCCAGCTCGCTGCGCGCTTCATTGGCGAGGAGCCGGTCACAGATCATGGAGTTGCGGACCGTCGTCAGGGAGGTGGTTGCCGCAGTCGCCGACGGGGAGCGGCCATCGCGCTCTGCGATATCCCACCTCAACCGGGTCAGCCGCTCCTCTCCCGAATGGGTCGAGCTCGACCCCGGATCGCTGGAGGTGCGCACGTCGACGTCGGGCCGAGCGGTCGACCGGCTCCTCGCCTGGTATGCACGCTCCGCCATCGAGCTCGTCGCGACCGAACGGGGGCGCCTCCGCCGGTGCCCGGCGCCGTCGTGCGGGATGTTCTACCTGCGCTCACGACCCGCGCAACGGTGGTGCTCGACCCAATGCGGCAGCCGGGCCCGCGTCGCGCGGCACTACGCGCGGGGGCAGTGACATGGCTGGGACGAGGGGCAGCGGCGGCATGACCCCGAGCGATCGCGAGGAGAGTTACGGAGTAGAGCGTTAGTCGCGCGCGAGGCTGCGATGCTCCGCCAGTAGCTCCTCGATGACCTCGCGCGCGCCGCACCGCCACCCGTAACGGCGCGCCGCGGCATCCGCCGAGGCGGAGCCCTCGGTGAGCGCGGTGCGCAGCGTGATCAGCGCCTTCCACAATGCCCACCCGCGCGCGCGTGCCCACGTCGGGTCGTCGACCGGCACGCCAGCGCGGAACGCCTCGCGGCTCGGCCCATGGAAGAACGTCCATGCGATCGTCAGGTCACAAGCGGGATCGCCGACGCCGCTGCACCCGAAGTCGATGACCGCGGCGAGGCGCCCGTCGACGACGAGCAGGTTCGACGGCGAGACGTCGCCGTGGAACCACACCGGGGGGCCCTGCCAGGTCGCCGCGAGCGCTGCTTCCCATACGGCCGCTGCAGCCCCCGCGTCGATCTCGCCCGCGAGTGCTTCGATCGCGTAGCGCGTCTCGGCGTCGTAGGTGCCGACGGGCGCGCCGCGGAAGAAGTTGTGCTGCCCCGGGGACGGTCCACCCGTGGGATCGATCGCGAACAACTTCGTGAGGAAGCCCGCGAGGTCGCTCGCGAAGCCCGGCAGATCGGGGATCCGATCGATCGTGGCGAGGTCGCCGTCGTGCCAGCGGTAGACGGACCAGGGACGCGGGAACCCCGCGCCGGGCTCTCCCTTCGCGAGAGGCTCCGGGATGGGGAGCGGGAGCTGCTCGGCCAGGATAGGCAGCCAGTGCTGCTCCTTCTCGACCTGCTCCACGTACCAGCGGGAGCTCGGCAGCCGCACCAGCTTGTCCGTGCCCAGACGGAACGTCGTGTTGTCCCACCCGTCGTGCTCGACCGGCGCGATCGGCAAGTCGCTCCACTGCGGGAGCTGCTCGGCGATCAGGCGCGACACGAGCTCGGGCGTGATGTCCGCTTTCTCCACGCACGGATTATGTCCTCGAAGGTAGGCGCGCGGGCGAGCGAGCGCTCGAGGACGTTCCCCGCTCGCGCCAGCACGCGAGCGACCCGCGACGAGGTATCGGTCTAGCGGAGCTACTCCTTGCCAATGCTCCAGACGAAGATCGCGCAGCCGGCGGCCCCCTTGCCGTGCCACGTGCCGCGGGCACCGACGTCGTCGGACTCGCGCCGCAACCTCACGGAGAAGTCGAAGCCGCCGTGCCATCCCGGCTCGCGGCTCACCGAGAGCGCCGTCAACCGCAGCCGGTCGTCCAGCACGTGCCTGTGGGCGAAGTAGGGCAGGAGCGTGTGACGATGCGCGGAGTCTTCCACCCTCTCGCCCTGGACGAAGTACCACCTGAAGTCCGGCTCGCCGGCGAAGATCTCCTCGAGCCGAGGCAGGTCGCCCTCGTTGTACGCGCGCACGAAGTCCTTGACGAGCGCGGTGACGCTCGCGGGAGTGCGACAGCGACGGGCCTGTTCGGCCGGAGTGGATCCGCCAGCTTCAAGCACGGCTCCCTCCGCGGGCGGACCCGCCGGCAGGCCTGCGGCCACGATCACTGCGGCCGCCGCGAGGGCTCGACGAACCCAGGGCATGAGACGTTCCTTCGCCATCCACAACTCGTTTCTCGGGCGATCACCATTCTCCTCTAGCCCGAGCCCCCACGCCATGGTGCCGCCCGGCACTTCCGCGGCCCCCGTGCCGGGATCGATCCGTCGCGTGTCAGCGACCTAACTGGTTTCGCCGGCGAACGAGGAGACAGTGCGAGGAACGGCAGACGAACTCTGAGCGTGGAGGGCATCATGGTTACGTCACGGCGGCGTGCGGCGTTGAGCGGCTCGGTGGCGGTGATGTGTGCGGCGTCGCTCCTCACTGCATGCGCCGAGCCCGAGCCCTGTGCGAAGAGCGGGACGGGACTGACCGAAACGGCTGAGTCCATCCACGAGAGCCTCTGCCTGCTGGCGGCCGAAATCCAGGCCATCCCCATGCGCGTCGGCGGCACGGACGTAGGGAGCGACTTCTTCCTGAGCAACAACCTCGCGGTCGGCACGGACGTCTTGCTGGGCCTCACGAACCTTCCCGGGGGCGCGGCTCCCGACCCTGCCGGTGCGTCGTCGGTCGAGACGCTGCCCGCGCCGCCCGAGATCGTCGTGGACCTTCCCGACGGAACGGAGGCAACGCTCGAGCTCGACGTCACCGTCTCGTGGAGGGTGAGTGGGGCGGGGCGCATATTCCAGGCGGACAGGGACATGGCCGTCCTGAGCGGGGGGCTCGACCAGCCGACCCTGCAGATCGGGATCGTGCCGCCGCTCGTCGGGCTCAACGACACCCCGACCGTTCAGGCAAAGGCGCGCCCGGCCGTCAGCCTCGTTGCAGACACGTCCGCGGTGCCGGCCGCCGGGACCTCCGTGGTGGCGGTCACCGCGAACCCACCCCCGCTTCCGCTTCCGCTCGACGCGTTGCCGGTGCCGGAGCTGCTGGTCATGTTCGAGGACGACGACTTCAGGGGCCGGGTCTTGATAGTCGTGCCGAGCCGGCCCCAACAACCCGAATCCGTCGAGGCCTTGGTGGACGCGCTGCTCGCGCTCGGGCAGGCGGTCCCATCGGGCGCTCTCGAGCGGACTGCCGCCTTCGCTGAGTTCGCGGGGTTCATCACCGGCCTGAAGACCTTGACCGGAACGCTCCAGGGGGCCGGCGTGAAGATCGTCACCGCCGGCGACGACGACAGAAGCGAGATCGACGACCTGAACGACACCGACCTCCACTACGAGCCCATCATCACGGACCTCGATTGGCACTTCATCAACGACCTCGAAGCCGAGGACACGCTGAGCTCCTTTGCCTACCTGGGCCTCGACAACGACCGGGTCCGGCTCTACAACGCCATGGACCAGGACGACGAGGAGGGGCAGCTGAACATCACTCTCGGACGCCTCCCGCTCGCGTTCATCCGCAACCTCCACACGCCCGACCCGCAGCTAGACGCGTTCAGCCCCGCGAGCGCGCTGGTCGGCGACGCCCACGTCTTCGTCGCGCACGAACCGGACGGGCACCGCAGAGGCGGCGTGATCTTCCCGTATGCGCACTCGATCACGACCTTCGGAGACGAGTTCTCGTCGCTGTCGTTCGATTAGAGGGGAGGCCCTGCGCTAGCTTTCGCAGCTCGTGGCCCATCGGGGGACGGGATTCGGTTCCGGTTGCGTCGACGTCGTGATCATCACGTTGTCGAGACCCCAACTCTCATCGCTCAGCGGCTCGCTGCTGGGGGTCGTCAATCCGAAACCCGTGAACCGGACTCGTACGGAGCTTGCAACGTGGTCGACGTTCGTCGTGATCCGGTAGACGGAGTCGCGGACGGTTCCCCGGAAGAGATAGCCAAGCGTGTCGGCCTCGCTCCCTCCACTCTCACCAGGACACTCGCCGGCTCCGTACTGCAGTGGATAGCTCTGGCGCGTTATCGAGTCGGGCGCGAGGTTCGTGAACGCCGCGTCGAAGATCGGGTCGGGACCGTCGGCGCGCACCTGGAAGCGGTCCGGCCCGAGACCAGGCCCGCGCGCAACGCCGTCCCACGAGCCGACTATGAAGAGGTCGAACGATATCTGGACGGAGCGATGGCGCGGAAGGTCGTCGACGGTCAAGTCGACGGTGTCGGCGCTGAACCGGCCCAAGAACCTGCGGCCGCTGTCGGTCGTCGTGAACCTGGTCGTCGACCATTGGCCGTTCAGTCCGTCGAACGTCTCGAGGAGCACAATGGTCGCCGCGGGTGTGCCGGCGGTCTCTCGTCGGTCCTGGGAAGGGCCTATCAGCAGTGCTCCGATCCCGGCGAGGAGCCCGACGAACAACGCGCCGCCCGCCAGGATCGCTCGAGGCAGTTCCCTATCCCGGAAGTCGGCGATCAAGGCCCCCGAGTCTTCGAGCGCCGAGTCAACTTCCTCTGAGGGAGCGGGCAAGAATGGTCTCGAGAACAGGTCCTTGGGAACGCTCGCCCGCACCTTCTTTTCCAGCCGCCTCCGCCGCACCGTGAAGACGCCCAGGTTGACGATCCAAAGCCCGATGCAGACCACTGCCAGTATCAGCAGCGCAGAGAAGACGGCCGGTCGAGCTCTTGCGAACCCGCGTGCCGCCTGAACGAAGAGCCCTGCAAGAACGACGACAAGACCGAGGAAGCCCCAAAGATCCGAGAAGAAGGACAGGAACCTGCGCGCGTGCACGTAGATGCGCCCGCTCATCCCGTTCACCGCCGACGGGGGCGGGTCGATCGAGTGTTACTTCTCATCAGCCAGCCCTTCGCATTCGGTGGATCCCGCGCGCGTCTTCCCCTCCTACGTAACAACGAGATAGATAACGAGGCAATGGCCTCTTCGGGTCATTTCTCCGGGAATGGTTGGCGTGCCGAGGCCGCAATCGTCCGCCGTCGACCCGCTTCAGAGACCTCGACGTCGGACTGGGGTGAACCTACGGATTACGAACGGGCCGTGCGGCGACCATCGTCAAACCCGACGCGGGAACGTGCGTCAGGGGTCGTAAAGGCTCAGCGCCGCGAAGGGCGGCATCTCGTTCGGCCCTCCGGACGTCTGGGTCAGGCGCAGTGTCTGGTCGATCTCGCCGCCGACCTTCTCGACCAGACGGACGGCGTCCCGGGTAAGGAGGTCCGGGCTCGTCAGCGCGGTCCTCTTGAACACCGCGACGCTCTCCTGCACGTTAGGGAGGCGTCCCTTCGCGACGTCGTCCCGCAGCGTTCCGTAGGCCGCGGCCAGGTCTGGGATCTGGAACCAGTCGTCGCGGACGGTCGAGGACTCGATCGCGACGAGCACGTACGGATGGTCCGCTAACGCTTCGCCGTTCGGCGCGAGCAGGCGGTAGTCGGGGCCGACGGTCAGCCTCGAGAGGTCCGTGCTCCCGCCCTCCTTGCGCATGACGACGAAGTAGCCGGTTTCTGGACGCGAGAACGTGGCGGCAAGGCCGATCTCGAGGGTCGCATCGCCCTCGATCCCCAGCAACAGGTCGAACCCCTTGCGCACGGGCTCCACGAACGGGCGGGCCGCGGCCACGAGCGACAGCCCGGCCGCACCCGAAACGGCTTCGAGCATGTCCACGAACGGACCGACGAGGTCGCCCGCCTTCACCGAGAAGAGCCCCAGCTCGATCTCCAGGTCGCCTCCGCGGTAGGGGACCGGCCCGAACAGCCTGATGTTGCGCGTGACGAACCGGTGCGCGTTGCTGCCGTCGATATCGCGCAGGTCCGGCGGCGCGACTACGACCTGGAACTCCGCCAACCCGCCGAGGTGTGGCAGCGAGACGTGGCTCTGCAGCGTTCCGTAGAAACGCGAGACGCCCTTCCTCACGTCCGTCACCCACATCGATCGCAGGAACCCGCTGAGATAGGTCTCGTCCGGCGCGACTGGTGCGTGCGCGAGCCCGTCTGGGACCTGCGCGGCATCGAAAGCGCCGAACGTCCAGCCCGCGGCCTTCGTGCGCAGGGCTTCGGACCACCAGCCCACGATTGCTCAGGCCTCGTGGCGGGGAAGTAGGCGGTGCGCGCGGTACACGGAGTCGGCCCAGATCCAACCCGAGTGCGCGGGGTGCGCGTCGAGAGCGGTCGTGTAGAAGGCGAAGCCGAGGATGTAACCGTCTCGATCGACCAGCGCGGCACCGGAGTCTCCCTGCATGGTCACGGGATCGGTGACGATCTTGTTCTGGATGTACGAGTCGATCGTAAGGATCGTCGGATCCCAGCCGACGATGCGCGTCGTCGACCTGCCTGAACGGATGCCGTCGAACTCGACGACTTCCATCTGCCGAGGCGTCACACCCGACAACGGTCCCTTCTCACCGCGGGCGCCGCCGGGGTCGTCCACGCTCACCTCTACGAAGCCGCTGTCAGAGATCGCGTCGGACGAGATCACGGTTCCGAGCCGGCCGTCGACCATGACCTTTTCGTAGCCGCGTATTGCGTGGTCCGCTACGGTCACGCCGATCCGTCCGTTCGGGTCGACGACCGCCGCACCAGCGGTCGAGGTGGCGGCCTCGCCTACGGCGCCGATCGGCCACGGAGGCGACGGGCAGCCCGTCAGCGCCCTCTTCGGCCGGGCTACGACTGTGATGCCGAACGGCGCGTAGGCGGCGACCTCCCGGAGGACGTCCTTCAACAGCGTCGAAGGGAGCCCTCCGAGGACTCCGCGGAGCGTGACTTGCTCGCGGCGCGACACCGCGTCCCACGCGTCTGCCAGCTCTTCCGGCGCCGGTTCCGTAAAGACACTTCCCGGTTCCGCAGCCGAGAAGCCGGGGTCGAGAACGAGAAGGTCGTGCCGGGTCCCCTCCGCGTGCGCGATGACGAGGACGTCGGGATCCTCGACGGCGACGCCCGACGCTCCCGCTTTCTGGAGTGCGTGGACGAACCGCGGAGTTGCGATGAGCGCTCGCCAGAACATCGTCGCGATGAGCGGCGCCGCGCGCTCGTCGTCCCCCACCTCGTCGCGGAGGTGCGCGGACGCCGGGCCCGCGTCCCAGAGCGGGGGGCCGCGCTCGGCGCCGAGGTACCTGTCGGCCACGTCGCCGAGCGCGCTCGAGTCCTTCGTAGGTGAGGGCGGCTCGGGTTGCGACGAATGGATCCTGTGAAGGGACGGCCGTTTATGGAGCAGCTGAGTGACCGCGACCGCCCCTCCCGTCACGACCGCTGCTCCCGCAAGGACGACGACGACGATCGTTATCGGCGAGGTTCCGCCCTCGTCGGGAACTACTGCGGCGACATCCGGCTTCGCGTTGTTGAACGGATCATGCTCTCCTTCGACGGGTCCGATCGTGACGACGAACGTGGTGTCCTTCGTGACGCCTGGCGGCGCCGGCATCGATCCGTCCACCCTGGTTGTAGCCCCCGCGGGAATGGCCCCCACGGGGACCTGCTCGCCCGTCCACCCCTTCGTCGCGACGCCGACCCATGTGGGAGGTGAGGCGGCGTCGCCCTTGTTCGCGACCGTCGCCAGGATGCGTAGCGAATCGTCCGCGGGCGCGGCCGCGAACGAACCGGCGGCGACCGCGCCGCTGCCGCGGATCAGCTCGATGGTGACGTCGCGGAGGAAGAGGTCCGGGCCCGCGCCCGGCGACGGAGTCGGCTCGCCCGATGGGGTTGGCTCGACAGTGGCCGGCGTACTCGCCGTGGGCGTCGGCGTGTCGGTCGGAGGTGCCGGTGAAGCGGACGGAGGAGCAGTGGTCGGCGCCGGTGAGGGCGCCTCCGTGGGAACACTCGTCGGAGTCTCCGTCGGCCTGGGGATGGGAGTCACCTCGGCGGAGTCGTCGTTGACGATCTCGCCCTTGCTCGACCTGGTGTGCGTGAGGACGCCGTTCGAGGCGTCGATCAGGTCGACCGAGAAGCCGCTGGTGGGTTCGTAGACGTCGTCGCCCGTGGTGCCGATCGCGATGGTCTGAGACAAGTCGCCGGGATCGAAGGTGACCTGAGACTCACCGCTCGGCTTCCCCTTGTTCGGACCGCACGGGTCGTCCACCCGATCCCACTCGTACTCGACCGTCACCGTGCCGGGAGAGGCGGTATCGAGCGCGACCGGGAAGGCGAGGTGCGTGCATCCGTCGCTACCCTCGCGTGTGCTCACGGTGTCGACGATCGAAGCCCGAGTCGCCTCGTACGCGCCGATGTCGCAGGATCCATCGCTTCCCTTGCGCAGCGCGCCGCGCTGATCGAGGTCGGGACACGTGACGGGATCGCCGGCGCTGAGGGCCGGGCTGTCCGTCTCCAGCGCGGCGGTCCACGTCGGACCGCCGTTGTCGCCCAGTGGAGCAAGGCCGACGGGCGGGTCGACTTTCTTCGTGGAGCCGCAACCGTCCGCGTCGTCTCCGGCGAAGGAGGCGCTCGCGCTGATCTGAGGGTCCGTAAGGCAGCCACCCTCGGCCACCAGACTGTTGTGGAGCGTCGCTGGTCCGCCTCCGGCAAGCGCTCCACCGTCTGGGGCCTTGTTGCCGTGGAAGATCGAGTTGCGGATTGCGGCGCCCATCTCGTAGTCGATCGCTCCGCCCTCCGCCCCTGCGGTATTGCCCACGAACGTCGAATTGGTGACGTCGAAGTCCGCGCCCGTGCTGTAGATCGCGCCGCCGTTCCTAGCGTGGTTCGCGGAGAAGGTGGAGTTCGTGACGGTGAGCCGGATGCCGTCGCTGAAGATGGCCCCACCGTTGTCAAGGCCGTCGTTGTTGGAGAAGGTGACGCCGGAAACGCTCAGCTCCCCGTGGTTGACGATCGCGGCGTCACGGCTGCCCGAGATCGTTACGTCCTCGAGGAAGAGCTTCGCGGCCGGTGCAACGTCGAATATCGTGCCCCCGCCGGTGATGGTCGTTCCCTCTCCGTCGACGTGAACGTCGCTGCCTGTGACGGCGAGGGGTTCGACGATCGTGCACGGGGGCCGTGGAACGAGAGCCACGATCTCGTCTGGTCTTGCCTCGGCGACCGCCTCCGCGAGGGAGAGGCGTGCCCCTCGAAGGAATGCCTCGCACGTCTCTGCGCCGCCGCCCGATCGCCGGGCCGGGGCGGGCATGGGCCGTGTCGCGCGCGGGGCCGTCAGGCGCGGCGGGGAAGCGAGGCTCACCGCCGGGACGAGGGGTTCACCTCTCTGCACGGCGGGGTCGGTCGGCCCCCCTGCGTGTGCCAAACCAGGCAGGACCAGTACGAGGCCCAACAGGACGATCGCAGAGACGCGCCCGAAGGTTCCAGACCTGCGACCGTCCGCCATGTGGTGCCTTCTCCGCCGGGGCAAGGGAGTCCGGAGCTGCTGCTCCCGGCTGCGTTGGGAACATCCCCTCTCACAGTAGGCGCCTCGGTGGGGCGGGGGTCAACAAGGGACGTGACTATTTCTTACATTCCTCCGGTACCGCCCGGTTGCAACCCGCCTTCGACGATCCCAGGTGTGGCTGTAAGTCGCGTGCACGACAACGCGAAATGATCGCTCCGCCGTACCAGCGGTGCTGCTGGCAACCGACGTAGCAACGGCCTTGACTCGCAGAAACGTTCGTGCGAACGTCGATCCAGCGGGAGGAGAATGGGTGAAGTCATCGCCTAGGCAACTGTTCACGTTGCCCCTTGCCGCCCTCCGCCGACCGGCCCTCTCGTGAGCCTCGGCCCGCTTGGGCTGTATGAGCTTCTGACCCCCTACTTCCTCGTCGGGTTCACGTTCCCGGAGCACATCGACCAGTACCTTTCGGTGTTGCGCGTGCGCGAGCTTCATACCGCGCACGACGACACCGCCGTCGTGTACTCGGGGGTCGCGGAGTTCGATCTCTCTGCCGGCTCCGACATCCGCGTGCACCGCGAGCCCAGCGGGGGCGTGTTCAGGTGGGAAGACGTCGAGATCGGGTTCGAGCTGACCGTTCCGCGGGACGGCGCGTCGTTCATCGAGAGCGCCGTGGGCTCCGGCGGCTCCCAACTCTCGGAGCTGAAGTCGTTGTTCGACGCGCTGGGGGACACGGACCAGACCAGTGCCCTGCCCGCAACGCTCGTGCTGCCGAGCGGCGTTCTGCCGACCGAATACCCGGGGACGGGCTTCCGTCTGAAGCTCCTGGTCACGGCGCTGACGTTCTACCTGAACGAGGAGTGGCGCCCCGGCGTGGTGGACACGCAGACGCATCGCGTCGTGCTCGACGAGGCGCATGCGGCCGACGAAGTGCGGATCCTGCTCCCGAAGATCGTCCTTCGCTACGAGCAGGGCGACGACCCGACGAAGTCGCCAGAGTTCAGCCTCGACTCGTGGGGGAGCAGCGGGTTCGACGCCCCCGCGGACCTCTTCGAGGGTGAGCTGGCGCGCATGGAGCCGCCGCTCGCCATCAACAGGGACGGCCGCTTCGCCTTCGGCTTCGACCAGATCCTCCTCGACCTGAGCCCGGACCACACGCCGCCCGAGATCCTCGCGTTCTTCGGCACGGACGAGGCGTGGCAGGGCGTCTACGTCAAGAGCGCGCGCGTCTACTACGTCGACGAGGACACGGACCTCGGGATCAACGTCGGCGTCAACGACCTTCTGATCTCGTTCGCCGGTGAGATCTCGCTCGAAGCGCGCGTGGACTTCCTCGGGAAGGAGACCACGCTGAGCGTGGAAGTGCGGCTCTTCGAAGACGGGAAGCAGATTCAGTACAAGAAGGGGAAGCCGGCCCCCAACCAGCCTGCGTACTGGATCTGGGACGGGAGCGCCCGCATCCTGAACACCGGCGAGGTGCAACTCGTCATCACCGGCGGCACCCCGCCGTACTCGGTGGGTGTCGAGCTGACGATCAGTGGGGTCGCAACTTCGATCTGGGACCCTCAGACGCGGCGGGCACCCATATCGCCGCCCCTCGGCCCCCTGCGTTCAGCCGGTTCAGCGCTCCTCCAGGTCTCCGTCGTCGACGCGAGCCAAGACCAGCAGTACGAAGAGGTGATCGCGCTGACGATCGTCGAGGCCCCCGCACAGGGCGTGCTCGGCGACGGTGCTCCGGCCGACAGCCCGCCCGCGGCGGGAGAGCATGACGCCGCGACGTTCGCGATCGGTGCGACCGTGCCGGCTTCCTTGCCCGCCGGCTATGCCCTCACCCACGTCCCCGCCGCGGCGGGGACGGTCGAGAGGATAGAGGTCGCCGGCGCCCCAGCGTTCACGGTTACGGTCGACGGGGCCCCCCGGCCCCCGAGCGGCCGTTCGGTGATGGTCGACGTCCCCGACGGGACCACGGTTGCGATCAAGGTCGAGTACGCACCACCGGCGTCGCCGACCGACACCTTCCACCTCCGGTTCGGGCTCGACAAGCCGGACGACGCCCACTGGCCCGCGTCCAAGGACCGCTACGTCCTGAACACGCCGAACCCCGCCGACCCCCAGTTCTCGGCGAGCCGCGAGCCCGGGCAGGGCGTGTACGGCGCTACGGCCCTGAAGGCGTGGGCGCAAGGTCGTGCCGGCGTGAGCGTCGACGGGTACGCGAGCTTCGAGAGCGCCGCCGACGCGGCGCACGACCTCGCGCTCTCGGAGCGGAGACGCGCGGTCGCTCTGGCGATCCTCGCGTCGATGGCCAGCCCGCCCCCGATCACCGGCGGGACCGCCCACGGTCAATCGGGGGCGCATGGATCGAACAATCCGATCGATCGGGTGGTGCTCGTGACCGCCGCGTCGCCGTCGACGCCGGTGACGATCAACGCCTCGCTGACGAGGGCCGGGGCGCCCATTCCCGCCCCGGCCGTGCCGGCGACGGTCGTCGCGCCGGCACCTCCGCCCGACCCCAACAAGAAACCTCCGGCAATCCGTCGTCTCAGCTTCCGGGTGCGGGTCAACCGCAACTCCTTCGCGCTTCTCGAGCTGTCCGGACAGCTCGACCTGGAGACGGAGCTCGATGCCAAGGCGCGGGGGAACACCGGCGCGCCGACCGACAGGGCGATGCTCGCCCAGATGCCCGCGGCAACGGCAGCCTCGGCCGCGGGCCAGACGACCAACCTGCAAGACGGAGTCGTCGACTTCGTCATCACGGTCACTCACGACGAGCCGACGCACACGTGGACGGAGACGCTCGCGCTGGGAGCCCACCCGGACGACAAGGACGGGCTTCTCCGTATGACGAACCCCCGCCCCGCCGGGCCCGTGGTCCTGAAGGACACCTTGGGCGCCCTGCTGATCTTTGCGCCGGTGATCAACGCAGGGGCGGCGCTCGCGGCCGGCCAGCAGGGCGACTGGATCGCGATCACCGGCCTCATCGCAGTCCCCGCAGTGCTCGGCGCGAGTGGCCTCATGCAGACGTCGTCCGTCACGCTCTACGGGGGCGAGATGAAGTTCCGCCAGGTGATCCCACCGGGCAATGCCCCCTCGAGCTTCACGCACGCCGGGATCGTCTTCGACTACGGGGTGGAGTTCGGCATCAAGCTCGACGCGCTCGGCATCGAGACGACGAAACCCCTGAAGGTTCGCTATCGCGCGCTCGGGTTCAGCCTGAACTTCGTGGACGGTGTGACCTACGAGCCGATCTTCGACACGAGCAAGGGTTACGAGCTCGACCTCAGCGACCCGGGGCTCTTCAAGCTGCCGGGCACCCTCGGCGATCTGTTGAAGATCTTCGCCGTGCGGTTGTTCCACTCGAGCCTCACACTCGAGCTCGACCTCGGGCTGAAGGTCGACCTCGGCGTCGTCAAGGTCGATCGGTTCAAGGTCAAGTGGCCGATCGACCCGATGAAGCCGCCGTCGATCCTCCCCAGTCGAGTGCAGATCGACATCCCCGGAACGATCATCGGCCGCGGCTACGTCAACATCATCGAGCCGCCTACGAATCCGACTTCGGCGACGGACAGCGGCGGCTTCGAGGGGGCCCTCGACGTCAGCCTCGTCCCGGTGAAGCTCCGCGCCGCGGCGAGCCTCGGGGTACGTACGGTCACGGTGCCGAGGAAGGTCACCGCGGTGTTCGCCGCGATCATCGTCGACTTCCCCGCTCCGATTCCGCTGGGACAGGCTGCCGTAGGGCTTTACGGCTTGAGCGGCTTGTTCGCGATGCACTACAAGCGCACCGAGCTCGCGGCCAGCCCCGGTGACAGCATCCCTCCGGCGCTTCACTGGCTCGTCAGGGCCGAAGGGGAGCCGGCGAAGCTCGTGGACAGCGCCGGGAGCGCGCTCTGGGAACCGGACCTCGACCGCTGGAGCTTCGGCGTCGGTGCCGCCCTCGGCACGATGGACGGGGGCTTCCTGGCGAACCTGCGCGGCATGCTCGTGCTCGAGCTTCCGGGGCCGCGCGTGCTCATCTTCGTGAAGGTCCTGATCGTCAAGGAGCTCCCCGATCTAAAGCCCGCGGCGGACCTCGAGGTCGGCATCATCGGTGTCGTCGATCTCGACTTCAACCTGATGCAGCTGACCGTCGCGGTGATCGTGGACCTCGAGATCAAAGACGTCGTCTCGGTGCAGATCCCGACCGAGCTGTACTTCAAGCTCGACGACATCCGCAACTGGCACCTTCACCTGGGTACGTTCCAGGCACCTGCGTCGGCGCTGGTGTTGAACATCGTGCGCGGCTACGGGTACTTCATGATCTCGGGCACCGACATCACCGGGTGGCCGGGCCGCGGGACCACGCGCACGCTTCCGGGCATCGCGGTCGCGACCGGCGTAGGAGCCTCCGTCGTCCTCGGCGACGAGAGCTCGGGTCTGTATCTCCGCGTCAGCGCCGGCGCCGACCTCGGCATTGCGTTCTCGCCGTTCTTCGTGGTGGGAGAGGCCTACCTCGACGGAGAGCTCCATCTCTTCGTCGTGAGCATCGAAGCGCACGGCATGCTGCACGTGGAGGCGCCGAACCCGACCTACATACACGGCGAGGTCTGCGGAAAGGTCAAGCTCTTCTTCTTCAGCGTCGAGGGGTGCGTCGGACTGACGATCGGCAGCAACGTCCGCCATCTGCCGGCACCGCCGCTGGTGAGGAACGTCTTCCTTCAGAGCCACGCGCCCGTGCTCACGTCCGGGCAGGGCGGAGACCGGCCGATCGACGGAAGCCTCGGCGACGCGACCGTGAGCGGGAGCGGACCGTCGGTTCCGATCGACTCGGTCCCCGTCATCCAGTTCCACGCGTCACCACTCGTGCCGTCGCCGGCGACGTTCACGGCGCCGATCGCGACTTCGCCGGTGCAACCGCCGGGCGGATGGGTGGACGTCGGCGGAGACCGGAAGGTGAAGTACCAGCTCACCAAGCTGACGCTGTCACCCCCGTTGCCCGCCTCCACCGGGTCGCCGAAGGCAACCTGGCGGCCCGACGCCGGCGCGACCCCGACCGGTGTGAAGACCAATGTCGATCTAGCGCTGTTCAGCAGCGTTCCCGTCCAGGGGGAGCGTGCGATGGAGCGTTCGACGGATCTCGACGAGCTCGTCACGCTTCGCTGGCAGGACCTGTGCACGCCGGTGGCGCCGGCCGCGTGCATCCTCTGGACGTTCTGCAACAAGAGGCCGGGCCCCTCCGGAGAGGGTTGGGACCTGCCCGGGCTCGCGCAACCGGATCCGCCCGGCACGACGAGACGGACACCGGTCGACGTGGCGTTGACGGTCGAGGAGCCGCCCGCCGGCGTCCTGCCGCGGTTGCTCGCACCTGCGTTCGCGCTCGCCGGAGAGGCATGGACGCGGCCCGCCGAGGTGATCGGCCCCGACACGATCTCGACCGGCGGAGGCGACGCTCCGGAGGTCCCGGTCCTGACCTGGGCCGACTTCCCCTGGCGCGTGCGCGAGGGGAAGCGCTTCTTCTCCAATCCCGTCGGTACGTCGCTCGGCAGCATCCTCGTTCGAGGTCCTTCGGGAAGAGTGCTGCCCGAGTGCAGGGTCGTGCGGTGGGAGG
Organism: Actinomycetota bacterium; assembly: GCA_035942255.1. GTDB lineage: Bacteria > Actinomycetota > CADDZG01 > CADDZG01 > WHSQ01 > JALZEG01. The sequence goes on along the minus strand of DASZDG010000144.1, from coordinate 22,990 downwards.
GCAATCCCGGCCTGGACATCGGTGTCCGAACGGAGATCACTCTGCGCGGGCCCGCTCGGTTCGTCGAGCTGACGCTGGTCGCGGCGGGCTCGACGAGAGTCAGGGCCTACGACCGGAACCGCAGGCTCCTGGACAGTGCCGCGACGGATCTCCGCACCGGGGGTGCTCAGATCCTTCACCTCCGAGGGGCCGGGGTCGCGCGGATATTCATCGACACGCGCGGAGACGACGGGTTGCTGCTGCGTTTCGGCGTCGATCGAAGATCGGCCCTGCACGCTCCGCAGCGGCGCGAACCACCGCAGACCGGTGACACTCGAGCCGACCGGCTGGGGGCGGAGAGTCTCGAGCGCGCGTACAGACGCGACCTTCGGCTGTTCGAGGAGGAGCTGGCCGGCCTGGCAACCAAGGCCGCTCCGGATCCGGCGCCCGTCCTTGCGAGGCTTCCCGGGATCGCCGGCGCGGTGCGCGGAGACGTGGAGCGAACGGTGGCGCCGCCCCAGCCGGGCGCCGACTCCCGCTGCCACCGAGCACTCCAGCTGCCCTACCGCGGCAGGCAGGACCTCGATAAGCCCCTCGTGCTCACGAGTCGGGCGAAGGAGTACCTCCGCTCGCAGCGAAGCTCGCAGTGGATAACGCTACGGACCGGTGGCGCGGCCCGCGTCGTTCTTCTCGTCGGCGTCAGAAAGGCTCTGGGCGCAGACGGGGTCAGGATCAGAGAGCTCGACGCAGCGGGTGCGGCGGTGTCGGACAGAGCCGTGAGCGCGCTCGCACCGGCGCTCGTGTCGACGGTGGGGGACCTTCCGGCGGCATGGATCGACGCGGCGGGGCCGTGGCGGTCCGAGGTATTGCCCGCGGCAACGTTCCTCGAGGGTTTCGCGGGGCTCGAGCGCCTTCTGATCGACTTCGGCCCCCACCCGCGGACGCAGCGCGTGCAGATCTTCGTCCCGGCCACGGCTCCCGTGGTCGCGGCGCCGGCCGTGTTGCTGAGCGTTATCCAGGTGTGCCCCCGGGCGGAGGCCGAGCGGGTCGCGACGGAGGAGGCGATCAAGAGCGGCGAGCTCGAGACGTTGACCGGCTACTTGAACGGCGGAGCCGGCGTCCCGCTGCTCGAGAGCTCCACTGCCTACACCCTCAGCATGAAGTACGTCGCGACGTCGAGGGCCGCGGACGGCACCGAGACCGTCGAGCCGGCGACTACGCAGTCGTTCCACTTCACGACTGATGCAGCTCCTCCTGCCCGGCTCGACTCACGAGTGCTCGCTACGACGCCCGAGCACGAAGAGGAGTTCGTCTTCTACGACGACGCGGTGCGCATCGTGTTCAACGACGTTTCGGTGGTCCAGCTGTACGCCGAGTACGGCAAGGCCCTGAAGGCGGTGTTGCGCGCCGCCGACGGCCCCCCGCCACCGAGCCATACCGTCGGCGCTCTCGACGAGGTCCCCGCCGACGTGACCTCCCCTTACCGCGAGTACCTGGAGGGCATGGTTGCGGCCGGTGCGCTTCCATGCACCGGGGCGATCGCGATGCCGAAGCACGGGTCCTACACGCTGCCCGTCCCGCTGCGGCCGGTGATGGGATACACGCTCGCAATCGAGCTCGATCCGCCCGAGGCTCCGTCGGCCACCGACCCGGCCGTGCCGCTGTTCAGCCGCTCGTTCAAGACGGGGTTGTTCAGCGACGCCTCCGCCTTGATCGACGACGTAAAGCAACGCCACGTCCTGCATCGTGGATTGGCCGCTCAGATCGCCGGGCTACCCGCGGCCGGGAGCGACGGGACGGCGGTCGCAACCGACGTCGAGCTGCAGGACGCGCTCCGAGCTGCCGGCGAGCAAGCCCTTCCGTCTCCCGAGAGCGGTGGGATCACGATCTACTGGGCACCGCGCGGGACGCCCGCTGCGTACGCGCCGCACGCGATCCTCATCGACTCGGTCGAGCCCCTCTGGCGAACGCGCTACGCGCCGGTGATGGAGACCGTCCCCGATCAGTCGGACCCGGCGTACAAACGCATCGTTCCCGGGACGGAGGTCGCGCTGCGACTCATAGAGGCGGCCGGCGGCGGTCCGTACGTCGATCGCTTCGTGCGCTCGCCGAGCGGGACGCGCACGCTCGTGCTTCTGTCGCCGGCGTTCACGCCCGCGGCGTCTGCCAGCACGGTGACGATCTCTGCAGAGAGGACGGCGAGCGCGCTCTTCGCGACCGTCCCGTCGAGCGAGGTGCTCGTGTCCCTGCCCTTCCTGCCTCAACCTCCGTGGGAGCTCGACGATGTCTAGACGCGTGGTGCCGAACTGGTTCGTCGCCTATCGGGCCCCCCTCCGTCCAGGGGTCCACGGTCTCGTGATCCGCGCGCAGCTCCGACCCGTGCTGGAGGCGTTCAAGCAGGACGTCTCGGATCGGTCCATGGCGCCGGTTGCGCTGCGCTGGACGACGTCCCCCGATCTGGGCTTTCCCCGCGCTCCGTTCGAGGTATGGGCCCGGCGCCGCGACGACATCCATGGCCAGCAGTACACGGTGACCCTCCGCTCGTCCCCGCACGCCGTCACCGGGCAGAGCACGCTGAGCTGGACTGACGGGATGTACCTCCTCGAAGTGCTCGCCGTCCCGGAGCCCGGCTGGACCCTTACGATCCGGCCGATCGACGTGCGCGGCAAGGCGCTGCCCCACAAGAAGGCCGTCCTCACCACGAGCGGGTCCGCTTCGTTCGTCGGACCCGGGATCACCGGACTCTCCGTGACCGGCCGCGGAAGCATCACCAACGTGATCGGCGTCGAGCAGAACGCTTTCGCCAACGCACAGGGTTGGAGCCGGGTCGAAACCGTCGGCTTCCCGTTCAAGCCGGGCGAGGTCGCGCTGCCCGTCTACGACCCGCGCGCGCAAGGTCTCGGGGCCGGGTCGTTGAGCGGGTTCGTCGCGGCGCATCTACGTCTCGCGATCGCCGAGGCGCTGCACTCGGAGCCTCCTGCGATACCGAGCGGCGGCACCCCGGTATGGCCGGCGGCCGACCCCGCGGCGTACCTCGCGTTGCTGCGCGGCGCTTCCCCCGCACCGTTGGGCCTGATCCACGCGTGCCTGACCAACAGCAACGACTCCAACCCCTCGCAGATCCAGGCTCTCTACAGGGAGACGATCCAAGGTGCGGGCATCCGGCAGGCGGACGTGCCGGGAGCGACGGCCGGCGCGGACCCCACCTCGTTCGAGGTGCCCGCCGTCGCGACGACGGTCCTGGCCACGAGCGCCGACAGCGCGGCTGCAACGGGTCTCGGCTACGGGACGATCCACCTAGCGGTTGACAGGCTCCATGACCTGTTCGAGCTCGACTACATGATCACGGACTCGTTCACGCTCCCCCACATAGGGACGCTCGTGCTGGCGGCGTTCGCCGAGCCGCTCGCACCCCCGGCTTCGGTGGACGGTTTGACGGCCTCCAGGTTCGGCCTGAATCGTCCGCCGGCGCGCGACGCCGCGGCGAGCGAGAGCGTCGTGCTCCGTTGGGACGTGACCGCCCTGCCGGCCTCGCACGGGATCGCCGTCGGCGACGCCCCGAACGCAGCCCGGGTCCTGAACACGCCCCGGCCCCCCGGCGCGGGTGGCTACGTCCCGTTCGTGCCGCAGCGGCCCGAGCCGGTGGGAGGCGAGGTCCCCGTGGGAGCGCGGACGAGCTTCGTAGACGCCGTGTCGCCGGTGCCTCTCTCGGGATCCCGCACGAACACCTACTTCGTGATCGGACGCGACGTCTTCGATCGGTGGTCGCCGTCGTGGACGCAGGCGACACACACCGCGACGGCCCCCTTGGTGCAGGTGCCCGGGCTTCACAGGGCAGAGCTCGAGCTCGATGCGGCACACGCCGTAGGCAAGAGCGTCCCGGCGACGCTCGTGATCGACGTCTCGTGGGACTGGGCCGACCGTTCGCCCAACCACATCGAGATCCACGGGAAGTTCTTCCCCGCGGGGGCCGCGGCCGTCCCGTCGCCGTCCTTCACCGGAGGAGTCCAGCTTGCCTCGGCGGCCCCCTTCGGACCGCCCGTCCTCATCACCTTCGACGCGTTCGGGACGCCCAGGCTCGATCACGACGCAGCCGGCAACCAGATACTGCCGCCGTATGCGGGCAGCGTCGTCGAGGTCCTAGCCGCGCCCCCGCCGGGGGGCCCGCCGCCGCCCACCACGTCGGTCGACATCCGGAGGTACCGGGTGCACTTGACCAACGTGTCATGTGACTTCTCGATCACGGACGAGGTCGCGTATGCGGTCACCGCGGGGGCCGCGGAGATGGTGCGCCCGAGCGAGTCCAGCGCCGTCGTGGGTCCCAGGGTCGCCCGCGCGCCAAACCCGCTTCCCGCCGAGCCCCCGACATTGCCGGGGGGCGTGATCTGGACGGCGTTGCCGGATGCAGCCGGGCGCGCCCGGGCGGTCCTCAGCTGGCCGGCGGTCGCGGGCGCGAGCGGCTACGTCGTCTGGGAGGCGACCGAGGCGGCGCTATGGACCGCGGCTAACCTGCCGACGCCGGCTCATGGGACGCCGATCGTGACGAGGGCGTCGGCGCTGCGCAGCGCGATCACGGGCGGGGGCGAGAGCGCGAGCCTCCACGCCTTCAGCCGGCTGAACGAGCGCAAGCTCGCCGGGACGAGCCTGGAAGTGACGCTGCCTCGATCGGCGGACACGTTGTACGCGTACCGTGTGTCGAGCATCACCGCGCAGGGCGTCGACTCGGCGCGCTCCTCAACCGTGGCACTCGTCGCCGTGCCGCGGCGCAACAAGCCCGGGACGCCGAGGCTGTCGCTGCGCACTCGGCGCACGCCGGTCCAGGGGATCCAGGTGATCGTCGTGCCGGGTCCACAGCCGGTTGCGGCCGGCTTCCGGGTGCACCGGATACGCAGGAGCACCCTTGCCGAACGCATCGGCACGATGGGCCCCCCGAAGATCGAGCCATCGGACGCGGGCTGGGCAGCCATTCAGGTCGATTCACTCGTGGGACCGTCCGAAGCCGGGCACGCGATCCTCGATCCTGTCGCTCCGAGCTGGTATCCGTACCACTACCGCGCGGTCGCGATCGGCACGGAGGACCTGGCCGGTGGCGAGCATGCCGCGGAGTCGTTGCCGTCGGGCACCCAGTCGGCCGTCTTGACCCCTGCTCAGGGCCCGGTGGTGAGCGGTCCAACCGTGACGAACAACGCCGCGACGCGCCTCGTCGCGTTCAGCACGGACCTCCCCGTGCGGATGACGCCCGTAGGGCGTGCAACGATCGCAGTCCTCGGCGTGGGGCTTACAACCGACGGGAGCTCGATAAGGCGGACGCCCCTGTTGCTCGTGCACGCGGACGAGGTCGTGCAGGGGGCCGCTCTGACGCTCTTGCCGGCGGCGCCGCCCGAGGGGCAGGTCAACCGGCGGGTCCCGGACTCCGCCGGCGTCGCGGAGTACACGGTGCTCCTGGACGCGGCGGTCACGTCGGGTGTCGTCGTCGTCACGGATCCACTCGGCCGCAGCGCAGAGGTGGTGTTCTGATGACGACCATCACCGATGCCCTGACGACCGTGGGAGTGGCGGCGTTCGGCCACGGGATGCCGGTCCTCGCCCCCGCGTGGACGAGCGGGGGCACTCCAACCGAAAGCATCGGGGACGGAGGAATGTCGCTGGACGCCGCGACGGGGACGACATGGAGGGCTCCGCTCGCGGGAGAGATCAGGCCCGTCGCGACCGGCGCCGACCTAGGGGTGACGCTCGTGGGAGCCGGCGGCGCGCCGATCTCGTCCGCAGGCACCCTGCTCGTCGTCTTCCCGCACGCTCATCTGCGCCTCGCTCGCCTCTATGCGCAAGTGCTCGAGGATCCCGCGTCGTCGCCCCGCCCGGAGCGCGCCCTCGGGCTTCCCGCACGGCCCGTGCCGCGCTACTTCTACTTCGCGTCACCCACAGTGGCGACCACCGCCGGCAACGTCGCTTCGGGGGACGACCTCGGCGTCGGCGGGACGCTCACGGTGCACGACGCGTGCGGGCTGCCGATCGACCCCGTTGCGACCGCCGCCGCGTTCTACGCGCTGATGGACGCCCACCATCCGCTGCAGAAGCGCGCGCTCACTGACGCCTTCGACGCGGACCCGCAGGTGAAGACGATCGGAGCCCACTCTGCGGCCCCCGCGACCGTCCGACTGAGGCTGTCCGATCATGCCGGCCTGCCGTACGACGGGGCTCACTTGAAGGGCATCACGCCGGTGGCGACGGCTTCCGGTGTGTTCACTCTCGACGCCGCGGGTGGCGGGACCGGAAGCGACCTCTCCGGCAAGGTCGAGAAGGAAGCAGCGACGTCTGGTTCCACCGGATCGTTCCCCGCCGAGGACGAGCGCGTCCTGAAGCTCGGGCTCGGCACGACCGGACGCATGACCGGCAACGTCGTCTTCCCAGCCCGGCCGTCGACCGTCACGCTCGGTCGCGATTTCTTCGCCATTCGCGTCGTCAAGCTGGACGACTACCTCCTCGGGTCTCCGGACGTGTCGTGGGCGGGGGCCGAGGCCGAGCTCCCTCCGACCGTGCGCGTGCACGAGCCCCTGAACCTCCACGCGGACGGGAACGACGTCCTGGGTGCGGCCGCCGCCGCGCTGGCCACGACCCCCCTCACGGAGTCGCTCGTAGTCGCGCAGTCGATCAGCGGTGCGTTCGACGTGCCGCCTGCGGCGGGACCCGCCGCGTACTGGCCGGCCTGGCCCGCGCCCGGGATATCGCAGGCCTCTCCCGGCCCACTTCCGATCACGCTGCGCGCCGGGTTCACTCCTACGGCGGCGTTCTACGACGACGGGGTTCAATCGACTGCCAACACCGACGTCGTCCTCGAGCTCAACGGGCTGCCGCCCGACGCCTCGGTCCGCGTCTACAACCGGCGTTTCGGATTGGACGCGCGCGAGGAGCGAGGCGACGGCGCGGGGGGCATCGCGGCGCAGGACGGCAGCGTCATGTTGTTGCTGCGAGACCCGTTCGGCCTGCGCACGCCGGGGGCCGCGGAATCGACGATCCTCATCCCGGCCGTGGCCGTCCTGCACTGCGACGTCGTGGTCGTGAAGCGCTCGGGCGAGTCCCGCATCTACGGCGGAGTGACGGCTTCGGTCGTAAACCCTCCGCTCACCACCCTGGCGCCGCCTTCCGGGGCGAACTCGTTCGAGGCCGCAACGGCGCGCCGCGGGATCTCCGACGCGGGGGTCTTGGGCGTCCAGCCTGTCAGCTCCTCGCTCTTGGACAACCCGCTCTCCGCGGCGCTGACGCTGTTCTCGGACGCCGATCCCCGCAACGCGCCCCGGCTCCCGACCATGGCGCGGCGCGAGCTCGTGGTCGCGGGCCTCTCGCTGGCGAGCGGCGGTGCCTGGAAGTCGGTCCTGGCGGGGGGCAGGCTCACCGCAGAGACCCATTCGGCGATGCCTCGACTCGGCTCGCCGGGCGGTGCGGGTGGACGTGAGACGCAGGTGGTCGGCGTGTCGTCTCACAACGGGCGCCTCGCCTACGACATCGCCCGCACTGCATTCCGCCGGACGACGAACGTCGTGACGCGCGTAGACGAACTGGCGGACGGGAAATGGGATGAGCCCCCGCAGCCGGGGGAGCTCGCAGTGGCGTCTCCGTCCACGAGCTCGCAGGGCACGTTCGCCGCCGCCGTTCTGCAGACGATCGCGAACGGCGTCGAGACCCCCGAGCTCAGCATCCTCCGCAACTTCGTCGGCGACCTCAGCCTTGTTCCCGACTCATTCGACCTGCTCGTCGACTGGGTCAAGAGCAAGTTGACCGACGCGAAGGCGGCGGTCCCTCAAGGCATTCCCAAGCGCCAGGAGGTGATGGACGGGCTGGACGCTTTGATCGCCAAGCTCGACGACCTCAAGGACGACACGACCCTGAACACGTCGACGAAGGAGCGGCTGTACGACGAGCTCCGGCGGGAGCTGATGAGCTCGTGTTACGGCCGGCGGGACGCTCAGTGGTCATTGCAGGGCGCGATCTCGGGCGCTCGCCGCTTCATCTATATCGAGAGCCCCGGCTTCACGCGGACGGCGGTATCCGCCACCGGGGGCGCGACGGCGTCACACGGCGTGGACCTAGTCGACGCGATCGCTCAGCGGTTGAGCGCGGCTCCGGGGCTGCGGGTGCTTATCTGCACCCCGAAGCACCCTGCCTACGGTCCCGGCTACGAGGGCTTCGCGTCGGGCGAGGTCGCCGAGAGACTGGCCGCGATCGAGGGTCTTCCGACTGCGGCCGAAGCCGAGCCAAGCTCCAATCGCGTCGTCGCGTTCCACCCCGTCGGTTTCCCGGGACGGCCGAGCCGCCTCGAGTCGACGGTCGTCATCGTCGACGACGTGTGGGCGCTCGTCGGGGCGAGCACGTTCCGGAGGCGTGGCATGACTTTCGACGGCGGAAGCGACGTCGTCTTCACGGACACCGATCTCGTCAATGGGATCTCGCCCTCGATCCAGTCCTTCCGCCGGCAACTGCAGGCCGTTCGTCTGGGCGTGTCGCCGCCGGACCTCGCGCCCCTGCCGGTTCTTCCGGAGGCGAGCTGGGTGAACCTCGCGGACGGCCAAAGTGCAGCGTTCGTCGTGCGCGACATGTTGCGGGGGGGAGGGCTCGGCCGGATCGAGCGCTACTGGCGCGGCACGGAGCCCGGTTTCATACCCCCTCCGCCGGTACCGAAGATGAGCCGGGATCCCGATGCGGAGGACCCCGACTACAGCTTTGCGCTCACTCTCGCGGCGACGCTTGGGGCCCTCTAGCGAAACACAGTCTGGGGTGGGTCGTCTGGGGTGGGTCGCCAGGGAATCGAACCTTGAACCTACGGATTAAGAGTCCGATTCGGGGGAGCGGCGCAACCCGCGACTTCTCACGAAAGGGTCGCTGACCTGCGGGTTTGTCTAGCCGTACTTCGATGGTGTCCGCGGTCATTTCCCGGCGTCTCGCGGCGCGTTTGAGGCCCAAAGCGGCCCAGAATCGCGCGGGATGGATCCTCGTGGGTCTCACTCTGGCCTGCATAGATCATCGAGCCGACAGCGAAGCGTCGAGCTTCAAACCAGTCGGAAGTGATCACCGTGACGGCTCAACCTTTGGCGGCGGCTGCGTCCGGCTCCGGCGGGTGGAGGCGCTTCAAGACGCCGTTGATCACATCGATCGCAGCAGTCGTCCCGAGCGCCCACACCACGAGCCCGACGTAGTCGCGGAGCGTCCCGAACGGCTTGTCGAAGTACAACGTGGTCAGCGCGCCCCATATCGACACCGCTACCGCGGCCAATACGAAGACCCATGTCGCGGCGCGGTCCAAGAACGATGACGCAAAGGCCAGCGCGCGTCCTCCCAGGTCGCCGGAGCCGGAAACGATCCGCTCCAGCAACGGCGTCAGGGCCATAGGGCTGAGTCCCTTGCCGGAAATGGCATCCGCGGGCAGGAGGTTAAACATCGTCGCCGGGACGGGTTCGAGATATCCGCTGAGCATCCCCAGGACCTCCTCGGCATCGCGGAGATCCTTGTGAACGCCTCGCTTCTCGAGGTCAGCGCGGTCGGCCGCGTGCCACATGTCCCACCTGACGAGGTTGAACAGACGGATCCCCCGGGCAAGCAGAGCCCGGTCTTGAGGCAGCCATGGTGAGTCGTCGGGAACCCTTTTCATCTTGTTCTGGATCTTTTCCAAGCGCTCCCCGTATTCGAGTAGCTGGTTGTAGAGCTCGCCCCACCCAGCGGCGCTCCCGGTCGCCGCCCTGACGGCGGCCAGCCGTGCCGGCAGCTCGGTGATGTCGACGGAGCCCGCCGTGAGCCCGCGGGCTTCATCTATGAAAGCGGGGGCTTGGGTGATCGGATTGGGCGGGCCCTGGGGAATCGCCTCCTCGGCTTTCGTCAACGCGGCTTCGAGCGCGGTCACGGCCCCGGGGAGCGCCCCCCAGAGGGAGACTGCAGTCTCGAGTTCCTCCACGTCGGCCTCCGCAGCTTCGAGTTCCGCGACGGTTACCGGGACGGGCCGGCGCGCGAGCGCCCTGCGGCGCGCTCCGGCGGCCGCGACTGCTTCGTCCACGCCGGTGAGCGTCAGGTTGCCGTTGGTCGGGTGGGTGCGCAGGGCAGTCTCGGCTGCGCGCGCTCTCGTGTGGAGACTCTTGAGCGTCTTGCCCCCGGGGAACCACTTCTGAAGTCCCCATGCGATGAGGAGGCTGAGTAGGAGAACGAGAGTCGGGAGCATAGGGCCGTCGCGCCGGACGACCGTGAGCTTCATGTCGCCCCCCTCTGCCCCGGGCTTGGTGTCGAACGTGCCCGTGTATATGCCGTGCCCGGCGTCATCGCCTTCCAAGCTGAGCGCCAGCGCTTTGCCGTCGTCGTCGCTCACCACGCTCCCGGTCACCTTGAGCGTCTCGGCCCCCGGACCGTCAAGCCAGGTCGTTCCGACGGTGCCCTCGGGAGCGCCGGAGTCGGAGCCGAGCGGCAACGGCCCTCCCGAGGGATCGTCGGGGAAGTCCGACCACGGTCCCGGCCTCTCGTCCACTAGATCCCACTGCGAGACCAGGACGTTGACTGGTGGCGTGACTGCCGGAGGCCCGCCGACCGTGAGGCTCACCGGCAAGACGTCCTGGACGCCGCTCCTCGTGCGCAGCCGCAGCTTGCCGTTGAACTCGGCCTGCGCAAGCTGGGTCTCGGTTACGCGCATGATCGTCACGTGGCCTCGTGCGCCGGGTCTAACGCGGACGAAACGTGTGTAGAGGAACGCCTTTTCAGGATTGACAGGCTCTCGGTCGGGGTCCAGCAGGTCCGTCCACACGAGCTCGACGCTCACACGGAGCGACTTGTCGGTGAGGTTGTCGACTAAGGCCGTCGCCGTTCCCGACGACACCGAGAGCTCGTCGTCCCCGACGAACTCAACCTGGGGTTCCTGCGCAAGTGCGGGAGCCGGCGCGAGGACGAAGACCGCGAGCAACGCCAGGCCTAGCCCAGATGCCTTCGGCATGTTCCCCCCTTCCCCACTCCAGCGGTGCGCGCCCTAGATCGTTTGCGTGATGGGCCGCGTGCTCCTAGTGCTTGCGATTGCCAAGAGCAATCTCGAGACCTCAACGAGCGGCGGTCCTCATCGCGAGTGCCCCCCGCGGCACGTTTAGCTGCATTAGACGTTCCTCCGAGATTCCTATCCTTCGACACGTCCGGACCGGGAGCTTTCACTAGGGTCACTAAACCATTCAGCGAACAGAAGGCCTCGTAAAGCGAGCCCACACTCGTCCTCTTGTTGTTTTCCCGCCGCTCGCAGGGCGAAGTAAGCGAACAGAAGAGGAAGAGCGGTAAAGACCACCTTTAGCACGAGGTGCCCTCCGTATCCTGACCACAACACTGGGCCGTGATCCATGAACCAAAGCCATCGAACAGCGAACAACTCCCCCAAGAGGATTACCGGGACGAAGCCGTACAACACGTTGATCTCCATCTCTATCCCGTCCACCGACAACAGGGGCTGCCTCACGCGGAGCCATGACTTGCAGTACTGGAGCACGTGTCCTCGGTAGGTGTCGAAGTCCGGCCGACGCCGCTTACCCTCGGGATCTCGTCTGTAGGAGCCTTTGATCGGGCTATAGGAACCCTTGGTCGGGTTTGCGTCGTAACTAGGCGCGTCAACGTCATGGGCTGGGTCCAGCACGTGCCATACGGGGTGCTTTCGCAGTACGGAGACGACCCTCTCCTCGCCGTAGGCCCTGATGAGAGCGTCCCTTACGGCGCTCATACGCTCGAATCGTCGACCTCGAGGGAAGTCCGCCATGCCCCAGCCCAGGTAACGACAGGCGCGGCCCAACATGAATGCGAGATACAGGACGAACAGCCCGACGAATATGCCGGCTCCGACACTTAACCCCTGGGTGGCGGACGCAAGTGACTGGAGGATGCCTTTCGGACTCGAGGCACTCTCCTCTGGAACCGTAAAGAGCGCCAGCTCTGCGATTGCGACGAGGCCTGGGCCAAAAACGCTATAGAGCTCGCGCCGCGTGTCGACGCCAAGTTGAACAGCAGCTAGTCGGTCCCACGGCGCGCTCATCCCCGTCGGAAAAGTTACTCCAATAATGCCAATCTGTTCAAGTAGCGTTTAACCGCATCCTCGTATGGCTGCGGTCCATGGTTCCAGCAACGGACATGGCCGGCACCGGGCACGCGCTTGTATTCGACAAGGTCGGGGCGCGCTGCGGCAAGGCAGTCGCTCGTCGATACCGGGATCCGCTCATCGTTGGTTCCGTGGAACAGGAGAATGGGCGTGACAAGACGATCCGCGTCCTTGAGATGATCCACCTCGTCCCAGTCGACACCGTGTCTTCGCTCGGCCATCATCTTGCCCAACCGCACCGAGGGCGAGGCCAGTCGGGATCTGAGGATCGGATGCTGTTGCGCGTGCCAGTCGAGGGTCTGCTCGAGGCTCAGCAGCGGTGAATCGAGCATCAGCCCCCGGACGCTCTTGGAAAGCTTGGATCGCTTCAAGAAGGCTAGCGAATGCGATGCCCCTGCGCTGCAACCAACGAGCACGAAGTTGTCGATCCCCCTGGCCTGCGCGAAACGGACCGCAGCATCGATGTCTTCCCATTCGGTTAGCCCATAGCGGTAGATTCCCGCGCTGTCCACGGGGGTTGCGGGATCGTTCCGGTACGAAACAACGAAGCACCCGACGCCGGATTGGACGAAAGGCGGGATCATGCGTAGCGATTCCCGTCGAGGAGCCGCAAGGCCATGGACGAATACCGCGCATGTTCTGCTCGATGACGGGATCCACCACCCTGGGAAGATGCCGATTGGGGACTCAAACTTGACTTCCTCGTAGACAAGTCCAAGTCCCGTTTTCGGATTCCCACGATAGGTATAGCTGTCCACTTCGACGTGATCTCCAGCGGATAACGGCGGCCCGGATACGTGCTCATACGCGCGAGTGACTCGGTCTTCGGTTTTCGTGATGATAGGCCCGATCTGTCCGTACCCACCCGGCCACTGGAGTCCCCAGCGCTCCCCCGTCAGGGCGTCGGTGCGTGAGTTCTTAGCGAGGAGCAGTGTGATCCGATCCCCCTCGCTCTCGGCTACGAAGAGATCGAAACGCGCCGCGGCTGGCGGGTTGACGTCGATAGCGATCACGCGGATTTTCCGCGCGACGATAAGTGCAAGCACCAGGACGAAGGCCAAGGCAAGGACCACCAGGAGCGCCACAAGGACGGCAGCGAACCTCACAACGGATCTCGAGTCTTGGTCACATACCGCAGGGTAGCTCCCCACGCGGGGAGGGCCTCTGGTTACATGTTGCGTCTCCCTGGAGTACCTTCGCGTGTCGCTTCCCGTCAAGCCGACTTGCGTGCCAGAACCGCAACATCCGGGTAGGCCTCCGAATCTAGAGATTCCATACCCCGACCCCGAAAATCCGCCGACACACTTGGATAACACCGGCGCGTTAGCCGTTGCGTGAGCGATGCAGACGAGAATCCGGAGAGGAGTGTCGGGAACGCGTGTGCACGCCTTCGAGATCCGCGTCGGTCGCGGAAGCCTAGGTTGGCCGTTCCGCAGCCGGACCTAGCCTGGACTAGGAATCGTCTGCATAACGCGACGATTCATCCTTTACGAGCTCAGCTGGCTGCGCCCCACGGGGACTCGACCCGAAGGTTAAAGACCAGATATGGCTCTCTGCCAGGACGTTTGAGAGTGGGTCGTGTCAAGCTCCGGCTGATCGTTTCCTTTTTTGGCTCCGCCTGATCGTTTACGTGAAGGCCATCAGCCCGGATCTTTCGAACGCGACCCTTCCTCAGCCGAGCGACTGTCTTGACTAGGTGGTTCTGATGCCACACCTGGATCGTGGTGTCGTCGACGAAGGCGTCGACCAGCTGACCCTTGTAGGCGTTTCCGACCGAGAACATCTGGTTGTCGACCGAGACGACACCGTTGGAACCGACCCGGCGGAGTACCCACTGCCCCTTCCGATCCTCCTCTGAGTAGACCGGCACCGAGGAGGCATCCTTGGTGGCGGGCACAAGCCGGAAGCGCTGCGCCGGCACGCCCATCTCGAGCGCCTGGTGAGGCCGCTCGTTGTTGTAGTCCGCTACCCATTCATCGAGCGCCTCCTGCGCCGCTTTCAACGACGCAAAGCTGCGGTCGGAGAGGAACTCCTTTCTCACGCTCTGGTGGAAGCGCTCGATCTTGCCCGTCGTCGTCGGCGAGCGGGACGCCGTGAGGCGATGCGCGATCCCGTTCTCGCGGCACATCCGATCGAACATCACCTCGACCTTGTGAGTGCCAAAGCGCCCCGTGAAGACCTTGCCGTTGTCTGTCAGGACTTCGTCTGGCACCCCGTAGGTGAGCATCGATTTCTTGAACACCTCGCACACCGCCCGACCCGTTACGCGCGGCACGATTCCTGCGGCCACACAGAAGCGGCTGTAGTCGTCGATGCCGGTGACGATCTTCAGATCGGTGCCGTCGTCGAGCAACACGCCGCCCATGACGTCCATCTGCCACAGCTGCATGGGCCGGTCCCGCTCCCAACGACGGAACTCGTCGCGGCGCTTCTTGCGTCGCCTCAGCTCTTTCAAGTTGTGGCGCTTGAGGCAGCGATAGACGCTCGAGCGCCCCGGCAGAGCGGTCCGCCAAGGCGGCCAGTCCGCCGGCCTCGTAGCGAGCGATCCATTTGTGCACGGCTTGACGGGTGACGCCGAGTCGCTCAGCGACCTCGGTGACCTTCCAGCCGTCCTGCACGACGGCCGTGACGGCCTGATAGCGCTGTTCCATGACGCTGATCTCCACCAGGTGCACCACCGCCTCCTTCCCCCGAGGGTTGGGGTCAGAAGACCGCGCGGTGTAAACGATCAGCCGGAGCCACTGTCAACGATCAGGCGGAACACCTGTAAACAATCAGCCGGAGCCGCGTAATCGATCAGGTGGAGCCGGAACGTCAACTATCAGGCGGAACAGGACATTTGAGGGTGGGTCGCCAGGGAATCGAACCCTGAACCTACGGATTAAGAGTCCGTTGCTCTGCCAATTGAGCTAGCGACCCGTCGGGCAGATTACAACCCCTCGAAGCTGGGGCGACCGACCGGATTCGAACCGGCGACATCCTGGACCACAACCAGGTGCTCTAACCATGCTGAGCTACGGCCGCCATGTGGCGCCGACAAGAGTAACGCGGGGACGCGGCCCCCGGAAGCCCCTAGGCTCCCCCACCCATCGGAGCGGGCGGCGTGTCCACCATCCTCGCCGCGTCCCTGTGCGCGTACAGGAACAACAGGCCGAGCCCCGCCAGCGCGACCAGGCCCGCGACCCTGAACGACCCGGCGTAGCCAAAGGTCGAGGCCACCGCCCCCAGCGTCACCGCCCCCAACCCGAACGCCAGGTCGAAGAACGCCGTGAACGTCCCGACCACGGCTCCTCGCTCCGACGCCCGGGCCCCGCGCACCGCGATCGACATCAACGCCGGGAACGCGAGGGCCTGACCGATGCCGAACACGGCGCCGCCGACGAAGAGCCCCGCGGACGCGGACCAGAAGCCCAGGATCGCCATCCCGAGGGCCGAGGCCGCGAGCGCGAGGCGCGCGGTCAACCGCGTCCCCAGCCAGTCCGGGATCCGCGCGCCGAACAGGCGCAACGCCAACACGAGGCTCGAGTACGTCACGAAGACCAAGCTCGCCCCCTCGAGGCCGAGCTCTCGTGCATACAGCGGGACGAACGTGCTGAAGCCGGCGAGCCCCCACACGCTCGCGGCAAGGACCGTGCCCGGGACGAGCGCGGCCCGGTGCACCAACGGCGGGGGAGCGGCGGCTTCACGAGAAGGCCGCGTGTCTGGAACCTTCCATCCCAGCAGCAACGCGACGAGAGCGGCCCCCGCCGACAGCAGCCACGCTGCGTCGAATCGATCGACTCCGAGCACCGCCTCGCCGAGCACCGGGCCGATCGCGAGGCCCGCGTAGAGCGCGAGCGAGAAGAAGCTCAGCGCCTCGCCACGCCGCTCGTCCGGCGCGATGTCGTTGATCGCGGAAGCCGCGCCCACGTAGAAGAACGCCTCGCCGGCGCCCGTCACCAGTCGCAGCAGGACCAGGACGACGAACGACGACGCGAACACGTAGCCTGCTACCGACACCGTGACGAGGCCGGCGCCCGCGACGAGCAGAACGCGGCGGCCTCGCACGTCGCTCAGCCGTCCGCTGAACGGACGAAGCAACACGGCCGAGAGGCTGAACGCGCCGATCCCCACTCCGACCGCGACGTCGCCGCCGCCGAGCGGGCCCTCGACGTAGAGCGGCAGCGTCGGGATCAACGCTCCGACCGATACGAAGTAAGCGAACGTGGCGAACGTGACGAGCAGGAAGACGGGCGTGATCAGGCGCGGGCGCGCCGGGGCCGCCGATCGCTCCGCTACTCGTGCCGGCACCACTCAGACCTCCGAAAAGAGCAACAAAAGGGGGCGGGATCCCCCGCCCCCTTCGTCAACGCACTCTCCCCGGAAACGATTCCTACATGCGCCGCCCGGTCAGAGCGAGCAGCTTCGTCATCTCGTCGGCGCCCTCGGGGATCTCGACGGGCTCGGCGAACATGCTGCGCGGCCCCCCGCCGTGCGGCTCGAACATCGCGAGCACGAACGTGACGAGCTCCGGGTCGAAGGCCTCGCTCGCCCCGATCGCCCGCGCCAGGTCCCACGCGTGCACGAGGTTGTCCATGACGCGCTGAGCGAGGTACTCCGCCGCGTCGATGATCCCGCCCGACGTGTGGACCTTCGCACCGAGGTCGGCCTGTGACGCGGCGAGCACCGCGTCGTCCGCCGCCCGGTCGTAGCCGGCCACGGGATCGTCCTGTCCGAGGACGTCGCCCTCGAACCGGTCGCCGACCTCTTCGAGGGTCTTGCCCTCGAGCAACGGCCGCACCCAGAGGTCTCCGTACGCGACGTGGTTCACGAGGTCGCGGACGCTCCACCCGTCGCAAGGGGTGGGCAGATCCCACTCACCCTTCTGGATCGCGTGGACGCGCCGCGTGAACTCGCGGACGGAGTCCTTGTGCAGGGAGAGGATGCTCACTTGCTTCGCAGGATCGGCTCCGCGATGTCGATGAACTGCATCTCCTCGATGAGCTCGTCCCAATCCGGGCCGCCCCCGTCGCCGTCGCCCATGGACTGCTCACCGGCGCGGGCTTCGGCCTCCGACGTGAAGTACATCGTGGTGATGAACTCGTTCGACCCGATGAGGGCCGAGATCCCGCCGATGACGTCCGGACGCCGCTCGCGCATCTCGGGCTCCATCGTCTTCATCTCGGAACGCATCCTCTCTACGTCCTTCGAGCGTCCCTTCATGATCTGGACGAACCCGGCCTCGTCGGATCCCCCGTCGCGGATCGTCTCGATCTCGGAGCTCTCGTAGAACGTCGCCTCGCCATCGAAGTGGGTCGACATCTCGTTCCACCAGGCCCCCTGCTCGGGACGGTCGCTGTTGCGGCGCGCGGCCTCCTCGGACTCGAAGCGGACGACGCTCCAGAACTCGCCGTCTGCCGAGAGTCCCGCGGTCACGCCCAGCCAGCCCTCGGCTCCGGGAGCGAGCTCCTCCTGCCAGCGGTCCATCTCCTTGCGGATGCCGCCGGGATCTGCTGCCTTCGCCTTGAAGATCTGTACGAACATGTGGTCCTCCTTCTAGAACCTGCCACGGGACGCGGTCGAACCTACTCCTAACGCCCAGCAGGTCAAGCGGCGCAAGCGGGTCGGTAGAGTTCGGGTCATGACGACGTTCGGGGAGGCGTATCAGGCAACGCGCAGGAGCGTCGTCGACCTCGTAACGGGCATCTCCGAGGAAGAGGCGTCCCGCCGCGTCCCCGCGTGCCCGGACTGGCGGGTCCGCGACGTCCTGGCGCACCTCGCCGGCATCGCCGTAGACGCGACCAAAGGGGACCTCGAGGGCGTGGGGTCGCCGGAGTGGACCCGGCGGCAGGTCGACGAGCGGGCGGATCGGACGATCGTCGAGATCGTCGCGGAGTGGGACGAGGCAGGGCGGCAGATCGATGGGTCGCTCGAGTACTTCCCTAAGGCCGCGGCGAGCCTCTTCGTCGGCGACACCGTCACGCACGAGCACGACATCCGGCTCCCGCTCGGGCAACCCGGCGACCGGTCGGCCCCCGCCGTCGAGCTCGCGCTCGACGGATACGTGCGGTGGTTCGGCCGCAGGCTCAAGGAGCGGGAGCTGCCGGCGGTGAGGCTCCTCGCGGACGGCAAGGAATGGGTCGCGGGAGCGGGCGAGCCCGGGGCCGTGGCCGAGGCGCCGTCGGCGTTCGACCTGCTGCGCGCGCTGACCGGACGCCGGACTAGAGACGAGATCGCGGCGTTCCGCTGGACGGGCGAGCGCGAGCGCTTCGTCGACGTCTTCTCGATGTACGGGATGCCCGCGGCGCCGTTGGGGGAATAGGGCGGTAAGCACTACTCTTGTTCGTCCCAATAGAAGACGACGACGAGGAGCTCTGCCGCTAGCTCGTGGACAGGCAATCCGAGCAGGAGACGTTCGGCCCGAACATCTGGCTGGTCGACGAGATGTACCGCCGGTACCAGGAGAACCCGAAGGCCGTCAGCGAGTCGTGGCGTGACTTCTTCGACGGGTACGAGCCGGCCGGAACCCCCAAGCGGGCAGAGCGTTCGCACGAAGCGCCTCCGCGACCCGAGGCCCAGGCCCCCCCACCTCCTCCCGCTCCCGTAGAGGCCCGCGAGGCCACGCCCGTCCCCGAAGACGCCTCTCCGCTCCGCGGCGTCGCGGCGCGGATCGCCGAGAACATGGAGGCGTCGCTCGGCATCCCGACGGCGACGTCGGTCCGCACGGTCCCCGCCAAGCTCCTGGAGGAGAACCGCCGGATCATCAACCGCTACCTCGCGGGGAAGCGCGGCGGGAAGGTCTCGTTCACGCACCTCATCGGCTACGCGATCCTGCGCGCGCTCGAGGCGCGGCCCGAGATGAAGGCGAGCTTCGCCGAGATCGACGGCAAGCCCCACGTCGTCCAGCACAAGCACGTGAACTTCGGCCTCGCCGTGGACGTCGAGCGCAAGGACGGCGGCCGCATCCTCTACGTGCCGAACATCAAGGACGCCGACGAGCTGGACTTCTCCGGCTTCTGGACCGCTTACGAGCAAGTCATCCGGAAGGTGCGCGCGAACGAGCTCGCCCCCGAGGACTTCGCCGGCACTACCGTCACGCTCACGAACCCCGGGACCGTCGGGACGAACCTGTCGGTGCCGCGCCTGATGCCCGCGCAGGGGCTGATCGTGGGGACCGGCGCGATCAACTACCCGATCGAGTACGAGGCGGCCGACCCGCGCGCGCTCGCCCGCATCGGCGTCAGCAAGGTCCTCACGGTGACGTCGACGTACGACCACCGCGTTATCCAGGGGGCCGAGTCCGGCCAGTTCCTCGCGACCGTGCACGAGCTGCTGCTCGGCGGCGACCGCTTCTACGACGAGATCTTCGCCTCGCTCAAGATCCCCTACAAGCCCGTCCGCTGGAGCCGCGACCGCTCGCCGGAGGGGATCGCCGAGGTCGAGAAGCAGTCGAAGGTCATCCAGCTCATCAACATGTACCGGGTCCGCGGCCATCTGCTCGCGGAGCTGAACCCGATCGGATGGGAGATCCTCGCTCACCCAGAGCTCGACCTCTCCTACTACGGCCTCACCGTCTGGGACCTCGACCGCTGGTTCCTGACCGACGGCCTTCCCGGCGGGGAGCGCCAGTCTTTGAGAGGGATCCTCGACCGGCTGCGCGACGCGTACTGCCGGACGACCGGCATCGAGTACATGCACATATCGGAGCCGGACCAGAAACGCTGGATCCAGGAGCGGGTCGAGGCCGAGGTCGACCAGGAGCTCCCGATCGAGGAGAAGAAGCACATCCTCGAGCGGCTCAACGCGGCCGAGGCCTTCGAGCGGTTCCTGCACTCGAAGTACACGGGGCAGAAGCGCTTCTCGCTCGAGGGAGCGGAGAGCCTGATCCCGATGCTCGACTGTCTGATCGAGGGGGCCGAGCAGAAGGGGATCATCGAGGTCGTCATGGGGATGTCGCACCGCGGGCGCCTCAACGTCCTCGCGAACATCGTCGGCAAGCCGCTCAGCGAGATCTTCAACGAGTTCGAGGGCAACATCCCGCCGGAGACCGTCCAGGGCTCCGGCGACGTGAAGTACCACCTCGGGATGACGGGGCGCTTCACGACCCGCAACGGCAACAGCATCGGCGTCGTGCTCGCGTCGAACCCGTCACACCTGGAAGCCGTCGACCCGGTCGTCGAGGGCATGGCGCGCGCGAAGCAGGACCTGCTGGGCGACGGCGCGCACGAGCGCGTGCTGCCGGTGCTACTGCACGGCGACGCCGCGTTCGCCGGCCAGGGAGTCGTTGCCGAGACGCTGAACCTGTCGGCGCTGCCGGGGTACCGCACGGGCGGGACGGTCCACATCGTCGTCAACAACAACATCGGCTTCACGACCGCCCCCGCGGCGGGTCGTTCGAGCACCTACGCGACCGACATCGCGAAGATGGTCCAGGCCCCCATCGTCCACGTGAACGGCGACGACCCGGAGGCGTGCGTCCGCGCGGTGCGGCTCGCGCTCGACTTCCGCAACGCGTTCCAGAAGGACGTCGTGATCGACCTCGTCTGCTACCGGCGCTACGGCCACAACGAGGCGGACGAGCCCGCGTTCACGCAGCCGCTCATGTACTCGAAGATCGACGAGCGCCGCTCGGTGCGCAAGCTCTACACCGAGGCGCTGCTGAACCGGGGCGAGCTGAGCGTGGAGGAGGCCGAGCAGTCGCTCGAGAGCTTCCGCGAGCGCATGCAGACATCGTTGCGCGAGGTAAAGGAGAGCGCGCCGCCGAAGCCGCCCCGCGCCGTCCCGCCGCGCCCGGCCGGGGTCCTCCCCGCCGTAGACACCCGCGTCGACCGCGAGCGGCTGGAGCGCATCCACAAGGTGCTGACCTCGTTCCCGCCGGGCTTCGAGCCGCACCCGAAGCTGAAGAAGATGATCGAGAAGCGGGCGTCGATGCTCGAGGACGACGCGATCGACTGGGCGTCGGGCGAGGCCCTGTCTTTCGGCTCGCTGCTGCTCGAGGGCATCCACGTCCGGATCGCCGGACAGGACACGCGCCGCGGCACGTTCAGCCAGCGGCACTCGGTGCTCGTCGACTACCGGACGGGCGAGGAGTACACGCCGTTGAACGACCTCGGCGAGTCCGCGGCCCGGTTCCGCGCGTACGACAGCCTGCTGAGCGAGTACGCCGCGATGGGATTCGAGTACGGCTACTCGGTCGCGAACGGCGACGCCCTCGTCTGCTGGGAGGCGCAGTTCGGCGACTTCGTCAACGGCGCCCAGATCGTGATCGACCAGTTCCTCGTCGCCGGCGAGGACAAGTGGGGACAGGAGAGCGGCCTCGTGCTGCTGCTGCCGCACGGGTTCGAGGGCCAAGGGCCCGAGCACTCCAGCGCGCGGCTCGAGCGCTTCCTCACGCTCAGCGCCGAGGACAACATCCAGGTCGTGCAGCCGACGACTGCCGCGCAGTACTTCCACGTGCTGCGGCGCCAGATGCACCGCTCGGTCCGCAAGCCGCTCGTCGTGATGACGCCGAAGTCGCTGCTGCGCCACCCGGCGGCGCGCAGCGCGACGAAGGACCTGACCGAGGGAGGCTTCACCGAGGCGCTCGACGACCCGTTCGTCCGCGACCGTGACGCGATTCGCCGCGTGCTGCTGTGCACCGGCAAGATCGCGTACCCGCTGATCGAGAAGCGCGACGCCGACGGTGCTCCCGCCGCGATCGTCCGGATCGAGCAGCTCTACCCGTTCCCCTACGAGCAGGTCGAGTCGATCTTCACGAGCTATCCGAACCTCGAGGAGATCCGGTGGGTCCAGGAGGAGCCGGAGAACATGGGCGCCTGGGGGTTCGTCGACGCACGGCTCTGGGACCGGGTGGTGGATCGGTGGAAGCTGAGCCATGCCTCTCGGTTCGAGAGCGGGAGCCCCGCCGCGGGCAGCGCGCTCGTGCACGACCAGGAGCACCGGGAGCTGCTCGAGCGCGCGTTCGAGGGGCTGAGGAAGCCGGGCGGGGAGAACCACGCCGGCGACGCGCCGCCGCCCCCGCCGACCGATTAGTTCCGCCCCCGCGTTCCGTCTTTACCCCTAGACCGGCACGTCGCGGGCCGGCGCGAGAGAAAGGGAGTCCGATGAGGAAGCTGGTCGTGAACACGTTCCTGACGCTGGACGGCGTGATGCAGGCGCCGGGTGGGCCCGAGGAGGACACCGACGGGGGCTTCGCACGCGGGGGCTGGACCGTCCCCTTCTGGGACGACCGCATCGGCGAGAAGATGGGCGAGATCATGGGGAAGCCGTTCGACCTCGTGCTCGGCCGGCGCACCTACGAGATCTTCGCCGGGTTCTGGCCCACCGCCTCGGAGGAGGAGGGCGCGAAGCCGCTCAACGACGCGACCAAGCACGTCGCGTCCCGCACGCTCACGTCCCTCGAGTGGCAGAACTCGCAGCTGATCAAGGGGGACGTGGTCGAGGGCGTGCGTGCGCTGAAGCAGGAGGACGGGCCGGAGCTGCAGGTGCACGGGAGCTCGAACCTGCTGCAGACGCTGATCCGGGCCGGGCTCGTGGACCTGTACAACCTGTCGATCTTCCCGGTCACGGTGGGCCCGGGCAAGCGGCTGTTCGGCGACGGCGCCATGCCGGGCTCGCTGAAGCTGGTGGACAGCGCGACGACGTCGACGGGCGTGGTGCTGGCGACCTTCGAGTCGGCGGGGGAGCTGCAGACGGGGACGTTCGGGGCCTAGCCCCCGGTGGCGGGTTCACCTCGGACTCGATGTCACGCGGGTCGCGTCGGTGTGGTGGTACACGCGGTACGTCCGGTACCAACGTGGTGTTGCCCCAATTTAGTGGACATGTGCGAGTGGTGCAGGGCTCGATTCTAGGTTGCTCCTTTCGTAGTCGTCTGGGCTGAGATAGCCAACGGAAGAGTGGCGTCTCTTGGGGTTGTAGAAGCCCTCGATGAAGCTG
>DASZDG010000143.1:0-58107 GCA_035942255.1 Actinomycetota bacterium | reverse complement strand
ACCCCTGACTTGGCGAAGTGGCCGGTGGTCGGCTTGTTCGGACGCCTCGCGGTCCCGAAGGACAGCTGGATCGCCGAGTAACCATCCTTGTCGGGCGTCTTTATCTGCGCAACACGGCAGGGCCCAGCCTCGACGACCGTCACGGGCACGGCGTGCCCGGCGTCGTCGAAGACCTGGGTCATCCCGATCTTTCGACCGAGGATCCCTTTGACCTCTGTCGCCATGTAGTTGCTCTCTTCCTCTTATCTAGAGCTTGAGTTCGATGTCGACGCCCGCAGGCAGGTCGAGACGTTGTAGCGAGTCGACCGTCTTGGGCGTCGGATTCACGATGTCGAGCAGCCTCTTGTGCGTGCGCATCTCGAAGTGCTCGCGCGAGTCCTTGTCCTTGTGCGGCGAGCGGATGACCGTGTAGACCGACCGCTCGGTCGGCAGAGGGATCGGGCCGTTGACGCTCGCACCGGTCCGGGTCACCGTCTCGACGATCTTCTTCGCCGACTGGTCGATGACCTCGTGGTCGTACGCCTTCAGCCTGATCCTGATCTTCATTCCGTTCGCCACAGTTTGTGTCCTGTCTCCTACTCGAGGATCTTGGTGACCCGGCCGGCGCCGACGGTGCGGCCGCCTTCACGGATTGCGAAACGCAGGCCCTCGTCCATGGCGACAGGCTGGATCAGCGTCACTTCCATCTCGGTGTTGTCGCCCGGCATGACCATCTCGGTCCCGCCCGGGAGCTGCACCGAGCCCGTCACGTCGGTGGTGCGGAAGTAGAACTGAGGGCGGTAGTTGTTGAAGAACGGCGTGTGGCGGCCACCTTCGTTCTTGCTGAGGATGTAGACCTGCGCCTGGAACTTCGTGTGCGGCGTGATCGAGCCCGGCTTGCAGAGCACCTGGCCGCGCTGCACCTCGTCCTTCTTCGTGCCGCGGAGCAGGATGCCCGCGTTGTCGCCGGCCTGCGCGCTGTCGAGCATCTTGCGGAACATCTCGATGCCGGTGACGACGGTCTTGCTCGTCTTCGGCTCGATCCCGACGATCTCGATCTCCTCGCCGACCTTGAGCTCACCCTGCTCGACACGGCCGGTGACGACGGTGCCACGTCCCGTGATCGTGAAGACGTCCTCGATCGGCATGAGGAACGGCTTCGCTACGTCGCGCTCCGGCTCGGGGATGTAGTCGTCCACGGTCTGCATGAGCTCGAGGATGCCCTCGGCTGCGCCGGCGTCGCCGTCGAGCGCCTTCAGCGCGGAGACGCGCGTGACCGGGACGTCGTCGCCCGGGTACTCGTACTCGGTGAGGAGCTCGCGGACCTCGAGCTCGACGAGGTCGAGGAGCTCCGGGTCGTCCACCATGTCGACCTTGTTCAGCGCGACCACGATGTAGGGCACGTTGACCTGGCGGGCGAGCAGCACGTGCTCACGCGTCTGGGGCATCGGACCGTCGGCCGCGGATACGACGAGGATGGCGCCGTCCACCTGCGCGGCCCCCGTGATCATGTTCTTGATGTAGTCGGCGTGGCCGGGCATGTCGACGTGCGCGTAGTGACGGTTGTCCGTCTCGTACTCGACGTGGGCGATGGCGATGGTGATGCCTCGCTCCTTCTCCTCCGGAGCCTTGTCGATCTGGTCGAACGCGGTGAACGACACGTTGGGGTTCTTGTCGGCGAGCACCTTCGTGATCGCGGCCGTGAGCGTCGTCTTCCCATGGTCGATGTGACCCATGGTGCCGATGTTCACGTGCGGCTTAGTGCGCTCGAACTTTGCCTTTGCCATTCGCCTCTCCCTCTCTTCCGCTACTCCTCGGAGCATCGCCGAGGCGATGCTTCGTTCCTCTAGCTCGCCGGTTCGCCACGGACCGTGGCCACTACCTCGTCTGCGATGTTCTTGGGCGTTTCCTTGTACGAGTTGAACTGCATGGTGTAGGTCGCGCGGCCCTGGGTGCGGCTCCGGAGCTCGGTCGCGTAACCGAACATCTCCGCCAGCGGCACCTGGGCCTTGACGATGCGGTCGGAGCCGCGCTGGTCCATCGACTCGATCCGTCCGCGGCGGCTGGAGAGGTCGCCGATGACGTCGCCCATGTACTCGTCGGGCGTGACGACCTCGACGTCGAAGACCGGCTCGAGGAGCACGGGCTTCGCCTTCTTCGCAGCCTCCTTGAAGGCCATCGAGCCGGTGATCTTGAACGCCATTTCGGACGAGTCCACGTCGTGGTACGAGCCGTCGACCAGCGTCACGCGCACGTCGACGACGGGGTAGCCGGCGAGCACGCCCGAGGCCATGGCCTCCTGAACGCCCTGGTCGACCGCGGGGATGTACTCATTCGGGATGCGGCCCCCGGTGATCTTGTTGATGAACTCGTACCCGCCGCCGGGGCCGGTGGGCTCGAGGGCAAGGATCACGTGTCCGTACTGGCCCTTACCGCCGGTCTGCTTGACGTAGCGGACCTCGGCCTTCTCGACCGGGTCCTGCACCGTCTCGCGGTAGGCGACCTGCGGCTTGCCGACGTTGGCGCCGACCTTGAACTCACGGATGAGCCGGTCGACGAGGACCTCGAGGTGCAGCTCGCCCATCCCCGAGATGATCGTCTGGCCGGTCTCGTCGTCCGTGTGGACCCGGAACGTCGGGTCCTCCTCCGAGAGGCGCTGCAGCGCGTTGCCGAGCTTGTCCGCGTCGGGCTTGGACTTCGGCTCGATCGCGACGTCGATGACCGGCGTCGGGAAGACCATCTCCTCGAGGAGGACGGGGTCGCTCGGGTCGCACAACGTGTCGCCGGTCAGCGTCTGCTTGAGGCCGACGATCGCGACGATGTCGCCGGCGAAGACCGCGTCCTTGTCCTCGCGGTGGTTCGCGTGCATCTGGAGGATCCGGCCGATGCGCTCCTTGCGGTCGCGCATCGAGTTCAGCACGTGGTCCCCGCTCTTGAGGCTGCCCGAGTACACGCGGGCGTAGGTGAGCCGTCCGACGTACGGGTCGCTCATGATCTTGAAGGCGAGGGCCGAGAACGGGGCGGAGTCGTCCGGGGGGCGCTCGACGGTCTCGCCCGAGCCCGGTCGGGTCGCCACCATCGGCGGCAGGTCGAGGGGGCTCGGGAGGTACCAGGTGATCGCGTCGAGCAACGGCTGGACGGCCTTGTTCTTGAACGCGGTCCCGCACGTCACCGGGGTGATCTCGCCCGAGAGGGTGCCGCGGCGGATCGCCTTGCGGATGTGGTCGACGTCCGGCTCCTCCTCGGCGATGTAGAGCTCCATCAGCTCCTCGTCGTGGTCGGCGAGCGCCTCCAGCATGTCGTGGCGGTACTGGTCGGCCTGCTCCTTCATGTCGTCCGGGATCGGCCGGTCCTCCCACTCCTCGCCCATCCCGTCCGACGGCCAGTAGTGGGCCACCATCGTGACGAGGTCGACGACGCCGTGGAAGTCGGCCTCCTTGCCGATCGGGAGCTGGATGACGACCGGCGTCCCGTTGAGGCGGGTCTCGATCATCTCGACGCAGCGGAAGAAGTCGGCCCCGGTCCGGTCCATCTTGTTGACGAAGCAGATGCGGGGGACGTTGTACCGGTCGGCCTGGCGCCACACGGTCTCGGACTGGGGCTCGACGCCGGCGACGGCGTCGAACACGGCCACGGCACCGTCGAGCACGCGGAGGCTGCGCTCGACCTCGACCGTGAAGTCGACGTGGCCGGGTGTGTCGATGATGTTGATCCAGTAGCCCTTCCAGTTCGCAGTCGTCGCGGCCGACGTGATCGTGATGCCGCGCTCCTGCTCCTGGACCATCCAGTCCATGACGGCGGCGCCCTCGTGGACCTCGCCGATCTTGTAGGTCTTGCCGGTGTAGTAGAGGATCCGCTCCGTCGTCGTCGTCTTGCCCGCGTCGATGTGGGCCATGATCCCGATGTTGCGGGTATGGCTCAGCGGGTACTCGCGGATGCTCGGACCGCCGCCGCCTTTTACGGCGCGCATCTGCGGCTTGTCCTGTCGTTGTTGTTGCTGCGCTACTTCAGCCACTTGTAGTTGTCACCACCTGTAGTGGGCGAAGGCCTTGTTGGCCTCGGCCATCTTGTGCATGTCTTCACGCCGCTTGACCGCGGCCCCCGCACCGCCGGACGCGTCGAGGATCTCGCCGGCGAGACGGTCGGCCATCGAGGCCTCGCGCCGCTTGCGGGAGAACGTGACGAGCCAGCGGATGGCCAACGTCGAGCCCCTGCGGGACTGGACCTCGACCGGGACCTGGTACGTCGCACCGCCCACTCGCCGCGAACGGACCTCGAGCAGCGGGCGGATGTTGTCGACGGCCTTCTTCAGGAGCGGGAGCGGGTCCTTGCCGGTCCGGTCCTGCACCTTGCGGAGCGCGTCGTAGACGATCGCCTCGGCGAGCGTCCTCTTGCCCCTCGTCATGATCCGGTTCTGGATCTGGGTCACCAGGAGCGAGTTGTAGATGGGGTCCGGCAGCAGCTCCCGCCGCGCGGCGGGTCCTTTCCTCGGCATCAGGAACCTCCCGCCTTCTTCGCGCCGTACTTCGAACGGGACTGGACGCGGTCGCGCACGCCGGCGGTGTCGAGCGCGGCGCGGATGATCTTGTAGCGGACGCCCGGCAGGTCCTTCACGCGGCCCCCGCGGACGAGCACGATCGAGTGCTCCTGGAGGTTGTGGCCGATGCCGGGGATGTAGGCGGTGACTTCGATCCCGGAGGTGAGACGGACACGGGCGACCTTGCGAAGCGCCGAGTTCGGCTTCTTCGGAGTGGTCGTGTAGACGCGGGTGCAGACACCACGGCGTTGCGGCGACCCCTTAAGGGCCGGCGACTTCGACTTCTCTCGCTTGCTCTGCCGGCCCGTACGGACCAGCTGCTGGATCGTCGGCAACTCGTCTACCTCCCAGCCGGCACCTCGGGCTCACGCCCGAGCGACGGCCATGTCTCGTTCCCGGCTCGGTGGCCGGGCTGTCTCACCTCTATGGGCGCCGCCGCGCCGAATACGGCGCCGCGAGCCTTTTGTGCCTGCGTCGAGGAGATAAGGGGCCCGGCGAACGGGCGTCCTCCTGACGGCTTCTCGTTCAGCGATGAACCCCGACCGCTGTGGTTCCCGGGGCAACCGGGCCTGCAACGGCTCGCCGAACTCGGGTGGTGCTCGTTGGTCCCGCACGTCTTCGGGTGAAGCAGAGCGCAGACGCGCGATGCGCCCCCGGAGGGACGCAGCGGTCAAGGATAGGCCAGTCGCAGGAGCCGGTCAAACGACTGCTGTAGTGCGTAGCGGGTGGTGTCAGAGCGCCGTGACTGGTCTCCCGCCGTCCCATTCCCAGCACTTGCGGGATGCAGAAGGGATCGATCACACCCCGGGATCTGAAACGGCTCGCGCCGTCGTCGTAGGTGAACCTGAGGGCGAGGCTCCTCCTTCGGGCCGGTGGGGCGCTGAATCCCGCCACGGTCGCCCTGCGCGGATCGGTAGGTAGATGGCGGGACGACCCGCACCGGGAAAACGATGCCTCAGCAGCGTCCCGCAGTCGCTAAGCGGGCGGCAGAGGCTCGTTGGGCGAAGCCGTAGGAGTCGTCTCCGCGAGGCGCTGCAGGTCCTCCAGCAGCGGCTCCGTGATCTTGCCGTCGGCAAGCCCTTTCAGGATCACGTAAGGCTGCAACAGTGGGTTCTCGAACCTGTAGAAGTAGCGCCGCTTCGTGCCGCGGCGCTCCAGGACGGGGCCTCGGTCCAGTTCGGCGAACTCTGTTAGGTGACGGGCAAAGGCTGGAATGTCATACGGCTTCCCCATCAGCCGTGATAGCGGCCCCCTCACGCCGCTCGCGGTGAAAAACCCAAGCGGGGACTTCGGGGCGAGTGCGCACGCCAACAGGACCTCCTCGAAAAGAGCAGCTCGCGTGCTCTGTGTTGCGCGCTCGTAGGCGCTACGGATGCTGTGCTGAGCCTTCTTCACGGTTGTGTTGAGGGCTTGACTAACGTCCTCCTCGGTCACGGCGTCCCGGTCGTTGACGATGGCGCGCAAGCTCGCGTGCAAGCTCAACGAGTGCGTGTAGAAGGGCAATCCCTCCGAGAGACGAGCAATCCGCTCTCGTTGTCCCGGTTCGCTCGTGATCCCGATCCGTGCAAGGCCGGTATCGATGATGTCGCCGAGCTCGCGCTGCGTCATCCTCGGCATCTGGACCTGAGCGAGGGCACGCTCGATCGATAGATGGTCGCCCACAAGGTCCTCGATCGAGTCGGCGACGCCTACGAGCATCACGGTCGCGGCGACCGCGTGGTCGGAAAGAGCCTTGATCGTGTCCGCGAGCAACGACAACGCTTCGTCGTCCTCCAGGCGATCCAGCTCATCGATGACGATAAGGGTCAACGGTTCAAGGGTTTCGAGCTTCAGGCGGATGGCCTCGGGTGTCAGCTTCCGTCCGAGGAACGTCTGCTCGCCCTCATCAGCCAAGTCGAGCTTTCCAAGTAGGCGGTCCCAGATCGAAGTGAAATCGTCGTTGGTCCCACAGTTAGTGCGAACTGCCTGCAGAGGGCTGGCACCCTGCCCCGAAAACACTTCAGCCAAGACATTCGCAAGAGAGGTCTTCCCGACGCCGCGCTCCCCGTAGAGGATTACGTGCTGTCCCTTCTGGTAGATCGCGGTAATGACTTCCACGACCTCATCGGTGCGGCCAGCGAAGAGGTCGTAGGAATCAATGGGGGCGTTCGGCGTGAAAACCCGAGCCGCCAACGCCAGACGCGCCATCCGGTCTTCGGCCCTGGCCACACGCCTCCTTTCGCGGGTCGAACGCTCGCGTTACCCTACACGGACATCCCTTCTCCTGTTAAGGAGTGGACGCACGCCCCCGCTGCGCCTTGACCGAGGCATTACAACCTTGCCCTGCCTACCCGCACGCTCACCACGGCCTGCCAGCACGACCCGAGGAGTGGCACAGGGGGAGCGCAGGACATCTCGAGGGCGAGAAATCGTCGTCCTGGATCTCACCCGAATGGCGAGATCCCAGGTTTGGCCAAGTGCCCACCTTACGTCGGTGGAATCAGGCGGCTTCGGCCCCCCCCGGCCTCCCCCGATCGGGCGATGCCCGCTCCGGCGCAGGGGGCGGCCCCGGGAGCGTCGAACCCTGCCACAGGTTGTCCGACACTCTTCTACGGGGGTACATGGTGCTCAAGACCATCAAGAGCAGGATGCTGGCGGGCGTGGCCGGCGTCGTCGTGCTGTCGCTGGGGGCGGGTCTCGTCGTCGGCGCAGGCGCCGGCCCCAAGCAGACCGGGCTCAAAGGAGCGGGCGGCAAGGCCATCGCCCACTACGCCGGGGGCAAGCGCATCTCGGCCCCCGACACGCCCACCGCCCGCTGGTACAACACCACGCTCGACGCCGGCGAGCCGACGATCGCGCACTCGAAGGACGGTTCGGTCTTCTTCGTGGGCGCCGACATCGATACGGTCGGCGGCCGCCCGAACCAGGTCGACATCGTCCGTTCCGACGACGCCGGCGGCACCTGGACGAACATCTCGCCGAAGGTCGGCCCCGAGAACGCCCACCCGATCACGCTCGACCCGTACATCTGGATGGACAAGGACACGGGCCGGCTCTTCACGATCGACCTGACCGTGGCGTGCTCGCTCCTGTCGTTCACGGACGACGAGGGCGCCTCCTGGGTCACGAACCCGCTCGCCTGCGGCCGCCCGGTCAACGACCACCAGACGTTCTTCGGCGGCCCGCCCGCGACCAGCACCCCGGTCGCGTACGAGAACGTCCTCTACTACTGCTGGAACGACGTCGCCTCCTCCTCCTGCTCGAAGTCGATCAACGGGGGCCTGACGTGGGCGCCGACGGGAACGCCGGCGTACCGGGGCGTGACCGAGGACGACGAGGGCGAGCGGCGGCTGTGCGGTGGGCTCCACGGCCACGGCGTCGTGAGCCCGAAGGACGGCACGGTCTTCCTGCCCCGCGAGTACTGCGGCAAGGCGTACGTCGCGATCAGCCACGACGAGGGGCTGAACTGGGAGCAGGTCCAGGTCTCGCGCCTCGACGCTCCCGAGGGCGCCGACCCGAGCGTGGACGTGGACGCGAAGGGCAACGTGTACTACACGTGGATCGGCCCGGACTACAACCTGTGGCTCACGATCTCCCGCAACAACGGCAAGACCTGGGGCAAGCCGATGATGGTGGCCGCCCCCGGCGTGAACGAGGCGAACCTCCCGGCGATCGACGTTGGCGACCCCGGCAAGATCGCGATCTCCTACATGGGCAGCGAGAACTCACCGGGGATGCCCCGGGAGGACGGCGCGGACTACGGCCGGGTCACCTGGAACGGCTACATCACGATGTCGGCGAACGTGCTGGCCAAGCGGCCGGTCTTCTACTCGGGCGCCGTCAACGACCGCAAGGACCCGATCTTCCGCGGACGCTGCGGCCCCGGCCGGTGCGGCAGAGTCTTCGACTTCATCGACGTCGAGATCTCGCCCGACGGCACCCCGTGGGGCGCGTACGTGGACGCCTGCATCGACATCTGCGCCATGCCGACGGGCGCCTCGAACTTCGGCGACAAGGGCTGGGCCGGCCGCCTCGTGGGGGGGCCGAAGCTCCGCTAGCACCTCCCGAACACGAAACCATGGAGGGGTCCCGGATGACGGGGCCCCTCTTTCGCGCCGGGTTGCGGGGCTAGCTCTCGGCGCGGGCGAGCTTGCGCTCGCGGATCCACTTCACGTCGTCCGTGACGCGGATGCCGCCGTAGGCCCCCGCAAAGACGAAGAACAGCTGGAACAGTGCGTCTCTCATACCTCCAGCCTCGACCCGCGGCGGGGTGCACCTGAATACGCAAAGAGCGAAAACGAGCCCGCGCGCTCAGGATTGAGCGGTGTCTTCGCGGCCTCGCCCCTAGCGTGGCCCCCGGAGTCACGAGAAGAGGAGCGAACAGTGCGAGCCAGCAAGATCGTCCTGACGGTGGGAGTAATGGCGGCGATGGTCGTCGGAGGGGCTACCGCGGCCCGCGCCGTGCCGGACTGCTTCGGCAGGACGCCCACGATCGTGGGCACGGCCGATGACGACAAGCTCGCCGGAACTCCCGGGCCCGACGTCATCCATGCCCTCGGCGGGATCGATCGCGTAGATGGCGGCCGCGGTGACGACGTGATCTGCCTCGGCGAAGGGGGCAGCGAGCCCTCGGAGATCCTCGAGCTCGCCCGCGGGGGGAGCGGCGACGACCGGATCTCCGGCGGCCGGGGCGCCGACGTCATCCTGGGCGGCCCCGGCGACGACCGTCTCGAGGGCGGCGTCGGCTGGGACAACATCCGCGCGGGCTGGGGGCGCGACCGGACGACGGACTCCGGAGGGCCGAACGGCTACTTCTACGGGGGGCCGGGCCGCGACACGATGATCGGCAGCGACGACAGGGACCAGTTCTCGGACGACGACGGCAACGACACGATCGTCGCCCGCGACGGGAACGACCAGATCGTCCTCGAGAACGGCGGGGCCGGCGAGGTCGACGACGTTGACGGCGGCGCCGGACCGGACATCATCTGGATCGGCGATCACGACGCGCAGGAGCACCTGACGATCGACCTGCAGGCGGGGGTCGCGACGGGCGAGGCCCTCGGGACCGACAACCTCACGAGCATCGAAGACGTCCTCGCGTGGTGCGACCCTTGCGAGGTCACCGGGAGCGACGCAGCGAACGACGTCTCCGTGAACACCGGCGTCGTCCGGGGGCTGGGCGGGAACGACTCCTTGCAGGGAGAGGAAGTCGACGGCGGAGACGGCGACGACTACCTGTCGGGGGGGTTCGGCGACGACGACCTCCGCGGGGGCCCCGGCGACGACACCTTCGTCCCGTACGAGGGCGACAACCGGGTCGACGGCGGCGACGGATCCGACACGATCCGGTACACGCAGGCCGTCGAGGTCGACCTCGCCGCCGGAACCGGCACGCGCCAAGACGGCGACGACGACGACACCCTCGTCTCGATCGAGAACGCGTGGGGCAGCGGTGCGGGCGATGTGATCTACGGCAACGACGGCGACAACGTGCTGTTCGGTGACTGGCCGGAAACCGGGTACGGAGGCGGAAACGACTACATCGACGGACGCGGCGGGACCGACACGATCGACGGGGTCCGCGGCGCCGACGTCTGCGTGAACGGCGAAGACGTCAAACGCTGCGAACCCTGAACGACCGCCGGACGCGAAAAGAGCCCCCGCCTTCCGGCGGGGGCTCCTCTCTTTGTACTCGTGCTACTCGGCTACGGAGACGTCCGCCGTGTCGGCTCCGGTCCCGTCGCCGTCCGGCGAGGGAACGGCCGTGAGGCCGACGCCGCCGAGCAGCTCGCGGGCTGCGGTCGCAGCGTCGTCGTCCTCGACCCGCGGCGGGAGCCCGAACATCGCCCTCGCCTCGTCGTCGGACATCGACGGCTGGCCGGTCGTGGTGACCCGGATCGCCCGGTAGCGGCTCATGCCGGTCCCCGCGGGGATCAGCTTGCCGATGATCACGTTCTCCTTCAGGCCGAGGAGCGGGTCGGACTTCGCCCTGATGGCGGCCTCCGTCAGCACCCTCGTCGTCTCCTGGAAGGAGGCGGCGGACAACCACGACTCGGTCGCCAGCGACGCCTTCGTGATCCCCATGAGCTCCGGACGTGCCATCGCAGGCTCGCCGCCCTTGGAGGCGACGGTCTCGTTCGCGTCCGAGAAGATCTTCGCTTCGACCTTGTCGGCCGGGAGGAACTCGGTGTCCCCCGGCTCGATGACCGTCACCTTCCGGAGCATCTGCCGCACGATCAGCTCGATGTGCTTGTCGTGGATCGGCACACCCTGGCTGCGGTACACGCTCTGGACCTCGTTGACGAGGTAGAGCTGGACGTCCCGCATCCCCATGATCTCGAGGATCTCCTCGGGGTCCTTCGACCCCTCGGTGAGCGCGTCTCCCGCCTGCACCTCGTCGCCGTTCCGCACCCTCAGGCGCGCACGTCGCGACACCTTGTACGTGATGGGCTCGGAGCCGTCGTCGGGGATGAGCTCGATCGAACGCGTGCGCTCGTCCTCGTGGATCTCGACGCGGCCCGACGCTCGTGCGATCTCGGCCTTGCCCTTCGGGGTACGGGCCTCGAACAGCTCGACGACACGCGGGAGGCCGTGCGTGATGTCCTCACCGGCGACACCGCCGGTGTGGAACGTACGCATCGTCAGCTGCGTGCCGGGCTCGCCGATCGACTGCGCCGCCACGATGCCGACGGCCTCGCCGAGCTCGACGAGCTTGCCGGTCGCGAGCGAGACGCCGTAGCACTTCTGGCACACGCCGTACTTCGCCTCGCACGTCAGCACGGAGCGGACGCGCACCTCGGCGACGCCGGAGGTGTCGATCTGCCGCGACAGCTCTGCGGTGATCTCGGTCCCCGCCTCGACGACGGTCTTGCCCTTCGCGTCGAGCGCGTCGTCGAGCAGCACGCGGGAGATCAGCTTCTGCTTCAGGTGCGCACGCTCGGCGTTGATGTCGAGCTTGATGCCGCGGTCCGTCCCGCAGTCCTCCTGGCGGACGATGACCTCCTGGGCGACGTCGACGAGACGACGGGTGAGGTAGCCGGAGTCGGCGGTCCTCAAGGCCGTGTCGGCGAGGCCCTTACGGGCACCGTGCGTCGAGATGAAGTACTCGAGCACCGTGAGGCCCTCGCGGAAGTTCGCACGGATCGGCCGCGGGATGATCTCACCACGCGGGTTGGCCACCAGGCCTCGCATACCGGCGATCTGACGGATCTGCATGATGTTCCCTCGGGCTCCCGAGTTCGCCATCATGTAGATCGGGTTCAGCTCGTCGAAGCCCGCCTCCATGGCGTCCTTGACCTTCTCGGTCGCCTCGGTCCAGATCTCGATGAGCTCCTGGCGCCGCTCGTCCTCGGTGATGACACCCCTGCGGTACTGCGTCTCGACCTGGTCGGCGCGCTTCTCGTGCTCGGCCAGGATCTTCGGCTTCTCGACCGGCGTCGTGACGTCCTCGAGGCCGATCGTGATGCCGGCCTTGCTCGCGTAGCGGAAGCCGGTCGCCTTGACCCGGTCGAGGATGTCCGCGAGGTCCTTCTTGTGGTACGTGCGGGCACAGCGGTCGATCAACGCCGCCAGCTCCTTCTTCTTGAAGAGGAAGTTCTGGAACGGCAGGTCGTCCGGGAACGACTCGTTGAAGATCACGCGGCCCGGCGTCGTCTCCATCAGCCGGCTCGGGTTCGCCTCGTACTCGTCGACGCTCTCGCCCTCGAAGCGCTTGAGCCCCCGCACCTTGACCAGTGCGTGGATGCCGACGACCTTCGCGTCGTACGCGCGCAGGACCTCGTTGGCCGAGGAGAAGATGCGCCCCTCACCCGGCTCGCCCTCGTGCGTGACCGTGAGGTAGTAGGACCCCATAACGATGTCCTGCGTCGGCGCGACGATCGGGTCGCCGTGCGCGGGCGACAGCACGTTGTGCGCCGAGAGCATGAGGATGCGGGCCTCGGCCTGCGCCTCGGAGCTCAGCGGCACGTGGACGGCCATCTGGTCGCCGTCGAAGTCGGCGTTGAACGCGGCGCAGACGAGCGGGTGGATCTGGATCGCCTTGCCCTCGACGAGCACGGGCTCGAACGCCTGGATGCCGAGGCGGTGGAGCGTCGGCGCACGGTTCAGCAGCACCGGGTGCTCGTGGATGATCTCCTCGAGCACGTCCCACACGTGTGCACGGCTGCGCTCGACCATCCGCTTCGCGCTCTTGATGTTCTGCGCGTGGCCGAGGTCGACGAGCCGCTTCATCACGAACGGCTTGAAGAGCTCGAGCGCCATCTGCTTCGGCAGGCCGCACTGGTGCAGCTTCAGCGTCGGGCCCGACACGATCACGCTACGGCCGGAGTAGTCGACGCGCTTGCCGAGCAGGTTCTGGCGGAACCGGCCCTGCTTGCCCTTCAACATGTCCGAGAGCGACTTCAGCGGACGGTTGCCCGGCCCCGTGACGGGGCGGCCGCGGCGGCCGTTGTCGAACAGAGCGTCGCCGGCCTCCTGGAGCATGCGCTTCTCGTTGTTGACGATGATCTCGGGCGCGCCGAGGTCGAGCAGCCTCTTCAGCCGGTTGTTGCGGTTGATCACACGGCGGTAGAGGTCGTTGAGGTCCGACGTCGCGAACCGGCCACCGTCGAGCTGGACCATGGGCCGCAGGTCCGGCGGGATCACCGGGACGCAGTCGAGCACCATGCCCATGGGGCTGTTCTTCTTCGTCGGGTCCGTGAACGGCGCGACGACCTTCAGGCGCTTGATCGCACGCTGGCGCTTCTGGCCCTTGGCCGTCTTGATCTGGTCGCGGAGGAACTCGGCC
Source organism: Actinomycetota bacterium (assembly GCA_035942255.1). Classification (GTDB taxonomy): domain Bacteria; phylum Actinomycetota; class CADDZG01; order CADDZG01; family WHSQ01; genus JALZEG01. Next base: position 44,824 of record DASZDG010000143.1, on the reverse strand, counting down.
TCGCCGTCGAGGTCGAGCCCGGCGAGCAGGTCCTTGATCGCCTCGGCCCCCATGCCGCCCCGGAAGTAGTCGCCGAAGCGGTCCCGCAGCTCGCGCCACAGCACCTCGTCGTCGACGATCTGCTTCGGCGCGAGGTCCTTGAACGCGTCGATCGTCGCCTGCACGAGCCCGATGTTGCGCTCGGCCCGCTCGCGGACCTCCTTCTGCTGGCGCTCCGCCTGGTTCTTCGCCGCGGTCTTCTCCGAGGAGCGGGCCTTGCGGCCCTCCATCTCCTCGAGACGCACCTCGGTCTCCTTCAGGATCTCCTCGATGCGCTGGTCGCGCTCGGACTCGAGGCGGGCGATCTCCTTGCCGACCTCCTCCTCGAGACGCGGGAGGTCCTTGTGCCGCTTCTCGTCGTCGACCGACGTGACGATCGAAGCCGCGAAGTAGATGACCTTCTCGAGCTCCTTCGGGGCGAGGTCGAGCAGGTACCCGAGGCGCGACGGGACTCCCTTGAAGTACCAGATGTGCGTGACGGGGGCCGCGAGCTCGATGTGGCCCATGCGCTCACGACGCACCTTCGCGCGCGTGACCTCGACGCCACAGCGCTCGCAGATGATCCCCTTGAAGCGGACCCTCTTGTACTTGCCGCAGTAGCACTCCCAGTCCTTCGTGGGGCCGAAGATCTTCTCGCAGAAGAGCCCGTCCTTCTCCGGCTTGAGGGTGCGGTAGTTGATGGTCTCGGGCTTCTTGACCTCGCCGTTCGACCACGCGCGGATCTGGTCCCCTACTGCCAGACCGATCCTTAGTTCGTCGAAGTAATTGACGTCGAGCAACTAGACCTCCTCGACCGATGACGGCTCACGACGGGACAGATCGATTCCGAGCTCTTCCGCGGTGCGGAAGATGTCCTCGTCGATCTCTTTCATCTCGATCTCCTCGCCGGTGGCCGAGAGGACCTCGACGTTCAGGCAGAGGGACTGCATCTCTTTGATCAGCACCTTGAAGGACTCGGGGATCCCCGGCTCGGGGATGTTCTCGCCCTTGACGATGGCCTCGTAGACCTTCACGCGGCCGAGCACGTCGTCCGACTTGATCGTCAGCAACTCCTGGAGGCAGTAGGCCGCGCCGTACGCCTCGAGCGCCCAGGCCTCCATCTCGCCGAAGCGCTGGCCGCCGAACTGCGCCTTACCGCCGAGCGGCTGCTGCGTGATCATCGAGTACGGGCCCGTCGACCGTGCGTGGATCTTGTCGTCAACGAGGTGGCTGAGCTTCAGGATGTACATGTAGCCGACCGTCACCGTGTTGTCGTACGGCTCGCCGGAGCGGCCGTCGTACAGCTGGGCCTTGCCCTCGGCGTTCGTCAGCGGGTACTCGCCCGGGCGCTTGCTGACCGCCTCGAGGGCGCCGAGGAGCTCGTCCTCGCGCGCGCCGTCGAAGACCGGGGTAGACACCCACGTCGGCTCCTGGTCGCGCCAGGCACCCGGCACCGGCGGCGAGTCCTCCTCCCACCGCTGCTTGGCGGCCCAGCCGAGGTGCGTCTCGAGCACCTGGCCGAGGTTCATCCGGGACGGGACGCCGAGCGGGTTCAGGATGATGTCGACAGGCGTGCCGTCCGCGAGGAACGGCATGTCCTGCTCGGGCAGGATCTTCGAGATGACGCCCTTGTTGCCGTGGCGCCCGGCGAGCTTGTCGCCCTCGGAGATCTTGCGCTTCTGCGCGACGAACACGCGGACGAGCTCGTTGACGCCCGGCGGGAGCTCGTCGCCGTTCTCACGGCTGAACTCGCGGACGCCGATGACCTTGCCGGACTCGCCGTGCGGCATCTTCAGTGACGTGTCACGCACCTCGCGCGCCTTCTCGCCGAAGATCGCGCGCAGGAGGCGCTCCTCCGGGGTCAGCTCGGTCTCGCCCTTCGGCGTGACCTTGCCGACGAGGACGTCGCCGGGGCCGACGTCGGCGCCGACGCGGACGATCCCGCGCTCGTCGAGGTCGGCGAGGACCTCCTCGGAGACGTTGGGGATGTCACGCGTGATCTCCTCGGCCCCCAGCTTCGTGTCGCGGGCGTCGACCTCGTACTCCTCGATGTGGATCGAGGTGAGGATGTCGTCCTTGACGAGGCGCTCGGACAGGATGATCGCGTCCTCGAAGTTGTAGCCCTCCCAGGACATGAACGCGACGAGCAGGTTCGCGCCCAGCGCGAGGTCGCCCTTGTCGGTCGAGGGCCCGTCGGCGAGGATGTCGCCCTTCTTGATCTTCTGCCCTTCCTTGACCAGCGGCCGCTGGTTGATGCACGTGGACTGGTTCGAGCGGAGGAACTTCTCGAGCTTGTAGACCGTGCGCTCGCCCGATCCGCCTGCCGGCGCGACCACGATGCGCTCGGCCGACACCTCCTCGACCGTGCCGTTGGCCTCCGCCACGATCACGTCGCCGGCGTCGGTCGCGGCGCGGTGCTCGAGGCCCGTTCCGACGTAGGGAGCAGTCGGCGTCAGCAGCGGCACGGCCTGGCGCTGCATGTTCGCGCCCATGAGGGCACGGTTGGCGTCGTCGTGCTCGAGGAACGGGATGCACGCCGCGCCGACCGAGACGATCTGCTTCGGCGACACGTCCATGTAGTCGACGTTCGCGGCCTCTTCGTAGTCGACCTCGTTGTGCTTGCCGCGGACGAGGACCTTGTCCCCGATGAAGCGGCCTTCTCCGTCGAGCTCCGCGTTGGCCTGGGCGATGATCGCCCGGTCCTCCTCGTCGGCGGTGAGGTAGTCGATCTTGTTCGTGACCTTGCCGTCTACGACCTTGCGGTACGGCGTCTCAATGAACCCGTAGAGGTTCAGGCGCGCGTAGGTCGACAGCGAGCCGATGAGGCCGATGTTCGGGCCTTCCGGCGTCTCGATCGGGCACATGCGGCCGTAGTGGCTGGAGTGCACGTCGCGGACCTCGAAGCCGGCCCGCTCACGCGACAGGCCGCCCGGGCCGAGGGCCGAGAGGCGGCGCTTGTGGGTCAGGCTCGACAGCGGGTTCGTCTGGTCGAGGAACTGGCTCAGCTGGCTCGACCCGAAGAACTCCTTGATCGAGGCGACGACGGGCCGGATGTTGATCAGCGTCTGGGGCGTGATCGCCTCGACGTCCTGCGTCGTCATGCGCTCGCGCACGACACGCTCCATGCGGCTGAGCCCGACGCGGATCTGGTTCTGGATCAGCTCGCCGACCGGACGGATCCGGCGGTTGCCGAAGTGGTCGATGTCGTCGACCTCGTAGTCGGGGTCGCCCGCGTGCAGCTTCACGAGGTACTGGATCGTCGCGAGGATGTCCTCCTTGCGGAGCACGGTGCCCATGGCGTCGATCGACTTCTCGTCGTGCTTGAAGCCGAGCTTCTTGTTCACCTTGTAGCGGCCGACCTTCGCGAGGTCGTAGCGCTTGGCGTTGAAGAAGAGGTTGTCGAGCAGGGTGCGCGCGCTCTCGACCGTCGGAGGCTCGCCCGGACGCAGCTTCCGATAGATGTCCATCAGCGCGTCTTCCTCGGTCTGGATCGCGTCCTTCTCGAGGGTCATCTGGATCGACTCGGCACCGTCGAACAGCTTGAGGATCGCGTCGTCGTCGCCGTAGCCGAGGGCCTTCAGCAGAACGGTGACGTTCTGCTTGCGCTTGCGGTCGATGCGGACGCCGACGAGGTCCTTCTTGTCGGTCTCGAACTCGAGCCACGCGCCGCGGGCCGGGATGACTTTGCACGCGAAGATGTCCTTGTCGGACGTCTTGTCGATCGACTTGTCGAAGTAGACGCCGGGCGAGCGGACGAGCTGCGACACGACGACGCGCTCGGTCCCGTTGATGATGAACGTCCCCTTGTCCGTCATCATCGGGAAGTCACCCATGAAGACCGTCTGCTCCTTGATCTCGCCGGTCTCCTTGTTGATGAAGGCGGCGGTCACGAACAGCGGCCGGGAGAAGGTCATGTCCTTCTCCTTGCACTCGTCTTCGTCGAACTTAGGGTCTTCGAAGCGGTGCGAGAGGAACTGAAGCGCGAGGTTCCCGGTGAAGTCCTCTACCGGGGAGATGTCCCTCAGCGTCTCGCCCAGGCCGTTGTCCAGGAACCAGTCGAATGACTCCTTCTGGACCGAGATCAGGTTGGGCGGGGGTAGGACTTCGGCGAGCTTTGCGAAGGAACGGCGTTCGCGCAGGGCGTTAGACGACAAACGGGCCTCCTGTGAGCCGGAACTATGCGGGGAGAGATCTGGACCGGACGGAAGGGCTCCCCTTTATGCCCTGCCGTCCTTCCCCGGCTGGTACGCCGTGGGCGGTTCTTAGCCGCGCGACAGGGCGCGTCGAACAGCCGGGGGTCGGACACACGAAGAGCCAGTATAGGCAGGCGCCCATACCGGCGTCAAACGAAACGTTCAACACGCACAGAAGCTCGTTAGAACTCCTTGGATATGAAGTTGCGGGGACTGTATTCCCCAGAAGTGCCCAGGTCAACACTTTTTCGCGGTGGTTAGCCGCAGGTGCCGGGGTTCTCCTCGTTCTGCTCGGTCAGCCCGAGGGGCAGGACGAAGCCCGAATTGTCCGTGTATACGGCCCGGTTCTCCGAGACGAGCTCGAGCACCCCCTGGCCGATGAAGCTGAGCGGCTGGGCGGTCGGCTGGGGGTCGGCGGTCCACTCGCGGAGGTCGAAGCACACGTACTGGGGCTGGATCTCGCCGCCGGTGCGCCCGATCGCGTACGGGTAGCGCTCGCCGACCTCGGCCCCGGGGCCGAGGTCCGAGTAGCAGGCGCCGGTCGCGGTGCCCCGGTAGCGGCGGAACCTGCAGGCGTCGAGCGTGATCGTCGCCCCGGAGGACCCTTCCGCCGCGTGGACCTGGACCCGCTCCGGCTTCGCCGGCTCCGGGAGGGTGAAGTAGATGCGGGCCGCGCCGCCGCCGCCCGGCGGGATCGCCGTGGTGAACACCGAGTCGGGGTTGGCGCGCGCCCGTTTCATCGCGTCGTCCCAGGTGCCGAACTCCTGCCCGGCGGCGGTCATCGTGTGGCCCGTCGTCGGCAGCAGGATGTCGTCTTCGGACTCGTTCAGGATCGCCAGCGAGACGGCGCACCACTTGCCCGGCGGGTCCTTTACCCCCTCGAGGTTCGAGTCGTGGCACTCCACGGTCGTGGCCTCGAACCGGACGCCGCCGTCCCAGACCCGGGAGTTGTGGGGGCCGACGGCCGGGCCGCGGGGCTCGACGGAGGGCGCCGAATCGGGAGCGTCGGGGGCCGACGGGTCGCAGCCGGCCACGAGCACGGCGGCCACGGCCAGAGCCAGACGGAGGCCGGTCGACTTTCTAGCCATAGCTCCCCTCGGGGGTGCGAGGTTCCCGTCTGTGAGGCTACTACCGCTGTCGTTGCCCCGCCGGGGCGCGCAGCGGCCCCCGGGTCGATCCCCGGGGGCCGCTCAGTGCGTTGGGTCTCGGTGCTACTTGACCTCTACGGTCGCTCCCGCACCCTCGAGCTTCGCGCGGGCCTCGTCCGCCTGCTCCTTGTTGACCTTCTCGAGGACGGGCTTCGGGGCGCCGTCGACGAGGTCCTTGGCCTCCTTCAGGCCGAGGCTCGTGAGCGCGCGGACCTCCTTGATGACCTGGATCTTCTTGTCACCGGCCGCCGAGAGGATGACGTCGAACTCGTCCTTCTCCTCCTCTGCGGCGGCACCGTCGCCGGCGGCTCCGCCACCGGCACCGGGTGCGGCGACTGCCACGGGGGCCGCGGCGGTTACTCCGAACTTGTCCTCGAACGCCTTCACGAACTCCGAGAGCTCGAGAACCGTCCAACCTGCGATCGCGTCCAGGACCTGGTCCTGGGTAAGGGTGTCGGCCATCTTCTATTCCTCCTTGTCGGAACCGGTCTCTGTGGTTGCGTCTGTCGCTTCGGCCTCGGGGGCCGCGGGGGCCTGGTCGACGGCCTCCGGGAGCTCCGCGGGGGGCTCGGCGGCCTCGGGAGCTTCCTCCGGGGCTGCTTGAGGCGTCTCGGGGGCCTCGGTCGTCGCGGCGCCGGAGCCTCCCGGGAGCTCGCCCGACTCTTGCGGCTCCGCCGAGTGCGGAAATTCGCCAGATTCCTTTTTCTCGACGACCTGGGCGAGCATCGAGCCGAGGTTCCGCAGGAGGGCCGAGAGGACGTTGACCGTCTGCTGGGCGGGCTGGTTGACGAGCATCGCGATCTTCGAGAGGAGGACCTCCCGGGACTCGATGCTGGCGAGCGCCTTCGCCTGGCCGGCGTCGAGGATCTTGCCCTTCAGCACGCCGCCCTTCACGACGAGGACGGGGAACCGCTTCGCCGCGTCGTCGAGGGCCTTGGCCGCCGCGACCGCGTCACCGCGGACGAAGGCGATGGCCGTCGGGCCGGTGAGGAGCCCCTCGAGCTCGTCGAGCCCGCTGTCCCGGGCGGCGATCCTCACCAGCGTGTTCTTCAGGACCTTGTAGTCGGCGTCGACGTCCCTGAGGGCGCCCCGGACCTCGGCGATCTCGCTGACCGTGAGCCCGCGGTACTCGGTGAGCAGGGCGGCGTTCGACTCGCCGAAGCGGGAGGTGATCTCCTCGACCGCCGTGGCCTTCTCGGGTCTCGCCATACGTTCGCTCCTTAGGTGCGGGAAAAGAAAAAGCGGCCGCCCGAGACCGGCGACCGCGCACGGAGCGCAATACGTCCGCCTGCGCCGGAGATTAAGGGCCGAGGCCCACCGGCGGTCTAGGGCAACGGGGGCAGGATACCAGCGTGGTCCGCGTCACCGCACGCGGTCGGAGAGCGGCGGATGTTTCTCACATGGCGCCTCGTATACGTGCCGGATGTGAGAACCCTCCCGACGAGCGGGTCCTCCGGCTGGCGGGCCGGCAGCACGGCGTCGTCATCCGGCAGCAAGTCATCGAGGCCGGCGTCACGAAGTCGATGCTCGAGCGAAGGATTCGCCACGGGCGGTTCGTCCGGCTCCACCCCGGCGTCTATGCGGTCGCGGGGGCGCCACGCACGTTCGAGCAACGATGTTTCGCGGCCGCGGCATGGGGCGGGGCCGGAGCCGTCGTGTCGCACGAGACCGCGGCGCACCTGTGGAGGATGACCGAGGCCCCTCCTAGCGGGAGCGACGTCTCCTCGCCACGGAAGCGGACGCGGCCCCCGCCCTCGATCCGGATGCATCTCAGCAGCGACCTCCGGGGCCGCGACAAAGGACGGCTGCGGAACGTCCCGGTCACGTCACCGGCCCGGACGCTGGTGGACGTCGCCGGCGTGTGGCCGGAGGCGCGGGTAGACGAAGCGCTGCAGCGGGCAGTCGTCACCGGCTGTGTCTCAACACGCCTGCTCCGCGAGCGGATCGCGGGGATGCCGCGCCGGGGGAGCCGCGGCGCGGCGGTCCTGAGGAGGCTCCTACGCGACTCGTGCCTCAGGCTCGAGTCACCGTTGGAACGAGCGGTAGCACGCGTTCTCGCGGATGCGGAGCTGCCGGCGTTCTGCAGGGAGCATCCGGTCTACGCGCAGGGGCGCGTCTTCTACGTCGACTTCGCGTGGCCGCACTTCCGCGTCGGCATTGAGGCCGACGGCCGGCGGTGGCATTCCGAGGCAGGCGCGTTCGAGGCGGACCGCGAGCGGCAGAACCTGTTGACGACAGCAGGATGGCGCTTGCTGCGGGTGACGCACCGTCAGGTCGTGTCGACGCCAGGCGAGGTGGGACGGCAGGTGCGGGAGCTGCTGGCTACGGGGTGAAAGAGCCCCCGGTGCGCCAGTATTCGCCTGCTTCTCTCGCCATGAAGCCCTCGTCCACCAGGTATCGCCGCAGTGCGGCTACGTCTTCGTGGTAGTCGCCGAGGATCTGGTTCACGTCGGCCTCCGTGTAGCGCCACCCCGGCTCGAACTCCTGGCTCAGGTGGTCGAGGATCACGAGCCGCTTCGACCGCGCCATCGGGATGCTCACGAGCCTGCCGTTGCGGATGAAACGGCGCAGGACGTCGCTCGCGACCGGCGGGAGCCCCAGCTTCTCGCCCGCCTCGCGCTCCTCCGCCGCCGACCGCACAGCGGCGCGCAGCTCGCCCTCGTCGAACGTGAGGCTGCTGCGGTCACCCGTGACGAGGCCCCCGGAGGTGAGACGCGCGAGTGCCTGCTCGACGACCTTCGGCTCGAGACCGGTGGCGCGGACGATCGCCTCGACCGTGTGCGAGCCGAGGACCATTGCTGCTGCGACCCTGAGGCGGTCGGGCTCGGCGAGGAGCCCCAACATCCGGGCCGCCTCCGAGCTCACCTGCTCACCGGGCGTCTCGCCGAGGCGACCCGCGCTTACGCCGAGGCGGGCTCGAGGTCGTCGGCGACGTCCTTCGACTTCGCCGGATCGATCCGGATGCCGGGGCCCATCGTCGTCGAGAGCGTGATGCTCTTCAGGTAGCGCCCCTTAGCGGCCGCGGGCTTGGCGCGCACGACCTCCTCGATCACCGCGGCGTAGTTCTCGATGAGGTCGTCCTCGGGGAACGACTTCTTGCCGATGATCAGGTGGAGGTTGCCGTGACGGTCGGTGCGGTACTCGACCTGCCCGCCTTTGATGTCGCGGACGGCGCGGGCGACGTCGTCGGTGACAGTCCCGGACTTGGGGTTCGGCATGAGCCCGCGGGGGCCGAGCACGCGGCCGAGCTTTCCGACCGTCGGCATCATGTCGGGGCTCGCCACGACGGCGTCGAAGTCGAGCCAGCCGCCGGTGATGCGCTCGGCGAGGGCGTCGTCACCGACCTCGTCGGCGCCTGCCTCGCGCGCGGCCGTGGCCTTCTCGCCCTTCGCGAACACGACCACGCGCATGGTCTTGCCGGTGCCCTTGGGCAGAGCGATCGCGCCGCGGACCATCTGGTCGGCCTTGCGGGGGTCGACGCCGAGCCGGATGCTCAGCTCGACGGTCTCGTCGAACTTCGACGACGGCACCTGCTTCAGGATCTTTAGTGCCTCGGGCGGCGAGTAGAGCTTGTCGCGGTCGACGAGCTTCATCGCCTCGGTGTAGCGCTTTCCCTGCTTCGGCATGTCTGTTCCTCCTCGTGGTCGACGGCCGGTCGAGCCGGCCTCCCACTGAATAGGGGGTGCTAGCTGATCGTGATGCCCATGCTGCGGGCGGTGCCCTCGACGATCTTCATCGCGGCCTCGACGTCGTTGGCGTTGAGGTCGGGCATCTTCGTCTCCGCGATCTCCCGCACCTGGTCGCGGGTGACGCTCGCGACCTTCGTGCGGTTCGGCTCGGACGACCCCTTGTCGATTCCCGCCTTCTGACGGAGCAGGACCGCGGCCGGAGGCGTCTTCGTCACGAACGTGAACGAACGGTCCTCGTACACGGTGATCTCGACCGGCACGACCGTCCCCGTCTGGGCCTGCGTCGCGGCGTTGTACTGCTTGCAGAACTCCATGATGTTGATGCCCGCCTGGCCGAGCGCAGGGCCGACCGGAGGAGCCGGCGTCGCCTGGCCCCCGGTGATCTGGAGCTTCAGTATCTGTGCGACCTTCTTGCGGCGTGCGCCACCCATCGTGACTCCTTCTTTCTGCGCGGTGCGGTGACTAGAGCTTTGCGACCTGGTCGAAGCCGAGCTCGACCGGGGTCTCCCGGCCGAAGATGTTCACGAGGACCTTGAGCTTCGACTGGTCGACGTTGATCTCGGAGATGGACCCGGTGAAGTTCGCGAACGGGCCCGACGTGACCCTGACGCTCTCCTGCTCCTCGAACTCGAGGCGGGGCTTCAGCTTCTTCTGGTCCGGCTTGACCTGGAGGATCTTGTCGACCTCGCGGTCCGAGAGCGGCGTCGGCTTGGCACCCGATCCGACGAACCCCGTGACGCCGGGCGTGTTGCGCACCACGTACCAGGAGTCGTCCTCGAGGTACATGCGGCACAACAGGTAGCCCGGGAAGACCTTCTTCTGGACGACCTGCTTCTTGCCGCTCTTGATCTCCATGACGTCTTCCATCGGGATCACGACCTCGAAGACCTTCTCCTCGACGTGCATCGACGCGATGCGCGACATCAGGTTCGCCTTGACCTTGTTCTCGTAGCCCGCGTACGTGTGGATGACGTACCAGTCGCCGGGCCGCTCGTTCGGAGGGATCGACCGTTCTTCGTACAGCTCGGTCTCCGACGGGCCCTCGTCCTCGGTGGTTTCCTCGGCCGCGGCCGCGGGGGTGACGTCGGGATCGTCGGCAGCCGACGTCGTGCGATCGGCGGTCTCGTCGGGGACGGCTCCGCCGGGTGTCGAATCCTCGTTTCCTTTGGGGTCGAGCCGCGGGAGCGATTCGTTGTCGGCCGCGGTCGTGGCGGGCTCGGCGGCGTCGGCCCCCTCGGGGTCGGGATCCATCTGCGGCGCGGCGGTGTCGGTGTCGGTGTCCGGCTGGGGGGCGACGATCTCCGCCGCCTCCTCGCGCTGCTCCGTCTGCTCGAGGTCGGTCTCGTTCATGTTCATCACTTGACGTCGTAGAGGACGAGGACGCCCTTGGCGAAGACGTAGTCCATCGCGAAGATGATCGCGGCGATCACGCAGACGCTCACGAAGACGACCGTCGAGTACGCGACGACCTCCTTGCGCGTCGGCCACGCGACCTTCTTCAGCTCGGCGAAGACCTCGCGGATGAAGTCGCGGGGCTTGGTCCGCTCCTTGACCGCTGCAGTAGCAGGCATGCGGGGTCCGCCCTTGCGCCGCTGTTCCTCTTCCTTCTTCATGAGACGCTTGTACTGCCTGTTCACGAGAGCCCTTTCTCGATCCCCCGGACGCGGTTCGTAAGGGTCCGTACCAGAGGGGGGAAAACGAGCACCCAGGTTAGCACGTCGGGGTGGGGCCGGCCCTGGCCGCGGGCTGCCCGAGGGATCAGCCGGCCAAGTCCTCGGACGGCAGGAGCGGGGTCGAGCACACCGGGCACGCGGTCGCGTCGTCCTCGCCCAAGTAGACGGTCCTCTGGCAGACCGTGCAGAACGTCTCGGTGGCCACGTCTCCCCCCCTCACAGGATCGATGAAGAAATGAAGTTTTGGGCGGGGGCTGTGGAGAAGAGGACGCGACAGATCCGGAGTCCCTGGAAAGGGGGCTCAGGGCCGGCCGTAAGGCCTCTGGCTCAGCCCCCGCAGGTGGATAGTACGACGTTCGTCCGATTCATCCTCCCTCCGGCACAGGGTTACGGGCTCCTCGCACGAACGTATTTCGAGTGTGCGGAGACGCACCCCCTTCGGCACTCGTCACAGGAGGACCTCATGAAGAACCGGCTCACCGGGCCTGCTGCGGCTCTGGCCGCGTGCGCGCTGCTCGCCGGCGCGCCGTCCACGGGAGCGCGCGGGACCGCGCCGCGCACCCAGACGCTGGAATACACCGCGGGAGGCATCTCCGCGGGCCCCGATCAGACGACGGTCGTCACCGTCGGCGACGACGTCGGGAAGGTCGTCTTCCGCGGCGGGCCGGAGCGGTTCGTCGACGTCGAGGTCGCCGACGCGCACGGACTCCCGGTCACCGCGGTTGTGTCCCAGGGCACGTTGACGGAGCATTACGTCTGCGGGGCGAGCGAGAAGCCGCTTCCGATCGTGCCGCACAAGAAGGTGACGGTCTTCCTCGTCAACGGCGTGTGCGGTGACGCGGGTGCCTCCGTCGTCACGACCGGAACCGTCACGGCGACGTTCACGAGATAGGCGCAGGCCCGGGCGGGGAGGGAGCCGATGGGGCGGATCGGACCGGTAGTCGCGGCGGTGGCGGTCGCCGCTCTCGCGGGGACGTCGGTGTGGGCGGTGGCCGAGCGGCGTGATCTCGGGGGCCGCGTGGAGCGGCTCGAAGACGCGCTCGACTCCGCACAGCAAAGGATCGAGGCCTCGGCGGCCGCGCGCCGCGCCGTTGCAGAAGCCGCAGCGGCTACTACCCGGAGGGCAAAGCGCACGAGCCGCCTCTTGAACACGGTCGAGGGCCGGCTCTACGGCGCCCGCGTGGACGCCGACAGGCTGAGCGCGGTCGCCGGCGCGCTCGAGCGGGAGGGCCGGAAGGTCTTCGAGACGAGGCTCCTGCGGGGCGGCAGCGACGATCTGCTCGTCGTGCAGTGGCACGAGAGCATCGACGGCGCCACGCGCACCGGGCTCGACGTCTGGCGCGTCGGCGAGCCGCGCTGGGACCTCGTCTACGTGGCGGAGCCGCATCCGAGCTTCGATCCGGACCGCGCGAGCTACGTCCTGTACGGCCACCCGGACGCGCCGGTGCAGGAAGAGCTCGACTTCGTGCAGCGGATCGACGTCTTCGACACCGGCGACGCGAACGGTGACGGCCTCGACGACCTCGCCGTCTGGGAAGCGGGCCAGGGCAGCGGCGGCTGCGGCCACGTGAAGCTGCTCGCGAACACGGGCGACACGCTGCGCGAGACGTACCGGCACGAGGGATGCAACCACGGCCTCGAGATCCGGCGCGGCCACCTCGTGCTGGGAGAGGCGTGGCACCCGCGGGGGTGCGCCCACATCCACGGGTGCGGGCACCGCGGCACGTGGATGCGGTGGACGGGGGCGTCGTGGGAGGTCGTGGACGTGCGGCGGGAGCGCTACTAGAGAGCAGGGCGGGAGGGACTCGAACCCCCGACCACTGGTTTTGGAGACCAGGGCTCTACCAACTGAGCTACCGCCCTTCGGTGCCCCGCCAGTCTAGAACGTCAGGCGGTGGCGATGCCCCGGCGGCGCGAGCGCCACAGCGCCGCGCCCGTTGCGCCGAGCGCTACCGCGAGGCCCCCTGCGTACGCACGGCGATGGCGCGTCAGGTGGGACCTCACCTCGTCGAGGCGCGTCTCGCCGGACGGGATCGTCACGAGCGCGTCGCGGAGGCCCGGGGGCGGCGTCGCGGAGGCGGCGGCAAGGCCGGCCGTCGCGGCACGGAGAGAGCGGTACGCCTCGAGCTCGCTCGTGCAGCGGGGGCACCGGGACACGTGGCGCCGGAACGCGAGCGACATCGAGCCGGGGGGCTCGTCCACCAGCGCGGGCAGCGCGGCGGCGAAGTCGTCGCAGGTGGGGTTCGGGTTGTCGGTCATGGCTGCTCTCCGGGGTACAGGGCTTCCTTCAGCTTCTTGCGTCCGCGGTGCACGCGCACCTTGGCCGCGGTCTCGGTGATGCTCAGCTCCCTCGCGATCTCCTCGATCGAGAGGCCGTACACGTCACGGAGCACCACCGCGGAGCGATAGTGGTCCGGCAGGTCGCGTATGGCGGCCTCCACGTCGAGCACGTCGCGCCGGATCTCGGCGGTCGTCTCGACCGATCCCGGTGCTGCCATCGCCGACAACAGCTCATCCTCTGCTCCGACCTCGTGGAGGCGCCTGCGCTTCCTGCTGCGGTGCTTCGAGATGGCCGCGTTGCTCGCCACCCGGTACAGCCAGGTCGTGAACTGTGCCTCTCCCCGGAAGCTCTTGAGCCCCCGCCACGCCTTCAGGTACGCGTCCTGCGTAGCCTCGGCGGCGTCGCTGGGATCGTTGAGGATCCGGAGGCACAGCGTGTAGACCTCCCGGTGCGTCAGGTCGACGAGCTCGGCCCAAGCGGCCTCGTCGCCGGCCTTACACCGATCGACAAGCCCGAGAGGAACGACCCCATCCCCCGAACCACTCCGTCCCTCGCTACGACGCCTCACAAGGCGAGAGGTTACCGGCGGTCAGTCCGCGAACGAGTGACGCGGCTCGTAAAGGGTTCGACGCGTAGGAAAGCGGAGGGCGGCGTGTCCGGAGCGAAGACTTAAAGGTTGCGTCTGAGCGGAGCGACACGCCGCCCGGAGCGGGGCCTAAGCCTCGAACAAACTTTCGAGCCTCGACAGGAGCTGAGCTTTGTTCAGCTCCTCCTCGCGGCGAGCCTTCAGCTGCTCCTTCGAGCTCAGCAGCAGCGTCTCGACGGCGACGGTCAGCTCCTGGATGTCGAACGGCTTCGTCAGGTACTGGTCGGCTCCGAGCTTGTAGCCGCGGACCCAGTCGTGCTCCGACGTCTTCGCCGTCAGGATGAGGATCTTCGTCGTATCGCGGATGCCGGTCGCGCGCAGCTCCTTCAGCACCATGTAGCCGTCCATCGCCGGCATCATGATGTCGAGGACCATGATGTCGGGCGGGTCCGCTACGACCATGTCCAGGGCCTTCTGCCCGTCGGGAGCCACCACGACCTTGTGACCTTCCTCGACCAGGATGCTGGTGAGAAGGTGCCGCATCTCCGGGCTGTCGTCGACTACGAGGATCCGCGCCATCTCAGCTGCCGTACAGGGAGTCGAGACGGGACATCAGGCGGGCCTTGACCCTCTCGTGGTCGCGGCGGAGGTCGAGCTCGACCCGGGACAGCGCGAGCAGCTCCTTCACCACCTCGACGAGGGCTTCGGGGTCGAACGGCTTCGTCATGTAGTGGTCGGCGCCCAGGCCGAGGGCACGGTCGGCTTCCGCGCCGTTCGCGCTGAGGACCACGATCCGCGTCGCGCCGCGCATGCCGGACTCGTCCATCTTCTCGAGCACGGTCATCCCGTCGAGCTTGGGCATCATGAGGTCGAGCACGAGCAGGTCCGGCTGGTCGTTCGCGATCGTCTGGAGGATCTCGTCGCCGTCGCGGCCGACCGAGACCTCGTGGCCCTCTTCGATGAAGTGGTACGAGAGCAGACGCCTGATGTCGGCGTCGTCATCGACTATGTGGATCTTCGCCATCTCGTCCCTCCGAGTGGGGCCCGCGCCCTTGCCGGTGTTCGTAGTGATCTATCGGCGCCCCGCGGAGCCTCCTTGACCGGCGGGATCGAGGACTTTGGCTGTTTGCTCCCCCATCCGGCGGCGCGCGTAGGACGCGGCGCCCCGTACGCTTCCGGAATGCCCGGATCGCCCCTTCCTCCAGAGCTGCGCGCGTGGTTCGACCGGCGGACGTTCCTCGCCTCGCCGGCGCCCGCGGAGGCCGCAGCGGCCAAGCGCTCGGCGGGGGTCACCGTCAGCGTGTGTCTCCCGGCCCTGGACGAGGAGGAGACGATCCGCTCGATCTGCTCGACGATCAACGCCGAGCTCGTCGGAGGGTGCGGCCTGGTCGACGAGCTCCTCGTGGTCGACAGCGGTTCGACCGACGAGACGCGGGCCGAGGCGGAGTCGGGCGGTGCGACCGTCGTGGCCGCGGCGGACGTCCTGCGGGGGATCGTCCCGCCGCCGGAGGTGCCCGGCAAGGGCGAGGTCCTCTGGAAGAGCCTCGCCGTCGCGCGCGGGGACGTCGTCGTATGGCTGGACTCCGACACGCGGAACTTCGATTCCCACTTCGTGACCAACCTCGTCGCGCCGCTGCTCGCGGATCCGTCGGTCCTCCTGTGCAAGGGCTTCTACACGAGGCCGCTCGACCAGGCGTCGGGCGGAGGGGGCCGCGTCACGGAGCTCGCCGCGCGACCCCTTCTCAACCTTCTCTTCCCGGAGCTCGCCGGCCTCGTGCAGCCGTTGTCGGGAGAGTACGCGGGCCGTCGCGAAGCGCTCGCGTCGCTGCCGCTGTTCACCGGGTACGCGGTCGAGGCCGGGATCTTGATCGACCTCGTGACACGGTTCGGCCTCGACACGCTCGCGCAGGCGGACCTCGGCACGCGCGTCCACCGCAACCGCGACGTGACGTTCCTCGGGCGGATGGCCAGCGAGATCGCGCAGGCGATCCTCGCTGCGGCCGAGGACCACGGACGCTTGAAGTCGCCCGACGTCCTGCCCGACCTCCTCGTGCAGTTCGACCAGTCGGGGGCCGCGCCGGAGCCGTCGGCCACGCGCGTGCGCCTGCAGCGCCGGCCGCCGATGGAGACCGTCGTCGGGGGCCGCGCGTGACGGACACCGCCGGCGCGATCGTGGACGCGTTGCGGTCGCGGGGGCACCGCGTGACGCCGCAGCGGCTCGCGATCGTCGAGGAGGCGCTGCGGATGCCGGGGCACATCGCCCCCGGCGACCTGCTCGCCCGGGCCCGCGCCCGCGAGCCGGGCGTCAACGCGTCGACGGTCTACCGGACGCTGGCGTTGCTCGAGGAGCTCGGGTTCGTCTCGCACGCCCATCTCGAAGGCGGGCCGGAATACCGCGTCGGAGACCACGACCACGTGCACTTGATGTGCCGCGTCTGCGGGGGCTACGACTCCGTCGCGGCCGGCGACGTGCGCCCGGCCGAGGACGCGCTGCGGCGGCACAGCGGGTTCGCACCCGACTTCACGCACTTCGCGATCGCCGGTGTCTGCGCGCGCTGCGCTCAGACGGGCGAGGAAAGCTCGAAGCCGTAGGGCAGCTCGAGCCGGTGCCGCTCGAGCAGGTCGCGGTCGCGCAGCAGCGAGGACGTCGGCGCGTCGGCGACTATCCGCCCGCCGTCCATCACGAGCGACCGTTCGCACAGCTGGAGCGCGTACGGCATGTCGTGCGTGACCATCAGGATCGTGACGGGAAGGCGCGCCAGCACCTCCGCCAGCTCCCTCCGTCCCGCGGGGTCGAGGTTCGACGTCGGCTCGTCGAGGACGAGCACCGAGGGATCCATCGCGAGCACGGTCGCCAGCGCGACCCTTCTGCGCTCGCCGAAGCTGAGGTGGTGCGGGGGCCGGGCGCGCGCGCCGCTCATGCCCACGGCGGCAAGCGCGCGGTCGACCCGCTCGTCGAGCTCCGCGCCCGCGTAGCCGAGGTTCGCCGGGCCGAAGGCGACGTCCTCGCCGACGCTCGTCATGAACAGCTGGTCGTCCGGGTCCTGGAACACGATGCCGACGCGCCGGCGGACCTCCTTGAGGTTGCGCCGCTCCACGTCGTACCCGTCGACGCGCACGGAGCCCGCCGCGGGCGACAGGATGCCGTTCAGGTGGAGCGCGAGCGTCGTCTTCCCCGCGCCGTTCGGCCCCAGCACCGCGACGCGTTCGCCCGCGCCGACCGTGAGGTCCACTCCCGTGAGCGCGGGATGGCCGTCCGGGTATGCATACGTCAGTCCGCGAACCTCGACCGCTCCGGCCGTCATGCCGCCGCCAGCGCTATCGCCGCCGCCGCGGCCGGCACCGCCAGAGCGGCCGCCCACTCGGTCGGGGCCGCCGCGACCGCACGACGCGGCAGCGTCCCGTCGAACCCGCGCGAGAGCATCGCGACGTGGACGCGCTCGCCCCTCTCGAACGAGCGCACGAACAGGGCGCCGGTCGCCGCAGCCAGGCCGCGGGCGTGCCACAACCAACGGGGGTCGTAGCCGCGGGACTGCCGCGCGACCCGCATCCGCCGTGCCTCACCTGTGACGACGTCTGCGTAGCGGAACATGAACGACGCGATCGACGTGAACGCGCGCGGCACGCGCAGCGCCTCGAGCCCGCGCAGCAGGTCGCTGACCGGAGTCGTCGCCGCGAGGAGGATCGTCGCGATCGCACCGAGGGTGGCCTTCGCGACGACGGCCCACGCCGCCCACAGCCCATCGGCGGCCGTGAACGGCAGCAGGAGGGCGAACGCGACGAACGGCAGCTCGAAGACCAGCCGTCGGAGGACGAACGCCGGTCTCACTCGGGCCGCGGCGGCGACCGCTCCCAGCAGGCACAGGTACGCGACGAACGGCCACACGATCCGGTGGGGCGTGGCAGCGACGGCGACGACGAAGAGGAACGTCGCGGCGATCTTGCACTGCGGCGCGGCGGCGTGGACGCCCGTGGCCGCGTGGACGTAGAGGCCGTGTGCGTGGCCTCCGCTCAGGGCGCGTCCTCGTTCCGGCGCAGACGCGCGACCGCCGCGAAGACCGCGATCGTGGCCCCGAACGCCAGTGCGACGCCGGCGACTCCAAAGACTTCTGTCGACGGCTTCTCCCCGGTCGCCTCCTCGAGCGCATGGTCGCGCTCGGCTGACGCGAAGCCCTCGTCGCGCGCCACCCGCTGCAGCCCGTCGGGGTTGTCGTTCGCGAGCGGCCCCCCGATCGCGGCGAGGGCCGCGAGCGCGAGCAGCGCCACGAGCACCAGGCCGCGCCTCACGCGAGCCCCTCGGCGACGACCGCGGGCTCCCGGCCACCGGCCGCGTGCACGAGATCGGGACGGACCGCCAGCAACGCGCTCACGGCCCCCGCGGTCACGACCGCCTCGCCCGCGGCGATCAGCGCGTGGACCCCGGTCATCGCCGCGAGCACCGCGCCGGGGTCCGCTCCGCCCCGGCCCCCGAGCGCGTACTCCGCGACGAAGGCGGTCGACGCGAGGAGGACCGAGAGTCCCGCTGCGATCCCCGCCGCGGCCGGCAGCATGCGCCGTTGCGGCAGCAGGGCGCGGAGGGCGGCGAAGATCCCGTAGCCGCCGAGCGTCGTCACCAGCGAGAGGTTCACGACGTTCAGGCCGAGCGCGGTGAGGCCGCCGTCCGCGAACAGCGCCTGCACGACCACCACGACCGCGAGGCAGATCGCGGCAGCCCACGGACCAACGAGGACGGCCGCGAGCACGCCGCCGATCAGGTGCCCGCTCGTGCCGGCCGCGATCGGGACCGTGATCATCTGGGCCGCGAACACGAAGGCGGCGACTAGCCCGGTCAGCGGCGCGCGGCCTTCGTCGATCTCGTCGCCGGCGCGCTTCACGGCAACCGTCAGCCCGGCGACGGCGGCGGCCGCGGCCCCCGCGGAGACGGCCCCACCGATGAAACCGTCAGGTACGTGCACGCCGCCCTTCTTTTCTGGACCGCTCGCCGAGGCGACCGGTGCCGCTTTCCGGACCGCTCGCCGAGGCGACCGGCGCCACTATTGCAATTAGTTGCAACAAGCAGCGTAGACCCTGCTGCCTTGGAGGCGCTACGGGTTTTCGGACGCCGGCCCTTCCTCCGGGACCACGGAGGGTGGCTCGGTCTTCCCGCCGACGCGGGTGTGCGGCGACACGTCCTCGCCCAGGACCCTCGTCGTCCAGAAGTGAGCGAGCAGCAGCTTTACGACGGCGACGGCGGGAACGCCTAGCAGGACCCCCCAGAACCCGGCAATCGTGCCCCCGGCGAGCAGCGACAGCATGACGGTCGCGGGGTGCAGCTGGACCGTTCGCTTCATCACGTTCGGGCTGATCACGTGGTTGTCGATCTGCTGGACGACGAGCGCGACGAGCGCGGCCCCCAGCCCGAGCGCCGGGCCCTCGGTGACCGTCCCGATGATGAGCCCGAGGCCACCGCCGATGAACGGCCCGACGAGCGGGATCAGGTTCGTGAACCCGGCGATCGCCCCGATCACGAGCCAGAACGGCAACCCGATGAGCCAGAAGCCGATGCTCGACATCACGCCGACCATCAAGGCGACGAACAGCTGGCCGCGGAAGAACCCGCCGACCGCGCGGCCGATCTTCGATCCGAGGTCGGCGAACTCGCCACGGTGCGACTCCGGCACGAGGTTCAGCGCGTCGCGCTGCAGGTGCGGCAGGTCGATCAGGATGTAGAGCGCGAGCAGGGGGGCGAGGATGAACACGAGCAGCCCCTCGAGCACCGAGAAGCCGATCTCGGTGATGCGCCCCGCCTGCTGGCTCAGCCGCTCGCGGAAGTCGCGCGTGACCTCGTCGCACTCCGCCGTCGAGAAGTCACCCGCGACCGACGTCCCCTCGGGGCCGAGCAGGCACGAGATCTGCTCGGTGTCGATCGAGACGCCGAAGCGGTCCTCCATCTTCGTCGCGACGTCGTTGATCGAGTCGACGAGGTCCTGGCGCAGCTGGGGCAAGTTCTCAGAGAAGTGCGAGACCTGGTTCGAGATCAGCGGGAAGACGAGGATGCCGGCCAGCGTCAGCGCAGCCAGCACGACGATGTAGCTGAGGACGGCGCCGATCGATCGCCGCACGCCCCGGTTCTGGAGCCGCGTCACGATCGGGTTCAGCAGGTAGATGATCAAGAGCGCGAGGACGAGAGGCGGGAAGATCACGCGGATCTCGTGGAGGAGCCACACCGCCATCGCGACCACGATCAGCAGGCCGATGATCGACCACGCGGCCATGCCGGCGCGGCGGAGCCGCTCTCCCGGCGGCAAGCGCGGCGGCGCCTGAGTGCTCACGGGCGACAGTATGCCCGGCGAGCCGGGTCATCCTCCGGAGAAAAGGCCGGCGGCCAGAGCGGCCGTCGTGGCTCGAACGCAGTCTGCGGGCTCGGCGAACGCCCGCGCACGGCCGCACTCGGAGACGAGGTCGCCGACGGCGGCCACACCGAGCGTCACGTGGGCGGGCAGGTGCTCGGCCCGCAGCCGGACCTCCCCCGCGACGACCCCACACGACTTTCCGTAGGACGCGGCGGCCTCCGCGACCCGTGCCACGACCTTCCCGCCCAGCGTGCCGTCGTCGACGCGGCCTTCGCCGGTGAGGACCGCGTCTGCCCACTCGATGGCGGCCGTGAACGCGGTGACGCCCGCGACGAGGTCGAACCCCCGGACGACGCGCGCTCCGAAGAAGGCGGCGAGGCCCGCGCCCATCCCTCCGCCCGCGCCGGCGCCCGCCAACGAGCCGACGTCCACGCCGACGTCCGACCGCAGCCTCTCGGCGAGCACCGCGAGCCCCTCTTCGAGGACGCGCGCCTCCGCAGCGCCGGCGCCCTTCTGAGGCGCGAACACGGCCGCGGCCCCCGACGGCCCGAGCAACGGCGCGTCGACGTCGCACGCCGCGACGACGGCGGCCGGGGGCCGGGCCGCAGGAGGGTCGATGCGGTGCAGGCTCCGCAGCGCGCCGCCCCCGGGCGGGAGGTCGCGACCCGCGGCGTCGAGGAGCCGCCAGCCCGCGGCCTGCGCGGCCCCCGCGCCTCCGTCCGTCGACGCGCTGCCCCCGACGAAGACCACGACCTCGCGATCCCGAAAACGTTCGAGGACCTCGACGAGCGCGCGGCCGGTGCCGCGCGACGACGCGCGCAACGCGCTGGAGGGGCTTGGGCGCGCCGGGAGCCGCGCGGTCTCGTGCATCGCGATCATCACGCGCTCGCCGTCGTCCAGCGCGCGGCATGCGACGGGGTCGCCGAACGCGTCCTCTGCCTCGATAGTCGCGAAGTCGCCGCGCAGCGATGCGTTTACACAGTCGAGCGTTCCCTCACCCCCGTCCGCGAGCGGGTGCGCGCGCACCTCCGCACCGGTGATCACGTCCGCGACGCCCGCGGACATCGCAGCAGCAACCGCCGGAGCGGCGAGCGTGCCCTTGAACTTGTCCGGGGCGAGGAGGATTCTCAAGTCCACCTAGGATACGGACCATGCACGACGACACCACGATCGTCCTCGTGTCGAATCGGGGCCCGGTGTCGTTCGTCGAGACCTCGGACGGGTTCGAGACGCGCCGAGGCGCGGGCGGCCTCGCCGGCGCGCTCGACCCGGTGGCACGCCGCCTGGGGGACCGCGCGGTGTGGGTCGCTGCCACCACGTCCGACGCGGACCGTAAGGCGGTCGCGTCAGGGGCCGCGGAGGGGCTCGCGGAGCAGCTGGGGTATCCGGTCTACCTCCTGGACGTCGATCCCGAGACCTACTCGCGCTACTACGACGTCGTCTCGAACCGCATGCTGTGGTTCGCGAACCACTGCCTGTGGGACGAGCTCAACGTGAAGACGTTCGGTGAGGACGAGCTGCGGGCGTGGGAGGAGGCGTACCAGCCGGTGAACCGGCGCTTCGCCGCGGCGGTCGCAGAGGTCGCGGGGCGGTCCGGGCTCGTGCTCTTCCAGGACTACCACCTGTCGACCGCTCCGGCGGAGCTGCGCCGCATGCGGCCCGACCAGACGATCTTCCACTTCACGCACTCCTCGTTCTGCGGCCCCGAGGACGGCCTCGAGCGCGTCCCGCGCCCGATCCCGCAGTCGGTGATCGAGGGCCTCATGGGGGCCGACCTCGTCGGCTTCCACGTCGCCCAGTGGGTGCACAACTTCCTCGACTGTTGCGAGCGCATCGGTGCGGACGTGGATCGCGACAACGGGCTCGTCCGCCACGAGGGCATCGACACGTGGGTGCGCGAGTACCCGATACCGATCGACCCGCACGACCTGCGCGAACGAGCCGGAGGTCCCGCCGCGTCCGCGTGGGCGAAGCTGTTCCGCTCCGGCGTCGAGGGCCCGCTGGTCGTCCGCGCCGACCGCGCGGAGCCGTCGAAGAACATCGTCCGCGGCTTCCAGGCGTTCGGCCTACTGCTCGACCGGCGGCCGGACCTCGCTGGGAGCGCGCGCTTCGCCGCGTGCCTCTACCCGTCGCGCCAGAGCATGCCGGAGTACCGCCGCTACACCGACGACATCCAAGCGGCGGTCGCGGAGGTCAACGCGCGGCATCCCGGCGCGGTCGACCTCTACATGAAGGACGACTTCGACCGCACGCTCGGCGCATACCGCGTGTACGACGTATTGCTCGTGAACCCGATCATGGACGGCATGAACCTCGTGTCGAAGGAGGGCTGCTGCCTCAACGAGCACGACGGCGTGCTGGTGCTCTCGCGCGGAGCGGGGTCGTTCGAGGAGCTCGGGGACGAGGCGGTCGCGATCGAGGACCAGATGGACGTCGCCTCGACTGCGGAGGCCCTCGCCCGCGCGATCGACATGCCGGCAGACGAGAGGTCGAGGCGCGCGGAGAAGCTCCGCGCGCTCTCGACGGCGCGCAAGCCGGAGGACTGGATCAACGCGCAGCTGGAGGACCTGGAGGCGATCCGCGCCGGCGACGCCCCTATCTCACCTCCTGCGCCCCCCCGCTAGATCCTCGCGTCTGCGGGCGGTTCAGTCCGGCACTAGCTGCCTCAGGAAGTCCAGGGCGCCCAGCGGGCCGTCCACCACTACGTCGGCGCGTTCGATCAGCTCGGGGGGAGCTTCGTTCGAGTTCACCGCCAGCCGCAGCGTCGCCACGCCTTCCTTCGCCAGAACATCCAGGGCGTCGAATCCCGGCAGGTCCACGCGGTCGTCTCCCGCGAACGCGACCGCTTCGAGGCCGCGCGCCCGTTCCGCGACCACCGCGGCCTTCGAGAGCTCTACCGGCGGACGCAGCTCGTACGCGAGGCGACCTCCCGCGCGGGTCAGACCGTGTCTCTGAACCAGCTCGGTCGCCAGATCGTCGAGCTCCCGGCGCGCTCGTTCTCCGTCGACGGCGTTGCGGAAGTGCAGACCGACCATCACGCCCTTGTCCTCGACGATCACGCCGTCGAGCCCCAGCGCCTCCACGCGCGCCGCGGCCTCGTCGTGGACCGTCCTCATCAGCTCTTCGAACGGCGCCGCGGCCGGCGACAGCTCCACCTTCCCGGCGGCCGTGCGCTGCGCGCCGTGCACGCCCCAGATCTCGACCTCGGGCCCGAGCCACTCGAGGAGCTCGTGCGCGGAGCGGCCGGAGACGATTGCCACCACTGCGTAGCGCCGGGCGAGGCCGGCGAGCAGATCGCGCGCGCCCTCGACGGGACGCGCGTCCGACGGCACGTGGACGATCTCCGAGAGCGTCCCGTCGAAGTCGAGGAAGATGCCGGAACGCTCGGGGTGGTCGAGGAAGGGGCGCAGGAGGTCGGCGGACACGAGCCGCAGAGTACCGGCCACTATGCTCCGCGCATGCGCCCTCCCCGCCGCATCTTCTCCGCCGGCCTGGTAGCCCTTCTCGCCGTGCCGGTGGCGTGCCGTCCCGACACGGTCGCGCTGGAGTACCGGTTCCCGAGCGGTGTCAGGGAGTACCGGCTCGAGGCCGCCGGATCGGCGCGGTGGGACATCGGCGGTGGGGGCGAGGGGTCGTATCGCGTGATCTTCGACGTCTCCGAGAGAGTGCGCGAGGACGACGGGGACACCGCGGTCGTCGAGGTGCGGATGTCGCCGATCGAAGTGGTCGAGGACGGGCTCCCGGCCCCCGGCTCCGGCGACCGTTCGTTCGCATTGCGGCTCGACCGATACGGCGGCGTCCCCGAGGTGCTCGAGGTCGACGGCGTCGACGTGGCGGAGCTCGACCCCGACGAGCTCGTGTTCATCGGGACGTACCGGCCGGCGCTGCCGCTCGATCCGGTGAAGCTCGGGGGCGCCTGGGACTCCGAGAGGCTGTTCGACGTCGGACGCGTGTTCCAGGAGATCCAGGCCCGCGGGACGCTCGAGTCGCTCTACCTCGACGACGACGGGCCGATCGCGGAGCTCTCGTACACCGGCGAGGGGCCGCTGCGGTGGACGACGCAATTGCCTCAGGGGCTCGCGGAGCTGGTCGGGACCGGGACGACCGAGCAGCACGCGCGCTTCGAGATCGACGAGGGCGTGCTGCGCGAGGCTACGTCGACGACGCTGGGGACGTTCGAGGTCCGCGTCGTCCCCTCCGGGGGCGCGGGCACCCCTTTGACCGGGACTCTGGAGCTAGAGCTGGAGCTGGAAGTCGCCGCGCGGGAGCCGATGCCCCGGCACTAGGCCTCGTCCGCGCCCACCACGACGTGCAGGCTCACCGTGGTCGACAGGTTCTCGGGCTTTGCCTCGGCCACCCACCCGAACTTGTCGGCGAGCCGCTCGGCGGCCTCCTGCGACGCGTCCGTCGACCAGAACACCGTCGTCTCTTCGTACCGCGACGACGCGGACTCCACCGCGACGACCGTGAAACCGAGCTTCGAGAGCTTGTCGGCCATGCGGTCGTCCGCGTCCGCGAGCTCGGTCGCGTTCAGCACCTGGACCGTCACGCCCTCGGTGATCAGCGGGGCCTCGTCCTCCTTCGGCTCCTTGGTCGGCTCGGGGGTGGGCTCGGCCGAGGGCTCGGTCGCTTCGGGTGACGGCGTTGCGGGGGCCGCGGTCGGCTCGGGCTCCTCGGTCGGCTCCGGCGTGGCGGATGCGGTCGCGGATGCCGACGAAGAGCCGCCGGTCGCGCCGCTCACGGCCTCGACCGCGATCCAGACCGCGGTGCCGACGACCACTGCGATCAGCACCCACGGGAGGAACCAGGCCGCGACGGACTTGTAGAAGTGGAGCTGGTCGGGCGAGGAGTGACGGCCCCCGGGCACGCGGCCCTACTTCCGGCCCGGCGAGTACTCCGCTCCGAGAAGCCGCGCGACGCGCTGCCGCTGGCGGTACGTGCGAAGCCTCTTCAGCCGCTTGACGAGGATCGGGTCGTGCGCCAGCGCGGCGGGATTCTCGAGTAGCTCGTTCAGCAGCTGGTAGTAGCGCGTCGCTGACATGTCGAAGCGCTCGCGGATCGCCTGCTCCTTCACGCCCGCGTGCTTCCACCAGGAGCGCTCGAAATCGAGGATCGCGACGTCCCGCTCGGCGAGGGTCTCGTGCTGTTCGTCCATGGGGGACAGCCTATGGCGCAGGATTTCGCGAGGCGCGGATTTTCCGCGATCCGGAGCTTTGCTCCCTCACGGTTCCACGGGGGAGGGGAATGTGTCGCCCGCAGCGAAGGAACCGCGGTCGCAGGGTGGGGAGGGGCCCCGCCCGTACCGGAGGAGGTTCGATGCTCGCTAGATACAAGCGCCTCGTCGTAGGGGCCGTCCTGGCGGCCGTGACCGTCACCGCCGTCCCCGCGGGCGCATGGGACGGGCAGGTCGCCGCCGCATCCCCGTGCCGGACCGACGTGGGGCTCCGGATCGAGGAATGGCACCAGACGGTCTATGTCACCGGCGCGTACACCGCCGCCGGCGCGACCGACGTGTCGCTTACGTGCGGCATCGTCCGCTACGGAGAGACCGTCGCCCGAGTCGGCGAGAGCGAGCCCGGCCCGGTCGCCGTCGTGGTGGGCTCGGCCCGCGTCCTCGGCGGCCCGATCAGCATCTGCTACGAGATCAAGACCGTGTACCTCGACCGCGTCGCCTACAGCGACACCTGTCCGTAGAACGACCGCGGTTCCGGGGCCCCCTCCACTGGAGGGGGCCCCTGCGCGTCCTGTAACGGTTTTCTTGACGCCCCCTGCTCATTTCCTTCAACCGGCGGAAGGGGAAGCCCACAGCCGAGGCGAAGAATCGGACCGAGGACACAGGGGGGAAAGGCGGACTACATGCTCTCGAAGGTCAGAAGGTTTGCCGCGGTCGCGGTGGCGGCCACTGCGATCTCCGCGGCTCTTCCCGCGGGAACGGCAGCAGCCCGTCCGGACCCGTGCCGGGTGAGCTCTTTCAACACCACCAGCGAGTATGCGGTCGTGGTGGAGGGGCACTGGGTCGACACGGGGGGTGGAGACGTGCGCCTGACCTGCCACCTCGTCCAGAGCGGCGTGAAGGTCGCCTCGGCGACCGAAGACGTGCCGGGCCCCGTCGCAGTCATCGCATCCGACCAGCGGATCGACCCCAGCTATTTCCGCGTCTGCTACGAGGTGACGATCGAGCCGGCCAACCCGTGGGGCCCGTTGTACTTCGACACCAACTGCTGAGTCACTCGACCCCGAGGAGCCCCGGATGCGACTCTCGCCACGACATCTCGCGGTAACGGCGGCGGTAGCTCTCGCCGCCCCAATCTCGGCCCCCGCGGCGGGGGCCGCGGAGAGCCCGTGCCGGGCCGTCGTGTCGCCGTCGACGGGCAGCGAGATCGCGATCGTCCTCGAAGGCCATTACACGTACTCGGGCCCCCACGCGAACATCTCCGACGCGCGCCTGACGTGTCACATCGTCCAGAACGGCGTGCGGGTGGTGTCGGTGACGGACCCGTTCGAGGGCCCCACCGCGGCACTCCTCTCGGACGAGCGGATCGATGCGGGCCCTTTCTCCATCTGCTACTCGCTCGACGTCCTGCGGATCCTCGGGCCCCAGCCCAGCGACTACCCCTCTTCCTCCGACTGCTGACGACCGACCCGGCCGTCGCCGAAGGCGGCGACATCGGGTGAGACGGAACCTGCATAGGACGGGATCGCTTGCGATCCCGTTAGCGAGAAAGGACCGAACGATGCTCTCTAGGACAAGACGTGTCGCCGCAACGGTCGCGGCGGTGCTCGCCGTGGCGGGCGGGATGGCGGCGCCCACCGCGGCCGCTGCGGAGGGGCCCTGCCAGGCGGCGGTATCGCAGTCGACCGGGAGTGAGATCGCGATAGTCCTCGAAGGCCACTTCACGTATTCGGGCTCGAACAGCGCCCTCGCCGACGCGAACCTGACGTGCCACATCGTCCAGAACGGCGTGCCGGTGGTGACCGTCTCGGACCAGCTCGTCGGCCCGACCGCGATAACCGTCACGGACCAGCGCATCGACCCAGACCCCTATCACGTCTGCTACGCGCTCGAAGTCGTGTGGACGATCTGGCCGCACGGGCCCAGACCCGTCGAGTACCCGGCCACGTCCGACTGCTGACGACCCCGGCGCCAAAGACGGCGAAACCGAGCGAAGTGGAATGCGCGTAGGACGGGATCGCTTGCGATCCCGTTAGAGAGGAAGGAACGAACGATGCTCTGCAGGACAAGACGTGCCGCGGCAACGGCCGCGGCGGTACTCACCGTGGCGGCCGGGATCGCGGCGCCCACCGCCGCCGCTGCGGATGGCCCCTGCCAGGCAGTGGCGTCCCAGTCCACCGGCAGCGAGGTCGCGGTCGTGCTCGAGGGCCACTACAGGTGGCCGAAGGACACCACCTCGGACGTGAGGCTCACGTGCCATCTCGTCCAGAACGGGGTGAAGGTCGTGTCGGTCACGGACCCGCTCCGCGGGCACGTGGCGGCGCTGGTGTCGGATGCGCGCATCGGGACCGACCCGTTCACGGTCTGCTACACGATCTACGTCAGCGACCCGGGACCGGTGACGTGGCCGTACTTCACGACCACCAACTGCTGAGGGAGGGAACCCGATGAAGACGAAGACCGTACGGCGCGCGTGCGCAGCCCTGGCCGCGCTGGCTCTGTCCGCCTCGATCCCCGCAACGACGGCGGGGGCCGCTACGAGCACCTGCAATGCCGTTACCCACTCGACGGGTAGTGAGGTCGCAGTCGTGCTGGAGGGTCACTACAGGTGGCCCAAGGACAACACCGCGGACGTCAGGCTGACCTGTCACATCGTCCAGAACGGCGTGAAGGTGGTGTCGGTGACGGACCCGCTGTCGGGTCACGTCGCGGCGCTCGTGTCGGACGCACGCATCGGGACCGATCCTTTCTCCGTCTGCTACACGATCATGGTCTCGAACCAGCCCGCCCCATGGGACTGGCTCACGATGACGAACTGCTAGACGGATAGACGAGGAGGAGGAGCCGAGGATGCGCCCGAAGACGAGACGTCTCGCCGCCGTTGCCGTGGCTGCGATCGCGGTCGCCGCTGCCGCACCCGCCGCTACGGCACGCGCAGAGTCCAGCGCGGTGGCTGGCCCCTGCCGCGCCACGTCCGCGTCGACCGGAAGTGAGGTCCAGGTCGTCCTGACCGGCAACTACACCGACGACAGCACGACCAGCAACGTCACGCTGTCGTGTCACATCGTCATGGGGGGCCGCCGCATCCTGTCGGTGACGGACCCGCTCCTCGGACCGGTCGCCGCCCTGGCGGCCGAGCAGCGCATCGACACCGCACCGTTCTACGTGTGCTACGAGCTGCACATCCGGGAGTTCCTCGACCTCTGGAACGCGGAATACAGCACCAACTGCTGACCACCGTCGCCGCAGGCGGCGACGTCACCGGCGTGGAGTCCGCATAGAACGGGATCGCTTGCGCCACCCGTCGCCGCAGGCGGCGAAACGACGCGCCGCGGAATCCGCATAGGACGGGACGGCTTGCCGTCCCGTTAGAACAACTAGGGGAACAACCCGCGCGTTAGGTGCGCCTCGGCCACGCGGCCCACGCCTATCCAGTGCGCCGCCTGGCGCATCGTCAGACTCTTCTCCTGCGCCAGCGCGTGGACCTCGTCGAAGCTCTTCTCCATGATCTGGCGCAGGCGGTCGTTCACGTCCTCCTCGCTCCAGAAGTAGGCCTGGATGTCCTGGACCCACTCGAAGTACGAGACGGTGACGCCTCCGGAGTTCGCCAGGATGTCCGGGATCACGAAGATCCCCTTGTCGGTCAGGATCTTGTCGCCCTCGAACGTAACGGGACCGTTCGCGGCCTCGCAGACGATCCTCGCCCGAACCTGGTCGGCGTTCTTGACCGTGATCACGCCCTCGATCGCGGCCGGGACGAGGACGTCGCAGTCGATCTCGAGCAGCTCGTCGTTCGTGATCGGGTCCGCGCCGGGGAACCCCACGACGCTGCCGGCTTCGCGCTTGTGACGGTTGATCGCCTCGGGATCGAGACCCCGCTCGCGGTAGAGGCCCCCGTCGACGTCCGACACCGCGACGACGCGGCACCCGGCGTCGTGGAGGAGCTGCGCGGCGAACCCACCGACCTTGCCGTAGCCCTGGATCGCGACCGTGACCTCTTCGGGGGCGATGCCGAGCGCGCGCAGCGTCGAGAAGATCATGAACATGACGCCGCGCGACGTGGCGCCGCCGCGGCCCTTCGAGCCGCCGATCGCCACCGGCTTGCCGGTGACGACACCGGGGACCGAGTACCCCTTGTTCTGGGAGTACGTGTCCATGATCCACGACATGATCTCTTCGTTCGTGTTCATGTCGGGGGCCGGGATGTCGCGCTCGGGCCCGATCAGCGGCAGGATCTCGGACGCGTACCGGCGCGTCATGCGCTCGAGCTCGCCCCGGCTCAGCGTCCGCGGGTCGACCGCGACGCCGCCCTTCGCGCCGCCGAACGGGATGCCGGCGATCGCGCACTTCCACGTCATCCACATCGCGAGCGCCTTGACCTCGCCGAGGCCCACGTCCGGGTGGTAGCGGATGCCGCCCTTCGCCGGCCCCCGCGTCACGTTGTGGTGTACGCGGTACCCCTGGTAGACGCGCGTCGAGCCGTCGTCCATGCGGAACGGGACCGAGACGATCAACGCGCGCTTGGGGTTGCGAAGGGTCAGGTGGACGCCCGGCGCGAGCCCCATGAGCTCGGCGACCTCGTCGAGCTGCGCGAGCGCCGTCTCCCATGCCGAGTCGCCGGGGGGCGTCTCGAGGGGGCTCGTCGTCTGCTCTATCTCCAAGTTCCACTTCCCGTAATAGGTGACCCAGTCGAGCTGGAGACAGGGATCGAACCTGCGACCTGCCGCTTACAAGGCGGCTGCTCTACCAACTGAGCTACTCCAGCAGGGCACCAAGAGGGTAACTGGTGGAACGGCTCAGACCTGTGCTTCGGCGAGATGGTGCTCGAGCTTGCGCTTGATGCGCTGGAGGGCGTTGTCGATCGACTTCACGTGGCGCCCGAGCATGTCGGCGATCTCCTGGTACGACTTGCCGTCCATGTAGAGCTGGAGCACCTCGGTCTCCAAACCGGACAGCAGGCGTCCGACGGACTGCTTGATCGACGCGATCTCCTCCGCCGAGATCACGAGCTCGGCCGGATCCACGATCGCCGAGCTGATGAGAGCGTCCGACAGCGGCCTGTCCTCGTCCCCCTCACCGCTGCCCGAAGCCGGCTTGTTCAACGACACGTAGGAGTTCAGCGGGATGTGCTTCTGGCGGGTCGCGGTCTTGATCGCGGTGATGATCTGCCTCGTGATGCAGAGCTCCGCGAAGGCCCGGAACGCGGTGTTCTTCTCGACCTGGAAGTCCCGGATGGCCTTGAAGAGGCCGATCATCCCCTCCTGGACGATGTCCTCCCGGTCGGCCCCCGCGAGGAAGTAGGTGCGGGCCTTGGCCCGCGCGTAGTGGCGGTAGCGATGGAGGAGCGTCTCGATCGCCTGGTCGTCACCCGCGCGGGCGCGGTCGACGAGCTCCTCGTCGCCCCACTCCGAAATCGCCCTATGTGGCATCCGTCGGTCCCCCCGTTGCGGGCATCGAGCGTACC
The DNA here is from genome assembly GCA_035942255.1 of Actinomycetota bacterium. GTDB lineage: Bacteria > Actinomycetota > CADDZG01 > CADDZG01 > WHSQ01 > JALZEG01. The sequence continues at coordinate 14,267 of DASZDG010000143.1, read as the reverse complement.
CGACGGGACACCTCGAACATAGCGATCGCCCCCGCCACGGCCACGTTCAACGAGGAGATCCTTCCCGCCGACGGGATCCTCAACACCGCGTCGCAGCGGGCCGCGGTGCCGCGGGAGATGCCGCGATCCTCGGCCCCCAGGACCAGCCCGACCGGGGGCTCCGCCATGGTGCTCGTCCACAGGTCCTCCTCGGCGTCGCCGTCGAGGCCGACGATCCAGAGCCCGGCCTTCTTCGCCTGGTCGAGCGCGTTCCCGAGGCTGTTCACGCGCGCGACCGGCACGACCTCGGCGGCACCCGCGGACACGCGGCGGACCGCTCCGGTAACCCCCGCGGAGCGACGGGCCGGGATCACGACGCCGTGGAACCCGGCTCCGTCGGCGGACCGCAGGAGGGAGCCGAGGTTGTGGGGGTCGGTGACGCCGTCGAGGAAGAGGACGCGGGCTTCGTCCCGGCCCAGCAGCGAGTCCAGCGGCGCGTACCGGAAGCGCGCGGTAAGGGCGACGACCCCCTGGTGGTTGACGTCGCCTGCCGCGGCGACGACCTCCGTCTTGGGGACGAGGCGGACGGGGACCCCGGCCTCCTCCGCGCGGCGGCGGATGTCGCCGATGATCCCGGAGGGGGCGAGCTCTCGGGCGACGAGGATGCGCTCGACGCCGCGCCCGCTGCGCAGCACCTCGAGCACCGGGCGCCGCCCCCAGACGACCCCCGTGTCGTCGTCCCGGTCGCCCCCGGCGCGCGGCCGCGGGCGGTTCCTCCGGTGGTCGTCCCGGGTCAGTGGCCCATTCTCCACCGCGGTCCCGCGGGGGTGTCCTCGATCGTGACGCCGAGCGACGCGAGCCGGTCGCGGATCGCGTCCGACCGCGCGTAGGCCTTCTCCGCCCGCGCCTCCTCCCGCATCTCGAGCAGGAAGTCCAGGAGGCCGTCGACGATGCCGGAGGCTTCCTCCGCGACCGGGAAGCGGAACCCGAGGACGCCGGTCAGCTCGTGGAAGGTCCTCGTAAGGTCCGCGAGCGCGGCCCCCTCGTCACCGTCGCCGGACTGTGCGCCGGCGAGACGGCGGTTGCCCTCCTTCACGAGGTCGTGCACGACGGCGAACGCGCCGGCCGAGTTGAAGTCGTCGTCCATCGCGGCGACGAACGCGGCGACGTAACGGTCCTCCGGCTCCTCCGGCACCGGCCGCCTCGTCCCCGCGGCCGCGGGCGCGTCGTCGCCGAGCGCGTGGCGGGCCGATTCCGCGAACGTCCTCCACCGCGCGTACGAGGCCGCCGCGTCGTCCAGGGCGGTGTCGGTGAACGACGCCTGCGACCGGTAGGAACCCGCGAGCATCCAGTAGCGGATGGCCTCGCTGTCGTAGCGCTGGACGAGGTCGTGCGCGAGGACGAAGTTGCCGAGCGACTTCGACATCTTCTCGGCGTCCATCTGGACCAGCCCGGCGTGGAGCCAGTGGCGGACGAACGGCCCCGAGCCCTCGAGGCCCTCGGCCTGAGCGAGCTCGTTCTCGTGGTGCGGGAAGATCAGGTCGCTCGCGCCCCCGTGGACGTCGAAGCCCATCCCCAGGTACTTCGTGGACATCACCGAGCACTCGATGTGCCATCCCGGGCGGCCCGGCCCCCACGGCGACGGCCACGACGGCTCGCCCTCCTTCGCCGACTTCCACAGGGCGAAGTCGAGGGGGTGACGCTTGTGCTCGTGCGGCTCGATGCGCTCGCCGGCGCGCATGTCGTCGAGGCTCCGCCCCGAGAGGCTCCCGTACCCCTCGAACGCCTCGACGGCGAAGAAGACGTCGCCGCCGGCCTCGTAGGCAAGCTCCTTGTCCACGAGGCCCTCGATCGCCTGGACCATGAGGTGGATGTGGTCGGTCGCGCGGCACACGATGTCGGCGGGCGTCGCGCCGAGCGCGGCCATGTCGTCCTCGAACGCCCGCTCGTACTTCTTCGTGATGCCGTCGGGCGGGATCCCCTCGACGTGCGCGCGCTCGATGATCTTGTCGTCCACGTCGGTGTAGTTCATGACGTACGTGACGTCGTAACCGCGGTAGTGGAGGTAGCGGCGGATCGCGTCGAACCACACGAACGTGCGCGCGTTGCCGATGTGGATGTAGTTGTAGACGGTGGGCCCGCAGCAGTACATCGCGACGCGGCCCTCGTCGCGCGTCTCCAGAGGCACGACCGTCCGCTGCTTGGAGTCGTAGATCCGAACCGGCATCGCCGTACCCTACGGCCTGTCCACGGCGCGGATCGTGGCGACCGCGAGCGCCGCCATGCCCTCGCCCCGGCCGGTGAACCCGAGGTGGTCCGTCGTCGTCGCCTTCACCGACACCGCGTCCTCGGTGACACCCAGGGCTCCCGCGACCCCCGCGCGCATCCGGTCGCGGTACGGCGCGAGGCGCGGCGTCTCCGCGACGACCGACACGTCGACGTTCACGATGCCGTATCCCGCGCCGGCGACGAGCGACGACGTCTCGCGCAGGATGTCGAGGCTCAAGGCGTCCTTCCACCGGGCGTCGCCGGGGAAACGGCTCCCGAGGTCGCCGAGCCCGGCGGCTCCCAGGAGCGCATCGGCGACGGCGTGGCTGAGCACGTCCGCGTCGGAGTGCCCGGCGAGTCCCGCCTGGCCCGGTATCGAGACGCCGCCGAGGACCAGCGGCCGCGCCGGGTCGCCGGAGAACGCGTGCGCGTCGAAGCCGATCCCGGTCCTAACCATCGCCCCTCCGGGGGCCGCGGCCCCCGGTGCGCGGCTCGTGCCACACGTCCTCCGGGTCGCGCGACGCGACGGCGGCGGGCGCGTCGTCCGGCGTCCGGCTCGCGGCGAGCATGGCCTCGGCCACGCGCCAGTCCTCGGGGAACGTCAGCTTGATGTTGTCGCGGGCCCCCTCGACGATCCGCATCACGCCGCCGTAGCGCTCGACGAGCTGCGCGTCGTCGGTGGCGAGGAAGCCGTCGACGCGCGCCTTGTCGTGCACGTTCTTCAGCGCGTCCGTCCGGAAGGCCTGCGGGGTCTGGACTGCCCAGAGGCTCGACCGGTCGACGGTGCGGATCACGCGGCCGTCCCGGACCTCCTTCAGCGTGTCGGAGACGGGGACGGCGGGGGCCGCGCCGTGCGCGCCTTCGAGGGCCGCTACCACGTCGCGCACCAGCGACGGGGTGGCGAACGGTCGAGCGGCGTCGTGCACCACGACCTTCGGCGCGTCCACGACCGCGAGGCCGTTGCGGACCGATCTCTGCCGCTCGTCACCGCCGAGCACGACGCGCACGTCGAACCCGCTCAGCTGGTCGGTCCAGGAGCCCTCGGGGACCACGACGACAACCGGGTCGCAGCCCGCGTCCGCGAGCAAGCGGACGGACCATCCGATCAGGGGGAGGCCGCCGAGGCGGCGGAACTGCTTGGGAGGCTCGGTCGGGCCCAGGAAGCCGGCTCGCCGCCCCCTGCCGCCCGCGGCGATGATGCCTGCTACGGAACCCGTTATCCGAGGACCTCGTCGAGCATCTTCTCGGCCTCTTCCTCGTTGCAGTCCTTCGAGAACGTGAGCTCGGACACGAGGATCTGGCGGGCCTTCGTGAGCATCCGCTTCTCGCCTGCGGCGAGGCCCTTCTCCTTGTCGCGCTGGTGGAGGCTCCGCACGACGTCGGCCACCTGGTAGATGTCGCCCGAGCGGAGCTTCTCGACGTTCGCCTTGAAGCGCCGCGACCAGTTCGTGGTGTTGGTGGTCGGTTCGTTCTTCTTCAGGACCTTCAGGACCTTCGGGACTTCCTTCGCAGGGGTGACGTTGCGCAGCCCGACCTCCTCCGTCGAGTCGACGGGCACCATCAAGGTCAGCTCCCCGTACGCGAGCTTGAGGATGAAGTACTCGCGGGTCTCCCCCATCAGCTCCTTGTCCTCGAGCCGCTCGATGATCGCGGCGCCGTGGTGCGGGTACACGACCTTGTCACCTACTCGGAAACTCACTCGGACGATCCCTCCCTGCAAGTCGTTCGTTCGCAGTAATGCTGGCGCCGCTGCTGCGGCCGGGGGCGAGGCATGTGAGCGGCCTGGATCCGGTCGAGGTCCCGGCGTGGATGCCGTCTGCGTCGCCTTACCAAGGGTAGCACGAGGGCACTTTTCCGGCCTTCGCAGGAGACGTCACCGGCGCGCTCCTGCGACGTCGTCCGCGCGCGTTCGGAGCGCGAGCGGGAATGCGTCGCGCAAGCTCGCCGCGTGCAACAGCTCGATCCCCGCGTCCTCGACCGACGCGTGGCGCGGGACGATCGCGCGCCGGAACCCGAGGCGGGCCGCCTCCGCGAGCCGGCGCTCGGTCCCCGGCACGCGCCGTATCTCGCCGCCGAGACCGACCTCGCCCAGGGCCACCGTCCGGTCGTCGACGGAGACGTCGGTGACGGCCGACTGGATCGCAAGGCAGAGCGCGAGGTCCGCGGCGGGCTCCTTCACCGCGAGGCCCCCGGCCGCGGACGCGAACAGGTCGCGCTTCGCAAGCCGCGTCCCCGCCTTCTCGAGCACGCCGGTCAGCATCGACAGCCGGCGCGCGTCGACACCGAGCGCGACGCGGCGGGGTTGCACGAGGTCGCTCGACGTCGCCAGAGCCTGGAGCTCGACCAGCACCGGGCGCGATCCCTCGAGGCCGGGGAAGACGATCGAGCCCGACACGCCGGGGCACCGGTCGGCCAGCAACATCGACGAGGGGTCCGGCACGACGACGAGGCCGTCGCGCTCCATCACGAACACCCCCGTCTCCTCGCAGGAGCCGAACCGGTTCTTCGAGGCGCGCAGCAGGCGCAGGCTGGCCGAGCGGTCGCCGTCTAGCGAGACGACCGCGTCGACCAAGTGCTCGAGCGTCCGGGGGCCCGCCACCGCCCCGTCCTTCGTCACGTGGCCGACGATCACCACGACGGTCTGGGTCGCCTTCGCGTGCCGGGCGAGCGCGGCGGCGGACTCGCGCACCTGGACGATCGAGCCCGCGGGTTGCTCAAGGGTCGGGTCCTCGACGGTCTGGATGGAGTCGACGACCAGCAGGCCGGGCGACTCGGCCGCCGACGCGGCCAGGATCGCGGGGATCGTCGGCTCGGCGAGGGCCGCGATCGAGGCGCCGTCTAGGCCGAGGCGTGCGGCCCGGAGCCCCACCTGCGTCAGGGACTCCTCGCCGGTCGCGAGCAGCACGCGGATGCCGGTGGCGGCGACGCCGGCGAGCATCTGGAGGACCAGCGTCGACTTCCCGACGCCGGGCTCGCCCGCGAGCAACACGACCTCGCCCGGGACGAAGCCCCCGCCGAGGACGCGGTCGACCTCGTCGTTCCCGCTGGACATGCGCGGAGCCGGCGTGGCGGGGGCCGCCAGCGTGCCGACGGCGGGGGCGCGGCCCCCGTCGGACGACGGAGCCTGGGCCGTGCTCCAGTCGCCGCACTGGGGGCAGCGCCCGAACCAGCGGGGGGACTCGTGCGCGCACGACGCGCAGCGGAACGGTGCAAGACGGGTGGCCATGTGGAGGACGTTAGCGAGGGGGTGTGACGGAAACGCCTAGTCCGCCACGCGGAGCGCCACCGCGGGCGGGATCTGCGACGCCTGTTGCGCCGGCCACGCCGTCGCCAGCAGCGACGCGACCAGCGACACGACGCACAGGACTGAGACGTCGAGCCACGGGACCTGGAACTCCACGCCCTGCCCGAAGTCACCGTTCGCCACCAGCTGCGACGCGGTCACGAGCGCGAGGGCAGTCCCGAGCAGGATGCCCTCGACGGCCGTGAACCCCGACTCCAGCAGGAACGCACGCCGCACCATCCCGGGCAGGAACCCCAGCGACCGCAGCACGCCGACCTGGCGCCGCCGCTCGCGCACCGCCCGCACCATCACGACGCCGAGCCCCGCGATCCCGACGAGGAGGCCCAACGCCAGGTAGCCCTGCATCAGCCGGAGGAACTGCAGGTTGACCCGGCCGAACTCCTCGACCCGCGTCCGGAACGTCACCGCTTCCACGCCGTTCTCGACGAGCTCGCCCTGAAGGCGCACGGCCGTCCGGCGCGCGTCGCTCTCGGAGCCCTCCGCGGCGACGTAGAACCGTGACGGCGTCACGCTCCCGCGCAACAGCTCTCGGAACTCGCGTGTGCGGCTCGCGTACACGCCGGAGAACGCGAAGTCGTTGCCGCTCAGCGCGATGATCTCCTTCATCTCCCGCGCGCCGTTGAGCGGGTTGACGATCGTGAGGTCCTCGCCGATCTCGATCTGGCTCCCCTGCGGGCCGCCCCCTTCGACGAGGAAGAACTCCGGGACGATCACGGCGCCGGGGTCTTCCAGGAGCGCGCGCCACGCGTCCTCGTCGGTGGCGAAGCGCGGCGGCCTCTCCTCGAGGGCCGGCGGTCCTCCCGCGACGAATTCGGCGTCGACGCCCGAGACCGTCCACGGCTGGGGCTCCGTCTCGGGATCGGCCCCCGTCGTCTGCGACTCCGTCACGAACAGCGCGGTGCCGAAGTCGAGCGCGGCGACCTTCTCCACGCCCTCGACCGCCGCGAGCGCGCGGGCCGACGGCGGGTTGCTCGCCGAGGAGTCGACGAGGATGTCGTAGCCCCCGGCCTCGCGCCGCGTCGTGTCCTCGACCTGGCCCCCGAAGATGCGCGCGAGCACCGCGATGAACACCATCGTGAAAACGACGAGCGAGAACATCGCGAGCGTGAGGCCGGTCCGGACGCGCCGGGCGAGCGGGTACGCGAGGCCGAGCCGGAGCGCCAGGCTGCGAGCCGCGAACCGGTGCAACACGCCCTCGAGGTTCTCCTGCGTCTGGCTGAGCAGGATGACGCCGGCGACGTTCAGCAGCACGCCCTGGAGCACGAACACGAAGATGTCGCCGCCGTCGAAGATCCGGCCCCCGAGGATCCCGTTGCCGAAGATGCCCCACGCAAGCGACGCGAGCGAGACGGCGAGCAACGCGGTCCGGCGTGGCACCAGCCGTCGGAGCAGCGGCAACAGCGCGAACGCGAACAGAGGCGGCCCCACGAGCAGGCCCGGCCACATGTCGTCGGCGCCGAGGCTCGAGACGAACCACGCCGCGGCCCCCGCGGCACCGAGCGTCCCGAGCACGAGCGTGATCGTCCGCGTGCGCTCCTGCTTCGGGTCGGGGAGGTCGCGGATCGCCCGGATGATGTTGATGCGGCTGATCCGGAGGCTGGTCCCGAACACGGTGACGAGCGAGATCAACACGCCGGTGCAGAACCCGGTCACGATGCTCGCCGGCTCCATCGAGAACGTCAGGTCGAGCGAGAAGTCGCCGAACCCGCCGAAGATGGGGGCCGCGACCACCACGATCGCGTAGCCGACGCCGATCCCGAGAAGCGCGCCGAGCAGTCCCGACGGCACCGAGTACAGCGCGCCCTGGATGTAGAAGCTCCGGACGAGGTCGGACCTTCGCAGCCCGACCGCGCGGAGCATCCCGAGCTGCGACTTCCTCTCCTCCGCGAGCATCACGAAGATGTTCACGAGCAGGAGGATCCCGGCGACGACGGCGAACGAGCCGATGCCGAGGAAGAGCTCCGAGAACATGTCCCCCTGCTCCTCCGCCGCGTCGAGGACGTCCTGCTTGTACGTCTCCACGCGCAGCGGCGTCCCCGGACCGAGCACGTCCTCGATCAGCGTCCGCACCTCGCCGGTCAATGCGGCGCCCTCTTCGACGCCGCCGCGGTTCGACACGAGCACGGACGTCAGCGGGGGCCGCGCCCCGGGAGGCAGCTGCGCGCCCGCCGTCTCTTCGATCGTGCCAGGCGCGACGAACGCGTTCGGCGAGACGCTCTCGAACCCGGTCCAGAAGCCGGCGACGCCGAGGCGCGGGAGCACGCGCGCGACTTCCAGGGTCACCGACTCTCCGTAGAGCGACGCGGTCACCTCGTCGCCGGGCGCGGCCCCCAGCGTCTCGGCCAGGTCCTCGGTGATGACGGCCTCGCCCTCACCCGGCGTCGGGCCGGAGATCCCGGTGGCGGCGGGATCGCCGCCGAACGCCCGCGCCTCGTCGAAGTCGACCTCGACGAGCTGAGCCGAGGGCTCCGCGAGCGTGTCGTCCCCGCGCTCCACCGACACCGACGCGGGAGCGCGCAGCATCGACAGGACGCCGTCGATGCGACCATCGTCCAGCGCCGACAGCTCGGCGGCAAGCTCCTGCGCCTCGGCACGATCGGGGACCGTCACGCCCTCGTCTACCGGCCCGTACTGGGTCGAGGCGGTGACGCGGATCGACGAGTCGAGCGTGTCGCCGACGATGAAGCTCCCGGTGATGATCGCGGTGCCGAGCAGGCTCCCCGCGATGACGAGCATGGTCTCGCTGCGCCGCCGCAGCGCGTCTCGCACCGCGAGACGTCGCAGCATCGGCCGGCGCGCCATCTGGTAGAGCGCGCCGCCGAGCGCGAGCGCGACGAGGACGAGCGGCCCGGACACCGGTCTACGCGGTCCGGTGCGCGGGGCGGGCCTCGGACGTCACGGCTCCGTCACGCATCTGGATCAAGCGTCCCGCCTGGGAGCCGATCGCGGGGTCGTGCGTCACAAGGACGAGAGTCAGGCCGTCGCGGTTGAGCTCCTTCAAAAGGTCCACGATCGACCCTGCGGTCTCCGTGTCGAGGTTCCCGGTCGGCTCGTCCGCCCACACCATCGCGGGATCGCCCGCGAGGGCGCGCGCGACCGTCACGCGCTGCTGCTCGCCGCCCGACAGCTCGTTCGGACGGTGGCCTTTGCGGTGGCCGAGGCCGACGCGGTCGAGCGTCGCCTCGGCCCGGCTCCGCGCGTCCCGCGGTGACGCCCCCGCGAGCAGCAACGGGAGCTCGACGTTCTCCGCGGCCGTGAAGACCGGGATGAGGTTGAACGACTGGAAGATGAAGCCCATGTTCGCGGCGCGGTGCCGGCTGCGGCGCGCGTCCGACATCGCGTGGATGTCCTCGCCGTCGACGAGCACCGTCCCCGCGTCGATCTCGTCGAGGCCCGAGAGGCAGTTGAGCAACGTGGTCTTGCCGGAGCCGGAGGGGCCCATGACCGCGAGGAACTCGCCGCGCGGGATCGTGAGGTCGAGCCCGACGAGGGTCTCGACGATGCCGGCACCGGTCTTGTAGACCTTCCGGACGCCGGACGCGACGAGGATGGCGTCGGCGGCGTCCGCGCGGCCCGCGGGCGCAGTCGGCTCGGCCCTCACGCGCGATCCTTTCTCCCGGGAAAGGGGCAGGATAGCGGCGCGCTTCGCGTAGGGGGGCCGCGCAACGGACATTCCGTCTACGCAATAACGGCGGTGTGCGAGTTGTGGAGAGTCCGGTGCGGGTGGCTCAGCCCACGGGGGCCGCTAGCTTGTCCTTCACCACCGCCACGCTCTTGCGGCGCGAGCGGGTGACGCGGTCGCGGCCCATGCGCTTGCTCTCGTACAGCGCCTCGTCCGCGGCCTTCACGAGCGCGGCGGCGTCCGTCGCGTGCAGCGGGAACGTCGCTACGCCGGCGCTCGCGGTCACGGGGACGGCCCCCTCCATCTCCGAGATGAGACGGCGGAGACGCCCGGCGGCGCTGAACGACTCCTGCGTGCTGCAACCCGGGAGAAGCACCGCGAACTCCTCGCCGCCGTAGCGGGCGGGGACGTCGAACTCGCGGCACGCCTCGCCGAGGACGTTGCCGACCTCCTGGAGGATCTGGTCGCCGACCTGGTGGCCGTGCGTGTCGTTGAGCTGCTTGAAGTGGTCGATGTCGAGCATGACGAGCGTGAGCTGCTCGCCGCTCCGCTTCGCCCGGGCGATCTCCTTGTCCAGCGCCGCCTCGAAGAACCGGCGGTTCGCGATCCCGGTGAGGCCGTCGGTGTCGGCCATGCGCCGGATCTCCTCGAGCAGCCACGCGTTGCGAAGAGCGAGGGCCGCGTGCGACGAGAACTGGCCGAGGGTCGTGAGCACCCGGCGCTCGATCCGGCTCGAGCGGCCCCCGTGCTCGACGGCAAGCACGCCGAGAGGCGCGGCGTCGGCGAACAGCGGGACGATCAGGACGTTGCGGGCGCCCGGCAGCAGCCGGGCGAGGCGCGGGTCGGCCGCGGCGTCGAACGACCGGACGAGCGAGGTCTCGCGGCCCCGCCAGCTCTTGGCGACGATCGAGTCCAGCCCGAGCTCGGGGTCGTCGTCGGCTTCGATGCCGCGCGAGGCGACCACCGACATGTCGCCCGCGGGGCTGGCGAGGATCACGCCACGCTTGAAGTCGAACGCGTCGCACACCCGGTCCAGGAACGTCGAGGCGACCGTGAGCGGGTCGGTGACGTTCTCGAACTCGACGCCCATCTCGTTGAGGGCCTCGAGGTCGATCTTGCGACGGCGCAGCTCCTTCTCGTTGACGGAGGAGAACACGGCGGTGCCCAGGGCCACCAGCCAGAACGCCATCACGTTGAACACCGAGGGCCGGTACGTCAGAGCGCCGACGTCGGCGGGGTCCACGCCCTGCGGCGCCAGGATCCCTGCGAGCTGTCCGTGGAAGACCACGAAGAACAGCAGCGAGTGCCACAGGGCGATCTTCAGGCCGGTCCGGTACGACGCGAGCAGCGTCACCGCGATCAGGTGCAGGTAGAGGAGGAAGCGCAACGGGCTCTGGGCGAACCCGGTCGCGTACATCGTGCCCGCGAGGTAGACGCCGTCGACCAGGAGCATGCCGGCCACGACGTACAGGCCGCGCGCCTTGCCGAGACGGCGGAGCGCCTCGGTGACGCCGGTCAGCCCGAAGTAGCCGGCGGAGACCACGACGAGGTCGCGGAGCGACGCTCCGACGAACCGCGACGCGAAGACCGCAGAGGCGAGCACGACGACGACGAAGCCGGCGCGCAGAGCCTGCAGGTAACCCATCCGCTCGGCGAGCGAGACGATCTCCGGCGACGCCGAGCGCGCCGTCGCCTGCCCGGCGCGGGCCGCCTCGGCGGGACGCCCCAGAACCGCCCTGTTCGTCGTCATTCGAAGCTCACCATGTCCTTTGTCGAGTCCACCGGTGCGTAGGCGAGCTTCGGGTCCCTGCGGTCTAGCTCACCCTGGAACAAGAGGAACAACAGCACTGCGATAGCCAACGTCAACGGGAACGCGAACTCCTGGACTGCCTTGCCCGCGGTCCGGGCGAGCTCGCCGATCGACTGCCCGAGCGGGACCCGCAGGCCGAACGGCGTCCCCGTCTCTTCCTCGGCGGCCAGGCTGTGTCCCTTGACCGCGGTCTCGTCACCGCCGCCGGTCAGCCCCTCGATCGCCTCGAGGATCGGCGAGGTGGGGCCCCCGCCGTCGCTCGCTCCCGGAAAGAGGAACGCGTCGCGGCGCGGGTCGTCGGTCTCGGGCGGCGCCAGCGGCTCCGGCCCGACGGGACCCGTGGGGTCCGTCAACGGCGGAGTCGGCTGGACGGGCACGTTCGGCGGCTGGGGCGTGAGCGGCGTCGGCTCCGTCGGCGGGGTCGGCGGCTGCGTCTCCACCGGAGGAGGAGTGACCACCGGGATCTCCGTCGGAGGCGGGGGCGTCACGACCGGCGTCGAGGTCGGGGGCGTGTTCGTCGGAGTCGCCGACGGCGCGACCGTCGGCGGGACGGTCGGCGTGGGTGACTGCGACGGGTCGGGCGACTTCGTCGGGAGCGGCGACTGTGACGGCGAGGGGCTCGCGGACGGCGTGGGCGACCCGGGCGGCGGCGACGCGCCGGGCGAAGCCGTCGGCGTCGCGCTCGGCGGAGCCGTCGGCGGCACGGTCGGGGCGTCGCTCGGAGGCACCGTGGGCGCGTCCGTCGGCGTCTCCGTCGGAGGGGGTGCCGTCGCGGTCGGCACTTCGGTCGGAGGGGGCGTGGGCGTCGGAGGGGGCGGCGTCGGAGTCTGGCCCTTCCAATGGCCCTGGTTACCGGGCCTGTCGCAGAAGTCGTCGGGGGCCCCGAGGGCGCTCGGCAGGAACGTGAACGCCTGGAGGAGCGCGAACGAAAGGACCAGCGCCGCGAACAGGCGCCTGGAGTCGGTCGCTACCGTACCCCCACGGTTCAACTGCGGGTCCTTTCCCCTGTGGCCCGCGCCGCCCCTCGGCGCGGGATCGCTCCTGGTAAATATCGGCACACGGGGCGCCGCATTGAGCGGGAAAAGGCCGGGTGCTCAGACTGCGGAGACGACGGTCTCCGGCTCCTCGATATCCGCGATGGGGCTCGCGTGGGAGCGGGTCGTGACGTTGCGGCCCCGGCGCTTCGACTCGTACAGGGCCTCGTCGGCGGCGCGGACCAGGCCGGGGGCGTCGAGGGCGTTGTGGGGAAGCGTCGCGACGCCGGCGCTCGCGGTCACGTGGACGTCTCCGTCGGCCGCCGCGATCGCGCCGCGGAACCGCTCGGCTGCGGCCACGGCCTCGGCGGCGCCGCACCCGGGCAGCAGGACGACGAACTCCTCACCGCCGTAGCGGGCGGGGGTGTCGAACTCGCGAGAGGCGGCGTTCAGCGCCGCTCCCGTCGCACGCAGGACGGTGTCCCCGACCTGGTGCCCGTGGCGGTCGTTCAGCTCCTTGAAGTGGTCGATGTCCAGCAGGACGAGCGCCAGCTTGTCGCCGGTGCGGGCGACGCGGGCGACCTCGCGCTCGAGGGCCCGCTCGAACGATCGCCGGTTGCTCAGCCCGGTCAGCCCGTCGGTGTCGGCCATGCGCCGGACCTCCTCGAGCAGCCATGCGTTGCGGAGCGCGAGGGCCGCGTGCGACGTGAACTGGCCGATCGTCGACAGCACGCGGCGCTCCAGGCGATGCGAGCGCCGCCTCGCCTCGACCACGAGGATCCCGAGCGGGTTCCCGTCGGCAACGAGGGGTGTCACGAGGAGCGTCCGCGCGTGGGGCAAGTGCTCCGCCAGGACCGGGTCCGACGCGGGGTCGAGCTGGTCGACGAGGATCGTCTCGCGTCGCTGCCATGCCTCGGCAACGACGCCGTCCGCGGCGACGGCGTCACCGGTCTCGCCGGCGCCGAGCGTCGCCATGACGGTGAGGTCTCCACTCGATCCCGCGACGACGAGGCCCCGCCGGAATCCGAGCGCGTCGCAGACCTTCGTGAGGTAGGTCTCCGCGACCTTGCTCGCGTCGGTGACGCTCTCGAACTCGACGCCCATCTCGTTCAACGCCTCGAGGTCGTTCTTGCGCCGGCGGAGCTCCCGCTCGTTGAGGAACGAGAAGACCGCGGTCCCGAGGGCGACCATCCAGAACGCAGTCACGTTGAAGATCGACGGCCGGTACTCCACGACGCCCTGCGCGCCGACCATCGGCAGGCTCGGCCCCCGGGGGTCGAGCAGCCCCGCGAGCTGCGCGTGGAACACGACGAAGAACAGCAACGAGTGCCACAGCGCGATCTTCAGGCCGGTCCGGTACGAGGCCAGGAGCGTCACGGCGACGAGGTGGAGGTAGAGCATGAACCGCAGCGGGCTCTGGACGAAACCGGTCAGGTACATGATCCAGGCGAGGTAGACGCCGTCGGCCAGGAGCATGCCGGCGACGACGTAGAGATGACGGCCTCCGCCGATGCGCCGGACACCCTCGATCAGGGCGGTCAGCACGAAGTATCCGAGCGAGACCATCGCGACGTCTCGTAGAGCGGCCCCCACGAAGCCCGGCACCAGCAACGCGGATCCCAGCGCGACGGCGACGAACCCCGCGCGCAGCCCCTGCAGGTAACCCATGCGCTCGGCGAGCGAGACCATCTCCGCGGAGCGTCCGGGTCCGCCTCCTCTGGCCCTCACTGGAAATACACCATGTCCTTCGAGGAGTCGACGGGCGCGAACGCGAGCTTCGGGTCGCGGCGGTCGATCTCACCCTGGATCAGCAGGAACACGAGGACGAGGATCGTCAGCGAGAGCGGGAACGCGAACCGCTGGACGGCTTCGCCCGCGGTGCTCGCGAGCTGGGCCAGCGACCGAGCGAACGCGTTGGGCGAGCTCGTCTCGGGGGCCGGGGGTTCGCTGCTCCCGCCCACCGCGAGGTCGATCAGCTGGCGAGTTCCGTCGGGGTCCCGCGCCGGGTCGTTGCCGGACGACGGGTCCGTGCTCTTTTCCGGCGCGTCCTCGTCCCCGGTCAGCGGACGCGGGTCGGGAGTCCCGACCGGGGCGAGCGGAGCCATCGTCGGCAGCGGGCCGGCACTCGGCAGCGGCGAGACGGGCGCGCTCGGAGGAGGCGGTGGGGGCGGCGTCTCCAGCGGACCGACGGGCAGCACCGGGTCGACCGGACGGTCCGGCGGGCGGAACGACGGGACGACCGGGGGGGTAACCGTCGGCGGCGGCGGTGTGGGTGTCGGTTCCGGCGTCGGCTACGGGGTGGGCTCGGGC
>DASZDG010000142.1:0-5307 GCA_035942255.1 Actinomycetota bacterium | reverse complement strand
GGTGCCGTAGAGCACGACGCCGCCGGCGAAGGTCCCCGAATGAGGGGTGCCGCCGCTTCCGTTGTGGAGCTGAAGCTCGCCGGCATTGGACTTGATCGTCCCCTGCGCCTGATTGAGGACCGGGAGATACATGCCCTTGTTGCCGCCGACGGTCTTGACGATCGTCCCGGCGTTCGTGATCAACGGCTTGACCGCGGTCGACGACGAGGCGTCGGCGATGTGGCCGTCGCTGCTCGATGCGATCTCGAACGTGCCGTTGTTCTGGATCCGGAAGTTCTCGCCGAGGTTGACCCCGTAGCTGCCGCCGACGAACAACGTGCCGTTGTTGACGACGATCGCGTTCGACCCCAGCAGCCGGGAGCTGCAGCACGGAACCCCGTTCGCGTTCAGCCGAGCCCCCGGTGCGACGGTCACGGTGGCCGAGCCGGTCATCGAGCCCGAGGTCCAGTCGACCGTGCCGGCGATCTGCAGCTCCCCGGGACCGCTGAGAGTGCCGGTCCAGGTGCCGCCGCCGATCGACGAGGCGACGGTCGTTGACGAGAGAGAAAGCGACCCTCCCAGAGCGAAGGGTTTCTGAGCCTCGAGACTCTTGATCGAAGTCGTCCCGGAGTGGCTGACCGACGAGCCGGCCGCGCCTGACGGGATGCACACGTGGTCGCTCGCGTCCGGAAGACGATCGCCCGTCCAGTTTGCCGGGGTTGCCCACGAGCTGGTCCCCGCGCCGCCGTCCCAGGAGATCGTCGCCTGCGCGCAAGGAGACGCTCCCGCGGGGGACGTCCAGACGACGCCGACCAGCGCGAGCAGACCTCCGATGAGCGCGAGCCGCCACTTAGAAGCCCAAGCGCGCCGCGGCGCGCGAGTCGTGTCCGCCATGATCCCCCCAAGTCGCCCCGCCCGGTCTCACCTACGACCGGATTCCGTTCGGTGAAGCGCCTCTGTTTCGCCGGTGTAACCAGCGCTTGACCGTCAGGAGTGACAGTAGAGAGCTAGTCGTCGAACGTGAATACGTAACGCGCTTGGTCTGCCGTCGGTTGTGGTCCCCGTGGAGGCCACTGCGCCGCGGCCCCCAGCGCGAGGAAAAGCGGGCGCCGGACGTCTACTAAGACGATGGGAACAGCCGAGGGATCGCCCTCCTACGCCGAGCGGACCAACATGGACCGGCTCGGGAGCCTCTACGAGAAGCATGCCCCGGCTGCGACGCGTCTCGCTTACCTGTTGACCGGTGACCGTGAGCTCGCCCGGGACCTCGCGCAGGACGCGTTCATCCGGGTCGCGGGGAAGTTCGCGGCGCTGAGGGCGGAGGGCGGCTTCGAGGCGTACCTGCGCTCCACGATCTACAACCTCGTCCGGAGTCACTTCCGTCACCTGAAGGTCGAGCGGCGGCACCTCGAGGAGCAGGCGGGGCGGACCGCGCCCCCGGACGATCTCGGTCCCGAGCTCCGCTCCGACCTGGCGGCGACGCTGAACGACCTGCCGGTGCGACAACGCGCCGCCGTGGTCTTCCGTTACTACGCCGACCTCTCGGAACAGCACACGGCGGACGCGATGGGATGTTCGGTCGCCGCCGTCCGATCGCTCACGTTCCGCGCCCTCGAATCCCTGCGCATCACGGTCGACAAGGAGGTCAGCACGTGAAGGACATCCCCGAGCTCCGAGCACGTCTCCAGGAGATGGCGGCGGCCTCACCCGCGGCGAAGCCGATCGACGCCCGCGCCCGGCGCAAGATCCGCGGCCGGCAGTGGACCCTGATCGCCGGCGCGACCCTGTCGGTGGTCGTTCTTGCCACGACCGGGTTCGCGTTGACCCGCTCCGCAACCCGAGGCCCCGACGACCGCGCCCCAGTAGCGCGTGAGCGCGGGGCGGCGCGCGGCGACTGCGTGTGGACGATCGCGGTGATGGGTGCGCTGTCCGGGGACTACGCGCCGATCGGGGCTCCCATCGCCCGCGCGGTCGACTATGCCGTCGCCGAGTCGCGCGAGCGCGGCGATCTGGCATGCGAGGTCGAGCTCCGGAACGAAGACAGCCAGGGGAACCCGAACATCGCTCCGAGCGTGGCTCGGACGCTCGCCGGCGACAGCAGTGTGGTCGCATGCGTCTGTCCCCACTTCTCGGCGGAGACCCTCGCGTCGGGACGGGTCTTCAGCTCCGCGGGGCTCCTGATGACCGGACCCGCCCACAACCTGACGATCGACGAGCAAGGTTTCGAGACCTGGTTCGGCGTGGTCGCTCTCGACGACGCGCAGGGGGACCTCGCCGGCCGGATGATCGCCGCGGCGGGTGCGGACGACGTCGCCGTGATCCACGACGGCGGGGAATACTCGAGGTCACTCGCGGCGGCAGTGCAGGGGGCCCTCGGCGATCGCGTCGGCGGGACCTTCAGCGTCACCCCGGGAGAGGACGACCACTCACAGGTCGTCGAGCAGGTCGCGGCGATGGAGCCCGGCTTCGTCTTCTTCGGAGGTTACGCGCCCGAGGCGGGGCCGCTGCTGCGGCAGCTCAGGGACGCAGGAGTCACCGCGCCGTTCCTGGCCGGTCCGGGGTCCAGGGACCCGCTGCTCGGCAGGCTCGCCGGTGCAGCCGCGGACGGTGCGCTCGCCGTGTGTCCCTGCGCCGACCCGACGAAGATCGCCTCGGCGGCAGATTTCGTCGCCGGGATGCGGGCGGACCACGGCGGGGCCGACCCCGGCACGTTCGCCGTCGAGGCGTACGACGTCACGACCCTCGTCGTGGAAGCTCTACGGGCGTACGAGGGTGACCCCGCCGACACGCACGCGGTGCGCGCGCACGTCGTCCGGTACTTCGACGAGACGAACGGCTACGACGGCCTCGCCAGGACCTATGCGTGGGAGGACGACGGGGAGCCGGTGGCAGGCGGCGACGCGGTGTGGGTCTACGAATGGGACCAGGCCGAAGACGGCTTCGTCGCCCGCGGCCCGGTGTCGGACTACCTGGACTGACCCGCGGCGAAGGCCACTAGGGGCACTCCCCGGAGATGAGGCATCGCACGGTGTCCGTGACCTCGGCGGTCCTTCGCCGCTCCAGCACGTCTCGTCTCCTCCCGTCCGCCCGCAGGGGCAACGCGTCACAGCTCGCCGGTGTACTCGATGACGTCGAAGCTCCCGATCCCTCCGCCGACCTCGACCACGTAGAGGATCCGGTCGGTGATCCATTCCACGTCGACGGCGCCGTGCACGTCCTTCAGGAAATGCCCGGCCTCGCGGACGTCGCCGGCCGGGGAGACGTCTAGAAGGCGGACGCCATGTGAGAACGCCGCCATCGCGACGAGGCCCCCGTCGTGGAAGCTCGGATGCTCGTGGGCCCAATGCGCCGAGCACCCTTGCACACCGAGCAGGCCGGCCGGGGGATGGCCGTCACCGTTCGTGAGGGTGTACGTGCCGAGGGGCTCGAAGCCCCCGCGCCGCCACCCGATCGTGTCCCACATCTGCAGCGTCTTGCCGTCCGCGTCGTAGAGCTCGCAGCGGCCGTTGTTCGTTCCCTCGGACGCGGTCACGAGGAACCGGTCCTTGCCGCCGCGCGGCCAGATGTTGTTGTGGCCGGTGTGCGGTTCGTCGATGGTCCTCATGACGACGCGCGGCTTCGCGGGGTCGGTCGTGTCGAGCACGAGCATCGGGCTCCCGGACGTCACCACGAGGCCCGGGCGCACCTCGGTGACGTCGTGCGCGGGCACGTCTCCGGCGGCCTCCCGCCACCCCTTTGCGAGGAGCTTCGGCTTCCGGGGGTCCCGGAGGTCGACGATGGTGCCGTCGCTCGCGGAGCCGCTGCCCGACCCGTACGCCCACTTGCAGTCGTAGAGGCATTCCAGCGTGTGCCCGCCGGCCCCCGGCAGGGTCGCGATCAAGCTCATGTCCTCCGGGTCGCGGACGTCGATGACGAGCAGCCGGTTGAGCGCGTCCGCGCGGTTGAACTGGGACAGGAGCAGGATCTCGCCGTTGGTCGCCATGTCCTCGTTCTCGTTGGACTGGATCTGGATCTCGTCGGCCCCCATGTGGTCGAGGAGTGCCGGTTGCTCCGGGTCCGACACGTCGTAGGAGTAGAGCCCGGCCTGCCAGCTCGACACGAAGTACGTGTCGCCGACGACCCGAGCGCTGACCGCGACGCCGCCCAGCGGGACGCTCTCTATCAGGCGGAAGTTCTTTGACTCGGCGACGACGTCACCATGAGCCGTTCCGGGGGCCGGGACTAGCGCCACGGCTCCAACCGCGAGCGCGGTCGTCAGACGCCGGAGACGCCGGCTCATCTCTCGCCCCCGGTCGTCAGCGCCTTCAACAGCAGCTCCTGGCCGGCGATCGTGATCGTGTACGGGTTGAGGCCGAACCAGTGCTCGTAGTCCTCGCTCGGCTGCGGGAGCAGGGCGCCGAAGATCACGATGCGGCCCTTGCCGTGCTCGACGTACCCGATCGAGGTCTTGTCCGTCGCCGTGCCCTCCGCGCCGCCGTGCCGGTCGGCGGGAGGATCGACCGTTCCTATCGTCACGCCGCCGACGTCGTCCCACGCGGCGCGGGCGACGCTCCAGACCGGTGACGAGTTCTCGGTCGGCGACTCCTCGCACACGCCGCTCGTGTCACAGGGCCAGTACTGGTCGCGCTCCATGAGCAGCGGCCGTCCCAGCCCGACCGGGTCGTACATCTGGCGGGCGCGGTCGTAGAGGCCCTCGGTCCACGGATGGGTGCGGTCGAGGTCCGCATAGCCGACGTACGCGTAGCCCTGCTCGATCGACTTCGCCGGAACGCCGACGAGGCCGGGGAGCATCCGCAGCGCCGAGTCCGTCAGCACGAGGTTCCCGCCCCGTCGTACGAAGTCGTCCAGCTCGTCGCTCGCGGGGACCGTCGCGTCGGCGACGACGAAGGAGTCGAGGTCGTCGAGGGACGAGCTCAGGTCACGCGCGGCCACCTCCTCGACGGGCGACGCGACCACGTCCCGCAAATCTCTGAAGTAGTCGGTGTTCGAGACGTCGTAGGGGTGCTGGCGGACGAGGCCGTAGACCGGGTTGCGCGACCGCCTCGGCGGGGGCGCGGGGTTGCCGTCCCGATGCGTGACGCGCCGGCCGTGCTCGTAGAACCCGACGGCGCCCTTCAGGTCGCGCTTCTCGAAGGTGTTCTCTTCCATGACGGCGGCGTGGACGACCGTCGTCTCGACGATCGCCTGGATGTTGTCGACGAAGACCTGCTGCGTCCGGCCGTCGTACGGCGCGTACGACTGGCAGTCGACCTCGTACGAGATCGTGTCGGCGCCGAGCCCGGCGTCGGCTGCGGCCCAGCCCCCCACGTCCCGGTGACGGTGTAGTCG
>DASZDG010000141.1:0-132957 GCA_035942255.1 Actinomycetota bacterium | reverse complement strand
CACGAGCCCCTCGGTCGCCGTCATCGTGTCGTCCCCGTGCCCGCTCGCCGTGCCCGTCCTCAGGTCGGCGACGATCCCGCGCGGCGAGTCCCAGAGCTCCGCAGTGTCGAGGCCGGGACCACCGTCGAGCACGTCGTCGCCGCGGCCCCCGATCATCCCGTCGTGGTCGCCGCGGCCGCCCCAGAGCCGGTCGTGCCCCGACCCTCCGAACAGCCCTTCCACGGCACCTCCGCCGGCGCGGATCCGGTCGTTACCGGCGTTCCCGTGGATCGTGTCGGAGCCGGCGCCGCCCCGGACGTCGTCGCGGCCCGAGCCGGCGCGGACGAAGTCGAAGCCGGGGCCGGCGCAGATCACGTCGTTGCCGCCGCGCGCCCTGATCGTGTCGTCGCCCCCGAACGACGCGATCACGTCGCGGCCCGGCGTGCCGCGGAGACTCTCCGAGCGGGAGGACCCGACGAGCGTCGCCCGCTCCCCCGCGCAGATGTAGGCCGGCTTCGAGCGGTTGCCCGCGGGCGTGGGGCCGGCGCTCAGCGTCAGCGCGAGGACGGCCGCGGCCGCGGCGATGCCGAACGTCGTCGCTGCTCTCGTGGCCACCTGCCTCCCTTCGGTCCGGTCGAGTATGGCGACGCTGGCGGGGCGCGTGGAAGATACTTCGTGGAGGAACCCCGGCACGCAAGGAGGACCCGCTCGTGAACGCGACGATTGCACCGGGCCCCTCGGCGATTGCCTGGTCGCCCGCTCGCGTCTACCTCGTCGCCTCGGGCGTGTTCCTCGTCGCCTCCGCGCTCATCGGCTTCACCGTCGACAGCTCGTTCCCGGCGACGCCGGACGCGGTCGACTCGGCCGGCAGCGGGCACATCTTCGGCATCTTCGAGACGAACGGGTGGCACAACCTGACCGCGCTGATCAGCGGGGTCGTCGCGCTCGCGTTCGCGGTGCGGCCGGCGTGGGCGCGCGCCGGCGCGATCGTGAAGGGACTCATGTACGTCGCGGTCACGGTCTCGATCGCGATCTGGGGGCCGGAGACGTTCAAGATCGCGTCGAACGCGGCGGACCAGGTCGTGCACGCGGCCCTCGGCGTGACCGGCCTCGCAGCCGCCGCGCTTACGCCGCGGCGCTAGCGCTCAGCTACAGCGCTTCGGCTGCCACCGGGGCGCGGTCTCGTATCCCTCCGAGTCCGTGAGCCGCCGCAGGTTCTCTCCGTCGGGATCCACCGCGTAGAGGTCGGTGGACCGGCCGCGGCCCAGCAGGAACACGATGCGTTCACCGTCCGGCGACCACTGTGGCGACGTCTCGTGACCGCGCAGGCTCGTCACCCGGCGCGGCGGTCCTCCGTCGGCGTCGACGATCCAGAGGTTGCGGTTGCCGGACTCGTCGTGCACGAACAGCACGCTGGTCCCGTCCGGCGACCAGCGCGGCTCGGTCTTCGACCCCTCCCCGTCCGTGAGCTGCGTGACACCGCTGCCGCTGCGATGCACGAGGAAGATCTCCAGGTGCGCGTCGAAGCGCGTCGACTCCTCCGGTGACGCCGCGATCGCGACCCACTGCGAGCTCGGCGACCACGACGGCGCGTACGCGACGTGCCCCGGCATCAGCTCGGTCTCGTTCGTGCCCGAGGGCCCCATCAGGTACACGCGCTTCGCGTACTCGTCGGTGTTCCCCTCCACCGCGATCGCCCGGCCGTCGGGCGAATGGCGCGGGTGGAACCGTCCGGCGTCGCTCTCCGTCAGCGCGTCCACCTCGCCGCCGCTGGCGGCGACCGAGTAGACGTCGAACGTCTCGTCGCCGAGGTATTCGGACTCGAACGCGATGCGGCCCCCGTCGGGCGACCAGTCGGGGGTGAACGCCGCGTACGAGTCGCCCTGGTCGACGATCTTCTCGAGCCCGCTCCCGTCGGCGCCGACCGTATAGATGTTCGCGTCGTAGCCGCCGCCGTCGAACGCGATCCTCTGCCCGTCCGGGGACCACGCGGGCTCGTAGTCGTGACCCTCGCGCGGGGGCGGGACGTCGCCCGAGACCCGGCGTTCCCCGGAGCCGCCGGAGCCCATGACGTAGACGCCCTGGGCGGCGCCCGTCCGGCTGAACGCGACCTTCGAGGCTGCCGTCGACGCGGCACACCGCTCGCACTCGCTGTAGCGGTCGTCGCCGGCGCCCCCGACGCAGGCGTCGCTCCCGGGGCCGCCGTCCAGGACGTCCCCGCCGCCGCGGCCGCTGCTCGTGTCGTTGCCCTCGCCTCCATGGATCGAGTCCGCGCCGGCCCCCCCGACCACCACGTCGTGGCCGTCACCCGCCTCGACGTAGTCACGGTCACCGCCGCCGAGGACGAAGTCGTCGCCGGCGCCGGCGACGATCCGGTCCGCCGCCGCTCCTCCGTCGACCGCGTCCTCGCCCGTGCCCGCGTCGACGACGTCGACGCCCGTGCCGCCGTACACGACGTCGTCGCCGCCGATCGCCGTGATGTCGTCGACGCCTCCGAAGCCGCAGATAACGTCGTCGTCCTCGGTGCCGGACAGCGCGTCGTCGCCCGACGTGCCCGTGATCGCTCCGGCGGCGGAGCACGGATGGGAGCGGAACCGGTCGTAGCCGGGCGGGGGCTGCACCTCGGGTACGCCCGCGGCCTCACATCCCGACAGGATCTCGCCTCGAAGGCAGTGATCCTTCCCCTTCCCTCCGGCGAGCTCGTCGCTCCCGCCGGCACCGTCGAGAGCGTCGTCCCCGGGACCGCCCCTCAAGGCGTTGGGTCCCTCGTCCCCGGTCAGGACGTCGTCGAGGGCGCCGCCCTCCGCGTGCTCGATCCCGGTGAGCGAGTCGGCGCCGAGGCCGGTTGCCGTCCCGGCCGCGAGGTCGACCGCGAGGGCGTCACCGTGGTAGCGGTAGGAGACGAGGTCGATCCCGGGCCCTCCCGCCACGGAGTCGCGGCCCCCCGCGGGAAACAGCCGGTCGGCGCCCGCGCCGCCCGTGAGCTCGTCGGTGCCGTCGGTCCCGAAGACGACGTCGTCGCCCCCTGCGGCGTCGGCACGATCGTCGCCGTCGCCGAGGAAGAAGTGGTCGTCGCCGTCGGTGCCCGTGACGACGTCGTCCTGGCCGGTCCCGTAGAACCCGGTGATCCCGGTGAGCGTGTCCGTGCCGCCCGCGTCCGTGAGCGTGCCCGCGGCGAGGTCGACGACGGAGCCTTCGCCTCCAACCGGGTAGACCGTCGCCCGGTGCCGGCTCTGGTTCCCGTTGCCGACGAGGGTGTCGGAACCGGGCCCACCTTCGAGGCCTTCGCCCGCCCAGCCGCCGCGCCCCCGGCTCGCCTCGCCGGTGTCGAGCACGTCGTCGCCCGCGTCGCCCCGCAGCATGTCGGAGTCTCGCCCGCCGTAGAGCCGGTCGGCGCCCTCACCGCCCCAGAGCTCGTCGTGGTCGCCGCCACCGCAGATGAGGTCGTCCCCACCGCTCCCGTCGACCCGATCGTTCCCGTCGCCTGCCGCGACGACGTCCCGGCCGCGCGTCCCGACGATCTCGTCCTCGCCGGCGGTCCCGACGATCGTCGCCTCCTCGCCGCGACACGTGGTGACGGCCGCGCGGGCGGGAAGCCCGGCGGCCGCGACGATCGTCGCGACGAGCAACGGGAGCAATCGTCGTGCGTGCAGTCTCATTCCGGCCCTCCGGCGTTCTCGCTACCGAACCGACTCCCGAACGACGCGGACCGTTCCGAGGGACCGAGGAGCCGTTCGGCCTCTCGGACCGGGGCCGATGGTCCCTAACCGGCAGGCGCCCCTCCCTGTGGAATCACCACAAGGAGGTGGTCGCGATGACGCTCGACCGACGCGTTCTGGAACCGATGCCGGATGTGGAGCTGCTGGGCAAGGCCCTCGACCTGGGCCGCCCGGAGCTCGCCGGCCTGCTGAACCGGTACGTCCCGGGGAGGCCGCGCCCGCGGCACTCGCTGGTGCCGCGCCCCGCGGCGCTCGTCGTCGGCGACCACCCCGCCTCGCCGCTCGGGGCGGCCCTGGAGGACGAGGGCTGGAAGGTGAGGACGTGCGCGGGCCCGAGCGGTGCAGTGCGTTGCCCGCTGATGCGGGGCGAGGAGTGCGCGCTGCGAGCCCCGGTCGACGCGGCGATCGTCTACGTCGACCCGGGTACGCATCCGTCGCGCGGGACGGCGCTCCCCCTGTTGCGGTGCGCCGCGGACTCGGCCTCACCGTCCGTCGTCGCCCTCGAGGGGAGGCTCGACGCAGCGCGGTACAAGGGCCGCACCGCGGTCGTCGGCGCGCTCCGCGGTCCTGCCGCGATCATCGCCGCCGTCCGGAACGTGCTGGAGCCGGAGGAGTCGTAGGGTCGGCCGCATGGTGACGGCCGGCCCTCACCCGCCCGGATACCCGGAGCACCGCGCCGTCCACGTCCCGCTGCGGGACGGCTCGACCGTGCGCATCCGTCCGGTGCTCGCGCCGGACCTGCCCCGGCTCGTGGACCTGTTCGGCCGGCTGTCGCGCGGCTCGACGCGGATGCGCTTCCACGCGGCGGCGCATCCGACGGAGGAGTCGTTGAGGCGCTTCGCGGAGGTCGACTACCGCGGCTCGTTCTCGCTCGTCGCGGAGACCGGCATCGACGAGCGGCGGTCGGTGATCGCTCTGGCGAGCTACTTCCGGACGACCCCCGGGCGCGCGGAGATGGCGCTGGTCGTCGACGACGACCACCAGGGACGCGGGCTCGGCAGCGTCCTCATCGAGCATCTCGGCGAGGCCGCCGCGGAGGCGGCGATCACGACGTTCGAGGCCGAGGTGCTCGCGGCGAACGCGGACATGCTCGAGATCATCCACAATCTCGACCTCCCGGTGCAGACGTCGCAGGAAGACGGCGTGGTGCACGCCGAGTTCCCGACCTCGCCGACCCCCGAGGCGATCGAGTCGTTCGAGCGGAGGGAGGCGGTCTCGGCCGCGGCCGGCGTCGCCCGGTTCCTCAAGCCGCGCTCGGTCGCGGTGATCGGAGCGTCGCGGCGCAGGGGGACGATCTCGGGGGAGGTCTTCCGCAACCTCATCGACGGGGGCTTCGAGGGCCCGGTCTACCCGGTGAACCCGAAGGCCGGCGTCGTGCAGTCCGTGCGCGCGTACCCGTCGGTGCTCGATGTACCGGGCGACGTCGACCTCGCGGTGATCGTCGTCCCGGCCCCCGCCGTCTCGCCCGTCGCGCGCGAGTGCGGCGAGAAGGGCGTCAAGGCTCTGCTCGTGATCTCCGCGGGGTTCGCCGAGACCGACGAAGAGGGAGAGGCCCGCCAGCGCGAGCTGCTCGAGATCGCGCGCGGCTACGGCATGCGGATCGTCGGGCCGAACTGCATGGGGCTCATGAACACGCACGACGACGTGCGCTTGAACGCGAGCTTCGCTCCCCACGCGCCGGCCGCCGGACGCCTCGGGTTCTCGTCGCAGTCCGGCGCGCTCGGCATCGCGGTCATCGACAGGACCAGGGAGCTGGGGCTCGGGATGTCCAGCTTCGTCTCCGTCGGCAACAAGGCCGACATCTCCGGGAACGACCTGCTGCAGTTCTGGGAGACGGACGAGTGCACCGACGTGATCCTCCTGTACCTCGAGTCGTTCGGGAACCCGAGGAAGTTCGCGCGCATCGCGCGGCGAGTGTCGCGTCGCAAGCCGATCGTCGCGGTCAAGAGCGGGCGTTCCCAGGCCGGGGCCCGCGCCGCGGCGTCGCACACCGGCAGCCTCGCGGCCGGCGACGTGGCCGTAGACGCGCTCTTCCACCAGGCCGGCGTCATCCGGACGGACACGCTCGAGGAGCTGTTCGACGTCGCGAGCCTGCTGGCGAACCAGCCGCTTCCGAACGGTGCCGGTGTCGGCATCCTCACGAACGCCGGCGGCCTCGGCATCCTGTGCGCCGACGCGTGCGAGGCCTCGGGCTTGGCGGTGCCCGACCCGGCCCCCGAGACGAAGGCCGCGCTGCGGGAGCTGCTCCCCCAGGAGGCGAGCGTCGGCAATCCCGTAGACATGATCGCCTCTGCCACGGCGGAGCAGTACGCGCGGTCGCTGGAGCTGCTCGCGGCCGACCCGAACGTGGAAACGGTGATCGTGATCTTCATCCCGCCGCTGGTGACGAAGGCCGAGGACGTCGCCGCCGCGCTCGCGCAGACCGCCGCGGCGATCCGCGACAAGACCGTGATCGCCTGCTTCCTCGGAGTGCACGGCATCCACCGTCAGCTCCGCACCGGCGACCTCGTCGTCCCGTCGTTCGCGTTCCCGGAGGCCGCGGCGCGCGCTCTCGGCCGCGTCGCCCGGTACGCGTCGTGGCGGCGGAGGCCTGAGGGCTCGGTCCCCGAGCTCCCGGACGTAGACCGCGCGGAGGCGGTGCACCTCGCCGCGTCGATGCTCGAAGGCGGGGAGCGCTGGCTCGAGCAGAGCGCGGTGCAGCGCCTGCTCGGCCACTACGGGATCCCGACCGCGCGCACGATGCTCGTGTCCTCCGCGGAGGAGGTGGAGGCCGCGGCGGCCTCGGTCGGGTGCCCGGTCGCGATCAAGATCGACTCGCGCACGATCGTCCACAAGACGGACGTCGGTGGGGTCCGGCTCGGGCTGGAGACGCCGTCGGAAGCGGCCGCCGCGGCCCGAGAGATCGAGGCGTCGCTGCGGGAGCAGGGGCTCGCCGACCGGCTCGACGGCTTCCTCGTCCAGCAGATGGTCACGCAGGAGGGGGCCGAGCTCTTCGTCGGCGTCACGCACGACCCGCTGTTCGGCCCCCTGCTCGCGTGTGGGTACGGCGGGACGCTCGTCGAGCTCATGCGGGACGTCGCGGTGCGCATCACACCGGTGACCGAGACCGACGTCGACGAGATGCTGCAGTCGTTGCGCGCGTGGCCGCTGTTCGAGGGCTACCGCGGTCAGCCCCCGCTCGACCGCGAGGCCGTCAGGTCGCTGCTGTTCCGCGTGTCGGCGATGGTCGAGGACCTCCCGCACATCGCGGAGCTGGACCTCAACCCCGTGCTCGTCGGGCATGCCGGCGCGGGAGCGATAGCGCTCGACGCGCGGATCAGGCTGACGCACCCGACCCCGGCGCGCCCGCTGGGGGCCCGTACTACCTAGCGGGGGCCGCGGGAGCGATCTCCTCGGTCGGGTCGGCCCCGTCACGAGGATCGTCCCAATCTGCGACCACGCTCACAACGAGCGCGTCGGACGTCCACGTCCAGTGAATCGCCCACAGGAAGTACCTCCGTTCACGGTCATCGTCGTAGTGGTGCGATCTGAGAGGACACAGAAGAAGCTCGGACTGTCGCAGCGCGATCAGCTGATCGTCTGGAAGGGGGACGCCTCGGCCGCTCCTGAAGAAGGGATTCGGCACGACTATGCCCGCGACCCATTCCTTCTCTTCCTCGGTCTCGAAGTCGTACGTGCGAACGATCAATCCCGACGGGTGAACCTCAACCTGATCCGGCCACAGGTGCACCGTGGTCACCGCACGTTCGGTCAGAGCACGAAAGTAGACGGGGCGGCCGACGGCAAACATGTCCCGCAACTGTTCGAGGGGCCCCGTGTCGAGGGGAACACCGATCATCTGCATCGACATGCCGCCGCGGAACACCCGCCTGGGCGCGGAAGCCCTCACGTTGGCGGTCAACGTGTAATGGCCGCCGTCGAAGACGTCGTACAGGCAGACGTCTTCTGTCCCGTGAAACGGGCCCGGTGCCGTATAGCGCTCTTCGGCCCCCCGAAGGGCGTCCACGAACGATTGAGCACCGATTCCATGCCAGTTGATCGACCGTTGGTTGATCGACCACCACGCGGACTTTCCGCCCCATCCAGATGCAGCCAGCGCGTCAACGAGTCGAGCAAGCTCGTCCGCGTCACGAACCGAGAGTGGCAAGTCGATGGACACTCCGCTGCCCCCTCCAGGCACCCAGTCGACATCGAGCAGCTCTTCCGCGAATACAAACCCTCCGAAGCCCCCATCGCAATCCACGGAGGCTTTCCGGCTGCCGTCGCCCAACAGGAACTCGGCATCGGACCTCAGTGCGTGAGGGATCGCGGGGAGCACAATCCCCCGACCGCCGTCGGGTTCATCCAGTAGCACCTTCCCCTGGATAGACAGACGACGCTGCTTCGCTACGAGAAGCCCCCGCAGGTCTTCTGGACGGTCGCAGAGGTGATCGATCTCGTCACCGCTGAGGAGAAGGACCGGACGTGCTCGTTTCTCCTCCACGCGCGATATCGCGTTGCGCGAGAAGCCCGCGAGGCTGACGAGGATCCCGGTAACCGACCCCTCTACCTCTTCGAGGCGTGTACGGACCGCGTCGACGGCGTCGATGGTGGACTTCCTCCCGCCCGCCTTGACTTCGACCAGGTAGACGTCGTTTCCATACCTGGCGGCGAGATCCGTCTGCCGCGGGCGCGCCGCGGCGGGATTCATCTCCACCTGGAACCTCGCCGCCTGAAACAGGCGTCCGACGAATCGCTCGAACTCAGCGCCGCGCTCCGAGTGGCGGGAAATATCCTTGACTCGGTTGAATTCGCCCGCCAACGGCGACAGGTACCTCATCTCCCGATCATCTCGTGCTCGAAGCGGTCACGTTGTCGCGGTCGCTCACACGGCGATGCGGTGCGACTGGTGCATGCACCACATGCACCGCATGCACCGCACGGCTCGTCCGCTAGGGCTCGCCGCGCGCGATGGCCTCGGCCGGTAGCAACGTCGCCATCACTGCCTCGACGCGGGTGTGCCGGCCCCGCGGCGTGAGGTCGAAGAGGATCTCGTAGTTCGTCTCGAACGAGGCCGTCGGCCGGGTGACAAGGCGGACGTCCCAGGGGGGTGACGCCGGGACGCGCCGCCAGTCGTTCATGCGTCCGGCCAGGAAGAACATGTAGTGGTCCTTCACGGATCCGACGTCCTCGTCGCGCGCGGTGACCGCGAATTCGTACCGCAGGCGTCCTCGTGGATCGACGCTGAACCTCCCGAGGGGTTCGTCGCTCAGGAGCTCTTCCTCGGACATGTAGATCCAGCCGAGGTCGGTGTTGGCGAACTGCTCCATCTCGAAGCACACGTTGTCAACAGGGCGTTCACGGCAGACCGCGGGGCGCGGCGGGCCGGGCTCGACCGGATAGCTCGCCGCCTCGAACGCGCACGCCGGAACCAGAAGCATCAACAGCCCCCACGTCACGATCCGCCGCACCAGCCGCCCCCTTTCGCTCTCCCTAGAAGTTCGACGCCGCCGGTACGCTGCCTCCATGGCGAACACCTCCTTGTGGTCGATCGCGTCCGAGGGCTCGATCCTGAGCATCGCCTCGCGCGGCTCGATCCTCTCGATCGGCTCGGCCGGGTCGATCCTCAGCATCGGGTCCGCAGGGTCGATCGCGTCCTGCCTCTCCGTCGGGTCCGCCGCGTCGTGCGCGTCCGCGCTGTCGTGGCGCTCGTTCGCGTCGCTGCTCGACGCCGGCGGCAAGAGCTCGATCATGGGGCGGCCCCTCGGGGGCCGCGAGGCGGCCGTGGTCGTCGGCGCGCTCGCGCTCGCTGCGGGAGCGTTCGCCGCCCGCCGCGGCTCCCGGCGTTGAGCGACTTCTCCGACGACGCCTCCGACCGGCACCCGGACCTCGAATCGGAGCAGCGGTACGTCGACGACTCCTATGCCTGCCTCGAGCGCATGCGCGCCCATGCGCGGGAGCTGCTCCGGCTGAAGCAGGTCGCCGAGACCGTCGACGACGAGATCCTGCGCTGGCACCTGCAGGAGCGCGTGGCGTCCCTGGCCGATTCGAAGGCCCCGCTGGTCTTCGGGCGCCTCGACGACCAAGGCCGGGACGAGACCCTCTACGTGGGACGCCGTCACGTGCGCGACCCCGACGGCGACGTGAAGGTCGTCGACTGGCGCGCTCGGGCCGCGGCCCCCTTCTACCGCGCGACGATCCGAGACCCGATGGACGTGCACCGCCGGCGGAGGTTCGCGATGGAAGGCCGCGAGCTGCTCGACATCTTCGACGAGTACCTCGACGACCCCGACTCGGTGATCGAGGGGTCGCACGGCGGCGTCCCGGACCCGCTGCTCGCGGAGATCGGGCGCGCCCGCACCGGCCAGATGCGCGACATCGTCGCGACGATCCAGGCCGAGCAGGACGAGATCATCCGCAGCCCCCTCGAGGAGCTGGTCGTCGTCCAGGGCGGCCCCGGCACCGGCAAGACCGCGGTCGGCCTCCATCGCACCGCGTTCCTCCTCTACGAGCACCGGGCGACGCTGGAGCGCGAGCGCGTCCTGATCGTCGGGCCGAACCGGCTGTTCCTCTCGTACATCGAGAACGTGCTGCCGTCCCTGGGCGAGACCGCGGTCTACCAGACGACCGTGCTGGGCCTCGCGGCGCGCTACCAGAAGGTGCGGCGCGAGGACCCTCCCGCGGTAGCGCGCCTGAAGGGCGACCTGCGCATGGCGGAGGTGCTCCGGCGCGCGTGCTGGTCGCGCGTACAGGCGGCCGAGGAGCCGCTGCGCGCGCTGGTGCGCGGCGTGTCGATAGACGTGCCCGCGGACGCCGTGAACTCCGCGTTGCTCGAGGGGATGCGCGCCCGCTCCTACCGCGACGGCCGGCGGCTGTTCCTGGAGCTCCTGGGCCGGCGCATCCTGGCCGACCGCGAGCTCGAGATCTACGCGCTCGGGCTGGACGGCCCGGAGTTCGTCGAGGAGGCGCTGCGCACCACGCTCGAGCCGCAGCTCCGCCGGCTGTGGCCGAACCTCGGACACGAGGCGGTCGTGCGCCGGGTGCTGACGAACAGGGCCGCACTCGAACGGGCGGCCGAAGGGATCTATTCGTCCGACGAGCAGGTGCTGCTGCGCGCGCACTCGCAGCGGGAGCTGAAGGAGGCCGGGTGGTCGACCGTCGACGTCCCGCTGCTGGACGAGTGCGACGCGCTCGTCAACGGGCCGCCCCCGCGCTACGGGCACGCGGTCGTCGACGAGGCGCAGGACCTGTCGGCGATGGAGCTGCGCATGGTCGGGCGCCGCACGCGCGAGTCCTCGATGACGATCCTCGGCGACCTGGCGCAGGCGACGTCGGCGGGGTCGCAGAGCAGCTGGGACGGCGTGCTGGAAGCGCTCGGACGCCCGCGCGGCGCGACGTTCCGCGAGCTGACGATCGGCTACCGCGTGCCGTCCGAGATCATGGACTTCGCCAACCGGCTGCTCCCGCTCGCCGCGCCGGGCACCCGGGCGTCGTCGTCGGTGAGGGCGTCGAACGAGCCCCCGCGCATCGTGCGGAGCTCCGGCGGGTACCTGCTCCAGGACGTCGAGGGCGAGGTGAGGACGCTCTCGAAGCTCTGGCAGACCGTCGGCGTCGTGTGCCCGGAGCTGCTCGCGCGACGGGTGGCCGAGGCCCTGTCCGAGTCGGAGATCGACGCCGGGACGTGGGAGACGGGGCTCCTGGACAAGCCGGTGACGCTCCTACCGCCGCTCGCGGCGAAGGGCCTGGAGTTCGACGCCGTCGTCGTGGTCGAGCCGGCGCTGATGATGGCGGAGGACCGGGGGCCGCGCCGCCTCTACGTCGCGCTGACGAGGGCCGTGCAGCACCTGACGATCGTGCACGACGCCCCTCTGCCGGACGTGCTGCAGCCCGAACGGGTGACTTAACCCCAGTCGGTAGCATGGCGGCGTGTCAGAGCGCGAGCCGTTGTTCCGCCAGGAGGCCCTCGAGTACCAGCGGCGTCGCGCCGCGCCCGCGGACCTCGTGCGCCTGGCGTCGTGGCCGAAGAAGGGCTTCTGGCTCGTCCTCCTCCTTATCGCCGGGGTCGTGGTCGCGGGGTCGGTCACGCGGGTCGAGCGAGTCGCGCTCGCGCTGGCGCTCGTCGAGGACGGGCGGGTGACGGCGCTGCTGCCGGAGGGCCAGGGAGCGCCTCCCGAGGCCGGCTCGGAAGCGGCCTATCTCCCCGTGAACGGCGGGCGCGAGGTCGCCGTGCGGATCGAGTCCGTCGAGGAGTCGGTCCCCGCGGACGAGGCCCGCGACCTCTTCCCCGGGCTTGCCCTCGCGATCAACGGCCCCGTCACGGTCCTGCGGACCTCCGAGGTAGACACCGCCGAGGACTTCGGGCAGCTCCGCGTCCGCACGGGGTCGGAGCCCGTGATCGTCGCGTTCGTGCCGGGCCTGCGCGAGATCTTCGGAGAGTCATGAGCAAGCGCATCCCCTACATCCAGCAGCTCGAGATCTCCGACTGCGGCGCCGCCTGCCTCGCGATGTCGATGGCGTTGCACGGCCGCACGATCTCGGCCGAGGAGGTCCGCAACGCGACCGGCACCGGCCGCGACGGCGTCAACGCGGCGTCGATCATCCGCGCGGCCCGCGCCTACGACATGAGAGCGCGCGGGGTGAAGGTCGAGCTCGACGGGATCAAGTACCTCCCGAAGGGGGCGATCCTCCACTGGGAGTTCAACCACTTCGTCGTGTTCGAGAGGCTCACGCGCGGGGGCATCGTCATCGTGGACCCCGCGGCGGGACGGCGGAAGATCACGCTCGAGAGGTTCGGCGAGTCGTTCACCGGCGTCGCGTTGATCGTGGAGCCCGACGAGGGCTTCACGCGCGACCGCGCGGCGAACCGCAGCGCGTGGCGCTACGTCCGGCCGATGATGCGCCAGTCGGGGCTGCTCGGGCGCGTGGCGGCGGTATCGCTGTTCATCCAGGTGCTCGCGCTGTCGGTCCCGATCCTCACCGGCGTCCTCGTCGACCGCATCGTGCCGACGGGCGACCGGAACCTGCTCTTCCTGCTGACGATGGGCCTCGGCGCGATGGCGCTGTTCCACATGCTCTCGTCGTTCGTCCGCGCGCACCTCCTGCTCAACGTACGGACACAGCTGGACCTCAAGATCTCGCTCGGGTTCATCCAGCACCTCGTGTCGCTGCCGTACTCGTTCTTCCTCCAGCGGTCTTCGGGCGACCTGATGATGCGGCTGAACAGCAACTCGACCGTCCGGGAGATCCTCACCACCGGCGCGATGTCGACGATGCTCGACGGCACGCTCGTCAGCCTCTACCTGATCCTGATCTTCGTGCAGAGCGCGCGCATGGGTGCGGTGATCGTCGGCGTCGCGCTGCTCCAGGTGCTCGTGATGCTCGTCTCGCACCGGCGCAACCAGCGGCTGATGTCCGAGACCCTGAACGCGCAGGCGCGGTCGCAGGGTTACCTCGTCCAGATACTGAGCGGCATCGAAACGCTGAAGTCGGTAGGGTCGGAGGACCGCGCGGTCTCGGAGTGGACGAACTTCTTCGTGGACGAGGTCAACGCGACGCTGTCGCGGGGGCGGCTGAACGCGGCGGTGGACTCGGTCATGGGGTCGCTGCGCGTAGCCTCTCCGCTCGCGATCCTCGGCGTCGGCGCGCTGAGCGTCCTCAACGGGAACCTGACGCTGGGCCAGATGCTCGCGCTCAACGCACTGGCGGCCGGCTTCCTGACGCCGCTCGCGAACCTGGTGACGACCGGGCTCCAGATGCAGCTGCTCGGCAGCTACATGGAGCGCATCAACGACGTCCTTGGCACCTCCCCGGAGCAGGAGTCGAAGACGGACCTCGCCGCGCCCACCCTCAAGGGGCGCATCACCCTCGAGAACGTCTCGTTCCGCTACAGCGAGGGCTCGCCCGAGGTCGTGAAGGACGTCTCGCTCGAGATCGAGCCCGGCCAGAGCATCGCGATCGTGGGCAAGTCCGGCTCGGGCAAGTCCACGCTCGCGCACCTGATCCTCGGCCTGTACGCCCCGACGTCCGGCCGCGTGCTGTACGACGGGGCCGACCTGAAGACGCTCGACCTCGCCTGGGTCCGCAAGCAGCTCGGGATCGTCCCGCAGGACGCGTTCCTGTTCGGCTCGAGCGTCCGCAAGAACATCGCGCTCGCCGAGCCGGAGATGCCGCTCGAGCGCGTCGAGCGCGCGGCCGCGCTCGCGGCGATGCACGACGAGATCAGGAGCTGGCCGATGGGCTACGACACCGTCCTCGCCGACGGCGGGGCGTCGCTGTCCGGCGGGCAGCGCCAGCGTCTCGCGCTCGCGCGAGCGCTCGTCCACGACCCGAAGATCCTGCTGCTCGACGAGGCGACGAGCCATCTCGACGTCGAGACCGAGCAGGTCGTGCACCGGCACCTCGAGAACCTGGGGTGCACGCGCATCGTGATCGCACACCGGCTGAGCACCGTGCAGAACGCGGACCTGATCCTCGTGATGGAGGACGGCCGGTTCGTCGAGCGGGGGACGCACGACGACCTGCTGGCGGGCCGCGGCCGCTACTGGAGGCTCGTCGCGTCGCAGGGCGATGCGCTCGTGCCGAAGGGCGCGGGCCCGGCGCCGTCCTGACCGAAGCCCTCCGGTTCCCCCGGGAGTTCCTCTGGGGTGCCGCGACGTCCGCCTACCAGGTCGAGGGCGGCAACGTCCGGGCCGACTGGCACGAGTGGGAGAGGGCGGCGGAGACCACGTGCGCGGAGGTGTGCGGCATCGCGTGCGACCACTACAACCGCTACCCCGAGGACCTGGCGACGCTCGCGGCGCTCGGGTTCGGCGCCTACCGCTTCTCGGTCGAGTGGTCGCGCGTGGAGCCGCGGGAGGGCGACGTCGCTCCCGACGAGGTCGCGCACTACGTCGCGGTCGCGTCGGAGTGCCGGCGGCTCGGGCTCGAGCCCGTCGTGACGTTCAACCACTTCACGCTCCCGCGCTGGGCCGCGGAGCGAGGGGGCTGGGAGGACCCGGGGCTGCCGGAGGCGTTCGCTCGCTTCTGCGGGTGGATGTGCGACGCGCTCGCGCCGCTGCTGCGCTGGGCGGTGACGTTGAACGAGCCGAACATCGTGGCGCTGCTGGGATACGAGGACGCGGTGTTCCCGCCGGCACGCCGGGACCGGGAGGCGAGGGTCAGGGTGACGGACGCGTTCGTCGAGGCGCACGCGCGGGCGCGCGACGTCGTGCGGGCGCGCACGGACGCGCAAGTGGGGCTCGCGCTCGCGATGGCGGACTGGCAGGCGACGCCGGGCGGCGAGGCCGAGCGCGACGCAATCCGCGCGCTGCGCGAGGACGTCTTCCTGGGGGCCGCGGCCGGCGACGACTTCGTCGGCGTCAACACGTACACGCGCCACCGCGTGGGGCCGGAGGGATTCCTGGCCCCCGAGGACGGGGTCGAGCGCACCGGGATGGGATACGAGCACTGGCCGGAGGCACTGGAGGCGACCGTGCGTCGCGCGTGGGACCTCACGGGGCTGCCGGTGCTCGTGACCGAGAACGGGATCGCGACCTTCGACGATGCGCGCCGGATCGCGTTCGTCGACGGCGCGTTGCGGGGGCTGCACCGCTGCATCGAGTCCGGCATCGACGTACGCGGCTACTTCTACTGGACGCTGATGGACAACTTCGAGTGGAACTACGGCTATGCCCCCGCGTTCGGGCTGCTGGAGGTGGACCGGTCGACGCTGGAGCGGAGGCCGCGGCCGAGCGCGCGCTGGCTGGGCGAGGTGGCGCGCACGGGGGCCCTGCGGGGGCCGCAGAGGGCTACCGTTTGAACCGGACGATGCCCCAGACGACGGCGCCGAGCACGAGCAGGAACAGCAGGAGGTTCGCGCCCTCGATCGTCGGGCCTACGGGCCCTGCCCCGGACGCTCCGGCCAGAGCGGCCAGCATCTAGTCGTGCGCCCGTAGCTCGCGGCGGCCCGTCGCGGCCCCCAGCTCGGCGCTCGCCGCCCCCCGCCCGGCATCGGGCCCCGGCTCGCACACGAACATCTCGTGACCCGGCCGCTCGACTACTCGCATGCCGGTCGAGCGCAGCATCGCCTCCACGCAGGCCTCCGTCGGCGCCCACCAGTTCGTGGGGTCGTTCGCCAGCGACCTCTCGATGAACGCCATCTTCGGCCACCCCGGGTCGAGCATCGCCTCGCGCGCGTCGATGCCGAGGTCGTCGGGCGGCTCGAGCGTCTCGTCCCCCGGCATCGTCAGCGTCTGCACGACGAGCATCCGGTCGACCTTCTCCGCCAGGATGTCGAGCGCGAGCAGCGGGTAGCGCAGGTGGTACAGCACGCCCAGGAACAGCACGAGGTCGAAGCGGTCGTCGACGTGCGCCAGGTCGTAGATGTGCATCTGCTCGAAGCGGACGCTTCCTTCCACCTCGACGTGCTCGGCCGCCCACCTCGCCTGACGGAGGTAGTGGGGGTCGAGGTCGATCCCGACGACGTCGGCCCCGCGGCCCGCCAGCGCGAACGAGTAGTAGCCCGCGTTGCACCCGATGTCGAGGACGCTCCACCCGCCGAGGTCCCCCGGGATGACGGGCGCGAGCTGCGCCCACTTGAACGAGGGGAAGTCGCCCAGAGGGTGGTCGGGTGCGGTCTCGTGTCCCGAGGGGAGGTGCAGGTTGTGGAACCACGGCGCGAGCTCGGCGATCCGCCGCGAGACCGGGTCGTCCGCGAGGTCGGGCCGCCCCATCGACTGGAGCGTCACGAGACCGCCCCGCGCACTCCCGCGGCCTCGGCGGCGTGCGCCTCGAGCTCCTCGGCGCGCCGCTCCGCCGTGTGTTCCGCGAGCACTCGTCGTCTGGCGGCCTCCGCGATCGAGCGCCGCTCGTCGTCGCTCACGTCGCGGAGGTACCGGACGACGTCACCGGAGTCACGGGCGATCAGGATCTCGGAGCCCGGCACGAAGAACGCGTCCAGGCCCTCCCACCAGTCCGAGACGATCGGCACGCCGCATGCGGCGGCCTCGAAGAGCCTCACGCTCGGAGCGTAGCCGGTCCGCACCATCTGCTCCCTGGTCACGTTGAGGGTGAACCGCTGCGAGTTGTAGAAGCGGCGGTGCTCCCCCGGCGGCAGGTGGTCGATGCGCTCGACGTTGCCGGGCCACTCGATCGTCTCCGGGTACTGGGGGCCTGCGACTGCGAACCGCGCCTCCGGCATGCGGCGCGCGGGCTCGACCAGCAGGCGGTCTACGGCCGGCTGGCGGTCGTCGCTGTACGTGCCGAGGTAGCCGAGGTCCCAGCGCGTCTCGGCGGCCTCCGGCCGGTACTCGGATGCGTCCACCAGGCAGTAGAACGGCCGCGGCCGCGCCGCGCCGTAGCCGGTACGGATCACCTCGAGGACCGGCCCCCCGGTGAACGAGAGGTAGAGGTCGTAGCCGGCGACGAGTTCCGGGGAGAGGTACTCGTAGTCGCCTTGCTCGAGCTTCTCGAGCGTCACCGGCGTGTCGATGTCGTAGAACGCGGTGACGCCCCGCGCCGCGTCGAGGACCCACTGCCCGACCGCTACGCCGTCGGGCACGAACGAGCCGACGACGACGAGGCCGGCCGAGGCGACGTGCTCCGCGAGGTCGCTCCGCAGCTCGTCGAGCGACGAGTAGAGGAACGTGCGTCCGTGTGGGGGCCGCGGGAGATCCCGATGCGACGCGTACCACGGCACGTCGCGCTCGAGGAAGACGACGTCGTGCCCGCGCTCGGCCAGCGCCTTCACGAGCGCGCGGTAGTTCGTCGCGTGGCCGTTCCCCCACGACGACGTGATCGACAGGCCGAGGAACGTGACCTTCATCGAGCGCCCGCCCGCGCGGTCGCGTCGAGCAGCGCCTCGAGCTCCGCGGCCCGGTGCGCGTACGTGTGCTCCGCGAGGATCCGGTCACGGGCCGCGTCGCCGATCGAACGCGCCCGCTCGGGGGTGAGCGACTCGAGGGCCGCGGCGACCTCGGCTCCGTCGCGGGCGACGAGCACCTCGGCCCCCGGCTCGAGGAACGTCTCGATCCCCTCCCAGAAGTCCGTGATCAGGCAGGCCCCGGCCCCCGCGGCCTCGAATACGCGCGTCGCCGGCGAGAACCCGTTCGCCGCCATCGACTCGCGGCTGACGTTCAGGACGGCGGTTGCGGAGCAGTTGAACGTGTTGTGGTCCTGCGGCGAGACGTGCCCGCGGTAGGTCAGGTTCGGCGCTCCGACGCGGTCGTCCCACCCGGCGCCGCCGAGGAGGAACGAGCGACCCGGCGTCATCTCGACCGCGCGGAAGAAGAACTCCTCGACGCGGGCCTCGCGGTCCGGCAGGCGGTTGCCGAGGAACGAGAGGTCGGCGCGGAACCGGGGGTCGGGCGCGGCCGGGAAGTGGGTCGACGGGTCGAGGGCGTTGTAGATCGGGACGCAGGCGCGGGCGCCGAGCGCTTCGTATCGCCGCACGACCGGGTCGCCGCCGCCGTACGTGAGCACGAGGTCGTAGCTCGGGACCAGCTTGCGCAACGCGTCGTCTGCATCGCCCTCCATGCGCGCGAGCGTCGCGGGGGCGTCCACGTCCCAGAACGCGCACAGCGAGACGTTGCCGGCGACGTCGAGGGTCGCGCGCTCGAGCACGTCGTCGAACGCGCCGACGCCGCTGGCCTTCACGATCAGGTCGGCCCCCGCGGCTCGCTCGACCGTGGCGGCGACGTCGTCCTCGCTCTCCGCCGCGTAGACCACGACCGTCGCCCACTCGGGGTCCGGGATGTCACGGTGCGCCTGGCGGTCGAGGATGTCGGGCTCGTAGAACGTCACCTCGTGGCCGCGCTCGGCGAGGGCGCGGACGATGCCCCTGTAGTAGGTGCAGGCGCCGTTCCAGTACGCGGACACCAGGCTCGAACCGAAGAATGCGATCTTCATCTAGAGCTCCTCGTAGACGGCCATGAGCTCGTCGACCCGGTGCGCGCACGTGTGCCGCGCGCGGATCGTCGCAAGCCCGTGCTCCGACAGGTCCCGTGCGAGCTCCGGCTCGTTCACGACGCTCTTCAGGTGGGTCGTCATCTCCTCGCCGTCCCGCGCGACGAGGTAGTCGCGCCCGGCCTCGAACAGCCCTTCGGCGTCCTCCCAAGCCGCACAGACGAGCGAGATCCCGCACGCGAGGGCCTCGAACACGCGGATCGTCGGGATGCCGGGGAGCAGCCGGACGTACGGCCGGCGCGGGACGTGGACCGTGACGCGGTGCGCTGCGAAGACCTCCGGGACGCGGTGGTTCGCGATCCACCCGCGGAAGTCGAGCCCCGCGGCCGCGACTGCGGCCTTCCCCCTCGGCGGGTACCGGACGCCGTGGACGACGCCGCTCAGCGCGAGTGCCTTCACGGGACCCAGCAGGTAGTCCTCGAGCTCCCGGGTGCGTTCGTCGTCCCCCCAGTTCCCGACCCACGCGACGTCACCGCTCGGCTCGACGTCCGGAAGAGGGTGGAACGTGCGCGTGTCGGCGGCCTCGTGCCACGTCCACACGCGGCGCGCCCACCCGTTGTCGAGGTAGATGCGGCGGATGACTTCGCCGAACGCGAGCACGCCGTCGTAGCCGGAGAGGTCGAACGCCGCCATGTCCGCGGGCCGCGTCGCCGCGCGGTGATGCGTGTCGTGGAACAGGAGGCGATAGTCATGGGAGGCACGGTGCGTGCCGGCGGCAGCGACGAGCTGCGGGTCGTTCCACTCGTGGACGAGCACCAGGTCCGCACCGTCGAGCGCTGCGTCGAGGTCGAGCGTGGCGAGGTCGTATTCCGTGCTCCGCAGGGCCGGGAACGCGTCGTGGAACGCCGTGACCGCCGCCTCGCCGTGGTCACGGACCAGAGCGCTCCTGCTCCAGCCCCCGGCAGGCTCGTAGACGACGACGTCGTGGCCGCGGCCCTCGAGCTCGCGCACGACGCCGCGCAGGAAGTGGGCGTTGCCGTGGTTCCAGTCGGAGACGAGCGAGTGACAGAACAGGACGATCCTCACGGCGCGACCGGCTCCCGCGCCACCGAACGATAGAGCGCGTCGTATCCCGCGGCCATCCGGTCGAGCGTGTATCCGGTAGCGCGCTCCCGCGCCCGGTCGCCCCACGAGGTGCACTCGGCGGGATCGCTCGCCAAACGCGCCAGCGCGTCGCGCAGAGCGGCGTGGTCGTCGGGCGCGACGAACACCGCTGCGTCGCCCCACACCTCGCGCAGGCTCGGGATGTCTCCGAGCACGAGCGCGCAGCCGGCGAGCCCGGC
The DNA here is from genome assembly GCA_035942255.1 of Actinomycetota bacterium. Classification (GTDB taxonomy): domain Bacteria; phylum Actinomycetota; class CADDZG01; order CADDZG01; family WHSQ01; genus JALZEG01. Next base: position 113,057 of record DASZDG010000141.1, on the reverse strand, counting down.
CTCCAGAGCCGCGAGGCCGAACGGCTCGTAGCGCGCCGGCTCCGCGAAGATCGCCGCGCGCCCCAGCAGCTCCGCGATCTCGTGCGGCGGCATGCGGCCGGCGTGGTGCGCCGCCGTCTGCGCTCCCGACGCGGGATGGACGCCCGAACCGACGACTACGAGCTCGCAGGGGACGTCGCCCGCGACTGCGTCGAGCGCCGCGACATTCTTGGCGTCGTCCCACACGCGTCCGATCGTGACGACCAGAGGCTCCTTCGGACGCGGCGTGAACGTCCCGCCGCGCCCGTTCGGCACGACCGCGCCGCGGCCCGACCAGCCGTAGCTCTCGGTCAGCGACTCGAGCATCCAGCGCGTCGGCGCGACGACGGCGTCCGCCGCGTGAAGGCCTTCCGTCACGCGGCGCGAGTACTCGGCGAGGTCGCCGGGGACGTGACCCTTGACGGCACGCCACCACGACACCACGCACGAGTGCGCTCCCAGCACGACCGGCGCACGCCACCCGGGGGCCGCGTGTGCGTAGCCGTTCACGTGGACGAGGTCCGGCCGCACCTCCGCGGCGACGTCCCGCAGCCACTCGCCCGAACGGTCCACGTCGTCCCACGGCTCGGGCATCCATTCGAGCCGGCAGTCGAGCGCGTGCCACGATCGCAGCGGGGTGCGCTCCAGCTCCGCACGCTGCTCTTCCGTCAACGGGTCGCCCATCACCGCCAGCGACACCTCGGCCCCCAGCGGCGCGAGCCCGCGCACGAGGTCGAGCGCGTGCGTCCACACCCCGCCCAGGTTGTCCGCGGTCATCAGGACGCTCACCGAGTCCTCCCGTAGACGCGGTCTACCGCCTCCGCGAGCGCGACGTACGCGGACGCCGAGTCGTCGAACGTCCCGCCCTCCTGCAGACCCCGCACCCACGAGACGATCGCCCGCGGCCCCCATTGGTCCGCACCGTCGACGAGGACCTCCGTCTGCGTGCCGCGGTAGCGCTCGCCCCGGAACTCGTAGAACGAGCCGTCGACGTTCACGACCGCGGCCGCTCCGTCACTGCCGTAGACGCGAGCCGCGATGTCCGCGTCGCGGCCCCCGTCCCAGTACCAGGAGCACGCAAGGCGTACGGACGCGCCGTTCGCCAGCTCGAGCTCGGCCGTCGCGTGGTCCTCGAGCTCGTCCGCGCCCGGCGCGAGGCGCCGCCCGTCCCGGTAGAGCCGCGCCGCGGCCGCGACGACCTCCGTGCCCGTCAGCCACAGCGCGAGGTCCAGGAGGTGCGTCGCGAGATCGATGACGCAGCCCCCTCCCGCGAGCCGCGGGTCCTGCGCCCACGCCTTGTCGGGGCCGTACGCGTTGTGGAACACGAGGTCGAGCGCGTAGACCGTCCCCAGCTCGCCGCCGTCCACCAGCGCCTTCACCGCCTGCGACGCGCGCACGTGCCGGTAGCAGAGATCGACGCCGAGAAGGAGGTCGCGGGCGCGCGCAGCGTCGACCACGCCGTGCGCCTCGGCCGCGGTGCGCGTCAGCGGCTTCTGACAGAAGACCGGGAGCCCGGCCTCGAGGGCCTGCAGGCACTGTGCCGCGTGCAGCGCGCTCGGCGTTGCGATCACGACGCCGTCGAGGTCGTGGGCGAGCATCTCGTCGAGCGTCGTGCACGTCGCGTCGCAGCCGGTCTCGGCCGCGGCCTCCGCGGCGGCCTCCGCGACCGCGTCCCCGACGACGGCGATCTCGGCGAGGCCGGTCGCCGCGACCGACCGCAGCCGGTTCCGCCCGATCCAGCCCGCGCCCAGGAAGCCGAGCCGCGGCCTCGCCAGGCCGCGCGCCCCGGGGGCCGCCGTCTCGCCGATCGCCCTCACAGGACCGTGACCGCCTTCAGGAACCCGTTCGGGCGCTCGACCGCGCCGGTGAACGCGCGCTCCAGCCGGTCGAACGGTACGCGGTGCGTGTAGAGCGGCGACGGGTCGAGCGTCCCGTCCTCGATCGCCGCCGCGGCGGCGCGCACCCCCCGGACGTACGTCGCCAGCTCGCGCTCGTGCGCGTTCACCACGTCGATGCCCCGCCAGTTCCAGAGCTGCATGTCCACCGTCCGCGACCCGTCCTGGTGGTAGCCCGCCACGACGAGACGGCCGCGCGTCCGCGTCAGCTCCCCCGCGACGTCCAGCGCCGCCTGCACCCCCGCGGCCTCGATCACGCGGTCGAACAGCTTCCCGTCCGTGAGCGCCGCGGCCCCCTCAACCGTCGCTCGCACGTCGCCGAGCGGGACGGCCTCTTCCGCCCCCATCGCGCGGGCGACGTCGAGCGAGAACTCCCGCCGCGACACCGTGACCACACGTGCGCCGGCCCGCGCCGCGAGCTGCGTCAGCAGCGCACCGAGGAAGCCGACGCCTACGACCGCCACGTCGTGGCCGGGTTGCACGTCGCTGCGGGCGAACACGTTCATCGCGCAGCCGAGGGCCTCTCCCGGGAACGGGTCGTCGCCCACCGCGGCGGGAACGGGCACGACGGCCTCCGCGGGGGCCACGTCGTACTCCGCGTGCGCGCGGTACGAGATCGCGGCGACGCGGGTCCCCGGCGCGATCGCGACGCCATCGCCCGCGGCCTCGACTACACCCCAGCCCTCGTGACCCGGCGCTCCTGCGTCGAACGGGTACTCGAACCAGGGCCGGCCCTCCCACACCGCCGCGTCCGACCCGCAGATCCCGCACCCCTCGAGGGCGATCAGGACCTCCCCCGGCCCCGGCTCGGGCGGCGGGACGTCGACGAGGGCGACGCGTCGCGGGGCCTCGACGACCGCGGCCTTCATCACGGCAGCGGCCTAGACGGCGCCGGTCGCGAGCGAGCGCTCCCGGGCGATCCGGGGCGCTATGCAACCCGCAAGCGCGGAGTGCTCACTGCTCTCGACGAGCCAGCGGTAGAGCCGTTCGACGCCCTCCTCGACCGAGACCCGCGGCTTCCAGCCCGTGGCGTCCTCGAACGCCGACGTGTCCGAGACGTAGTAGCGCTGGTCCGCGATGCGCCAGTCGCCGAACGTCATCCGCGGGAGCGACCCGTGCACGCTCTCGATCAGCTCGAGGATCTCGAGCAGGCTCTTCGACCTCTCCGGGCCTCCGCCGATGTTGAACGCGCGGCCCCCCGTCGTCCCGTTCGCCCGCGTCGCCGCCAGCATCGCCTCGACGAGGTCCTCTACGAACAGCAGGTCGCGGACCTGCTTGCCGTCGCCGTAGATGCTGATCGGGTCGCCCTTCAGCGCCCGGATGAGGAAGTGCGCGACCCACCCCTGGTCCTCGGTCCCGAACTGATGTGGGCCGTAGATGCAGCTCATGCGGAACACCGTCGCCGGGATGCCGTAGGTCTTCGCGTAGTCGAGCACGTACTGGTCCGCTCCACCCTTCGAGCAACCGTAGGGGCTGCAGAACGAGAGCGGACGGTCTTCGGCGATACCGCGGCCGGCGATCGCCTCGTCCGCCGGCTCGTAACGTCCCGAGAGGTCGAGCAGCGCCACGTCCTCCAGGTCCCCGTAGACCTTGTTGGTCGACGTGAACAGGACCCGCGGAGGGACGGGCATCGCCCGGACCTCCTCCAGCAGGTTCAGCGTCCCCTGCAGGTTGACGCCGAAGTCGAGCTCGGGGTCGTCGAGGCTCGTCGTCACGGCCACTTGCGCCGCGAGGTGGAAGACCTCGTCACAACCGTCGAGGGCCGCGCGGATCGCGAAGCGGTCCCGGACGTCCGCGACGTGCAACGTGACGGCGTCGCCGTGCGTCGCCTCGAGCCACCGCAGGTTGCGCTCCACGCCCGAGCGCGCGAGGTTGTCGAGGATCACCACGGGCTTGCCCTCACGCGCGAGCCGGTCGGCGAGGTTGACGCCGATGAAGCCCGATCCACCGGTGATCAACGTCGCGGGCTCGTGGAAACGGCCCCTCCTGCGGGTGCCGATCGCCGCCAGGTCCCGCACGGCCTCGATCCCGCCCTCGGCCCACACGCGCGCGGGCAGCTTCGCCGCGCCGTTCCGGCGGAAGAGCCCGAAGTGGTAGGCGCGCTCGTCCGCGTGGAACCCGTCCAGCGTCTCGCGCACCGGGTTGAGGTCCTCGGCGGAGTACCAGTAGACGCGCGGCATCGGCGCCCTCGACGCGTCGACGAGCTCGCGCACCATCCGGAACTCGTCGTGCCCCCACGTCGAGAAGCCGCACTCCGTGATCCAGACCTCCGCGGTCGACTCGTGCCGGTCGAGGACCTCCTGCACCCGCCCGGCATGCGCGGCCCAGCCCTCCCACACGGCCTCCCAGGTGCCGGGGAAGCCGTGGATGCCGACGACGCCCATGTGCTCCATGGCGCCGCGCTGGAACATGAGGTCCAGCCAGTTCGGGTCGAGCGGGCTCATGCCCCCGAGGACCGGGACGACGCCGAACTTCGTCGCGGCGCGCTCGGCGGCACCTCCGATCATCTCCGCGAAGATCTTCCACTCGGGGTCGACCGTCCAGTCCCACTCGATGTAGTTGTTCGGCTCGTTCCAGAGCTCCACGTGCGTGAACAGCCCCTCGTACTCGGTCAGGAGGAACTCGACGAAGTCCGCGTACATCGACGGCTCGCGGGGCGGCGACGAGCTCTTCGGCAGGATGCCGAGAGACGGGGGCGTGTAGAGGACGCTCGGAAGCACGCGGAAATCGGCGGCGAGCTTGGGCAGCAGCCACTCGTACCACTCGCGGCCCCCCTCGGCGTGCCAGTCGGCCCACGACACCGCGGTCCTCAGGTGCTGCACGCCCAGCCGGTGCAGGCCGGCGACCACACGCTCGACCATGTCCCGGTCGTGGAGGTGGAAGTACGACACGACGCCGAGGTCGGGGTTGCCCTCGCGGTCGGGGAACCGCTCGCGGAGCTGCGCGGTGTCGTCCAGCTCGCCCCAGCTCGGGTTGTGCCTGATCGTGTCGACGATGCGGCTCACAGCGTCAGCCCCCGGGACGCGAGCTCGGCGGTCGCGGAGTCGACGCGGTCGGTCGCGACCTGCCCCTCCAGCCACTCCGCGAGCTCCTCCATGCCGTCCTCCAGCGCGACCTGCGGCTCGTAGCCGATCAGCTCCGCCGCATTCGTGACGTCGGCGAAGCAGTGGCGGATGTCGCCGGCCCGGTACTTGCCGGTGACCTCCGGCTCGACGTGCTCCTTGCCGAGCACCCGGGCGAGCTTCTCGGCGACCTCCCGGACGGACAGGTCGCGGCCGCTCCCCACGTTCAGCACCGCGGTCGCCACGTCGTCCTTCTCGAGGGCGAGCCGGCAGGCGCGGGCGACGTCGGTCACGCTCACGAAGTCGCGGCGCTGGTCCCCGTCCTCGAAGATCAACGGGGGCCGGTCGTTCAGGAGCCGCGCGGCGAAGATCGCCAGCACCCCGGTGTACGGGTTCGAGAGCGCCTGGTCGCGGCCGTACGCGTTGAAGAACCTGAGCGCGAACGTGGGGATGTTGTAGCTCTGACCGAACAGGAGGCACATGCGCTCCTGGTCGTACTTCGTGAGCGCGTAGACCGAGGAGAGCGACGGGCGCTTGGTCTCCGGCGTGGGAAGCGGGCGGAGCTCCTCGCCGTCCGGCCCCCGCGGCTCCCACTCCCCGCGCTCGAGCTGCTCGCGCGAGCGCTCGGTCGCCGACACCACGCGTCCGTCGGGTGTCTCGTAGAGGCCCTCGCCGTAGATGCTCATGCTCGACGCCACCAGCAGGCGGCGCACCGGGTGCTCGAGCAGCGCCTCCAGCAGGACGCCGGTCCCGTAGGTGTTGACGCTCGAGTACTCGGCGATCTCGTACATGCTCTGGCCGACGCCGACCCGGGCCGCGAGGTGCAGGACGTAGTCGGCCCCGACCAGCGCCCGCTTCACGGCGTCCGCGTCCCGGACGTCGCCGTCGACCAGCTCCACGTCGCCGTCGAGGTAAGCGGGACGGCCGCCGCCCTCGTGTACCTGCGGGTTCAGGTCGTCGAGGACTCTGACCCGATACCCGTGTGCCAGCAGCTCGCGTGCGACATGCGACCCGATGAACCCGGCGCCGCCGGTGATCAAAGCAAGGTCTCCCATAGCCCCTCCTCGTTGGGTACGAGGCGGGCTTCTTCACCTCAGAGCGCGTGCAGGGGCCGATCGCGTGAGTCGCCGCGGGCCCCTCTGTCCGCAACCGAAATCCACCACCACCATACGATGAAGATGATGCTGGGCGCACAAGCGTCGATTTGCTTGCCCTGGTCGCCGGTCTACCCTCACGCCATGCCAGCCCACCACGTCACGCTGTTCCTGTCGACCGGCCGGTGCGGGACGCAATGGCTCGCGCACAACCTGTCTGAGTTCTATCAAGGCAAGGTTTGGGTGACGCACGAACCCATTGGTCCCCATTACCGTCCACGGGAGCTCCTGCGGGCGCCGGAGGCGACCCCGGCCCCCGAGGTGACGGCGCACCTGGACGAGGTGGCGCAGGCCCTGGAGGGCCGCGACTACGTCGAGACCGGGTGGCCCCTCTTTGCGGCGATCCCGCTGTTCGTTCGGCGGTTCCCCGGCCGGGTGCGGGTGGTCCACCTCACGCGCCACCCCGTGCGGGCGGCCCTCTCGCACATGGTCCACCAGTGCTACGCCGGCAGCCCCCGCGCCGACGACTACACCCGCCTCGCCGCGCTGGGCCCCGAGGACCCCGGCGTCCTCCAGCGCGCGTACGCGGAGCGGTGGGGCGCGCTGACGCCGTTCGAGAAGTGCCTGTACTGGTGCACCGAGGTCCACCTGTACGCGCGGGAGATCGAGGGGGCGGTGCCGGTGCTCCGGCTGCGGGCCGAGGACGTGCTCGCCGGTGACGAGGTGGCGTTGCGGCGGCTCTGTGACTTCGCAGGCCTGCCGTACGAGCCGCAGCTGACCGAGCGTTCGCGGCGGCGGGTGGACGCCTGGCACCACCGGACGCGGCTCGACCTGGACTGGAGGCGGGTGTTCGAGCATCCGGCCGCCCTGGAGGTCGTGGAGTGGCTCGGGTACGGGTTCGAGGAGCTGGACGACGAGGAGCTCCGGGAGCGATACGAGGGCGCGCCGTTTGCAGGAGGCGACAAGGAGGAAGAACAGAGACGAGGCGGTTGAGGCGCCAGCCGCGCAGCGTCGTCTCGTTCCGAGGAGGCCCCCCATCAGCGATCGTCAATCCCGCCTGAACGTCTTCGACCGCTGGGCGGAGAAGACCGCCCGCTTCGCCGGTCAGGCGGAGTTCTTCGCCGGAAGCGTCGCGCTGGTCGTGCTATGGACGCTCACGTATCCGCTGATCGGTGACTTCGACACCTGGCAGATCGTGCTGAGCGCGGGGACCAGCGCGATCACTTTCCTGCTCGTGGCGCTGCTCCAGAACGCGCAGAGCCGCAGCGAGCGCGCGGTGCAGTGCAAGCTCGACGCCCTCGCCGACGGGCTCGCCCAGCTGATGGAGCGCGTCGAGGATGGGTCGACCGACCTCGCCCCGCACATCGAGTCGCTCAAGAGCGCGGTCGGCCTGGAAGAACGAGTCTCCGGGAAGGACGTCCTCTCCGGCGAGCCGATCGTGGGGGCCGAGACGGATCCGCGGGGCGTGCCGGAGGGCGCAAACCGGGCATAACCGGAGGATCTCCGGGAACCGCCGCACGCGCAGGAGCGCCCCTCCGCGCGGCGAACCTCCTACCTCGACGACAACCCCAGACCACGAGGTGACGACACCGTGAAGAAGCTGATCGCACTCGCAACCGTTGCTCTGCTCGTCGCGGCGCCCGTCCAGACCGCGCTCGCCGGCAAGAAGAAGAAGCCGACGGCGCACCAGATGGTCGAGGGGACGATCGCAGTCCCGCAGGGCGGAAACGCGGCGGCGACGTGCGTGTACCGCACGCAGCGCACGCTGTTCTCGCTGAGCGGCCAGAACGGCGTCTTCGGCCACACCTTCGACGTCGACCCCAAGACGGTCGGACTGCCCTTCAAGCTCGAGGCGAGCAGCGGCACGGGCATGGACATCAGCTTCTACGCCGACATGGGTGACGTGACGGACCCCTCGACGGCTCCCGCTAACGTCGCCTACGAGAACCCGGGCCCCGGTGGCGAGACCGGCACCGTCCCCGCCGGCTACCCGATCGCCTTCGTGTGCATGACGGAGGGCGCCAACGGCACCTTCAGCTACATGGCCGGCAAGATGTAGCGCCGCTTCTTCCTAGAGATCCCCCGGGAGCACCCTTCCCGGGGGATTTTCACTTAAGGGGTCGCCTCACATTGGACGACGGTCTCGCCGTTGCTGCACGAGTCCGTATCCGGCCCCCCGATCAGCGTGTCCTCGCCCCCGCGTCCGTCGAGCGTGTCGTCTCCGCCCAGGCCGTACAGCGAGTTCTCGAAGTCGTCCCCGCGCAGCTCGTCGTCGTAGGCCGAGCCCACGGCGCCTTCGATCGAGGTCACCGTGTCCGCACCCTCGCCTCCCGACGCCGACCCCGCCCCGAGGTCGACGAGCACCGCCGCCGGAGACTGCGCGTACACGACGAAGTCGAACCCGTCGCGCCCGTCGATCTCGTCCGCGCCGCCGAGCGGATAGAACGTGTCGCTCTCGGCGGTGCCGAGGAGCGTGTCGCCGTGGCGCGACCCGGCGACGATCTCCATGTTCACGAACGTGTCCTCGCCCTCACCCGTCGCCGTCCCCTCTTCGAGGTCCACGGTGACCGGGTCGGGCGAGAACTTGAACGAGGGAGTGTCCTGGCCCTCGCCACCGTCCATGAAGTCGTCGCCCGCGCCGCCGTAGTGCGAGTCGAGGCCGTCGCCGCCGCTGATCCGGTCGTCGCCGGTGCCGCCCTTCTGGACGTCGGGCCCGCCGAGACCCTCGATCCGGTCGGAGCCGCCGCCGCCGGTTATCGAGTTGTTGTTCGCGTCACCGGTGAGCGTGTCGGCATGATCGGAGCCGAGGAGCCTCTCGACCTCGACGAGCGCGTCGGCACCCTCGCCGATCGCGGCACGGATGTCGAGGTTCGCGTCCACGGGCGTCACCGAGTTCTTGTAGCTCGCGGTGTCGGCATCGGCACCGCCGTCGAGGCGGTCGTCGCCGCGCCCGCCCTGCATTGTGTCGTTCCCACCGTGGCCTTCGACCTTGTCGTGGCCGTTCGCGCCCTCGATCTTGTCGTTGCCCTCGCCGCCGCAGATCATGTCGTTGCCGGACATCCCCTTGATCACGTCGTTGCCGCCGAGCCCGGCGACCACGTCGGCGAAGCGCGTACCTTCGATCCGATCCGCGCCGTTCGAGCCGGTGATCGTCGCCGTCTTGCCCATGCACGACTCGCCCGCGGCCGCGGGGGCCGCGATGCCGAGCGCCGCCAGCGCGACCACGACCGGTGCCGCTACGAGCTTGTTCACTCCGACCTCCTGTCGTTCTCCGGTCCGGCCGAGGGTCCAGCGCGGCGCGCGGCACGCTCGTCGCGTTCGCGGCGCGCCATCTCCAGCGACTCCTCGACCGTCGGCGCCGTCCCACCCAGGTGCGCGGGCAGCCACCACGAGCTTGCCTCGTCGGCCGGGCGGTCGGGATACTTCGCCCCCGCGACCTCGACCAGCCGCTCGATCTCCGCCATCAACGCCTTCGTCACGGTCTCGGGGTCGTCGCCGGCCTCGTAGGGGATGGGGGGGCCGAGGTCGACCGTGATCGTGACCCCGCGCTCGAAGTTCTTCGGCCGGCCCTTCGTGAGGATCCGCTGGCTCCCCCACACCGCACCTGGGATCAACGGCGCACCGCCCTCGATCGCCATGCGCGCGGCCCCCGTCTTCCCCGCGGCCGGGACGAACGAGCGGCTGATCGTCCCCTCGGGGAACATCCCCACGATCTCGCCGCAGCGCAGCGCCTCGACCGAGAGGTCGATCGCGTTCCCGGCGAGGCCGAACCGGTCCACGGGGATGTGCTTCATCCCGCGCATCAGGGGGCCGGACACCTTGTGCTCGAACACCTCCTGCTTCGCGAGGAAGCGCACGAGGCGCCCGCGCTTGCGCGCGGCGGCGCCGACGAACGCGAAGTCGAGGTAGCCGACGTGGTTGGTCGCGATGACGGCGGGGCCGTGGGCCGGGATGTGCTCTTCGCCGGAGGTCAGGACACGCCACCCCATGGTCTTGAACAGCGTCAGCGCAAACCCGATGACCGGGCGGTATACGGGCTCCAACTTCACTCCTAACCTGGGCGGTGAGGGCCGATGATAGATGGGGTCTTTCCCACGGGGGCCGCTCCCCACGCCCCCGCTGCCGCCGCTGCCATGTGGGAGAAGGCTGGGACCCGGATTCCCTTGCGGCGGTCTTCGAGCTCTTCCGGCGAATCCGCTCCGTTGCACCCGATGCCAGATTCGATCTCGAGCCGTACGTCCTGATTCGGGTGCGCCGGCTGTTCATCCAGAACGTCGAGCGCTACCTGGCACAACTCGAGTAGTCGGTAAACGACTCGACGGCACCGCGCCCCCCGCCCTCCGGTACACGCGGTACATCCGGTCCAGATGCGGACCGCGTGTACCGCGTGTACCGGACCCCTGCGGAACTAGATCGTCGGAGCGCTCAGCGGGGCGTTGATCTCTATCAGGTTCCCCTCCGGGTCCCGCAGGTGCGCGAGCCTCAGGAACGCGACGTCGTAGTCCATCGGCTCGGTCACCAGCTCGACGCCCCGCCCCCGTAGCTCCTCGCACGTCTGGTCGACGTCGTGGACCTGGAACGTGAACGCCACCGCGTCGCTCTGCGCCGGCGGCGGGAGCTCGGCCCCCATCATCTGCCCCATCAGGTCGCGCCGGTACAGAGCCAGGAGCACGTCGCCCGCAGCGAGCTCGTAGTAGATCCCGTCGCCCGCCTCGAGCGTCACCTCGAGCCCGAGGGCGTCGCGGTAGAACGCGAGGCATCGCTCGGTGTCCTCCACCAGCAAGCGAACGTGCGTCAGCTTCATCGCCCCTGCCTTCCTCTCAGCGTCTCTGGCACGACGGACAGTAGGTCGTCCCCCTCCCGCCGAGCACGATCTTGCGCAGCGGCGTCCCGCAGCGGGGGCACGGCATCCCGGAGCGCCCGTACGCGATCAGGAAGTCCGCGTTGCGCCCCGACTCGCCGTCGACCATCCGGTAGTCGGAGAACGTCGTCCCCTCGCGCTCGATCGCGCCGGCGAGCACCTCCCGTATCGCGGAGTGCAGCGCGCGGGCGCGTTCGCGGCCGACGGACCGCGAACGCGGATGGATCCGCGCCAGCCACAGGGCTTCGTCCGCGTAGATGTTCCCGACGCCGGCAACCGGCCGCTGGCTCAACAGGAACGGCTTCACCGACGAGGACGTCCTCCGGAGGTCGTCCGCGAAGCGCTCGGGATCGAACTCGTCCGACAGCGGCTCAGGGCCGAGCTTCGCGAGCGTCGGCAGGCCGCCGTAGTCACCGGCGGGGACGACGGCCATGCGGCCGAACCGGCGCACGTCCCTGAAGACGAGGCGGCGACCGTCGTCGAGGTCGACCTTCGCGCGGGCGTAGTCGTCCTCGACGTCGAACCGGAAGGACCCCGTCATCCCGAGGTGCATCACGAGCTCGAGACCCTCGTCGAGCGGCGCGATCAGGAACTTCCCCCTCCGGCCGACGGACTCGATCCGCCTGCCGGCGAGGCGCTCGACGTCCTGGAACTCGCGCGGGATCGCGGGGTGGGGGTCCGTCCACACCTCCACCGCACGGCGTCCGGTGAGCTCGGGAGCGAGCTGCCGGCGGACCGATTCGACCTCGGGAAGCTCGGGCACGGACCGAGCGTAGCTGCCTGTAACTTCACCCCATGCCCCAGCACTCGATCGACCCGCACGAGCTCCCGTACGCGCCGGAGAAGCTCCCTCTGAAGGAGGAGGTGGGGGCCGACGGCTTCTTCGCCGTCGATATGAGGGCCGGGCGCGTCGTCGCCGTGGAGGACTTCCCGGAGGCGCGCGCGCCGTCGTGGAAGGTGTCCGTCGACTTCGGCCCCCTGATCGGCGTCCTCCAGACCAGCGCCAAGGTCAAGAACTACACGGCCGAGGAGCTCCAGGGCCGGATGGTCGTCGGCGCCGTCAACCTCGGCACCCGCCGCATCGCCGGCTTCAAGAGCCAGTTCCTCATCCTCGGCGCGCTCGATCCCGACGGGACCGTCAGGCTCCTGCAGCTCGAGGACTCGGTGGAGCCGGGCGCGCCGATCGCATAGGCCGTGGGCCCCGTCTTCACCGCCGGGCACGGCACGCGCACGACCGAGGAGCTCGCGGCGCTGCTGCGTGAGGCGGGGGTCGAGCTGCTCGTCGACGTGCGGCGCTTCCCTGGCTCGCGGCGTCACCCGCACTTCTCGTCGGGCGCGCTCGCGGAGTCGCTTCCGGCGCTGGGGATCGCGTACGACCCGCGCGGCGCGGAGCTCGGCGGGCGCCGCTCCCGCAAGCGCGACGGGACGTCGCGGCACCCGGCCTGGCGCAACGACGCGTTCGCGGGCTACGCCGACTACACCGACACGCGGCCGTTCCGCGACGCGCTCGAGAGGCTCGAGGCCGAGGCCGCCGCGGGCACCTCGCTCGCCGTCATGTGCGCGGAGACGCTGTGGTGGCGCTGCCACCGCAGGCTGATCGCCGACGCGCTGGTCCTGCGCGGCACCGAGGTCGTCCACCTGATCCAGCCGGGGAAGAGCTCGCCGCACCCACTCAACGAAGCCGCGCGGCCGGGGCCGGACGGGTGGCCCGTCTACGACGTGGGCGTCACGGGCGAGCTGCCGCTCGACGACGTTTAGCCTTCGCCGGTGGCCGACGCCTTCTACGAGCAGCTGGAGGAAGACCTCTTCCGCGCGACGCGATGGACGATCGGGCCGTGGGGGCCGGACGCGCAGCACGCGGGGCCCCCGACGGCGCTGTTGGGGCGCGCCGTCGAGCGGCTCGCGGGCGACGGTCACGTCGCGCGCGTCACTGCGGAGATCCTCCGGCCGGTCCCGATCACCGACCTCCGCGTCGAAGCCGAGATCGTGCGGCCGGGCCGCAGCGTCCGCCTCGTAGAGGCACGGCTCCTCGCCGAAGACGAACCTGTCATGGCCGCTCGCGCCTGGGTCATCAGAACGGACTCCCTCGACCTCGAGGCCCCCGCTCCCCCACCCGCTCCGCCCCTTCCAGCGGACGAGGGAGCGCTGCTCTTCGAGGACCGCGCCGAGACCGACTACATCGCCGCGATGCAGTGGAGCTTCGTCGACGGGTCGTTCTTCGAGCTCGGCCCCGCGATCGCGTGGCTGCGGATGCGCTTCCCGCTCGTCGGCGGCGAGAACCCCTCGCCTCTGCAGCGCGTGCTGACGGCGGCCGACTCCGCGAGCGGGATCTCGGGGGCCCTCGACTTCCGGCGCTGGGTCTACGTGAACCCAGACCTCACCGTGTACCTGCACAGCGAACTCGAGGGCGAGTGGGTCTGCCTCGACGCGGCGACGACGCCGGAGCCGTCGGGCGTAGGGCTGACGACGTCCGTGATCCACGACCCGCGCGGCCCCCTCGGCCGCACCGGCCAGTCGCTGTTCGTGGCGCCGCGCTAGGCCGTCTCCGCCCACGGCACGACGATCTCCTGCGAGACGAGCTTCATGGCCGCGGCCGCGGGGATCGCCATGAGGACGCCGGGCACGCCGAGCAGCGCGGCCCCCGCCAGCGCCGAGACCAGCACGGCCGCGGGCGAGAGGTCGACGGCCTTCGTCATCACGCGCGGCGCTATGACGTAGTTCTCGACCTGCTGGTAGAGGGCGAAGAACGCGAGCGTCGCGATCCCGACCGGCAGCGAGACGAAGAACGCGACGATCACGGCGGGCACCGCGCCCAGGGTTGCCCCCACGAGCGGGATCAGGTCCGCGATGGCGACCCACAGCGCGAGCGCGACCGGGAACGGGACGCCGGCGATCGTCAGGAACACGAACGACGTGACGCCGGCGATCACCGAGATCACGACGTTGCCGGCGATATAGCTCCCGATCTTCTGCAGGACCGGGTCCACGATGCTCTGCACGCGCTCGCGTTTGGTCTTGGGGATCAGCTTGAGGCTCCCCTCACGGATGCGGGCGAGGCTGAGCGAGAAGTAGACCGTCAGCACGAGCACGGTGATCCCGTTGAAGATCGTGGCGAGTACCGACCCCGCGACGCCGAGAACAGTACCGAACGATCCTCCGAGCTGCGCCGGGATATCCTCGGTCGCGTTCCGCAACCGCTCCGCGATCGCCTGCTCGGAGACGTACTCGCGCACGCGCTCGTTGCTCTCGGCGAGGTCCTGGACGTACATGGGGAGATTTTGTGCGAACTCCGTCACCTGCGACACGAGCGGCGGCACGACGGCCGCGAAGAACCCGGCGAGGAACGCGACGATGCCGAGCAGGATCAGGAGCACGGCCTGCCCCCGCTTCAGCCCCCACTCCTGCAGCCGGCGTACCGCGGGATCCATCCCCACCGCGAGGAATGCCGCGACGAACACGAGCATGAGCAGGCTGCGGAGGAGGTAGACGCAGTAGACGAACAGCAGCGCGGCCGCGCCGACGACGACGATCTTGAAGACGTCCTTCGCGCTGATCCGCGACGTCGCCCCCGCCGCCATCGCGCCTAGTCCTTCGCCAAGTGCTTGGTCACCAGCGCGAGCAGGTCGTCGTACTTGAAGGGCTTGATGAGGTAGTCGTGCGACCCGATCTGCTCGGCCTTGCGCAGCGTCGGGGGGCTGGAGTGCGCCGACATCATCACGATCGGCGTCGTCTCGAACTCCTTCTTCGCCCGCAGCGTCCTCAGGACGTCGAAGCCCTCGGCGTCGGGGAGCCTGATGTCGAGGAGGATCATCGCGGGCCGGATGTCGCACGCCCGGGCGATCGCCTCCGCGGCCGTCGAGGCCTCCTCCACCTCGTATCCGCTGCCTTCGAGCGTCATCCTCACCAGCAGCCGGAGGTCGGGCTCGTCGTCCACGACCAGGATCGTCTCGTTCACTCCGCGCTCTTCAGCTTGACGCAGAAGCGGGCGCCAGACGGCTGGCGCGGCTCGTGCCAGATCTCGCCGCCGCAAGCTTCGACGAGCATCTTGACGATCGCGAGCCCGAGGCCCGACCCGCCGATCGCCGACGACGTCGACCCGCGGGAGAACGGCTGGAAGAGGTCGCCGAGGAGCTGGTCCTCCACCCCCGGCCCGTCGTCGGACACCGACAGGATCACGTCGCCGTTGCGGCGCGCGCCGCTGAGCGAGATGTTCGGCCCCCCGTACCGGTAAGCGTTCGTGAGAAGGTTCGTGACCACCTGGTCGAGCCTGTGCTTGTCCGCGAGAGCGACCGGCGTGTCCGAGACCTCGACCTCCACCTGCCGTCCGTCGGGAGGCGGCGTGTTCGCGACGACGTCACGCGCGAGCCTCTCGATCGGGACCGGCTCGATGTCGACCGTCACCTGCCCGGCCTGCAGCTTCGAGAGGTCCAGGAGGTTCTCGATCAACACGGCGAGGCGATCGCCGGAGCGTGTCATCGCGTCGAACATCGTCTGGAGCTTGTTCTCGTCGAGGCGGTGGCGGGCCCTCGAGAGCATCTCGACGAAGCCGAGCAGCGACGTGAGCGGCGTGCGCAGCTCGTGGGCGGCATTCGCGATGAACCGTTCTCGCAGCGCCTCCTGCTCCTTCCGCTCGGTAACGTCCTGGAGCGTCCCGATCATGCGCACGGGCTCGCGGCTCTCGTCCCTCACGACCTTGCCGCGCGTGTGGACGATCAGCTCGGAGCCGTCACGCCGGATGAACCGGTGCTCGTAGTCCAGCGGGACGCCCTCTTCGAGCGCGCGCCGCGACATCTCGTCCGCGTGCTCGCGGTCCTCCGGGTGGACGTGCTCCTGGTACATGTCGGACGTCGGGACGAACTCGCCCGGCTCGAAGCCGAGCATCCGGTACATCTGGTCGGACCACGTGATCGTGTTCTGGCCGATCTCCCAGCGCCAGCTGCCGATGCGCGCGAGCGTCTGCGCCTCGAGCAGCTGGTCGGTGAGCTCACGCTCCCTCCGCGAGTGCTCCGTGCGCGCAAGAGCGAGATCGGCGAGCAGCGCGAGGCGGCGCAGCTCGTCGGTCTCCTCCTGGCCGAAGAACGGCGTGTAGGGGCTGGTGACGACGACGAGCTTGCCGGAGCGCATGGGGACCGACACGGTTCCTGCGCCCTCGGGTGCGGCCTCGCCCCCACCGTTGGCGAACGACGCGGCGAGGTCGGCAGCCTCGCGCGGGGACAGCCCGTGGACGCCGGTGACCGCGCCGTTGCGGTCAACGATCAGCGAGCCCCGGCCGGCCGTGAGCTCGGTCACCTCCGGCAGCAGGACGTCGGTGATGTCTGACGGCGACAGCGCCTCCATCAGCGCGAACTCCGCCTCCTGCAGGCGCGCGTTCCCGGCCTGGCGCCACGCGTTGCGCACGAAGCCCGGGGGCGCGAACCCGAGCAGGAAGAAGGGGCCCGTGGCGAGGGCGAGGATGGCGGTGCCGATCTGGACGCCGGTGACCTCGTCGCTCGTCGTCGCCGTCCCCGCGATCACGAGCGTGATCGCGAGGCCGGCCGCGCCGATGCTCATCGTCCTCATCCGCCGGCGCGCGACGACCGGCTGGCCCTTTCCCGCGCGCCAGAGACGCACGGTCACTGCACCGAGCAGCACGACCCATTGGACGAGCAGCAAGTAGATGTACGCCTGGAACGATCCCGTACGCGGTTCGTCGCCCTCGGGAAAGTGGTCGAGCATGAACGTCCAGACGACGGTCGCGCCGGTCAGCAGCGCCGCGATCGCGTGGAGGATCCGCCCCGGCGACTCGAACGACGCCATGAACCGGAACAGGAAGTACGGGAACAGCACTAGCACGACGATGATCACGCGCTGCACCACGTCGACCGCCGCGCTCGTCGAGTCCTCCGGAACGACCTCGGAGACGATGACGATCGACGCGAGCGCGCCGAACGTCGCCGCGACCCATCCGGCGGGCTCGCCGCCACGCCTTCGCCACTGGATCAGTGCAATGAGGCCGAGCCCTACGTACAGGACCAGCTGTACGTAGCCGAGGGCCTCGTGGAGCCTTTCCAAGAGATCTCCGATCGCGGGAACCCGGGGACCCAGATTCTAGGTTCGTTTCCCCCTGCGCGTGAGGATTCGTAAGGTTCGGCCCTCGGTGCTCCGGGCATGAAGACCGCCATGGCGTTCAGGGAGCTGCTCGGGATAGAGATCGCCGAGCGTGGTGACGGCCGCGCAAAGCTCCTATTCCGGGCAAAAGACGAGCATCTCAACGACGGCGGGATCGTCCACGGGGGCGCGATCGCGACGCTGGCCGACTGCGCGATGGGCTCCGCGCTCGCGTCCACGCTCGCCGAGGACGAGCGGCCGGTGACCGTCGAGGCGAAGATCAACTACCTGGAGCCCGGCGAGCGCGGGACGCTGGTCGCGGTGGCGACCGTGCGGCGCAAGGGCAAGCGGTTCACGGTGCTCGAAGCGGAGGTCACCCAGGAGGAGACCGGCGAGCACGTCGCCTACTCCACCGGGACGTTCACGATCCTGGACGTGTGACGCCCCGCTGTACCTTGCGGTCGTGAGCGACGTCCGGGCGCGGCTGGATCCTGCGGAGGCCAAGGCGGCGCGCAAGCGTGCGCAGCCGTCGTGGGTCGACCCGATGCTGGCGACGCTCACCAGGACGTACTTCTCCGACCCCGATTGGGTGTTCGAGCCGAAGCTCGACGGGATCAGGTGCCTCGCGTTCAAGAAGGGGCGCACGGTCAAGCTCCTGTCGCGCAACAAGCTCGAGCTGACACCGACGTATCCCGCGGTCGCGGACGCGCTCGCGGCGCAGTCCTCGAGCTTCGTGCTCGACGGCGAGGTCGCGGCGGTCAAGGGGGAGCTCACGAGCTTCTCGTTGCTGCAGCAGGTGCACCGGCAGAGCGTTCCCGTCGTGTACTTCTGCTTCGACCTCCTCCACCTCGACGGGTACGACCTGACCGCCTTGCCGCTGACCGCGCGCAAGAGGCTGCTGTCGGAGTCCCTGGCGTTCGACGACCCGCTGAGGTTCGTGAGCCACGTCGAGGAGGAAGGTGAGACCTACTACCGGGAAGCGTGCCGCCGCGGGTGGGAGGGGTTGATCGCCAAGCGCGCGTCGAGCCGCTACACGAGGGGGCGGTCGAAGGAGTGGCTGAAGTTCAAGTGCTCCTTCGAGCAGGAGCTCGTCATCGGCGGGTACACCGAGCCGCAGGGCGCGCGGTCGCACTTCGGCGCGCTGCTCGTCGGGTACTACGACGACGACGGCGACCTCAGGTACGCGGGGAAGGTCGGCACCGGGTTCACGCAGCGGACGCTCCGCGACCTCCACGAGCGGATGCTCCCGCTGGAGCAGGACGAGCCCCCGTTCGCGGGGCGGCCCCCGGTCCGCAAGGGCGCGCACTGGCTGAAGCCGCGGCTGGTCGCGCAGATCGCCTTCAGCGAGTGGACCACCGACGGGAAGTTGCGCCACCCCCGTTTCCTGGGCCTGCGAACGGACAAGAAACCCGGCGACGTGGTGCGGGAGTCCTAGCGCGCGTCACGCGAAGACAGAGAAAGGCAACCCTGCAATGCCCGACCCGAAGACCTGGGGCGTCGACACCGGCTACGTCGACGCCCGCGAGGAGTGGAAGGACGCCCCGCCGGAGACGATCGAGGCGATCCTCGACGCGATGGGCGCGGACGCGCCGGCTCCTCCTGAGTCACCCGTCGTCGTCGCTCGGGCCGGCAAGCCGGTCGACCTCGGCGACGCGGCCGAGGTGCGGTTCGAGGACGGCGGGACCGCGCCGGCAGAGGATGGGCTTCCTCCCGACGCGCCGCTCGGGTACCACCGGATCGTCGGCCGCGACGGTGCGGAGCGCGACCTCGTCGTCAGCCCCGGCAGGTGCTGGTTCCCGCAAGGCCTGCGGTCGTGGGGATGGGCCGTGCAGCTCTACGCCGCGCGCTCGACTCGGAGCTGGGGCATCGGCGACCTCGGCGACCTCGCCGAGCTCGGGAGGTGGGCGACGGGGACCGGCGCCGACATGCTCCTGCTCAACCCGCTCCACGCGCCGAAGCCCGGCCCCCAGCAGCCCAGCCCCTACTTCCCTTCGAGCCGGCGGTGGCGCAACCCCCTGTACGTCCGCGTCGAGGACGTCCCCGGTGCGGCCGATCTGGCCGACGACCTCGAGGGTCTCGCGTCCCAGGGGCGCAAGCTGAACGCCGGCGACCGCATCGACCGCGACGAGGTCTACCGCCTGAAGATGGAGGCGCTCGAGACGATCTGGCGCCGCCGGACGGAGGCCCCCGCTTTCCATCGTTTCCGCGGGCGTCACGGCTCCTCGCTCACCGACTTCGCGACGTACATGGCGCTCGCCGAGCATCACGGCGGCGGCCCCGCGACGTGGCCGGCCAAGTACCGGGACCCGCGCCGTCCCGCGGTCAAGAGGTTCCGGGTCGAGAACGAGGAGCGCGTGCTCTTCCACGAGTGGGTGCAGTGGTTGCTCGAAGAGCAGCTGGTGGCCGCGGGGGCCGAGGCCGGGCTCGTGCACGACCTCGCGATCGGCGTCGATCCGGACGGCGCCGACGCGTGGCTGTGGGCCGACGTGTTCGCGCGCGGCGTGAAGGTCGGCGCGCCGCCGGACCTTTTCAACTCGCACGGCCAGGACTGGGGGCTGCCCCCGTTCGATCCGTGGCGGCTGCGCGCGGCGTCTTACCGTCCCTTCGTCGAGACGCTACGCGCGAGCTTCACCGGCGCGGCCGGCGTACGCGTCGACCACGTCATGGGGCTCTTCCGGCTGTTCTGGATCCCCCAGGGGGCCGGTCCCACCGACGGGACGTACGTCCGCTACCCGTACGAGGACCTGCTCGACATCCTGGCGCTCGAGAGCCATCGCGCGCAGGCGTACGTCGTCGGCGAGGACCTGGGAACGGTCGAGGACGTGGTGCCCGAGCAGATGAACGCCCGCGACATGCTCTCGTACCGGCTGCTGTGGTTCGACGAGGATCCGTCGCGATACCCGGCGCTGTCGCTCGCCGCGGTGACGAACCACGACCTCCCGACGGTGGCCGGGATGTGGACGGGCGACGATCTGCAGGAGCAGCGCGACCTGGCACTCGACCCGAACGAGGAGGCCGAGCGCGACGTGCGCGACCGCTTCCGGCGCGCGACGGGGCTGAGGGACTCGGCACCGCCCGAGGACGCGGTGAAGAAGGCGTACGGCCTGCTCGCGAAGTCGCCGAGCGCGGTGGTGGTCGCGACGCTCGAGGACGCGCTCGCGGTGCGGCGCCGTCCCAACCAGCCGGGAACGACGGACGAGCGGCCGAACTGGTCGATGCCCCTGCCGGTGCCGCTCGAGGAGATCGCGGGGCGTCCCTTGGTGAAGAGCGTCGCGCGCACGCTGGACCGCGGCCGCCGCAAGGGGGCCGCGGCCCCCCCGCCGGAGATGCGGCACGCGTACGCGTCGTTAAGCGAGGTCAAGCTCCATTACGCGGAGGCGGGGGCCGGGCCGCTCGTCGTGATGCTCCACGGCTACCCCGACTTCTGGTACTCGTGGCGGCACCAGATGCCGTACTTAGCCGGGCGCGGCTTCCACGTGGTCGCGCCGGATATGCGCGGCTACAACCTCTCCGACAAGCCGCAGGGGGTCGGGGCGTACCGGATCCAGAGACTCGTGCGCGACGTGCGGGAGCTGATCGAGGGGCTCGGAGGGGGTCCCGCGCACGTCGTGGGCCACGACTGGGGGGCGCTCGTCGCGTGGTACTTCGCGATGGAGCACCCGGTGCTGCTCGACCGGCTCGCGATCCTGAACGTCCCGCATCCCCAGCGCTACGTGCGGTCGATGAACCCGCGCCAGGCGCTGAAGAGCTGGTACATCGGCTTCTTCCAGCTTCCGTTCCTGCCGGAGCGGCTCATGTCGGCGAACGACTTCGAGGCGGTGCGCCGGATCTACCAACGGGCGCCGAGGCGCCGCGGCGCGTTCTCGGAGGAGGACGTGGAGCGGTACGTCGAGGCCGCGCGCCGCAGCGACGGGCTGCGCTACCCGATCAACTACTACCGGGCGCTGCTGCGGCCGAACCCGCTGCCGGCGCTGCGCTGGAGGCCGATCGAGCGGCCCGTCCAGGTGATCTGGGGAGACCGCGACGCGGCCCTCGAGTCGTCGCTCGCGGAGCCGGACCGAGCATGGGTACGCGACGTGCGCGTGCACCACTTCCCGGGCGCGAGCCACTGGGTGCACCACGACGAACCCGACGAGGTGAACCGCATCCTGGGCGAGTTCCTGACGGAGGGCTGAGGCCCTCGCTCGTTCTTCGTCCCGGTGCCTTCGCTCAGCGGGGCCGGAGGAACAAAGAACGGAACGTCGTACGCGGCGCCGGCTACCAGGCGGGCGGGTCGCTCGCCGGGAACGAGTCCTTCGACTCCTTGTCCACACGCTCGTCCGCGTCGTCCGGAGCGTCACTGACCTTCTCGTCCTCCGGCGGCATCGAGCCCGGCGGGATGCGCTCCGTCGACTCCGTCGTCTTGCCCTGCTCCCGCTCCTCGGCCATCGGTCGCTCCTCTCGCTTGCCGTCCGCGCGTTCCTACCCCGCAGAACCTACGGCGACTCGCAGTTCAGGTTCGTCTCGCCCTCGCGGCACACGTCCGCGTCCGGCCCCCCGTCGAGATAGTCGTTGCCGAGCCCGCCGTCGAGGACGTCCTCGCCTCCCTTGGCCTCGATGACGTCGCCCCCGGCGCCGCCCTGGAACGTGTTCGGCCCCTCGTCGCCGCGCAGGAAGTCGGTCGCACCCGAGCCGATGATCCCCTCGATCGCGAGCAGGTTGTCGGAGCCGGAGAGCTGTCCCGTCGCGAACCCGGCCTCGATGTCGGCCGTGATCGGAGAGTTCAGGAGCTCGTACGTCGCGGTGTCCGCACCGGCACCGCCCTCGAGCACGTCGTCCGACGTCCCGCCGTCCAGCACGTCGTCGCCCTCGCCGCCGGCGAGCTGGTCGACGCTGTCGCGGCCCACGAGGACGTTCGTCCCCGCGTCCCCGGTGAGGAAGTCCGGCTTGATCCCGCCCGAGAGGTTCTCGACCGCGGTGATCGTGTCGAGCCCCATGCCGTCGCCGGTTCCCTGCGCGAGGTCGGCGAACACCTTCTTGCGCGAGTCGCGGTAGTCGAGCGTGTCGATCCCGTCGCCGCCGTCGTACGCGTCGTCGTTGAGCCCCGCGTAGAAGAGGTCGTCGCCCGCGTCGCCGAAGACCTGGTCGATCCCACCGAAGTCGAGGATCGTGTCGTTGCCGTCCCCGCCGCGCGTGACGTCGTCGCCGTAGTTGGCCTCGAGGAGGTCGTCTCCGCCGGCACCGTCGATCGTGTCGTTGCCGCTGAGGCCGAGGATGTGGTTGACGGCCGCGTCGCCGGTGAAGACGTCGTCGAAGATCGAGCCGGAGAGGTTCTCGACCTGAGTCAGCGTGTCGTTGCCCTGGCCGGTCGTCGCGCCGGTGGTGAGGTTCGCCGTCACGGCCGCGGCCGCGCTCGAGTAGTCGACGACGTCGATCCCCGCGTTGCCGTCCATGCGGTCGTCGCCGTTGCTCCCGACGAGCGTGTCGTCGCCGTCACCGCCGTCGATCGTGTCGTCACCGGAGCGTCCCGTGATGTGGTTGAGGGTCGCGTCGCCGGTGAGCGTGTCGCCGTAGCCGGAGCCGAGCAGGTCCTCGATCTGCAGGAAGCTGTCGGTGCCGTGCCCGGTCGCGACACCGGTCTCTATCGAGGCGGCGACGGGCCCCGGAGCCGTCCCGAAGTCGAGCGCATCGAATCCCTTGCCGCCAAGGATCGTGTCGTCGCCGGCGCCGCCGTCGAGCGTGTCGCCGAAGAAGTAGCCGAGCTCCGGATAGACGTCCTCGTCTCCGCCGATGAGCGTGTCGTCGCCCGGCCCCCCGCGCAGCGAGTCCTCGCCGCGGCCCCCGTCGATCTCGTTCGGGCCGCTGTCGCCGATCAACGTGTCGGTTGCGTACGTGCCGGTGAGGTCCTCGATGTCGGCCAGGAGGTCCTCGCCCCCGCTGCCGCTCGCCGTCCCGATCTCGAGGTTCGCGACGACGCTGAACTGGTCGGCGAAGCTCGCCTCGTCGGACCCGTCGCCGCCGCCGATGTAGTCGTCGCCCTCGCCGCCGTACAGCGTGTCGTTGCCGCCGAACGCCTTCAGGGAGTCGTTGCCGCTCCCGCCGAAGAGGACGTTCCGCGCCTCGTCGCCCTGGATCTGGTCCGCGTACTGCGAGCCGTGGACGGTCTCGACGCCGCTCAGACGGTCGTCGCCCTCGATGCTCCGCGCCTGCCCCTTGCCGAGGTCGACGATGACGCCACGCTCCTCCTTGTCGCGGTAGGAGAACGACGTCGAGTCGACTCCGCCGCCCGCGTCGAAGCGATCGTCTCCCGGGCCGGGGGCCGCGTCGTCGTTGTCGGGACCGCCGCGCAGCACGTCTTCACCGTTCCCGCCGGAGAGGTAGTTCGTGCACACGCGCTGCTTCTTCTCCTTCTGGCACGCGCCGGCTTCCAGCACGTCGGTCCCATCGCCGCCGTACATGCTGTCGGCGTTCACGCCCCCCACGAGGCGGTCGGCGCCGTCGAAGCCGTACAGGTAGTTGCGGTCCTTGCCGCCGTTGAGGAGGTCGTTCCCGTCATGGCCCTGCAGGTTGTCGTCGCCCGCGTTCCCGTAGACGAAATCGGGGCCCTGACCGGCGCGCACGAAGTCGGAGGCCGGCCCCCCGGACACGCGGTCCGAGCCCTCGGCCGCCTGGATGCGGTCACGGCCGCGGTTCCCGCAGAGGAAGTCGTCCCCCGCAAGGCCCGAGATCGTGTCGTTGCCGCCTCTGCCCACGATCACGTCGGTCCCGGCCGTCCCCGTGAGGTTGTCGGGCCCGTTCGTCCCGGTCTGCGTGGCGCGGCGGCCGAAGCACTTCGTCGGCGCGGCGGAGGCGTCCTCGGCGAGCACCGGGACGATCGTCAGCGCAAGCGCGACGACGAGCGCGGCGGCTGCGGCGGACCTGCGAGCGGGCGAGGCGATGGTCATGGGGATCTCCTGTGTGAGTGGCGGTTCTCGTCCTACACGCCTGGGTGGCGCGAATGGGTCCCTGGGTCCGGAAGAAGCTCACGCGCCCCGTTCCGCCGGCGCGGTGCGCCTCCAGTGGGTGACGTAGACGAACACGGCGGCTCCTCCGGTGGCGAGGGCGGCGAGGAGCTGCACCAGGCCGGCGTCGCGCTCGGCCCCCGAGGGCCCCGTCGACACCGCGTCGGGAACGACGACCCGGCCGAGCCCGAACAGCGCCGTGGCGCCCGCGAACAGCAAGACGACCATCGCGGTGAACGCGACCGCGTGCAGGTAAGCGGAGTAGGTCCGTGCCCCGGGGGACGAGGCGAAGGAGGCGTCGTCGAGCAGCTCGCGCCACCTCGTCCTGTGCCACCGGAGCACGCCTGCGGCCGCAACGATCATCGTGACCGCCGTCAGCGCGCTGCGCCCCCACGCGGCCTCCTGCGCCTCGCCGCTCGACCCCTCGAAGACGTTCACGTACTGCGTGACGCCGGGCGTCCCGCACTCGGGGTGGAGCGGGTCGATCCGGCATACGTCCGAGAGCTCGTCTTCGTCCTCCACCTCGACGAGCACGAGGCTCGCCAGCGACGACACGGCCGAGGGGATCGCGAGCACGAGGGTGAACAACGCGACGAACGACACCACGCAGAGATAGAGCGTGCGGGCGCGGCCCCCCGCCGGATCCGGATCGCCCCGCGCGCCCGCCAGCGCCACTATCCCCAACATCACGATGCCCACGAGCGCCAGTGGTACCAACACGAGCTCGAGCCCGCCGTAGCCGAACATCGCACCCTCCGCCTAGTCTGCGGTCCGGCCGAGGCCGCCCCGCGCTCGAATGGTCGCGCCGCGACTATATGGACATACCCCGCTCCTATGCTGGTCCGCATGCGTACCGGACGCGCCGACCTGCCGCTTCACGGGGGCCGCGCGCCCGCGTGGCTGTTCGAGAGGATGCGCCTGCTCGCGCGCGAGATCGGTCGCGCGATCGTCGAGGAAGAAGGGCCGCACGGCCTCCTGCGGCGGGCATCCGACCCGTTCTGGTTCCAGGCTTTCGGGTGCGTCCTCGGGTTCGACTGGCACTCGAGCGGCCTGACCACGACCGCGTGCGGCGCGTTGAAGGAAGGGCTCCGGCCGCTGTTCGGCGAGCTCGGCATCGTCGTCGCAGGCGGCAAGGGCAAGACCTCGCGCCGCGCTCCCGCCGAGATCGCCGCGGGGTGCGAGGGCTTCGGGACCGACGCGGCTCCGCTCGTGAGGGCGAGCCGGCTCTCGGCAAAGGTGGACTCCGCCGCGGTCCAGGACGGCTACGACGTCTACCACCACACGTTCCTGTTCTCCTCGGACGGCGCGTGGAGCGTCGTGCAGCAGGGGATGAACCAGTCCAACGGGATGGCGCGCCGCTATCACTGGCACACCGCGCCCACGTTCGTCTCGGATCCGCATGCCGGCGTCGCCGGGCGATCGGAGGCCGCGGTGACGAACCTCGTCGCGTCGTCGGGAGCGCAGAACCGCGACGTGTCCGTCGCGCTGGCGCGGGAGGAGCCGTCGAAGGTGACGGCCGAGCTCACACGGATGCGCACGCTGACGATGCCGCGGCACCACTTCGTCCGTCTCGCCGACCTGCACCCCGACAGGGTCGAGCGGGTGTTGCTGAAGGCGTACGAGGCCCAGCCCGAGGACTACACGTCGCTGCTCGCGGTGCCGGGCGTGGGCGCGAAGGGGCTGCGCGCGCTGGCACTGGTGGCCGAGGTCACGTACGGCGCGCCTACGTCGGTGAAGGACCCGGTGTCGTTCTCGTTCGCGCACGGCGGCAAGGACGGCACGCCGTTCCCGGTCGATCGCAAGACGTACGACTCGACGATCGAGTCGCTGAAGAGGGCGGTGGACGACGCGCAGGCTGGCCGGGGCGACAAGAGGGCCGCGCTGCAGAGGCTGGCGCGCCTCCGGGGGTAGAGCGGGTTCCTTCAGCATTCCGGGGGTTCGTCCGGGTCGTGCTGCATCGCAATCTTTCCCGCGGGGACGCGCAACGGCGTGCGCGTCGCCCCCGGTTCGTACAGGATGACCAGCCCGTCCGCCTGTCCGAGATACATGAACGGGGCTGGCTCACCGCCCGGAAGCGCGATGGGCGGGTCGCCATCGAGCCAGTCGACGCACACCGGTTCGGCATGTGCCGTGAGCAGACCGGTGGGCCCGGGTGCGACGAGCGCGCCGCGCACGACGTAGTCGCCGTTTACGAACCCGAACCTGCCGGCGACGACGAACGAGGCGAACAGGAACGCCGCGAGCGCCGGAACCGTCGTCCACGCACCGTGCTTGTCCACGAGCTTCTCGAATGCCCCAGAGTTGGGGCGGCGCTTGAGGAGCCAGTGGAGAAGCGCGACGAACCCGGCGACAAGAGCGAGACTTCCCGTGACACCCAGCGCCTCTTCCGAGATCAGCCAGTGAGGCTGCGCCGTCAACGAGTCATCGGCCCCTAAGAGCTCCGGCGGAAGAATGTCCCGGATCAGCGTGAAGTTTGCGAAGACCGAGAACGTTGCTCCGACGAGCGGTGGGAGCCAGTCCACGCCAATCGGCTTCTTACCGTCCTCGCCAGGGTCGCCCGTTCGAGCGACGGACGCCAACCACCCGAACGCGGCGCCGGCGAACAGCGCCATCCCCGCGGCGGCCACGACCCCCGTGAGAACCAGGAACAGATAGAGCGCGGCCCGCCCAAGGATCAGAGTCTGGTCGAGACCGACCTCCTCCGCAGTGACGTGGAGGCGCTCGTAGAACCGATCGTGACCGACGCGGACGATCGCGTAGATCGTGAGGCCCGCGGCCGCGAGCAGCGTCGTCCAGTGGGCGAATCCAAAGTCGAGAGCGGCGCGCGCCGGGGAAGGTCGCTCCGGCGGCGGCGGCGGCGCGCCGTGCGTCTTCCACTCCTGCGCCGCGGCATCCCACCGCAACCACGACCCGTCTTTCGTCTCTTGCCACCAGGTGCCGCTGCGTTGGACCGGCTCCGCCATGTTCCCGCCCCCGCAGGTTGGGTCCCGCCTCTGCGGCGGACCACGCGACGAACCTTACTCGCCGAGGTGCTTCTCGCCGCGGTGGCGGGCCTTCAGCACCGTGCTGATCACCCACAGCAACGCGAGGAACCCGCCGAGCATCAGCACGATCAGGAGGAGCTCCACTCCTAGGGCTCGCCCCAGATCGCGTTGCGGATCGCGTCGACGCCGGCGATGAACGTGTCGACCTCAGTCCGCTCGGGCAACGGCTTCTTGCCGAGCAGCACGTCGAACGCGAGCGCCTTGGACTCGGCGGTCACCAGGCCGTAGCCCTGGTGGAGGTAGTAGATCGGGGTCGTCGGCCTTACCGCGTAGTCCCACGTGATCTTCTCGGGGTCGGCCGCGACCGGTGACGCGGTCTTCTGCACCAGCGCCTCGGCCTCGAGCCTCGTCAGCTTGCCGTCGTCGAGCGGGCCCGACGCGAGCTTCTTCTTGCCGGCGGCGACGACCTGGTCGGCGCGCTGGCCGCCCGTCGTGTCGCCGAGCTCGATGCGCGCACGTTCGATGATCGACGAGAGGACTCCGGCGGTCGTGGGGGCCGCGCACGACGTGCCCCCGAAGTCGCGGGTCTCCAGGTTGTCCTCGTCGATGATCGTCTTGACGCCGAACGCACCCGCGGCCCGCCACTTCGAGCCGAACGAGGCGACGTCCACCGGGATCGAGTGCCACCAGTGCGCCTGCCCGTTGATCGGGGAGGCGGCGCCGACGGTCAGCTCCCACGAGGGGCCGGACCAGGGGTCGGTGATCGAGAGGTCGGAGTCGGGGGTCTTGCACTTGCAGGGGTCGGGAACGGGGCCCCCGGGGGTGAACACCGTCGACGAGTTCGTGTTCGTCGCGCCGTTGCCGGCGGAGAACACGATGCTCTGCCCCCGCCTCGTCGCGACCCGCGTCGTCTCGGGGTCGCCGAGCGGGAGGTTCGCGGTGTTGCCCCACGAGTTGCTGACGATGTCGATCCACGGCTGAGCGGTCGCCCACTCGAGGCTGCGCTCGCCGAGGCCCTCGACCATCACGATCAGAGCATTCGGGTTCGAGCCGAACTTCTCGCCGGCGCCGACGCTCGCGACACCGGTGCCGTGGCCCTGGTCGTCGAGGATCTTGCGCTCGGTCCACTCGCCGGACGTGTCGCCGGCGCCGCGGGAGATGCCGCCGATGATCCGCGTGCCGGGGAACCAGTAGAGGCGGTCGCCCTCGACCATCTTCCACATGGTGTCGTCGGCCGCACGAGCAGCCTCGTAGCCCTTCGCGTCCGCGACGTCGAACGACGGCTTGATCGGGGCGGCCTCGGCCGGGTAGCCCTCGATGTACTTCGACGGGTGGTGGACGAACTCGGGGGCCCGGAAGTCCTGGTGGTAGGGGTTGATCCCGCTGTCGACGAACGCGACGACGACGAACGGCTTGCGCTTGAAGGCCGCGAGCGAGCAGGCGACCTGCCTCGCCTTCGGGAGCTTCAGGCAGCTCTCGTCGATGCGGACGCGGTCACCTTCGGACCAGTGGCCGGTGTCGTTCTCGGCGAACCACTGGTCGCGCGGGGGCGTCGGCGGCACCTGAGCCCTCGAGAGCGAAGGCACGAGCGCGCCGGCCAGGGCCGCGAGCAGCACGAGGCATAGCGATCTGCGCATGCCCCCTCAATTGGCGGCCGGCGGCCGAAATCCTGTCGCCCCGGGGGCCGAATCCCCCGCCGTGAGCTCAGACCGAGAGCGGCTTCTCCTTCTTCTCCAGCTCGGCCGCTTCCCGGTCCAGGTCGCTCGCGTCCAGGTGCTCCCCCTCGCCCTCCACCGCGATCCGCGGCACCAGACGGTCGAGCCACTTCGGGAACCACCAGTTCGCGTCCCCCAGGAGCTCCATCGTCGCCGGCACCAGCACCATCCGGACGATCGTCGCGTCCACGAAGATCGCGACGGCGAGGCCGAGCCCGAAGAGCTTGATCGACCGCTCGTCGAACCCGAACACGAACGAGAGGAACACCGTGACCATGATCGCGGCCGCGGCCGTGATGACGCGCGCGGTCGTCGCAAGCCCGTTCGCCACGGCGAGGCCGTTGTCGCGCGACACGAGGTACTCCTCACGGATGCGCGAGAGCAGGAAGATCTCGTAGTCCATCGAGAGCCCGAACAGGATCGTGAAGAGCATCATCGGCACCCACGCCTCGATCGGAGCGGTCGACGCGACGCCGAACACGTCCTTCAGCCAGCCCCACTGGAAGATCGCGACGATCACGCCGTACGCCGCGCCGATCGACAACAGGTTCATGACGGCGGCCTTCAGCGGGACGAGGATCGAGCGGAACACGACGACGAGCAACAGGAACGACAGCGTGATGACGGCGCCGATCAGGATCGGGAGGCGCTCGCCGTTCTTCTCCGAGAAGTCGATGACGCTCGCGGTCGCTCCTCCGACGAAGACCTCGGTGTCGGTCCCGGCGGTGAACTCCGGCACCACCTCGTCGCGCAATGCGTGCACGAGGTGGTTCGTCTCGGGGTCCTGCGGCGACGTCTCCGGGAAGACCGTGATGACCGCCGCGTCGCCGGCCTCGTTCGGGAACGGCGGCGTCGCGGCGGCGACACCGTCGGTCGCGACGATCTCCGCAGTCAGCGTCTCGAGGTCCGCGATCGCGTCCGGCCCTGACAGGCGTGCCGCGAGGATCAGCGGGCCGTTGAAGCCGGGGCCGAACCCCTCCGAGAGCAGGTCGTACGCCTGCCGGGAATCGCGCGTCTCGGGGGCCGTGCCCGCGTCGGCCTGGCCGAGCCGTATCCCGAACAGCGGGATCGTGAGCGTGATCAGCACCGCGAACGCGGCGAGCGCCGCGGGGACCGGGCGCCGCTGGATGACCCTGCTCCAGCGGAACCACATCGAGCCCTGGTGGCGCGTCTCCGCGCGGTGCAGCTTCGGCAGCTTCCACTTGTCGACGTTGCGCCCCGTGAACCCGAGGATCGCGGGCAGCAGCGTCACCGACGCGATCATCGTCACGAGGACGGTCGCGGCCCCCCCGATCGCGACCCCCTGCACGAAGGCGAACCCCATCAACAGGATCCCCAGCAGCGAGATGACGACGGTCGTTCCGGCGAAGAGCACCGCGCGCCCCGACGTGGTGATCGCGCGAACGGTCGCGCTCTCGGGGTCCATCCCCTGCTGCAGGTGCTGGCGGAAGCGCGTGACGATGAACAGCGCGTAGTCGATGCCGACGCCGATGCCGATCATCGACGCGAGCTGAGGGGTGAAGTCCGGGACGCTCAGGAAGTTGGCGAAGATCGTCACCAGCGCCAGCCCGATGCCGATGCCGAACAGCGCGGTGATGATCGGGAGGCCCATCGCGAGGACCGAGCCGAACGTCACCAGGAGGATGAGGATCGCGGCGAGGAGCCCGATCATCTCGGACCCCCCGGGCTCCTCGAACTCGTTGAACGCGATGATCGGTCCGCCGAGCGCTATCTGGAGCCCCGGCCCCTCCGCCTCGCGGGCCAGGGCCTTCATCTCGTCGACGAGCTCGATCGTGACGGCGGTCGCCTCGATGTCGAACTGCACGTCGGCGTACGCGATGTCGCCCTCCGGCGAGACGTTGCGCTCGCCTCCGGGCGCGTACGGGCTCTCGACCGCGGCGACGTGGTCGACCTCGCCGAGATCGGCGAGGAGCGACTCGATCGCCTCCTGGACCTGCGGGTCCGCGACGCCGTCCTCCGCGCGGAAGACGACCTGCGCGCTGTCGCCCGACTCCGAAGGGAATCGTTCCCTGAGGAGGTCGTACGCCTCCTGCGACTCCGCGCCCGGGAGCGAGAAGTCGTTCGAGTACTCACCGCCCGCGGTCGTGCCGAGGACGTTGGCGAGGATGAGTCCGGCGACCCAGAGGCCGAGCATCGGCCACCTGCGCCGGTAGCTCCACGAAGCGAGTCGTTCGAGCATGTCGGCTTCCGCCCTTTCTTAGAGACTGTCTGTCGTCACGGTAGTCACTGCGACGCGCGCCGGACACCCGATCCGTTCGGAAATCCGCGATGGAGCCGCCCGTTGCCGGAAGTGCGTAGCCGGAAGAGACACCGTTTGTCCCGTCGCTTCCGAAAAAGCGCGCGTGTGGGAATCTGAGGAAATGGCGCGCGCTCTCATGACGCTCCTGACGGCTGCCTTCCTGGTCACGGGACCTCCCGTTGTCGCCCAGGGCAGCGCCACCTGCTTCGGGAGGCCCGCGACGATCGTCGGGACCGACGGGGAAGACAGGATCAAGGGCACCGATGGGCCGGACGTCATCGTCGGCGGGGACGGCGCCGACGACATCTCCGCGGGGGGCGGCGACGACCTCGTATGCGCGGGGCCCGGCCAGACACAGGAGTACGACGAGGAATGGAACGAGTACTACTACCGGGGGGACTACGTCGACGCCGGCGACGGTGACGACCGCATCGACGGCGGCCCCGGGCCGAACGAGCTGTGGAGCGGCGAGGGCGACGACTACATCCTCGGCTCGGACATGCGCGAGCGGGTGCTCGCCGGTCGCGGGAACGACGAGATCGACATCGGTGACGGCGGGGGAAGCGTCTGGGCTGATGCCGGCGCCGACTCGATCACCACGGGAGCGGGCGACCACGAGATCAATGCCGGACGGGGGGCCGACTCGATCGTCGCCGGGCCGGGCGACGACGAGATCTTCCCTGCGCAGGGCAGCGACACGGTGGACGCGGGAGAGGGCGTCGACATGCTGAACCTCTACTGGGTCTCGTGCGACTCCGGGTGCCTCAGCTCCCACCGGCGCGACCTCGAGGTCGACCTCGTGGCGGGCTACGCGCGCGGGATGGGCAACGACGCGATCGCCGGCTTCGAGAACGTGTACGGCGGCGGCGGCAACGACGAGATCTACGGGACCGACGGCCCGAACCTGCTGAGCGCTCAGGACGAGCAGGGACCGGGTGACGACCACAACGTCGTCGACGGTCGCGGCGGCGACGACCACCTGATGTCGGGCACCGGTCCCGACACCCTCGTCGGAGGCGAAGGCCGCGACCTGCTCACGTTCGTGGTCAACGACGACACGGACAGGGTCGATCTCGCCGAGGGCATTGCGATCGGCGACTCGAAGGACCGGCTCGACGGGATCGAGGACGTGATCGCGACCGCCGACGTGATCGTCGGCGACGACGGGCCGAACATGCTGGTCTCGACGTACGGCGGCGTCCGGATGCGCGGCGGAGGCGGAGACGACGAGCTACGCGGCGCCGAAGGCTCGGACTCGATCAAGGGCAACGAGGGCAACGACGTGATCTACGGCGAGCGCGGGAACGACCGGCTGCGCGGCGGCGCGGGAGACGACACGATCTACGGGGGCAAGGGGAAGAACGAGATCGACGGAGGCGAGGGCACGGACACGTGCGTCCGCCCGGGCCCCGAGGATGGGGCGCGCTACTGCGAGTAGCTCTCGGCGAACGACGCATGCGTCGAGATGCCGAGCATCCGGAGCAGCGCGTAGACCAGAGAGCGCCGGTCCGGTAGACGAGGCGCACGGAGCGCGGGGAAGCTTTCCAGGCGTGGTGACCTCGCAACCGCGGTGCGAGCCGGCGTCGCGGTCTCGCATTCCGCGACGTCTTCGCCCTCCAGACACTGATCCTCGCCACGTCCGCCCCTGATCGAGTCACGGCCGTCTCCTCCGGCGAGCTTGTCCGAGCCGCCGTCACCCCCAAGGGTGTCGTCGCCGCGTCCTGCCTCGATGACGTCACCCGCCCCGCCTCCCGCCAACAGGTTCGGGCCGTCGTCGCCGACGATGACCTGGCGCTCGGAGCCGCCGCGCGCGTTCTCGAAGCCGGAGATCGAGTCGGAGAAGTCGGTCCCTACGGCCGTCCCGGTCACGAGGTCGACCGTTCCCTGGAACTCGTAGTAGACGGTGTCGTTACCGACTCCACCACTGACGACGTTCTCGCCGTAGTACCGGTAGACGATGTCGTCCCCGCCGCGGCCGGCGATCCGGTCGTTCCCGCGCACCCCGCCGATGAAGGCGTTGTCCCCACCGTCGCCGATGAGGACGTCGTCGTAGTACGAGCCGAAGAGACCTTCGATGCTCAGGAGCACGTCGTCGCCTTCTCCCGTCGCGGTGCGCCTGCGGAGATCCGCGCGGACGGGGGCCGGGGAGTCCATGAAGCCGACCCAATCGCTCCCGGGCCCACCGCGTAGCACGTCGTCCCCGGCATACCCCTCGAGCGAATCGCCGCCCCCCACGCCGTCGAGGACGTCGTCACCGCTGGAGCCGACAAGAGCGTTGCCCCCGGAGTCGCCGGTGATCGTGTCCGCGAAGAGCGACCCCATGACCTGGTGGACGTCCTTCACGACGTCGCGCCCCCACCCGTGTGCCTCACCCGCGGCGAGGTCGACGTGGACGCCGCGCGGGGACCTGAAGTAGTCGACGACGTTGATCCGGTTCGGGCCGCCGAAGACGCGATCGTGGCCCGCTGCCGGATACATCCAGTCCCTGCCGGAACCCCCCCGGATGACGTCGTCGCCTGCTCCTCCACACATCGTGTCGTGACCGCCGAGCCCGAGAAGGTGGTCGTCCCCGCCGCGGGCCCAGAAGACGTCGTTCCCGCTCGTGCCGCGGAGCACGTCGTCGCCCTCGGTGCCGACGATGGTCGGCCGCCATACGCCGCAGAACCGACGAGCCTCGTCCGCCGCGGAAACCGCAGGGCGAACGCCATGGGGAACCAGAAGCGCAAGGATCAGCACCGGCGCCGTCGCCACGGCCGCACCACCGCGGCTTCTCACTCGTCGCTCGGCAGCCACGACTCGCCGTACTCGACCCCGTCATCGACGGCTCCGTCCAACGAGGTCCCGGGACAGTAGAGCTCCGCCTTCGCCGTCGCCGAGTCACGGTCCTCGTCGACCTGGTCCTCGCCGCCCCCGTCGACGGCCCATCCCCGCGCCCGGATCCTGTAGGCAACCTCGTCTTGACGCAAGCACGGCTCGGCGATCTTCTTCGACACGGAGCCCCACACGCCGCCCTCACCGATCATCTTCTTCTTGTATCGGCACCCCATCTCCACCCATCCGCCGCCCGCGTTCCGGTGAAGACAGACGGTGATCTCCACGAAGGTGACGTACTCGCCGCAGTCGAAGGTCCCTCGGCCCGTGGTCATCCCGCCGCCCGACGAGATGTCTGGACCCGATACCGACGCCGTGCAGTGGAGGTCCGCCGGCCCCGCGTCCGAGTCCCACACCGTGTCGACCAGGTCGTGCGCATCGGGACATGTCTCGTCCACCTCGTCGCCGCGATCGAGGTCGCAGGCGCTCCAGGCTCCGATCGGATCGTCGATTGCGTCACAAGCTCCGGCGTCACACGTCGCTGCGATCATCTCGTCCAGACCCGTATCGCCGCAGGAGCCGTCCGAGCAGTCGGTCACGACTTCGCCGGGCGGGGGCGGTTCCGCGCCGTCGGCGCCCGGTGGGGCGGTGGCCACTGGGGCCAAAGGCTCGACGGGCGCCGCGATTCCCGTAGTCGCCACGAAAGCTCCCGCGTCGTGCTCGGCAGGCGCGACGCGAGTGAGGCCGATCAGCTGGTTCGTGGCGGGATCCGCAGAAGCGTACGAGAACGCTTCCTGGTCGGGCGACCCCGGCTCGAACACGGCCGCGCCTCCGGCCGGCGCGAACGCGCTGACATCGTCCAGAGTCACTGCGGCCGCTTCGCCCACGGCAGCGGCCGTGACAGCGGCGGCCAGTGTGCCCCCCGGTTCCTGCGCCCACGAGACGCCGCCGGACACACGCACACCCGACACCAGGAGGATCCCGACGAACACGAGACGCGCGACGTTGCGCATGAGACCGCCTTCCCCCGTCAAGCGGTCCCGCCCGCTCGGCCTGCCCGGGAGTATGGCTAGTCATACTGCACTAGTCAAGCAGAAAACCGTCTTGTTATATCGACGTCACACAGGCGGTGGCGTCAGCGGAGGCGCGGCCCCCCTGAGATCGTCCCCACCACGCCCTCGTTGCCCTGGTTGTCCGGCCCCGAGACCGCGCACTGGTTCACGCACGCGTCGACGAACGCGCCCCACGGGCGGCCGCGCCGGTCGATCACGACGTCGAGGAAGTCGTAGACGGCCTTGCACCGGATCGGCCCGCACGTCCCGCGGACCATCGGGTCGGACGGGTCGTTGATCGACGCGGAGTGGAACACCGGCGAACGGTCGAGCGCGTTTGCAGTCACGGTCATGTACGCGTTCCACGTCACGTCCTCGTAGCTCTTGGGATCGTCCGGCCCGAGGAAGAACAGCTGGCTGAAGCAGTACACCGGGTCGGGCTTGCAGTCGTCGCTCTCCGGGAACGGCTGTCCGGGCGAGTTCGTGCTGCCCATGTAGACGACCGCGACCTTCCCGCGGCCCCCGAGCGCGAGGCTCGGCAGCGCAGCCTCCTTCAACCCCGGCGGTCCGACCATCAGCGGCTTGCTCCACGTGGCGCCGCCGTCGCGCGACACCGCGAGGTACGGGAGACGGTCGCGCGCGATCCAGAAGTAGTAGACGTTGCCGTCACCGTCGGCGGCGACGCTCGCCTCGTGCTCGTAGACGCCCGTCGGGCTCAGCGGCATCCCGTTGTCCGCGACCTGCACGCGCGTCCACGTCGCGCCCTCGTCGCGGCTGATCGCGAGCCACGGCTGGCCGCACAGCCCCTTCGGGATGTAGATGGTCCCGTCGGGTCCGCCGAAGCCGTGCCCGATCGCGCCGTGGCAGTAGCCGTCGACGCCGAGGTCGTTCTCGGGCTGCCGGTCGGTCACGAACGGCGGGCTCCCTGTCGGGACGTACGTGATGCCGCCGTCGAGCGACTTCTCGCACTGCGTCGCGACCGAGTAGATCGTGGCGCCCGCCTGCGTCGAGCACGCGTACACGACGTTGTCGTAGACGGTCGCGGGGCTGAGCACCGGCGGCGCGGTGAAGAGGTTCTGGTGGTCCTGCAGGCCACAGGCCCCGGCCGTCGTCGTCCAGCTCTCTCCCCCGTCGTCGGTGAACGAGATCAGCGAACAGCCGAAGAAGAAGTCGAACGTGAACACTCGGTCCGTCCACGGGTCGACGTGGAGGAACGGGTCGAGCGACTGCGGGTGGCGGTCCATCGACCCGAGCTTCGGCGAGACGTCCCTCCACTTGCGTCCCCCGTCGCCGCTCGCGAGGACCTGCGGCCCGCCGGCGAGCGCCTGGAAGAAGATCGTTCCGTCCTTCGTGATGCCGAGCGTCGGTTCGCCCGCGCCGACGCCCGTGCGGAACAGACGAGGCGACGACTGGCCGTCGCGAACGAGCGCGCCTCCGGCTCGATGCACGACCGCGGCCGGACCGGAGTCGGCTGCGACGCCGCGTGCGAACCCGGGCGAGGTGACTCCGGGCTCGAAGTCCGGGCGCGCCTCCTCCATGTCGAGGTGCGCGTGCGGGACCGCGGCATGAGGCCGTTGGGGGGCCGCGGGGCTCGCCATAAGCCCGGCAAGCACCAGCGCGGCCAGCGCGACGATCGGGACCCGGCGCGTCATGACGTTCCTCCCACGGCTAGGACGTTTTGTCAGGATTCGGTGCGGCCGGGGGCCGCTCCTGCCCCTACGGGGGAGTGGGGACGCTCGGGCACGCCTGCTCGAGCGCGGAGCGCAGCGGGTACGCCGGGTCGGGCCCCGGCAGGTCCGTCTCGCCGCCCAAGTAGTAGCCGCCCTTCCACTGCCCCCAGATCTCCTGGCGGCAGAACGAGTCCACGATCATCCACTCGCGCTCGCCGGGAGGACGCTCCAGCTCGGCGGTGCGTCCGTAGAGGGGGCCGAGGATGCGGCCGAGCTCCTTCAGCCACGGCCCGGTCTTGCCGCTCGAGCGCGCGAGGTAGGTCCCGTGGCCCTCGGCT
The DNA here is from genome assembly GCA_035942255.1 of Actinomycetota bacterium. Taxonomy (GTDB): domain Bacteria; phylum Actinomycetota; class CADDZG01; order CADDZG01; family WHSQ01; genus JALZEG01. The sequence goes on along the minus strand of DASZDG010000141.1, from coordinate 76,230 downwards.
ATGTACTCGTCTTCTGCGACGGCGGGAAGGCTCGCGAGGTCCTCGGGGTCGGTCATGCCGGTCGTCGTGTGCACCGCGCCGAGGAGCAACCTGCGGCGCAGCTCCTGCGCGGTCAGCGACCCGTCGCCGAGCTCGCACTTGCGCCGCTGCGCGCCGCACTCCATGTGGCCCGCGGCGATCACGCCGCGCGCCTGCATCCGGCTCGGCCCGGCGTAGTCCTGCCGCACCTGGTACAGCGCGCGCAGGTACATGCCTGCGACGGTGGGGGCCGCGTTAGACGTGCCACCGAAGCCGCTGCGCCCGGTCTCGCTCACCGTCAGCGCGCTGTAGGCGGACGGGTAGCCACGTCCTACGCCGGAGACGTCGGCCGGCTTGCCCGCGCCGACGTACGAACCCTGCGTCGTCGGGCTGACGGCGCCGACGGTGATGAGCCAGTCCGGCCCCTTCTCGGAGCTGAGGTACGTGGGGTTCGGCACCGTGAACGAGTTCTCGAAGCCGTTGCCGGCCGAGAAGAAGATCGTCTGCCCGCGCTCGGTGGCCTTCCGCTGCGCCTCGGCGTCGTCGGCGTTGTAGACCTTCGGGATCGTGTCGCCGTTGCCGTAGGAGTTCGACACCGCGTCGATCCACGGCTGGTCCATCGCCCAGTCGAGGGCGGCGACCGCTTCGTCCGCGGTCTCGATGTCGATGAAGACCAGCAGGCACTCGGGACAGGTCCCGTGGAGGTTCCCGACGGAGACGCTCGTCGTCCCGGTCCCGTGCTCGCCCGAGTTCCCGTGGATCTTCTGCGATCCGAACTCGATCGCGCCGATCACCTTGGTGTCCGGGAGCCAGTAGTAGTTGATCTGGTCGCGGGTGCTGCGCTTCACCGCGTCCCACTTCTTCTTGTCTTTGTCGTCGAGGGCCTGCAGCTGCGCGTTCGGGTCCTTCTCCTCGAGCGTCAGGTCGATCGGCTTGTACGAGGCGAACGCCTCGCCGGGGGCCGGGAAGCCGTTCAGCCACGTGTGCGGAGCGGTCCCGAGCGGGAGGTCGTTCGACCGGTCGCGGTCGAGGTGCTGGGGCATCTTCGACGCGAGGTAGTCCCAGTGGTAGGGCGAGAACGTGAAGTCGATGATCGCGAGGACGACCGCGTCGTCGCCGCCGCGGGTGGGGATCGCGACGCCGGGGCTGCCGGCGGTCTGAGCGGCCCCCGGCGCCAGAGGCACGAGCGCGGCGGTCACGGCGGCGAGCAGCGCCAGCGCGATCCTCCGCATCTCGGAACCCCCTCGTGTCGGTCCTGCTGTCCACTGGAGGGTTCGGGGCGCCGTCATGGTTTCCTCCGCCGCGCTCACTAGACTCGCCGGATGCGCCGCCCCTCGGCTCTGCTGGTCGCCGCGTCCCTCCTGGCGACGCTCCACGCCCCGGACGAGCGGGCTCAGCCCCCGGCCGCCGTCGCAGCCGCCCGGCGCCCCGCGATCACCGAGGACCACATTCCGTACGGGCACAGGCGCAAGACGCAGATGGCGCGCTACTCCGGGCGCCACTACGGCCTGCGCCGCTGGAAGCTCCGGAACCCGAGCGTGGTCGTCCTCCACTTCACCGCCACCAGCACCTACGAGCCCGTCCGCAACCACTTCGCGTCGAACTCCCCCGCCCGCGGCGAGATGCCGGGCGTGTGCACGCACTACGTCGTCGACAAGGACGGGACGATCTACGAGCTCGTGCCGCTCGGCATCCGCTGCCGGCACACGATCGGGCTGAACCACCGCGCGATCGGGATCGAGATGGTCCAGGAGACGGGCCGCGGCTCCCATTGGGCCGACCGGCAGATCCTCCGCCGCAGGCCGCAGGTCCGCGCCGCGCTCCGCCTGGTGAGGTGGCTGCGGGCGCGCGAGGGCATCGCGCTGCGGGACGTGATCGGGCACGCGATGGCCAACGGGCACCGGCGGTTCGAGGACCGCCAGGGCTGGCGCAACGACCACACCGACTGGCTGTGGCGCGACGTGAAGGTGTTCCGCAAGAGGCTGAGGAGGATCTCGTGAGGAAGGTCGCGCTCGTCCTCGTCGCGCTCGTGGCGGTCGCGCAGCCGGCCGCCGACACGGCCGTTCCCGCGGGGCTGCGGCGCGTGCTGCTCGGCTACTCGCACGAGGGCCGGCCGATCAAGGCCTACCGGCTGGGCGACCCCGCGAGCGAGAAGGTCGTGCTCGTCGTCGGTTGCATCCACGGGAACGAATGCGCGGGAAAGGCCGTCATCACCGCACTGAAGCGACGGCCCGCGCCGTCGGGCCTGAAGATCTGGACGATCGAGGCGCTGAATCCCGACGGCGCGGCTGCGGGAACGCGTCAGAACGCGCGCGGCGTCGATCTCAACCGGAACTTCCCGCGCAAGTGGCGGCTGCAGGGGCGGCGCTGGAGCACCTACTACTCCGGCCCCCGCCGCGCGTCGGAGAAGGAGACGCGCCATGCGATGAAGTTCGTCGCCGAGATCCGGCCCGACGTCACGATCTGGTACCACCAGGCGATGTCGCTCGTCGACCGGTCGGGCGGGCGCCGCGCGATCCAGGCGCGGTACGCGCGCATGGTCGGCCTGCCCCTGCGGCGCCTCGACCCGTTGCCGGGCACCGCGACGCGCTGGCAGAACCATCGCTTCGACAACAGCACCGCGTTCGTGGTCGAGCTTCCGGGGGGGCCGCTGTCGCGGCGGTCGGCGCGCGCCCATGCGCGCGCGGTCGTCGCCGTCGGCAAGATGTAGCGACGCGTTCAGGCCTCGTGGCCGGGGTCGAGATCCTTCGCCTTGCGGAACGGGAAGAAGGACCCGCCCCCCGCGCTGACCTCGACGGGCTCTAGCAGGAAGCCGGTGTGGTCGCCGACCGGGAAGCGGTCGAGCACGCGGCCGACGAGACGGTCGGGGCATTGCGTCAGCACCGGGACGGCGCCCGGCCCCGGCTCCCAGGAGCAGCGCTCGAACTTGTCGATCTCGTCCCCGGTCTCCTCGCCGAACAGCCGGGCGAGCTCCTCGGCGTCTTCCGGCACGACGTGCACGGCGAGCATCGGGGACTCGAGCGCGACGCGGTGCGTGTGGTTCTTGTCCGACACGAACGCCATGAAGCGCGGTGGGTCGATGCTGCACTGCGAAGCGAAGCCGACGAGGCACCCCGCACGCTCCGAAGGCGACGCCGCGGTCACGACGAACATCGCGTAGTCGAGGTGCCCCGCGAGCTCCTCGAACGCCTTCGCCGCCGGTCGCGTGGTCATGTCCGCCACGATTCCCCGTCCCCCGACGCGAAAACGCCCGCCCACGACCCTTCGTGGACGGGCGTCGTCATCGCGACTTACGTCGGGTACGGCGGAGGGCACTTGCCCCCGACGTAGATGCCGGTCTCGTCGCCGATCCGGCAGCGGATCGGCTGGATGAACGGCTCGTCGGCCGACGCCGCGGTCGCCAGCGGCGCCCCCACGATCACGGCGGTAAGCACCGCCACGAAGGCCTTGCGCATCCCCTTCCCCTTTCTCTGTGCCCGCTCACGGTCCCGGCGCATATCTACCAAACCGGTCAAATCGACGCGCCGCTGCACTTCCGGATCGTTGCTCGCTCGTCCGAGCCGCCGCCGGGGGCGCCCCCCCACCTGGGGTATTTCGCGAACCAAGCCAAGGGCCGTGCGTAGACGAGACGAAACCGCAAGCGCGAGGCCCGAGGACGAAAGAGGAGGTGACCGATGGTGCGACGGATGTGTGCGGCCGCGGCGTGCTCCGCTCTCGTCCTCGCGGCCGCGCCCGTGTCGGCCGCACCCCGCCCGGCGCCGTCGGCCGTCGTCGCGCTCGTCGACACCGGGATCAACCCGTATCACGAGGTCTTCCGCGACCGCTCGCCCCGCGCCTACCGGCATCCGTCCACGTACGTCCCGGGGTTCCCGCGTAGCGCGCAGGCGCTGAGGCTGACGCTCGACGCGCCCGACTACGTCGCTGCCGTGAGGGCCGACTGCCGGACCGTGTGGTCGAAGGTCGAGCCGGGCCGCCTCTACTGGTTCCCCGGGACGCGCGTCGTCGGGGCGATCTCGTTCTCGAACCGGTCGAACCACAACCTCTGCCCCACGCCGATCCTCGACGGCGAGGGCCACGGGACCATGGTCGCGTCGCGCGCGGCCGCGGCCGGCTTCGGCGCGTGCCCCGAGTGCCTCGTCGTCTCCGTGCAGGTGCCGCTCGCGTTCCCCGTGCACCAGGGGAAGGAGCCGCAGGAGTCGCTCGTCGAGGCGCTCGGGTGGCTCGGCGACAACGCCTCGTGGATCGACGCCGAGAGTAACTCGTGGACCCCCGGCGTGCCGGCGTGGGACCCGAGCGGCGAGACCGGCATGATGTCGAACAACCCGGAGCTCACGCGGTCGATCGAGTCGGCGGCGGCGCGACATCTCGGGCTGTGGGCCAGCGGCAACGGCGTCGCCTACAAGTACGGTGTCGCCGGACATCCGACGACGGTCTCGCCGCACGTGACGCCCTCGGTGATCGCTGTCGGCGCGCACGACTCCGGCCACGTCGTCGCGTGGCACGGCGCCCCGCCGCACGTGGTCTCGGACGGATGCGACTCCTGGGCCGCGGCGCACGACCACCTGACGGAGTCCGGCGACACGATCGGCGGCGGCACGTCCGCAGCGACGCCGTTTGCGGCCGGGGGGGCCGCACGCATCCTCCTGACGGCCCGTGCGCTCCTCGGCGACGCGTCCACCGGCGTCGAGGACGGCGTCGTCGCGCGCGGCCCCCGCGGCGCGGTCCGGTCCGGACCGCTGGCCGACGGCCGCTTCACGCTCGCGGAGTGGAAGGAGGTCGTGCTCGCGACCGCGTCGCCGCGTCCGGCCGCGCAACGCGAGGACGGTCCTCCGTGCGAGACGGGCCTCTACCCACCGGCTCCGCTGAAGTGGTCCGACGTGCCGGAGGAGTACCCCGAGTTCCTCACGATCGGCTACGGCGCGGTCGACGACGCGGCGGCCGACCTGGCCGCCGGCGTGCTCGCTGGGCGAGCCGACCTCCCGGACCGCTCCCGCACCGACCAGTTCTTCGCCCGCGAGGCCGCGGTCCGCGCCGCGCTCCACGAGATCTACAGCACCGGATGACACGAAAGGAGAACGACATGAGGTTCCGTCACGGAAAGCTCGGAGTCGCGCTCGCCGCGCTGGCGATCGCGACGCTGGCGCTCGTCCCGCCCGCGGCCGCGAAACGGCCTCCGAAGGCACCGGCGCACGGCGCCCGCGGATGCTCGTCGCTGAACTCGCTCGTCGACGCGCCGGACCCCCTCGTGCGTCCGTTCGTCCCCGAGAGGTTCACCCCGCGCGAGGGCATCTACCCCGGCCACATCGGGCTCGTCGTCAACACGCTGTTCTGCGACCAGGTGCTCGTGAACGGCAAGAGCCTCGGCCCCGCGCACATGTCGGTCTTCTGGGTCCTGATCGAGGCCCCCGACGGGAGCCGCGGTGACCACCTCTACGAGGCATGGCGGCTGACGGACAACCGCAAGCTGGCGGTCGCGCTCGCGCGCCACGGCGTACGGGCCGACCTCGCGACGATCACGCTCGAGACGCAGCCCCCGACTCCGCTCGGCGCGGTCACCGAGTCGGAGGTCCAGTGGGACGGCGGCTCGTCCTACTCCGCTGCAGGGATCGAGCCCGAGGCGGACCCCACGACGTACTACACGCAGCCGTCCGCGTACACGCTGTGGCAGCTGCGCGACGAGGGCCTCGTGAAGATGGAGGTCGTGGACAACTTCATCGAGCCCTCGAACGTGACCGAGGTCGACGGCTACTTCATGGCCGAGCCGGGCACCGAGTTCGCGCAGATGATCGGGGCGGCGCAGCCGACGAACCACGCGCTGTTCACGGAGTACGAGTACGACGTGGAGATCACCGCCGGCATCAAGTAGTCAGCACACCACACAGGTCGCTCGGCGCGAGGCGCCCCGTCCGGACGTCGGTCGGCGTCGCCCCGAACGTCCTCGTGAAGCAGTCGGTGAAGTGGCTGTGGCTCGAGAAGCCGAGGGAGGTGGCGATCCTCCCGACGGGCTCGTCCTTGCGGGCGAGGCGGTCGAGCGACGCGCGCAGGCGCAGGTGCGTGCGGTACCGGTGGAGCGTCATGCCGGTCTCGCGCCGGAAGAGCCGGATGAGGTGGTACGGCGACGCCGGCACCCCCCGCGCGATCTCCGCCACCGACAGCGGCTCGGTCATGCGCTCCGCCAGCACCCGCTTCGCCTTCGCGACGAGCGGGGCGGGCCCGCGCGGCGGCTCGCCGCCGGACCCGAACGCCGTCCTCACGACCGTCCCCAACAACGCCAGCACCCGCTCGTCGGGCGCGAGCCGGTCGCCCGCGTAGACCCCGAGCAACGTCGCGATCGACATCCACTGGAGCGCGTAGACGCGCGCTTCGACGCCCACCGCCGGAGCGGGAAACGAGGGCCGCGTCCCGCGCGGGACGCCCGCCATCTCGGCGACCAGCGCCTCCTCGACCGCCGCGTACGCGCAGTGGTCGCCGCGGCGGTCGATCAGCTCCCGGCGATACGTCTGGCCCCCGTCGTAGAGCACCGCGACGTTCGCGTCGGCCACGACCTCGGCCCCCGGCCGGCGGATCAGCACGGCCGTCGAAGGAAAGACGACGTGGTGCTTGTTCCCGATGAAGTTCTCGCGCTCCCACCGCGGGTCGCCGGGGGCGCAGTGGAAGACGCCGAGGGCGAAGCCGGGGCCGCGGTGGAGGATCCGGCCGCCGCCGGGCGTGGGGGCCGGGGCCGCTGTCTCCCGCCGGAGGACGACCTCGACCGCCAGCTGGGCGCGGGTGCGGACCCCGAGCTTCCGGAACGCGTTCCGCAGGTGGGTCTGGACGGTGTAGCGCGAGACGAACAGGCGCTGCGCGATCTGGGGGTTCGTCAGGCCCTGGGCGACGAGGTCCGCGATGCGGCGCTCGGCGGCGGTCAGCGCCTCCCACCCGGTACCCCGCGGGCGTCGGCTCATTCATGAATTATGGAGGAGAAGACGTTACGCGCGGTGAACCTTGAAGGCATGAAGTCCCTCCGGCGCCACGCGTCCGTCATAGCCGCCGCTGCTGCGCTCCTGCTCACGGTCCCGGCCCCCGCACACGCCGCGGTCGCCGCCGCCGCCCCGGGCGGCTTCGTCGCCGGCTTCGCCACGCCGGTCGTGGTCGCGGCACCGGGTGAGGCGATCACGTTCGCCAACGCGGACGTAGCGCCCCACAACTTCGTCGCCGACGGCGTCTACCTCGCGAAGAAGGACGCCAAGAAGGCGCGCTGGTGCTCCGCCTACACGCTGAAGAACTGCCCGCTCTTCTGGAGCCCGACGATCGCCGCGGGTGAGACCGCCGACGTCGAGGGCACCGACTACCTCGAGGCCGGCAAGCAGTACCCGTTCTTCTGCTCGGTTCACCCCGGGATGAAGGGGACGCTGGTAGTCCGCTGATGCGCCGTAGCCCGCGCGTCCTCGCGAGCCTCGCTCTCGCTGCGACGTGCCTTGCGGCCACTGCGACGGCGGCTCCCGCCGATCGCAAGATCCTCCAGCCCGGGTTCGTCCTGACGCCTTTCGCCGAGACGCAGGGCACCCCGACGAGCCTCGCCTTCAGCCCCGACGGGCAGACGCTCTACGTGACGGATTCCACCGGCGGCAGCGTGCTGGCGATCGACACGACGGGGCTCGTCACGACGTTCGCGACCGACCTCAGGAGCCCGCTCGGCGTCGTGGCCGGAGACGACGGCAGCGTCTACGTCGCCGACGCGGAGGCCGCGCGCGAGGGGCCCTACGGCCTCCGGAGCTACGGCCGCGTGTGGCGCCTGCGCGACACGGACGACGACGGCGCCGCCGACAAGCGGCGCGTGGTGCTGAAGGACCTGCCGAACGGGCGCCACAACACGAACGGCCTCGCGTTCGGCCCCGACGGCATGCTCTACGTGACGAACGGCAACTCGACCGACGACGGCGTCGAGGGTGGTGAGGCCGAGGTCGAGCCGTGGTCGGGCTCGGTCGTGCGAGTGAACCCCCGGGCGAAGAACCGCTCGGTCACCGACCTCCCGCGCAGCGCCCTCGTGGCGCACGGGTGGCGCAACGTCTACGACCTCGCGTTCTCGCCCGTCGACGCGACGAAGCTCTTCGTGCCGATGAACGGCACCGACGACGCGCGGCAGGGATCGACCGGGGAGAACCCTGCGGACCCGGATCTCGAGGACTCCGACGACCTGCTGTACCTGACCGACGTGAACGACCGCCGCGTGGACGACTTCGCGTTCCCCTCGTGCCTGTACAACCTCGCGGAGCGCGGGAACCTCAAGCCGTACCCCAACCCGAACCCGGACGTGATCGAGCTGTTCGGGCCGTGCCGCAAACGCGTCGTGCCCCGGCCCGTGGCGTCGTTCGGGCTGCACCCGTCGGCAAACGGGCTGGCGTTCCAGACGACGGACGCGTGGGGCGACGACTACCTCGGCGACCTCTTCGTCGCCGAGTGGGGAAGCCTCTTCGGCCCCCCGTCGGGCCACAAGGTCGTGCGGGTCGAGCTGAACGAGACCGGGACGAAGGTCACCGCGCAGACCGACTTCGTCGAGCTCGACACCCCGCTCGACCTGACGTTCCATCCCGAGGGCGACATGTACGTCGCCGACTTCTCAGGGACGATCTTCAAGATCACGAAGGCGATCTAAGGCCCGGCACGGGAGGGCCGCGCCCTCATATGTTCTTCCGGAGAGACGTCAGACACGTCAGACACGTCTGTCATGTCTGACGTGTCTGACACACCTCCGCACGACGAGGTGAGGTGCGCGACCTCGGCCGAACGAGGCGATCTCCTAGTAGGCGGCGAGGATCACCGCCCCGGCAGCACCTTTTCGAGGTACGGGAAGATCGCGTCCGCCCACAGCGCGTACCCCGCGGCGCTCGGGTGGAACTCGTCGTCGCTGTAGTACCGGTCGGGGTCCTCGGCGAAGAAGTCGCGCGTCTCGTCCGCCAGCGGGACCACCGGCACTCCCTCGGCACGGGCCACGTCCTCGATCGCCGCCTGCACCGCGCGGCCCCTCCAGCCGACGATCGATCGCAGGGGCTCGAGGAAGACCGGCGAGCGCATGTCCGGGGGCCCGGCGACCACCACCTCGGCGCCGATCTTCGCCATCTCGTCGAGCACGTAGCGCACGTTGTCCTCGACGACGCTCAACGTCGTCCAGTGGGTGACGTCGTTCGCGCCGAGGCCCACGAACACGAGGTCGGGCCTGTGCTTCACCGCGGGCATGACCTGCTCGTAGACCTGGTCTAGCCGCGCGCCCGCCACGCCGAGGTCCACGAGCGTCACGCGGTATCGCTCCTGCGCGATGCGGCGCGCGAGCAGCGTCGGGTAGGCGCGGTCGGCGGTTCCGGCCCCCACGCCCGCGGCCGTCGAATCGCCGATGACGACGAACTTCAGGGGGGGCGCGTCGGCGTCACCGTAGACGCCGCCGACGTCGAGCGCCGGCTTCGTCGGCAGGTACTCGCGCCGGACGGCGAGGAAGATCTCGACGCCGATCAGCACGAGGGCCGCGACGAAGAGCCCGAGGATCGTGAGGACGACGCGCTTGACCACGCGTCGCATCGTAGGGCCGCGCCCGACCATTGAGGACTGAGAGTCGATATGCGTCGGTTATCGCTCGGAGATCGGTTGCGGGTGCGGGGGGCGCGGCCCCAGCTCCTTCTGCCACTCCCCTACGTCCACCCACCGTCCCAGCTTGAAGCCGATCCCGCGGACCAAGCCGACGCGCTCGAAGCCACGCGACTCGAACAGCCTCACGCTCGCGTCGTTCGGCAGCGCGATGCGTGCCGTCGCGTTGACGAAGCCCGCCGCACCAAGGCGCTCGAGCAGCTCGTCCAGCAACGCCCGGCCCACCCCGCGGCCCCTGCCCGCCGCTCCGACGTACACCGACACCTCGCACGACCACGCGTACGCGGGCCGTGGGTGGTAGGGGGCCGCGTAGGCATAGCCGGCGACCTCGCCGTCGCTCTCGTCGACTATCCACGGATGGGACGGGAGGAGCGCGGCGATGCGCTCCCTCATCTCCTCCTCGGACGGTGGCTCGGTCTCGAACGTCGCCACGGACTCGCGCACGACCGGCGCGTAGATGGCGAGGACCCCGGCGGCGTCCGCCTCCGTGGCGGAACGGATCACCGCGGGACGGTGATGTGGGTCGCGAGGCCCTCGGAGCCGTCGTTCGGCCCGATCCCCGCCGCCGCGCAGGCGGCGAGACAACCGTCGACGAACGCTCCCCACACGGTGTCGTCCGGCGCCACGACGACGTCGATGAAGTCGTAGACGGGGCCGCACTTCGTCTGCGGGCACTCGCCTCGCAGCAACGGGTCGCCAGGCTCGTTCACCGACGAGCTGAAGAAGACCGGCCGGCGCGACAGCGCGGTCCGCGTCGTCGTCACGTATCCGTCCCACTCGACCTCGTCGTAGCGCCCTTCCTCCGGCCGGTCCTGGGTCCCCATGTAGCCGAACGCCACGAGGCCGCTCTCCCCGACGTCGATCGAGGGAAGGCTCGTCTCGACGACGCCGGGACGTCCGACCATCAGCGGCTTCCCCCACGTGAGGCCCCCGTCGCGCGACACCACGAGATACGGGAGCTTGTTCGATCCGATGTACGCGTAGTAGACGTTGCCGTTCCCGTCGGCCGCGACGCTCGCCTCGTGGTCTGCGGAGCCGAGCTCGGCGACCTGCACGCGCGTCCACGTCGCACCCTCGTCCTTGCTGATCGCCAGCCACGGGAAGCCGCAGTGGCCCTTCGGGATGTACACCGTGCCGTCGGGCCCCCCGAAGCCGTGCCCGTGCAGCCCTCCGCAGATCGTGCCGTCCTCGTCCATGCCGGAGAACGACAGCCCCCCGGTGGGAACGAACGTCACGCCTCCGTCGAGCGACTTCGAGCACGTGGAGGACACGACGTCCTGGTAGCAGTAGTAGACGATCTTCGGGTAGAGCGTCGTCACGCTCTCCACCGGCGGCCCGGCGAACACCGTCTGGTGGTCGTTGACCGGGCGGCCGCACCCGAGCGGGTTCGTCGTCCACGACTCGCCGCCGTTGTCGCTGAACGAGAGCAACGAACACATGAAGCCCTGCAGGTCGACCGTGAACACGCGCGAGCCCTCGTCGGTGCGGTCGACGTAGACGTACGGGTCGCCGGTCGAGAAGTGGACGTTCGCGCCCGCCGCGCGGGGCGACACGACGTCCCAGCTACGGCCGCCGTCGGCCGACCGGAGGACGTCGATCGGAGGGAGCGGGTTGCCGGTCGTGATGATGTCCGCCGCGGCGTAGAACACGTCGCCGTTCGACGCGACGCCGAGCGTGGGCTCGGAGGCGGCATGGCCGATCTGGGTAGTCACCACGTCGGGAAGGGCCGGTGCCGGTACGGCGCGGCCCCCGGCCCGATGCGCGACCGAGCGCGCCGTCCTCGCAGCCGACGCCGCCGGCGGGCGCAGTGCACCGCCGCCCGCGGCCCCCAGCACCACGAGACATGCCAGCCCGCCGATGAGCGCGCCGCGGCACGCCCGAGCCCATTCCACGCCTCGTCATTCGCCGCAGCGGCCGCGACTCCTGGGGAGTAGCCTCGACCTCCTCAGGCGGAGCAGTGACAGGAAGGAGTCCCGATGCCCCACCAGATGACGGCTTACCCGCACGGCACGTTCTGCTGGGTGGAGCTCTCGACCACCGACACCGAGGCTGCGAAGTCGTTCTACGCGGACCTCTTCGGGTGGGAGGCCGACGACACCCCGGTTCCGGGCGGAGGCACCTACACGATGTGCCGCAAGGACGGACAGTTCGTCGCCGCGATCCAGCAGCTGCAGGAGGCGATGAGCGCCCAGGGGCATCCTCCGTTCTGGCTTTCGTACGTGTCGGTCGACGACGTCGACGCCGCGGCGGCGCGGGCCGGCGAGCTCGGCGCGACCGTGATGGCGCCGCCGTTCGACGTCATGGCCGCGGGGCGCATGGCCGTGATCCAGGACCCGCAGCGCGCGGCCCTCGCGTTGTGGCAGGCAAGGGAGCACCCCGGCGCGGGCCTCGTGAACGAGCCGGGGACGCTGTGCTGGAACGAGCTCGCGACCGACGACGTCGACGCGGCCCGCGACTTCTACACCTCGCTGCTCGGGTGGACCGCGGACACGCAGGACATGGGCGGGCTGGAGTACACGACGTTCAGCGCCGGCGACCGCCCGGCCGCGGGCATGGCGCGGGCCCAGGGCGACATGCCGCCGAGCTGGTCGATCTCGATCGCGGTCGAGGACTGCGACAAGAGCGCGGCGCAGATCGAGGAGCTCGGCGGAGCGATCGTGATCCCGCTGACGGACTTCCCCGGCGGCCGCTTCGCCGTCGGGACGGACCCGCAGGGGGCGTTCTTCGGCGTCGTGACGCTGGACCCGTCCGGGGGCTGATCCTCAGACGCCGGCGAGGCGCCGCAGCGCGCCCGAGTCCTTCAACACGATCTGGCGTCCCGCGACGCGCAGATAGCCGCGGCCCTCGAACGTCTTCAGGATCTGGTTCACCGTGGGCCGCGAGCCGGCGACCATCGCGGCGATCTCGCCCTGCGTCACCTTGAGGTCGAGCAGCGTGCCCTCCGGGCCCTCGTCCGCGTCCTCGGCGAACGACAGCAGCAGCTTCGCGACGCGGCCGTGCAGGTCCAGGAACACGAGGTCCTCGGTGCGGTCCTGGAGCCGCCGGATGAGCTTGCCGAGCATCCTGAGGTACGCGTCGACGAGCCGCGGGTGCTCGCCGAGCAACGCGAAGAACGTCGCGCGCGTGAACACGAGCAGGCGGGCCGCCTCGACTACCTCGGCCGAGGCCGAGCGCGGCCCCCCGTCGACGAGCGCGACCTCGCCGAGGATCGCCGGCGACTCGAACACGCCCAGGTGCAGCTCGGCTCCGTCCTCCGAGGTCACGAACGCCTTCACGCGGCCCTCGAGGATCACGTACAGCGTATCGCCGGGATCCTGCTGGTAGAAGAGGATCTGTCCCTTCGGGTACGACCGGACCATGCCCTGCGCGGCAACGGCCTCCAGGTCCTCGCGTCCGAGCGCGCCGAACAGCTCCGTGCGTCCGAGGACCTCGGCAATCACTGTGTGGCCCGCTCCTTGTGTCGTGCCCTGAAGGCCGCGACGTTCATCCGTGTCGAACAAGACGGGTCGCAGTAGCGGCGCGACCGGTTGCGCGAAGTATCCACGAAGACGTCGGCGCAGTCGTCCGCGTTGCAGACGCCGAGGCGGTCCCAGCCCCAGCGCACGACCACGGTCGCGAGCCCCATCGCGGCGAGCGCCGCGACGCGTTCGGCGAGCGGCGCGTCGTCGGACGCGAAGTGCAGGTGCCAGTGGCCGTCGTGATCGGTCATCTGCGGCGCCGCGCCCGAGCGCGCCAGGAGCTCGTTGATCCGGCGCGCCGCGTCCCTCTCGTCGGAGGTCTCGAAGATCGCGCGCAACGGCGCGCGCAGGGCCCGGAGCGGCTCGAGGTCGGACTCCGCGACCGTTCCGTAACCCGCGAGCCCCTGTGCGTCGAGGAGCTCGCAGACGTCCGCCGGCGTCTTCAGGTTCTCGGCTCCGCTGGCCGATCCGAGGGAGTTCACGAGGTTCACTGCAACGCCTACGCCGGGGTCTGTGTAATGGTCGAAATCCATTTGACTTCTTACCTTCGAGAGGATAGGTTGTAATAGTCATAGCGAGTATAGTCCATTACGGAAGGAGGGCGCCAGTGCACCCCGTAATCCTCGGGCAGGTCGCCCAGGACCACGTCCGCTCGCTCATCGAGGAGGCCGACGCGAACCGCCTTGGCCGGATCGCCGGAGGTAGCCGCTCGCCGCGCCTGCGCCGGCGGGTCGGCCTCGGCCTGATCGCGGTCGGCAACAGGCTCGCATGTGAGCCGGCCCGCGGCCTCGCCGGCGTCCCCGGGGGCCGCGCCTGATGTCGCTGGCTGCAGAGGCGTACGGAGCCCGGCGCGCCGCGGTCCGCGCGAACCCGGGCCCGGCCGCGCTCCTCCTAGCGATGTTGATCTGGGGGGGCACGCTCGTCGTCACGAAGTCGCTGCTCGAGGGCCTCGGCCCCGCGACCCTGCTGAGCGTCCGCTTCGCCGTCGCCTTCCTCTGCCTCGCGCCGTTCGCGTACCGCGCGGGCTTCCGGATGAGCCACCTGCTCCGGCGCGAGTTCGTGCTCTTCGGCGTCACCGGGATCGTCCTGCACAACGGGCTCGAGACGCTCGGCCTCCGCTACACCTCCCCCGGCAGCGCCGCGCTGATCATCGGCGGGATCCCCGCCGTCACGGTCGCGCTCTCGCGCGTCTTCCTCGGTGAGTCGCTTCCCCGCCCCCGCCTGGCCGGCGTCGCGCTCTCGGTCCTCGGCGTGCTGCTCGTCAGCAGGCCTCCCGCCGGCGAGGGCGCGATCGAGGCGCTCGGCAACCTTCTGGTCTTCGGCGGCGTCGTCGCCTGGGGCGTCTACACCGTCCAGGGCAAGAGGATGTCGGTGCGCGTCCCCGCGATCGTCGGCACGACTGCCGGCACGGGTGCGTCGCTGTTGTTCCTGATCCCGTGGGCGCTCGTCGAGAGCTGGGGCCAGCCGCTGCCGTCCGTCGGAGCGCAGGACGTGTGGGGGCTGCTGTACCTCGGCGTGGGCGCGTCGGCCGCGGCGTACGCGCTGTGGAACTACGCGCTCGAGCACGTCGACGCCTCGGTCGCCGCGCCGTACGTCAACCTCGTGCCGATCATCGGCCTCGCGCTCGCAGTCCTCCTCGGCGAGTCGCTGACGGCGATGGACTTCGCAGGCGGGGTCACGGTCGCCGCCGGGGTGTGGCTGAGCACGAGCAGACGATTCGCCCCTCGCACCTCTCTCTGACGCTCGCGCCTAACATCCCGGGATGCGAAGGCTCGGGCTGACGATCGGGATGGAGGGCGCAGGGCTCCGTTCGGTCGTCGACGCGTGCACCCGCGCTGAGGAGCTCGGCTACACCGACCTCTGGACGGCCGAGGTCGCCGGGGCCGACGGCCTCACCCCGCTGGCCGCCCTGGCGACCACGACACGGTCGGCCCGGCTCGGCACCGCGATCCTCCCGGTCTTCACGCGGCCCCCGGCGCTCCTCGCTATGAGCGCGGCGGCGCTGCAGGACCTCAGCGGCGGCCGCTTCGTGCTCGGGCTCGGCACGTCGTCGAACGTGATCGTCGAACGGTGGATGGGCGGCTCGTTCCGGCGCCCGCTGACGCGGCTGCGCGAGTACGTCGAGGTGATCCGCGCATCCCTCGCGGGTGACAAGGTCGAATTCAACGGCCTCACCACGCGCGTCGACGGCTTCCGTATCCAGCACGACCCGGGGTCGCCGGTGCCGGTGCACCTCGCCGCCCTCGGGCCGACCGCGTGCGCGCTCGCGGGAGAGGTCGCCGACGGCGTCATCTTCTTCCTGAAGACCGTCGACGGCGTGCGCCAGGGCCTCGAGTGGGCGAGCCCGGTGCGGGACGAGTTCGACTGCGTGATGCGCGTCCCGGTCCTCGTCGACGACGAGCCGGAGGTCGTCGCGGTCGCAGCGCGCCGCCTGCTCCTGTCGTACGCGCCGGTCGACGTCTACGCGCACTCGCTCGCGGGACAGGGCTTCGGGGCCGAGGTGGCGGCGATCCGCGAGGCCTGGGGCGCGGGCGACCGGCGCCGCGCGACCGAGCTCGTCACCGACCGCATGATCGACGAGCTGTTCGTCACCGGTGTGGAGCGTTGCCGCGCCCGGCTCGGCGACCTGCGCGCGGCGGGAGTCACGACGCCGGTGCTGCTCCCGATGTCGTTCGTCGACGATCCCGCGGAGAGGGCGCGGCGCGTGATCGCCGCGGTCGGGGCGCTCGCGGGCGCCTGACGGTGGACGAACGGGTGCGCGCCGCCGCCGAGGCCGCGCGCGGGTTCATGCCGCCCGGCGAAGGCCTGGCGCTGTACGAGGCCGCGCTGGCCGCGCCGCCGGGGCCGTTCCTCGAGATCGGCAGCTACTGCGGGAAGTCCGCGATCTATCTGGGCGCGGCCGCGGCCGAGAACGGGACGATCCTCTACACCGTCGACCACCACCGCGGCTCCGAGGAGCACCAGCCGGGCGAGGAGTACCACGACCCCGCGCTGACGGACGCGGCCGGGCGCGTCGACACGTTCCCGGAGCTCCGCCGCACGCTCGAGCGCGCGGGCCTCACCGACGTCGTCGTCTCGATCGTGGCCCCGTCGCCGGTCGTCGCGCGCGGGTGGGCGACGCCGCTCGCGTTCCTGTTCGTCGACGGCGGTCACAGCCCGGCCGCGGCCGACGCGGACTACGCCTCCTGGTCGCCGCACGTCGTGCCGGACGGCCTCCTCGCGATCCACGACGTGTTCGAGGACCCCGCCGAAGGAGGACGCCCGCCGTTCGAGATCTACAGGCGCGCGATCGAGTCCGCCTCGTTCGCGGAGGTCTCGCGCACTGGCTCGCTGCGCGTGCTGAAGCGCGTAGGGTGAAAGAACGCGGACGTCGCGCTCGTCCCGTCGAGCGCGTCCGCCGCGAGCAGCACGGCCCCCGCTCCCCAGGTAGTCGTCTCCCGCGGCCACACCACGTCCTCCGGCCACGTTGCACCTGTCCAGTAGTCGCCGGAGGGACATCGCAGGTGCTGGACCCACGCGAACAGCGCGGCCGCGCGATCCCATTCCCCCGCGGCCTCGAGTGCGAGGACGAGCTCGCACGTCTCTCCCGTCGTGACCCAGGGACGGTCCGAGACGCAGCGCACGCCGCGGCCGTCGACGACGAACTCGTCCCACCGCGCCGCGAGATGCGCCCGGGCCGGCGCGCCGGCAAGCACGCCCCCGAGCACCGGGTAGTACCAGTCCATCGAGAAGCGGCCCTTCTCCTCGAACCCCGCGGGACCGGCGGCGACCGCGTCCGCGAGCGCCGAACGTGCAAGCTCCCACTCGAGCCGCTCGAGCCCCAGCTCGGCCGCGGCGGCGAGCGCGCAGCCGAGGCTCAGGTGGATGCACGAAGAAGAGGTGAGCAGAGCGCCCGGCCACGGGCGGTACGCCGCGTCGCGGGCCCAGGCGATCGCGCCGCCGGCCATCTGGAGCCGCAGGACGAAACCCATCGCGCGATCCACCACCGGAAGGAGCGCCGCGAGGAAGTCGACGTCGCGCGTCGCGGTGTAATGGTGCCACACGCCGGCCGCGGCGTAGGCGCAGAAGTTCGCGTCGAGCGTCGCGTCCTCGACGATCCCGTCGCGGTACGCGGCCGCCCACGAGCCGTCCGGCCGCTGCGCCGCGGCGAGCCACCGGTACGCGGCCGCCGCCGCGTCGTGCCGCCGCGCCGCGTCGAGCCCCATCGCGGCCTCCACCATGTTCCACGGGTCGAGGTGCCCGTCGCGGTGCCACGGGATCGAGCCGTCGCGCAGCTGCACGCGCTCGATCGCGTCCGCGGTCGCGCCCAGCAGCGAGCGGTCAAGCAACGCGGTTCAGCTCCGCGTCGGCGGGCTTGCTGGCATACACGACGACGCTCTTGCCGAGGACGGGGTTGAGCGCGCGCTCGAGCAGGCGCGTCACCGGGGGCCGCGCGGTCATGTCCCACACGAGGAAGCGGTGGTACAGCTTCGGGAGCAACGACTCCCGGTTCGGGCCGACCGCGCACTTGATCCACCAGTACGGCGCATGCAGCGCGTGAGCGTGATCGACGCCCTCGACCTCGAAGCCCGAGCCTGCGAGCCGTTCCGTCAGCTCCGGCGTGCGGTAGATCCGCACGTGACCGCCCTCGTTCGAGTGGTACTCGCGTGACAGAGCCCAGCACACGCGCTCCGGCCACCAGCGCGGGACCGTCACGACCGCGCGGCCCCCGGGCGCGAGCACGCGGTTGAGCTCCGCCATCGCGACGGAGTCGGCGGGGATGTGCTCGAGCGTCTCCGACGCGATGACCCTGTCGAAGCTGCCGTCGGCGAACGGGAGCCTCAGCACATCGGCGCGCACGGCCTCGAACGTCGCGCCCGGCGCGGCCTGTCCCTCCTCGTGCATCGCGGCCGCCATCGCGGCGACGTCGCGCAGCGCGCGCTCGTCGAGGTCGGCCGCGACGACGTGGGCGCCACGGCGCAGCGCCTCGAACGCGTGCCGTCCCATCCCGCAACCCGCGTCGAGCACCCTGAGCCCGGGCGTGACCCCGAGCCGGTCGTAGTCGAACGTCAGCACCGGCCGAGCACCCTCCGGTATTCCTCGGCCGTCGCCTCGGCCGCAGAGCGCCACGTGAACCGCTCGAGGACACGCGCCCGCGCGGCACGGGCAAGGCGCTCCCGCGCCGCGCCGTCGTCGAGCAGCGTCCCGATCGCGGAGGCGAGCGCGCCGGCGTCGCCAGGCGGCACGAGCAGCGCCGTGTCACCGCTCACCCCGGCTACCTCCGGCAGCGCGCCGCCGGTCGTCGCGACGAGCGGGACCCCACACAACATCGCCTCGACGGCGGGGAACGAGAACCCTTCGTACAACGAGGGCACGACCGCGACCTGCGCCTGCGCGTAGAGGCCGACGAGCTCGAGCTTCTCGACGCGTCCGGCGAAGCGGATAGATCCCTCGACGCCGTAGCGTCTCGCCGCGGCCCTGATCCCGGGCGAGTCCGCTCCCTTGCCCGTGAGGACGAGGTCCGCGTGACGCTCGGTGCGCACCTTCGCCAGCGCCTCCACGAGGTGGACGACGCCCTTCATCGGGAGGTCCGCGCTGACCATCGCGATGACGCGCCCGGGCACCCTTCGTACGTCGTCCAGTGGACGGAACAGCTCGGGGTCGACGCCGTTGTGGACGATGCCGATCGCGTGCTCGGGGACGCCGAAGGCCGCGGAGACGTCGGAGCGCGACGCAGCCGAGACCGTCAGCAGCCGCGGCAGCCGCCGCGCCACGCGGCCCTGCATCCGCGTGAACGCGTACCAGCGGCGCATTCGAGCCCGTTCGCGCGCGTCGGGGGCCGCGGCCAGCGCGAGGTCCCGGTCGACCGTGATCGGATGGTGGACGGTCGCGACCACCGGAGTGTGGCGTGCGACGCGCAGCAGCCCGTAGCCCAGGCACTGGTTGTCGTGGACGACGTCGAACTCACCGCGCCGCTCCCCCAGCACGCGGGCGACGCGCAGGCTGAACGTCAACGGCTCCGGGAACGCGCCGCAGCACATCTGCGCGTACTCGAGGACGTCCACGGGATCACGCAGCTCGTCTCGGCGCGGGCGCCGGAACGGGTCGTCGGGCCGGTAGAGGTCGAGGCTCGGGACCTTCGTCAACGCGACGCCCGGCGCGAGCTCGGGGTACGGCTGGCCCGAGAAGACCTCGACGGAGTGCCCGAGCTCCGCGAGCGCGCGGCTGAGGTAGTGGACGTACACGCCCTGGCCCCCGACGTGCGGGTGGCCGCGGTAAGTGAGGAGGGCGACGCGCAGCCGCCGTGGGGAAGTCACGAGGCGGCCAAGCTTACGCAGTCCGCTCGGTCTCTCCGTCCCGGGGGCCGCGCCTCGTGCCGTGGACCACGAGCCTCGCCCCCACCACGACGAGGAAGATCCCGAACCCAAGCTTGAGCGTCTCGCCCGGCACCGCGAGCGCGAGGCGCGCTCCCGCGTAGGCACCCGTCACGCCTCCCGCGGCGAGCAGCGCGGCCGCACGGAAGTCGACGTATCCCCGCTTCGAGTGCGCGAACGCGCCGGCGATCGCGGTGGGGACGACGACGAGCAGCGCCGTTCCCTCGGAAGCATGCTGGCCGAGCCCCAGCGCGAGCGTCATGAACGGGACCATCAGCACGCTGCCCCCGACTCCGAACAACGCCGAGAAGACCCCGACGAGGACGCCGGTCACCAGGACGACGGCGATCATCCGGCAACCATCGCGATCCCGACGGCGACGAGGAACACGCCGAACGCCGCCTCGAGCGAACGCTCCCCGACCGCCGCCATCATCCGGGCACCGAGCGGCGCACCGGCGACCGACCCGAGAGCTAGGAGGGCCGCGGTGTCGTACTCGACGACTCCCTCCGCGGCAAAGACGACGACCGCAACCGACGCGATCGGGACGATTGCCGCGAGCGACGTGGCGTGGGCGCGGTGTTGCGAGAACGCGGCGACGGCGACCAGGAGGGGGACCATCACGGTTCCGCCGCCGACTCCGAGGAGGCCGCTCCCGACCCCGGCGGCGAACCCGACCGCGACGAATCTCGCCGCGCCCCCGGGTCCCCCGTCGCCAACCATCTTGACCGCATCTTCGCGCGCTCTCTAGCGTGGGAAGCCACGAGAGAGAGGTGGCCCATGGCGATCAAGCACGAGATCAAGGGCACCGTCAACCAGATGGCGGTGTGCCAGCTCGACCCCGGCCAGACGATGTACTGCGAGGCCGGGAAGTTCCTGTGGAAGACGTCCAACGTCGGGCTCGAGACGCGCTTCACGACGCCCGACCAGGAGGAGCAGAACAAAGGCAAGGGCCTGCTCGGCAAAGCCCTGTCGACCGCGGTCGAGGTCGGCAAGCGCCAGCTCGCCGGAGAGTCGCTCGCGTTCCAGTACTTCACACCCGCGGGCGGGTCCGGCCTCGTCTCGTTCGCCGGCACACTGCCGGGCGAGATGAGGGAGATCGCACTCGACGGCACGAAGACGTGGACGGCGGAGAAGGACGCGTTCGTCGCGGCCGAGAGCACCGTCAAGTTCGACATCCAGTTCGCCGGCTTCACGACCGGCCGCCGGGGTGGCGAGGGCTTCGTGCTCGAGAAGTTCACCGGCACGGGGTCGCTGTTCATCGCCGGCGCGGGCAACTTCATCGACCTGAACCCGGCCGACTACGGCGGCAAGCTGCAGGTCGACACCGGGTGCGTCGTCGCGTTCGACGACGGCATCACCTACGGCGTCGAGCACATCGGGAAGTTCAACGCGCAGGGGATGAAGACTGCCTTCTTCGGCGGCGAGAGCTTCTCGCTCGCGACCCTCGAGGGCAACGGGACGGTGATCCTCCAGTCGGTCTCGATGGTCGCGCTGGCCCGGACGCTCATGGGGGCCGCGGGACAAGCGTCGACCGAAGGCACGTCCGGCTCGATCCGGGGCATCCTGGGCGGCGGCACCGACTAACGAATTCACCCGCCCGTCGCCGAAGGCGACGACATCAGGGGACGAGAAATCCGCATATGGCGGGATCGCTTGCGATCCCGCTAGAGAGAAAGGCGAAGCCATGGGTTTGCTGGACAAGGTCAAGGCACAGGCACAGAACGTCGCCGCCGAGGCGAAGAAGGCGACGGCGCAGGCGCAGGACAAGGTCGGCCAGATGCAGCTCCGGAAGAAAGCGGACGAAGCCGCCAAGCAGCTCGGCTACCTCGTCCACAAGGAGAGGACCGGCGGGGCGGCCGGAGGCGCGGACGCCGACCGGCTCGTCCAGGAGATCACCGACCTCGAGGCGCTGATGGCCGCCGAGGACGAAGGGACGACCGAAGCGGGGACGGCAGAGGCCCCGGCCCCGGCTCCGGCCCCCACGCCCCCCACCTCCTCCGCCGCGACGCCGGGCGACTTCAAGCTGTAGGCCCACCGGAAAACCAAAGGGTCAACTCGGGGTCAGGCCGTACGACCAAATACGGATAGACGGTAGGAGGGCCGCGCCGTCACCCTTCGGGGATGGAGATGCCCCGAAGCCCCGCATTGCGGGCAGAGCATCCGCGCTTGCTCCTGGAGCTGAGCCGTCACGTCGTCGCGACGCTCGACCTCCAGGAGGTCTTCGCGCGGAGCATCGAGGCATTCCGCCGCGTCGTCCCGTTCGACGGCGCGCTGATCCGGCTGCTGGAGGACGGCGCGCTGCTGACCGCGGCCGTGACGCCGCAGGGCGAGGATGCTCTGGAGGTGCGCTACCCCGCCGGTACGGGGCTCGCCGGCGCGGTGCTCTCCTCGATCGAGCCGGTCCACGTCGCCGACGTGACGGCGGAGCAGGCGGCCGATCCGTCGATCCGCGCGCTGGCCGCCGGGGCCCCCGTCCGCTCCTACCTCGGCATCGCGCTGGCGGACGGCGAGGGGTTCCTCGGCGTCCTCGAGATGGGCTCCTCGGAGGCCGGCGCCTTCTCTCGCGACCGGATCGACGCGGCCCTCCTGCTCGCGCCCTCGGTCGCTATCGCGATCCGCAACGCACAGGCCGCGGCCCCCGCCGAGCCGCGGAGCATCTCGAACATCCTCGACCAGGACTTCGTCTCGGTCGTCGCGCACGAGCTGCGGACGCCCCTCGCGGTCGTGCTCGGTTGCGCCGAGACGATGGCCGCCAAGGCGTCGAGCCTCGAGCCGGCGGTGGTCGAGGACCTGAGCCGCAGGACGGTCTCCGCCGGTCACCGGCTCGAGAGGCTCATCGCCGACCTCTTCGACATGTCGCGCATCCGCAACGGGACGCTGACGCTGACGCCGGTCCCGACGTCGCTCAAGAGCATCCTGTCCCGCGCCGCGAACGACGCTCCCCAGAGCCTTGGGATCACGACGCGCATCGATGAGGGGCTGCCGCTGGTCGCGGTCGACCCGAACCGGCTCGTGCAGGTCCTGCGGATCCTCCTCGACAACGCGTGGAAGCACGCGGGCGACGACGCGGACGTCGACCTCGTTGCCGAGCGAGAGGGAGACGGCGTCCGGATCGAGGTCTCCGACCACGGGCCGGGGATCGCGCCGGAGATACTGCACCGGATCTTCGACCCGTTCGTGCAGGCGGAGGAGCCGATGACGCGCAGCGTCGGGGGCCTCGGCGTCGGGCTCTACCTCGCGCGCGGGATCTGCGCGCTGATGGGAGCGCAGATCGACGTCGACGCTCGGCCCGGCGGCGGCACGACGTTCTTCATCCACCTCGCCGCGGTCAACGACTCTCTGGAGCCGGTGCGGTGAATGCGATCAATCGTCCGTTACTAGTCCACCTTGCTCATTTATCGCCAAATGCGGACATCGACCTTGCTTCGGTGGAATCCCCGGACATAGCGTGACGTTAGACAGAGCAACAGGAGAATCGGCTATGGGCAAGATCGAGCAACACGCTTCCGCCACTGCGCCCCCGGAGCTCCTGCGCGAGACGGTCGTCCCCCCCGACTCCGGTCTGCCTCCGCTCGTCCTCGGCCTCGGCGACAAGCGCACGCTCGACCCCGAGGTCGCCGGCGCGAAGGCCGCGAACCTCGCCCGCGCGAAGCAGGGCGGATTCACCGTCCTCGACGGCTTCGTGGTCACGGTCGAAGGGACGAAGGTCTTCTCCACCCAGCGCGCGCGGCAAGTCGGGCGCGACCTCGAGAAGCTGCTCAAGAAGAGGTGGGCCGCGTTGTCCCACCAGGGAACGCGGCCGCTCGTCGTCCGTTCGTCTTCGAGCGCGGAGGACGGCCACGACTCGGCCATGGCCGGGATGTTCACGTCGGTCCTCGACGTGAACACGTGGGCGGACTTCCGCAAGGCCATGCAGACGGTCGTCGAGTCCGCGCGGATCATCGACCTCGTCGACGAGACCGAGACGCTGTCGCCGATGGCGGTCCTCGTGCAGCCCCAGCTCGACCCCGACTGGGGCGGCGTGCTCTTCGGCATCGACCCCGTCACCGGGCGCACCGACCACCTCGTGGTCGCCGCCGTGCCCGGCCGCCCCGACGCGCTCGTGAGCGGGACCGTCGAGGGCCACCGCTACGTGCTGACCCACCGTGCCCGGGTGATCGAGAAGTCCGAGCCCGCGCGGGGTGTCCCGCCGGCGGCGCTGCGGCGCCTCACGAAGCTCGCCGAGCGTGCCGCGCAGCATTTCGGCGGCGCGCAGGACGTCGAGTGGGCGTTGAAGGGCGACGAGCTAATCGTGCTGCAGGCGCGTCCGGTCACGGCCGTCGCAGACCCGCGCACCGCGGTCGGTCCCGTCTTCGGCCCCGGCCCCGTCGCCGAGACGTTCCCGCAGCCTCTGGAGACGCTCGAGGTCGACCTCTGGGTCGAGCCCCTGCGCCTTGCGATCGGCGAGGTCCTTCTCTTGACCGGGGCCGCCTCGCGCCGCGCGCTGGCGAAGTCACCCGTCGTGACGACCGTCGGGGGCCGCGTCGCCGCGGACCTCCGCCTGCTGGGCGCGTTCCCCGACCGCAAGACGTTCTTCGAGCGGATCGACCCGCGGCCCCCGGCACTGCGACTCGGTGCCGCGTGGCGAACGGGCCGCCTGCGCGCCGCGCTACCGTCGATCGCCGCGTCGATCGTGGACCGCGTGGACGAGGACCTCGCCGCCGTCCCCGACCTCCGCGACCTCTCGAACAAGGAGCTCGTCGAGCTGCTCCACCGGTCGCGGCAGGCGCTCGTGTCGCTGCACGCGCACGAGGTGATGTTCGGCCTACTCGCGGACGAGGAGTACACCGTGACCGCGGGGTCGCTCGGGCTGAGGCACCTCGCCGCCGCCCGGACGGAGGGTTGCGAGGACGAGGCGATCGTCGCGATGCGACCCGAGGTGCTCGCGCTCGTGCCGCCGTCGATCGGCCGCCCGCCCGTCCTGCCGGAGACGCCCGCGTCGCTCCTGCGCAGCCACGACGGTGACCCGGCGCTGCCCCAGCGTGAGGCGCTGCGGCTGCGCGCGCGGTGGGTCCAGGAGCTGACGGCCCGTGCGGTCCGCGAGCTCGCGGCCCGCCTGCGGTCGAACGGGCGACTCGACGACGAAGCACACGTTGCGCGGCTGACGCTGTCCGAGCTCGAGACCGTCGTCACACTCGGAGCGATCCCGTCCGGGATCGGCGACCGCGCGACCGTCACCGGACCGTCTCTCCCCACGGCGTTCCGCCTCACCGCCGACGGAACGGTCGTCGTCTACCGGCCTCGCCGCAAGCAGCCGGCCGGCGACGGCACGGGAGCAAGCGCGGGCCGCGCCGAAGGCACCGTCCACAGCGGCCCGGGCGTCCCGCGCCGCGGCGACGTGCTCGTCGTCTCGACGCTCGACCCGGACCTCGCGACGCTGCTGCCGAGGCTCGGCGCCCTCGTCGCCGAGACCGGGAGCGTGCTCTCGCACCTCGCGATCATGGCCCGCGAGTACGGCGTGCCGGCAGTGGTCGGCGTGCCCGATGCCGTCGCCCGCTTCCCCGCCGGGGTCCGGGTCTCCGTCGACGGGACGACCGGTGAGGTCAAGCTCGTCGAGGGGGAGCGCTCATGAGCGCGAAGCGGCTTGCGTATGCGGTGATGACGGTCGTGCTCGCGGCTTCGGGGACGTACATGTTCGTCTACCTCTACCGGTGGGAGTGGAACCGGACGCTGATCGCCGGGATCTTCTTCGTCGCCGCCGAGATCGGCCTCGTGGGGGCCGCGATCCTCGAGCGCCTGAAGAAGATGGAGTCACGGATGACTGCGACGGCCGAGCCCCCCGCGCTCGCCGCGATCCAGGAGACCGCGCCGGAGCCGAAGGCCGGCTTCAAGTGGCTCACGCGGACCGACGGCATGGGCGTCTTCGTCCCCGTGCTGATGGGAGCGGGCTTCGTGGTCTCGGGCATCGCCTGGCTGGTCGAGCGCTTCGCCCACGCGACCGCGCGGCCTGCGATGGAGCGCGGCCTCGCGTGGCGCCTCGTCCCGCTGTCGCTGCCGCAGGGCGGGTTCGTGGGCGGCGGCGTCCCGGCTCTCGCCCCGCATCCCTCTCGCACGAAGGCGCGCGTCAAGCACGCGCTCGTTACGATCGCGGTCGCCGCGGCGCTGTTCTTGTCGATCGACGTGCTCGGCGACCTCACGCAGAACCGGCCCGACCGTGCGTTGCCGGGCACGAGCAGCACGCTCGTCGTCGAGATCAAGACCCGGATGCCGAACTCGTCTTCGGTGGAGACCGCCTCGCGGCTGTGGTCGGCCTGTGCCGGGACCGTCCCCGCCTACATCACCACGCCGAAGATCGCGGCGCTAGGGAGCGGCAAGGCCTTGATCGTCACGCAGCCCGCGCTGGGCGAGCACACGCAACGGCGGCTGACGGGATGTCTCAGCGACACGACGCTGGACGAGGTCCAGGCGCGGGTCAGAAGCGTGGAGACGTTCGGGCTCGACTAGTTGATGTTCGACCAGATCCGGCGGGGGGCGTCGAGGACGCGGCTCAGGCCGGTGACGATCGGGTTCGGACGATCGGCTTCGGTGGCGCTCAGGTCGGCGACGAACGCGAGCTGCTCGAGCGAGGGGGGGCCGACCGACAGGTTGCGCCGGAGGGCGCCCGCCGGAGACTCCTGACCCGTGGCGACGAGGTAGGCGGCGACCATCGCACCGGTGCGCCCGACGCCGGCCATGCAGTGAACGTAGACCTTGCCCTTGCTGTTCTCGATGATCGAGAGGAACTGGTCGACCTGGGTCTCGGTCGGCACCTGGCCGTCGCGCAGCGGGATGTTGAAGCGCGTGATGCCGAGGTCACCGAGGAGCTTCTCGTCGACGTGCAGGTTCTCCTCGGCACGTAGGTCGACGATCGTGGTCACGCCGCGCTTGGCGAGCGCCCGGAACGTGTCCTCCTTCGGGTGCGACCCCCGCAGGACCTCGTCGTCGACGACCTGGAAGTTGATGACGTCGGGGGGAGCCGTGACCGTCTGGGCCGGCGCGGTCGTCTTCGCCCACACCATCGCCGAGAAGATGGCGAGGTTGCCGAGGGCGAGGAAAGCTACGAGGCCGATGAAGGCCGTGATCGTGACGGCGCGCATACGGTGGAGGACCTTCGTCGACATCTTGCGCTCGCTCACGTTCTAAGTCCCCCAGTTCGTCGCTTTGCGATGAATGACCACTTACCCCGCGCCCGCCCCGTTCATCCCGGTCCGCGGCGCGTCAAAGAGACGGCTGCAGAGGGACCCGCCGTCACCGGCGCCGATTGCGCCGGGCTGCGGAGGTGCGGGTGCTGCGGTGTGACTGGCTTGCTTCCTGCCTCTGGCTTCGGCCCTGCGTGCGGGCTGCTTTAGTTGTTCGCCCGGGGGCCGGGGGTTCCTGCCGGGTCTTCGGCGTCGCTTTCTGCCGCCAAGCGGGCGAAATCCGCCCAAAGTCTGGGGTTTTTTGGGCTCTAGCGGCTCCGGACGAGCACGGCGACGATCTCCCGCACCCGGTAGGCGGCGGAGGACTCGGTCGTGAAGAATCCCAGGTCGCGCCAGGCCCCCCCGTTGGTCCGCCAGCGGGCGGCCCACACGACTTCGAGCCCGATCGTGTAGCGGCCCTTGGTCTCGTAGAGGTGGGCGATATTGCCGGGCCGGGCCCGGGTCCAGGGCCGCCCGGGGTATGAGGTGCTGGCGTTGTTGCCGTCGCCGAAGTCCCAGAGGTACCGAACGGGCCGGGCCTCGGCGGTGACGGTGAGGGGGCCGGCCTGTGCCGTGGCGGTTACGGGTGGGGGCTCGTCGGTCCAGAGGAAGGAGTCGAGCCCCGTGAGCCCGGCCTCGGCGGGTGCGACCTCGATGTCCGGCTCCGGGGCCATCGAGATCACGCGCTGGTAGGCGGCCAGGGCGAGCTGCTCGGGAGTCGCCGTGGGTCTGTCGCGGCGTGGGTTGTTGTCGGTCCTGGCGGCGGGGGCCGGAGAGACGAAGCTGATGCAGTCGGCGGCCCCCTCGGAGAACTCGAGCGACAAAGACACCCCGCGAGGATCGAGCCGGGGAACGCAGTTATGGGCGGAGATAGCAACGGGCGCGGGTGAGGGGGCCGCGGAAGTGACGGGAGCGCGGGCCGGCGCCAAATGCGAGTCGCTTCCCATTCGAGTCTTCGCTGGAACGTATCCACGCGCGGTCACCGCGACGCCACTTTTCGCCCGCGTCCCAAACGAGACGATCTGTGCAGATCCAGAAGACTGCGCTCTAACCTGACTGCCACAGATCACGAACGCCGCAGCAGCAACTCCGCAAGCCATCCTCTTAGGTTTAGTCATCCGAATCCTCGCCCACCGGCTTGGCTGACGTCACCACGGCGTCGTGAATCTTCCAAACGCCAGAATTCACTTGAAGAGTCCATTCGATTGCCTGCCTCTCGACGGGCGCGTCAATCGAAATCTCGTCACCGGTCGAGCTGAAAAATGAGGCATCCACGAGTGCGACTTGACGAATGCGAATTTCCTCGCCCTGGTTCTGAGCGACGACGAGCTTCTGCGTGCGGAAACGAGTGACTGTCGTGACGTTGCGCCGGACGAGATCATTGATCTCCTTCACAACACGATCCGCCACCGGACTATCCGACGTGTAGATCCGCGGAACCAATGTCACGTCCCGATCTTCATAGGCCCGGAGGCGAAGCTCGTTCAGACGCTCGAACTCGGCTATCGCTTCGGCGTCGGTTAGCGAGTATTCCGGACTCCGCGTCGCCGCCGGCGGGGTCGAGCGGGCGGCCCCCGGGCGCGTCGCCAGGAGCGCCAGCGGCACTATCGTCGCCACTGCCCCTAAGAGGATGAACGCCCAGACCGGGGACAGCGGCCCCCGCTGCTCGGCCGCGGGACCTCCCGCTCCACCACCTTCTCGCATCCGCCTCTACTTTCGCCCTTGCCTGCGCACACTCTTATCGCACCGCCGGGGGCCGCGGCAAGACCCAAGACAACACCATGCGATGCGTGTCGTGAAACGTGCGCTATCCGCCGGTTTGGCGACGCGGGAGGCCGCCCCGGCCCGGCTCCCACACCATCAGCCAGCTCGGCACCCGCTCTCCGCCCTTCGTGTCCGTGTCCAAGACCCGCGCCCGGCGCTCGAAGCCCGCCTTCTCGTACGCACGGATCGCCCGGGCGTTTTCCACCGACGTCGTCAGCGCCACCGACGTGGCCCCCGCCGACGCGGCCAGGTGCTCGCACAACAGCGCCACGGCCGCCGAGCCCAGCCCCCGGTCGACCAGGTCCTCCTCCCCGATCATCACGTCGAGGCCCCACGTGTCGTCGTCGAACGGGATCCCGACCTCCTCGGCCCCCTCGGCCTCGTCGGCCCACCGGTAGAACTGCAGGAAGCCGACCGCCTCACGTTCACGCTCGACAATGCAGAGCGTCGTGGTCGACCCGGGCTCCATGTCGGCGAGGTACTCGGCCCGAGCGCCCTCGAGGTCTATCGGTGGCAGGTCGGGATCCCACCAAGGCTGGACGTGAGGAGCCGCCCGCCACCGAACCAGCAGCATCAGGTCCTCGTCCACGGGCCGCATGCGCCGGATCGCCAGGTCGCCGCGCCGGACCACTACGTCTCCCATCGCGCTCAGTATCGATCCGGAAAGACAAAGGGGGCCGCGCGACGCTGCGCGGCCCCCTTTCGACGAGACTCGACTAGTCCGAGACGCAGCCTCGGGTCGATTCGGCGATGGATCCGTCCGTGAACATCGCCTTCGCCTTGTAGCAGAGCGTGATCTGCCCGGGCGGCCCGTCGTGCCGGCCCGTCGACACCGCGACGTTGCCCGACGCTCCGTTCGGGTAGTTGGCCTGGAAGACGCCGTTCACGTAGATCGAGCACTCGGTGACGATCGTCGCGGCCGCGACGGGCGCCGACGCGCCGGCGCACGTGAAGTAGACCGAGAGCCCATTCGGGTTCAGTGCCGTCACGAACTCGCCGGTGGCGCGGACGATCGGGAGCGGCCGGAAGACCGGCTGCGGCGGGGGCACCGCCGTCGCAGCGGCGGGAAGCGCGCCGCCGGCGCCGAACACGGCGACGGCGGACAGAAACGCGAAAGCTCTACGCAGTCTCAAGAATGTCTCCTTCTGTGTGAAAAGGCGCGCCGAAAGCTCGACGCGGCGTTAGTTCGGCGGCAGGTCGGCGGCGACGCTGAGGGCGTTGGAGCCGTCGATGAGCCCGCCTGCCTCGTAGAACGAGGACATCGCCCACTTGCCGGGGTCGAACAGTGTCGTCGAGTAGCTGTCGATCCGGAACTCGGAGACCCTCGTCGTGAAGTCGACCTGGTGCAGGGTCAGCCCTCCGGGACACCCCGGCGCGCTGTACGCGACCTCCGGGGGAACCGGCGGGTCGCCGCGCCAGATGCAGTTCCCGTACCGCCCCAGGGCCCAGGCGTCCCCTGTGATGCTGAGCACGTCGAACACGAAACCGTATTCGCCCTTGAAGTCGTAGCTCTGGCCGTACGAGTAAGCGACGTTCTGGGGGATCGCGACGCCGCTCCCGGGCTCGGTCACCTGGGTATCGATCGCCCGCTGAGGAACGATCTTCGTGGTGCCGGAGAGGCCATCGAACTGCAGTCGCACCGAAGCGCGGGTCTCCGCGATCAGGTACAGGTCGTAGTTCCCCGCAGGCAAGGCGGGTTCGCCGTCGGTCCCGCTCACGGTGAGGAACTGGGTGGTCTCACGCGGGGTGCATCCCGGGCTTCCGCAGAAGCCGTACCGGCCGGCGAAGAAGCTGACACCGCTGCTGATCAGGTCGGGACCGGTCTCCGCGAGCAGCACGCCTGCGAAGCGGCCGCCGCCGGAGAAGCGGAAGTAGGGGTTGTCGCCGGTCTTGGCGTCAAAGGCCGCGTCCCGCGGGATCGTGACCGAGATCTTGCCGGAGGAGCCGGCGATCAGGTTCTCCGCTCCCATGACGACCGGCGCGACCGTCTGCTTCTTGACGGCGCCGGCGGCGGACGGGAGCAGACCGGTGACGAGACCGGCGGCCGCCGTAGCGGCCGCCAGTCTCTTCAGACGACGAGTCGTCACCGTTTTTTGGGCGTTTGAGCAGTCAGGAGCGAGCGACATCGATGCTGTGCTTTTTAGAGCGGGCAGCGGTTGTTGCGGGACTCGGCACCGTCCGAGAACAGCGCGTAGACGTCTGCGCACACGGTGAAGGGCGCCACGGGCAGGTTCTGAGCGACACCAGCCGTCCCGGCCACGGAGCCCGGAAGCGCGTTCTGGAACGAGCGCACGACGCGGCCGCCCATGACGATCCCGCACTTGACGCGGACTGCAACGGCACCGGGGGCCGTGGTCTGGCCCTCGACGGCAACCGCGAGGCTGGAACCGGTCGTGGCGCCGGCACCGTTACAAGTGGCGATGGCCAGGTGAGCGGCGTCGCCGTCCTGCGCGATGTCCGTCTGCACCATCGATACCGACGCGGCCGACGACGCGTTCGCGCCGACAGCGGGAATGACAGCAACGGCCGCGAGAGCCGTCGCGAGTGCGATGTTGCGAATCCTCTTGAGCTTCATCCAAACCTCCATCTAGGGAAAGAACCGACGCTGGTTCTTGCCGCCGCCATTACTGCCCTGCCCCACTCCACCCCGGCCTCCGCCCAATACCTTCGGCCGGCGTGGAGGACGGTTACGAGAGTTGTCACTCTCGTAGCGCCCGGCGCAACTATTCGCCTGGACCAGTTGCATTCCTTCAAGGGATTCGGAAAAGTCAGAAAAATGCTCGCATTGGTTCGGAAAGGTCACCCGATCGGGCGAACTAAGGGCCCGGAGCCGGGCTGACTGCACGGCTTCGAACCGCGCGTTCCGGCAGATCCTTGCGGCGCTTGCCAGGTAATACGCAGCGCGGGGGTTTACAGGCCCCGGCAATCGTCTGTCGTGGCCGCCTCCCGCGCTATCCGCAGGTGCGGCGCTCGAGGTAGTCGGTGGCCGGGTCGTCCGAGTGGTACCCGACCGCCCAGCCCCCGCCGTCCGGCGACAGGTCCACGGCCTGCGGCCAGTTCGCCACGTCTTCGCCGTCCTGGTCCGCCCGAGCCCATGAGGTCCCGTCCCACTCGATCACGACGCGGCTGTCGTCCTCATCGTGCTGGTCCTCGCCCACGGCAACAGCGGTATCGGCGTCGAGGGCCGAGACTCCGAAGAGGGTCGTGTAGGTCCCGAAGTCCGGAATCTCCGGCGCCGACCAGCTCGTGCCGTCGAAGTGGAAGATCACAGCCCGCGGGTCGCCTCGGTCGTACCACTCGCCGACCGCCCAGACGTCGTCGGGGGCCGCGGCCGAGACGTCGTAGAGCACGCTGAACCCCTCGGCCTGGGAGGGCGTCGCGACCTCGGTCCAGCTCGTCCCGTCGAAGTGGACTGCGAACGTGCGCCCGCCGCCACTGGCGACGGCCTTCGTGCCGACCGCCCAGATGTCGTCGTCAGCGATGACGTCCAGGTCCCAGAAGATGCCGGGGAACTTCTTCGCGACCATCACCCAGTCCTCGCCGTCCCAGCGGTGGACCATCGTCCGGTACTTCTTATCGGCGTTCCAGCGCGCACCCGCGGCGTAGACGTCGCCGGAGGGCGCGACGTCGACGCCGTTGAGCCGGTTCAGGTCCTCACTGGGGTTCAAGCTGCTGTGCGTCCGCCACGTCGTCCCGTCGAAGCGCTGCACGATCGTCCTCGACTTCTTGCCTCTGCGCTCGCCGACGGCCCAGGCGATCCCGTCCGGCGCGACGGCGACACCGTTCAGCTGGTGGTTCTGCTCGTTGACGTTGGGGCTCGGCTGGGTCTCCCACGACGACCCGTCCCAGTGGCGGACGAACGTCCGCGCCTTCCCCGCCGTCGGCACTACGGCGCCGACCGCCAGCACGTTGTTGGGGTCGTCGGCGGTCACGCCGAAGAAGATGGCGTCCGAGACCCTCGAGGGATAGGTGACCCACCGGCACGGTCCCGACTGATCTGCGCCCGAGACGGTCGCGCCGCCGAGCAGCAGCACGCAGACGAGGCCCCCCACAACCCGTTTCATCAGAGCCAGCGTAGTTGAGGCGAGGAGAATCAACCAGGGCCTTGACGCTCGCGGGGTGTCCTGTCGCAGCCCGCCCGAAGGCAAGATTCTGCCTGCCTGCGCTTACGTCAGGTGCCCCCGGTGGGATTCGAACCCACACTGTGGGGTGTTTAAGACCCTTCTCTCTGCCAGTTGGAGTACGGGGGCTCGGCGGGTGAAGCCTAGACGAGCGGCCAGGGCAGGGGCCGGTCGGCGGGGGGGCCGGGGAATCGCCCTTCGACCAGCAGCGTCTCGGTCCGCCCCAGAGTCGCCGCCACCTCCGCCGGCGTCAGCAGCTCCTCTAGCCTGTCCGACAGCCCCCCGGGCTCGGCCAGCGCGGCCCCCAGCGTCTCCAGCTCCGAGATCGTCTTACGGTCGAGCGGGAGCCCCGCATACGCCCAGATCACCGTGCGCAGCTTGTCGTCGGGGTGGAACGTCACGCCGTGGTCGACCGCCCACAGCCGGCCCGACGGATCCTCGATGACGTGCCCGGACTTGCGGTCGGCGTTGTTGACGACGACGTCGAAGGCCGCGAACGGCACGAGGTCCTCCGACCGCTCCTCCATGATCACGAAGTAGTGGCGCTCGGGGTCGTGCTCGACGAACAGCTGGAGCGAGCCGGGGCCGAGCGGCGCGTCCTCGCGGAGCACCGTCGGCGGGACGATCCCCCACCCCGCGGCCTCGCTGACGAGGTACGCCGCGACCTCGCGGCCCGCGAGGCTCCCGTGGGGGAAGTCCCACAGCGGCCGCTCGCCGCGGCGCGGCTTGTAGACCGCGAGCGTGTCCTCGGCGACCCGTGTCAGGAAGGTGTAGTTCGAGGAGTACGGGAGGAGGCCCAGGACCTCGACGTCGCCCGTACGGAGGAGCTCGAGCGTCTGCTCGTCATCCACCAGGTCTATGGCCGTTCGACGCGGGGCACGCGTGGCCGTCGGGGTCCATGGGCAACCCGCAGAGCTGGCACAGCGGCCGCCCCTCCCCGACCGCGGCGAGCGCGTGGAGGATCAGGGCGCGGACCTGGTCCTTGCGCAGGAAGAACCTGAACCCCGACTCGTCGTCCTCGTCCTCCTCCTCCCGGATCTCCTGGAGCAGGATCACGACGAGGTCGCGGCCCTCGTCGTAGAGGAGGCCGATCGTGCCGATCCTCCACTCGGGCTCCACGGGCTCCTCAAGGGTCAGGGCGGGATCCCGCTGGGGGGGCGCCGACTTGATCGTGTCGTCGGCGTCGATCATCAGCAGCATCTCCTGCAGCTTTTCGGCGAGCACCGCGACCTGCTGCTTCTCGATCAGGAACGAGTGGACGCCGGAGCTGCTGCGCGACTGCAGGTAGAAGGTCCGCTCGCCGGGGCGGCCGGTGAAGTCGGCGGTGAAGACCTCGGGGGTGACGTCGAACTGCACGCTCAGCCGGTCCTCGTGAGGAGCATCGGCGACACGTTCATCGACAGCACGCGGGGGCCGTCGCCGAGCAGGGCGACGGCGCTCACCGACGCCGGCGCGATGACGATCCTCTGGAACAGGTCGATGTGCACGCCGAGGTAGTGCGCGAGGACGAGCTTGATCACGTCGCCATGCGACACGACGCAGACCGCCCCCCGCGGATGCTGCTCCGCGATCTTCTCGATCTCCCCCAGCGCACGGCTCTGGACCTCGCGCAGGCTCTCGCCGTCGGGGAACCGCGCCGCCGAGGGCCACCGCTGCACGACCCCCCACAGCTTCTGGCGCGCGAGCACCTTCAACGAGCGGTTCGTCCACTTGCCGTACTCGACCTCGCCGACGGTCCGCCGCGTCCGGACCGGCAGTCCCTGCCGCGCCGCGATGGCGGCCGCGGTCTCGCGCGTCCGGTCGATGGGGCTCGAGTAGACGGCCTCGAGCTCGATCTTCGAGAGCAGCTCCGCGGCCGCCTCCGCCTGCGCCCGCCCCTCGTCCGTGAGGTGGACGTCGGGCATCCAGCCGGACAGCTTGTGACCGGTATGGGAGGTGACGCCGTGCCGCACGAGCCAGAGGGTCGTCATGCGAGCGACTTCTGCACCGCCTCGAGCGCGCTGGGGTTCTCGAGCGACGAGAGGTCGCCCGGGTCCTCGCCGAGCACCTGCGCCCGGATCGCGCGCCGGAGGATCTTCGCGGAGCGCGTCTTCGGGAGCTCCTCGACGAAGCGGATGGCGGAGGGTGTGAACGCCTTGCCGAGCTCGCCGGCGATCGTCGCCTTGATCTCCACGGCGAGCTCGTCGGACGGCTCGGCCCCCGGACGCAGGATGCAGAAGCACCACACCGTTTCGCCCTTGACCTCGTCGGGGATGCCGACCGCGGCGCACTCGACGACCGCGGGGTGGTCGACCGCCGCGGACTCGAACTCGGCGGGGCCGATGCGTTTCCCGGCGACGTTCATCGTGTCGTCGCTGCGCCCGTGCAGGAACCAGTAGCCGTCCTCGTCGACGGACGCCCAGTCGCCGTGGACCCACACGTCCGGCCACCTCGACCAGTACGCGTCGATGTAGCGCTGCGGGTTCTTCCAGAAGCCCCGCGTCTGCGCGGGCCACGGTTTGGTGCACACGAGCTCGCCGACCTCGCCTCGCACGGGCTTGCCGTCCGGGCCGAAGACGTCGATCGCCATGCCGAGCCAGGGCGCGCCGAGCGAGCACGCCTTCGTCGGGATCACGGGGGCCTGCCCGAGGAAGCACGCGCCGATCTCGGTACCTCCGGAGATGTTGATGATCGGGCACCGCCCGCCGCCGACCACGTCGGAGAACCACCGGTAGGGCTCGGGGTTCCACGGCTCACCGGTAGAGCCCAGGAGCCGGAGCCTCGATAGGTCGTGCGCCTTCACCGGCTCCTCGCCCGCGGGCATCAGCGCGCGCACGAGCGTGGGTGAGATGCCGAGGACGGTGACGCCGTGCCGTTCGCACATCGCCCACAGCCGGCCCGGATCGGGATAGTTCGGCGCGCCCTCGTACATGAGCACGCACGCGCCGTTCGCGTGGCCGCCGACCATCTCGAACGGCCCCATGATCCAGCCCATGTCCGTGACCCAGTAGAGGACCTCGCCCGGCGCCATATCGAACTGGTACGCCGCCTCCGACGCGATCTTCACGAGGAAGCCGCCGTGCACGTGCACGCTTCCCTTCGGATGCCCGGTCGTGCCGGACGTGTAGGCGATCATCAGCGGGGCCTCGGGGTCGAGCTCGGCCGCCGCGCGCTCGGAGGGCTGCGACACGAACGCCGCGTCCCACTCGACGTCGCGCTCGGTCACGGCCAGGTCGTCGTCCGGGAACCTCCGGTAGACGACGACCTTCTCGATCGACCGCGACGCGGCGACGGCCTCGTCCGCGGTCGCCTTCATCGGGACCTTCGACCCCCGCCGGTAGAACGCGTCGGCGGTGAAGAGGACCTTCGCGCCGGAGTCCTGGAGGCGCGTCGCGACCGCGGGGGCCCCGAAGCCCGAGAAGATCGGCAGGTAGATCGCGCCGATGTTGGCGCAGGCGTACGCCGCGATCACGGCCTCGGGCACCATCGGCATGTACACGCCGACCGCGTCGCCCTCGCCGACGCCCATGGCGGCGAGCCCGTTCGCTACCCGGCTCACCTCGGCCCCCAGGTCCGCGTACGTCAGCGTGCGGACGGCGCCGTCCTCTCCCTCCCACACGAGAGCGCGGTCGCCGCGGCGTTCGGGCGAGGCGGCGTGGCGGTCGACGCAGTTGTACGCGAGGTTGATCCGGCCGCCGGTGAACCAGCGCGGCCATTGAAGGCCCTTCGAAGCGTCGAGCAGCGTGTCGTACGGGCGGAAGAAGTCGATGCCGAGATCCTCGATCACGGCTTCCCAGAACCACTCGATGTCGCCGGACGAGCGACGCACGAGCTCCTGGTAGGACTCGATCCCGTGGCGCCGCATGAGCCGCGTCACGGCGGCGCGCTCGATGTGTTCCGGCGTCGGCGTCCAGGTGTAGTCGCTCACCCGAGCAGGCTATCGCGGGCGCGGGAAGGGGCGGCCCGGAGGCCGCCCCTTCAGAGAGATCGCGTGCGCTGTTACCGGACCTTGATCTTGCCTTCCATCGGGTGCAGGAAGCAGATGTAGGTGATCTTCCCCCTCCCCGTCGACTCGGGGAACCTCACGTCGAACGAGTCCTCACCCGCCGCGGGCGGGGAGATCGCACGAGCCTGCGTCCCGCGGATGCCGGAGTGCTCGACGTCGCGGCCCCCGGTGAACTTGCCGTTGCCGGTCCCGCCCCAGAAGTCGTGCGACACGTCGAACTCGAGCACCGACCCCTCGGGACACATGGGCTCACCGGTTTGCTCGTCGAAGGTCGGCTGCGTATCGGGAGCGGTCCCGCTGTCGCCGTCGGGATCACAGACCGCGTCGTCGAAGTGCAGGTTGTTGAACATCTGCGGCACCGGCAGCGATGCCGTGTGGTCCTCCATCACGAGGTGGTCGAAGCGCCACCTGACGGTGTCGCCCTTCTCGATGGTGAGGTTGTGGGGATAGAAGTCGTACAGCGAGACGTAGCGGCTGTCGACGCCCGCCCAGGCATCCCACACGCGCCTGCCGGACGCGGTCCGGTGCGACGTCTGGCGGTTGCTGAACTTCGCGTGCGTCGCGCGCGCCCAGTCGGTGTCGCGTGCGACCTGCTGGTTCCTCGCCTCGTCGATCGCGGTCTGCGGCGTCGCGCTCGCCGGATCGTCTACGACCCTGACTCGCATCCGCATGTGGTGGTGGACCAGGCACACGACCCAGAACGTCGATCCCGCGGGGGCGTTGACGATTGCCGTGAACGTCTGGCCGAGCTCGAACGGCGCGCCCGAGTTCAACACGTCGTCGCCCGAGTAGCTGCAGGGGGCCTGGTCGCCGGTCCCGCACGTCGGGTCCGTGGGGGCCGCGACCGCGGGGAAGTTGTCCTTGTACTCACCGGCGCCGTCGTCGGGATCGGACTGCGAGAACGCGTACCCGCCCGACGTCGGCGAGTGGGCGTTGTCGTGGAGCCAGTCGTCGGCACCGACGCCGGCCGGGAGCATCGTGGCCGTGTGGAACCCCTGGAAGTCGAACGTGATCCTGTCGCCCGTGTGGACCGTGATGCTCTC
Organism: Actinomycetota bacterium; assembly: GCA_035942255.1. Taxonomy (GTDB): domain Bacteria; phylum Actinomycetota; class CADDZG01; order CADDZG01; family WHSQ01; genus JALZEG01. The sequence continues at coordinate 38,671 of DASZDG010000141.1, read as the reverse complement.
GGGAGCGTGGAAGCGCATCGACTCGGCCGGAGCTCCGTCGAGTAGGGCGCCTACCTGGATCGAGATCGCGGCGTGTCCCGCGGACGCCGTCGGGCCGACGGACAGCACGCCCGCCGAGAGCACGACGACCCCCACCGCTGCCATGGCTTTCCTGCGAATCAAGAAGGACCCCTTTCTGGAGACCGCCGCGCGTGCGGACAACCCCCTACAAGTACTAGAAGCGGGGCAAAGTGTCGAGGCAATTCCCGCGAATCTGCGCCGTGTGCGTACGGTTCGCCCTCAGCCCCCCAGGAGCTGGATCACCAGCCCGTCCAGAATGTCCTTTTCCGACACCAGGACCTCGGGCGCGTCGAAGGCCTCCATCACCGCCAGGAGGATCTCGGCCCCCGGGACGATCACGTCGACCCGGCCCGGATGGAGCCCGCGGACCCTCCTCCGCTTCTCGTACGGCAACGCCGCCAGCCGGCGAGCGAGGCGCCGCACGTCGCCGTGGGAGAGGACGGCATGGTGGGTGACGTCGGGGTCGTAGACGGGGACGCCCGCTTTCAGCGCGGCCAGCTGTGTCACGGTCCCGGCGACGCCCACGAGGCGCGCCCCCGCCGGAACCGCGAGGTCGGCCTTCACCTCGTCGAGGGCCCCGGCCACCTCGGCCCTCAGCGCCGCAAGCTCTTCGGACGAGGGCGGGTCCGACGCCAGATGCTTCTCCAGCATCCGCACCGAGCCGAGGTCGAGCGAGACGAGGTGCTCGGGCTCGTGCACGCCGCTGACGAGCTCGGTCGAGCCTCCGCCGATGTCCACGACGAGGACTGGGTTCCCGGTAGAGAGGTCCGACAAAGCGCCGAGGAACGTCGCGCGCGCTTCGGCTTCACCCGAGAGGAGCTCCGCGTCGGTGCCGGTAAGGCGGCGCACGCCCTCGAAGAAGTCGTCGCGGTTGTGGGCGTCGCGCACCGCTGACGTCCCCGTGACGCGGAGCCTCGTCACCTCGTACTCGCCGCACGTCGCGGCGTACTCCGCGATCGTCTGCAGCGTCCGCTGCAACGCCTCGGGCGCGAGCACGCGCCGCTTGTCGACGTCCTCTCCCAGGCGCGTGACCGTGAGCCGGCGCTCGAGCGCGCGGAACCCGTCGGCGAGCTCTTCCGCTACGAGCAGACGCGTCGAGTTCGTCCCCACGTCGATGGCCGCGACGCGCAACGCGCCTAGTCCTCCACCGCGACGCAGGGCGAGATGCAGTCCGGCCATTCCGTCGCGGCGAGCGCCAGCGCGCCTATCGGGTTCGGCGGGTCGGCGAGCTCGTGAGCGACGTGCGCGTGCAGGCACTTGACGCGGTCGGGGCCGCCTCCGGGAGGGCCGCCCGACTCCACGATCACAAGGTGCGCGTCGCGCCGCTTGCGGTAGCGCTCCAACGCGGCGGCCAGCCGGTCGCGCAGCCGGTCGTCGCGACCTAGCCTCTCGGTCATCTCCGCCATCGTCCCGGTCGCCTCGAGCCGGCTCGCGCGCTTCACGAGGAGCGGGCAGGTGAGCCAGAACGTCGTGGGGAACGGCGAGCCGTCCTCCATCAACGGGTGGCTCTCGATGACCATGGGGACGCCGAGGTGGCAACGTGCGGCGACACCCCAGGACCCGCGTACGGGCCGCTCGAGTTGCGCCTCGACGACCGCCCGGTCCTCGGAGGAATGGCGCAGCGAAGCTACTTCTTGCCGCCTTCCTTGTGGCGTTTGAGGTCGACCAGGCGCTCCTGGCTCTGGTGCATGAACTTCTTGAGCTTCTGCTCGAACTCGGGATCGCGGCCCCCGCGGCGCGTGGGCCGCTCCTCGTAGCCGGGCTCCGCCTGCTTGATCGACAGGTCGATCTTCCCGTCTTCCTTCTGGCCGACGACCTTCACCGTCACGCGGTCACCCTCGCGGATGTGCTCCCGGATGTCGCGGACGTAGTTCTTGTCGACCTGCGAGATGTGGACCATCCCGCTCTCGCCCGAGTCGAGCTCGACGAACGCGCCGTAGTCCATGACCTTCTGGATCGTGCCTTCGACGATTGCCCCAACCTCGACTGCCATGCTGAAAGAGTACCGCTTTAAGACAATCCGACGAAATCGAGCAGGCGGTCCATGAACCCCGGCTCGGGCGGGGGCGGCGGCGCGGGCTCCCGCTCCTTGCGCCTCTCCTTAGCGGGGTCGCGTCCGGGCGGCACCACCAGGTACGCGGTCTCGCCGGGCCGGACGAGGCCGATCTGCTCGCGCGCCTTCTGCTCGAGGAAGTCGGGGTCGTCCAGACGCTCGATGCGGCGCTCGAGCCGCTCGTTCGTCGTCTCGATCTCCCGCAGCTCCGCCTTCATCCGCGCGATGCGCTCGTTCTGCTGCGTGAGCTCGATCGTCGGCTCGATCGCCATCGCGGCGAGCAACCCGACGACGAGCAGGAAGACGACGAGGCCGGGACCGACGAACGGGATCCTCCGCAGGTTCACGGTCCGCCGGCCTTCCTGAACGCGGAGCGGCCGGCGTAGCGCGCGGAGTCGCCGAGGGCGTCCTCGATCCGGAGCAGCTGGTTGTACTTGGCGGTCCGCTCACCGCGGGCGGGCGCGCCGGTCTTGATCTGCCCCGCGTTCGTCGCGACCGCGATGTCGGCGATCGTGGCGTCCTCGGTCTCGCCCGAGCGGTGGGAGATCATCGTCTCGTAGCCCGCGCGGTGCGCGATCCGGACGCACTCGAGCGTCTCCGTCAGCGTCCCGATCTGGTTCGGCTTGATCAGGATCGCGTTGCCCGCGCCGAGGTCGATGCCACGCTGCAGCACCTCCGGGTTCGTGACGAAGAGGTCGTCGCCCACGAGCTGGACGCGGTCGCCGATCCGCTGCGTCAGCGCGACCCAGCCGTCCCAGTCGTCCTCGGCCATCCCGTCCTCGATCGAGACGATCGGATACCGACCGACCCAGTCGGCCCAGAAGTCGACCATCTGCTCGCTCGACAGCCGGCGGTCCTCCGACGCGAGGAAGTAGTCGTCCCCGTCTCGGATCTCCGACGTCGCGGGGTCGAGCGCGAGCGCGATGTCGTCGCCGGGCGTGAACCCCGCGCTCTCGATCGCGTCGAGCAGCAGCTCGACGGCCTCGGAGTTCGCGCCGAGGTCGGGAGCGAACCCGCCCTCGTCCCCGACCCCGGTCGACAGCCCCTTCGAGTCGAGGATCTTCTTCAGCGCGTGGTAGGTGCGGCTCCCCCACTCGAGCGCCTCCGCGAACGTCCCCGCGCCGACCGGCGCGAGCATGAACTCCTGCAGGTCCACGGAGTTGTCCGCGTGGGCCCCTCCGTTCAGGACGTTCAGCATCGGCACCGGGAGCAGGTGCGCGTCGGGCCCCCCGAGGTACCTGAAGAGGGCGACGCCGAGCTCGTCGGCCGCCGCGTGGGCGACGGCGAGCGACGCGCCGAGCATCGCGTTCGCCCCGAGGCCCGACTTGTCGTCGGTGCCGTCGAGGTCGCGCATCATCGTGTCGATCGACCGCTGGTCGAGGGCATCGCTGCCGAGCAACGTCGGCCCGATTCGGTCGGTCACGTTGTCGACCGCCTTACGGACACCCTTGCCCCCGTAGCGGTCGCCGCCGTCGCGGAGCTCGACGGCCTCGCCGGCCCCCGTCGACGCGCCCGAAGGCACCGCCGCGCGCCCCGAGGCGCCCGAATCGAGCGCTACCTCGACCTCGACGGTCGGGTTGCCGCGCGAGTCGAGGACCTCGCGGGCGCGGACAAGGACGATCTCACTCACAGTGATTGACTCCTTTCACAGCCGTAACAACTTAGCGCAGGAGCTACAGGGACTGGCGGAACTTCAGCGTGGCTTTCGCCAGGGCGCCTTCCGGGTCGACCCCCGCCGATCGAGCGACCGCGACGAGCCAGAACAGGGCCTCACCCAGGGACTCCGGATCGGCCGGCGCGGCGAGCGCGTCGGCGACCCTTTGCCGCGCGGTCTCCGCGTCGGGCCGGAAGCCCAGCGCGGCCGCGCGCTTCTGGGTCTTGTACGCGGCGAGGAGGCCCGGCAGCGAGGGCGGGATCCCGTCGAAGGGGCCCTTGCGCTCCTTCTTCTCGTTCGCCTTGATCGCCTCCCAGTTCGCGACGACGTCGGCCGCACCGCTCACCTCCACATCGCCGAAGACGTGCGGGTGGCGATGGAGGAGCTTCGCCACGATGCGCTCGGCGACGCCCGCGACGTCGAAGCGGCCGTCGTCCGCGGCCAGCTGCGCGTGGAACACCACCTGGAGGAGCAGGTCGCCGAGCTCCTCCTCGAGCTCGGCCCCGAACGTCCCCGCGTCGATCGCCTCGAGCACCTCGTGCGCCTCCTCGAGCAGGTGCACGCGCAGCGACTCGTGCGTCTGCTCGGCGTCCCAGGGACAGCCGCCCGGGCCCCGCAGCCGCGCCATCACGAGCGCGAGCGACCCGAAGGCCGCGCTTGCGCGGCGCCCGACCGGCGCGCCCTGTGCCGCGGTGAGCGCGTCGGGGGCCGGAGACGCGCCCGAGGTCACCGTCGCCCCGGCCTCGGCGAGCTCGCGCACGCGCGGAGAGCCCGGGTCCGCGACGAGGGCCCACGACGCCTGCGCCGCGTCCGGCTCGTCGTCGAAGGGACCGGCGGCGACCCCCGCGTCGTGCAGCCGCGCGAGCAGCGGATGCTCCGGGTCCTCGAACAGCACACGCTCCGACGCGCGGAGCAGGTCCCACTCGTGCAGCGTCAGCCGCTCCCAGTCGCCGGAAGCCAGCGGCACGACGACGAGCGCGTCTCTCACCGGCCGCTTAACCGGGCGACGGCTGCGGCGCCGGGAACTCAGGGAGGCTCGGCGAGGGATCCGGCGCCGGTGCCTCGCCCGCGGGGATGTCGTCCGCGTCCACGTCGACGACCTGGCCGAGCGTCTCGTCCCACACGCCGTAGCGCGGGTTCACCTCGACCTCGGCCTCCTCGTACAGGTCGCGCAGGAAGTCCTGCCACGCCTCGGTCTGGGCCTCGCCGGCGAGCTGTGGCTCGATCTGGGGAAGCGCCTGCTCGAACGTCGCGGTCCGGCGCGCGACGACGCGTATGACGTGCCAGCCGAACTCCGTCTCCACCGGATCGGAGATCTCGCCGGGCTGAAGCGCGTTCGCGGCGTTCTCGAACGGTTCGACGAAGGAACCGCGCGGCTGGAATCCGAGGTCGCCGCCGTTGTCGGCCGCCGAGGGATCGACCGAGTGCTTCCGCGCGAGCTCGGCGAAGAGCTTGCCGACCTTCGCCTCGGGAGCGACCTTCAGACGCTGCGCGAGCCTCTCGGCGAGGCCCTTCTTCTCGACGAGGATGTGTTGCGAGCGCGTCAGCTCGAACTCCGCGAGGTTCCCCTCGTAGAACGCGCGCAGGTCCTCCTCCGAGGGCCGCGCCTCGGCGATGACCTCGGCCTCCAGCTCCTCCTCGATCAGGCGGACGTGCACGATCTCCTCGAGCTCGGCGCGCGTCAGCCCTTGCTCCTTCAGCTCCTCCTCGAACGCGTCGAGGTTCTCGAACTCGGTCTCGATGATCGTGTCGATCTGCTCCTGCACGTCGGCGTCGGTGACCTCTATCCCGCGCTCCTCCGCGACCGGGGCGAGGACGGCGCGCTTGATCAGGAAGGAGAGGCGCCCCTGCTCGTACTGGCGCTTGATGCCGCCGGCGTCGCCCTGGGCTGCGAGCTGCTTGTAGTGCCGGGTCCCGACGTAGTCGTCGACCGCCGCCTGGATCTCGTCCATCGGGATCTTCTCGCCGTAGACGACGGCGGCCGCGGGGTCGAGGAGGTTGCCGCACGCGGGGGCCGCGAGCAGCACCGCCGCGGCCAGAAGGGCCTTTCTCATGCGGCCGAGGTTAACTGCTGGAGCAGATCGGTCACCCACGCGACGACGCCGGTCGACGGGACCGAACGCGTCGGTATCAGCAGTGTCTGCGTCGCCGGACGCCATTCCGCGTCGGGCAGGAGCCTCTGCAACCGGAGCTGCCGCGAGTCCTCGAGCTCGATCGGCTTTATCCGCAGCATCTTGGCGACGGTCGCGGCCTCGGTGATGCCCGCGTTCGTCATCAGGCGGCGTAGCGCGGCGACCTCGAACAGCGCCTCGACCGGCTCCGGCAGCGGCGCGCCGTAGCGGTCGAGCAGCTCGCCCTTCGCCTCCTCGAGCTCGTCGGCCCCAGTCGCGGACGCGATCCGGCGGTAGGCCTCGAGGCGCAGGTTCTCGTCGGCGATGTAGCTCTTGGGGATGAACGCGTTCAGCGGCAGGTCGATGCGCACCTCGCCGTCCTCGTGCCACGGCAGGCCCTTCGCCTCGTCGACCGCGGCCGACATGAGCTTCACGTAGAGATCGAAGCCGATCTCCGCGATGTGGCCATGCTGCTCGGCCCCCAGCATGTTCCCGGCCCCCCTGATCTCCAGGTCGCGCATCGCGATCCGGAAGCCGGAGCCGAGCCCGGTGTGCTCGGAGATCGTCTTGAGGCGCTCGTGCGCGCCTTCGGTGATCGAGCGGTCCGGGGGCCAGAACAGGTACGCGTAGGCGCGCTCGTGTGCCCGGCCGACGCGGCCGCGCAGCTGGTACATCTGCGAGAGCCCGAGCAGGTCGGCGCGCTCGACGATCAACGTGTTGCACGTCGGGATGTCGAGCCCCGACTCGATGATCGTCGTGCACACGAGCACGTTCGTCTTCGCGTCGCCGAAGTCGAGCATCGCCTGCTCGAGCGTCCGCTCGTCCATCTGCCCGTGCGCCATGCCGACACGCGCATCCGGCACGAGCTCCTGGATCCTCTGCGCCGCGTGCGCGATCGTGTCGACGCGGTGGTGCACGTAGAAGACCTGGCCGTCGCGGAGCAGCTCGCGGCGGATCGCCGAGCCGATCATCGGCTCGTCGTACTCGCCGACGTAGGTCATCACCGGGTGCCGGTCCTCCGGCGGCGTGTCCACGATCGACACGTCGCGGATCCCCGACATCGCCATCTCGAGCGTGCGCGGGATCGGCGTGGCCGTCAGCGTGAGGACGTCGACGCTCGCCCGCAGCTTCTTCAGCTTCTCCTTCTGGTCGACGCCGAAGCGCTGCTCCTCGTCGACGATCACGAGCCCGAGGTCGTGGAACTTCACGTCCGGCTGCAGGAGCTTGTGCGTCCCGACGACGACGTCGACCTTCCCCTCGGCGAGGTCGGCGATCACCTTCTTCGTCTCGGCCCCCGAAAGGAAGCGCGACAGCATCTCGACGCGGACGGGGAACGAGCGGAAGCGCTCGACGAACGTCGAGTGGTGTTGCTGGGCCAGGATCGTCGTGGGTACGAGCACCGCGACCTGCTTGCCGGCGGCGACGGCCTTGAACGCGGCGCGCACGGCGATCTCGGTCTTGCCGTAACCGACGTCGCCGCACACGAGCCGGTCCATCGGGACCGGCCGCTCCATGTCGTCCTTGACCTCGTCGACGGCGCGCAGCTGGTCGGGCGTCTCCTCGTACGGGAACGCCTCCTCGAGCTCGCGCTGCCACGGCGTGTCGGGGCCGTACGCGTGGCCCTTCGCGCGCAGCCGCGACGCGTACAGCTGCACGAGCTCCTGCGCGATCTCGCGGGCGCGGCGGCGCACCCGCGACTTCGCCTTCGACCACTCCGACGAGCCGAGCCGCGACATCTTGGGGGCGTCGCCCCCAACGTACTTCGACACGAGGTCGACCTGGTCGCTCGGGACGTAGAGCTTGTCGTCCTTCAGGTACTGGATCACGAGGTACTCGCGGTGCACGCCGAGCAGCTCGCGCTCGACCATCCCGGTGTAGCGGCCGATGCCGTGGACCTCGTGCACGACGAGGTCGCCTTCGGCGAGGTCCAGAGGCCCCGACAGCTGGCGGCGCCGCGACTGGATGCGGCGGCGGGCGGCGGTCGAGCGGCGGCCGGTGAGGTCCGACTCCGCGACGAGGGCGAGCCGCGCCGACGGGAGCACGAACCCCCGAGCGAGCTCGGCCGTCACCACGTACGCGCCTGCGGGTGCGTCCGGTCCCGGCGCCTCGGCGACGACCTCGCCGGGGAGCGCGTGCGACGAGAGGTTCCCGGCCAGGCGCTGCGCGGTCTCCTCCAGCGACGCCGCGATCACGGCGCGGAACCCCTGCTTCACGTGGGCCTTCAACGCGTCCACGAGGACCTCCGGGCGTCCCGCCGCCGCCGTCCACGTGTCGGCGGCAAGCGACTCGGCCCCGGGCTCCGCGAAGCTCGTCATCATCGTCACGGCCCGTGCCGGCGCCAGCGCCTCGTCCAGCGGGACGTAGTGCTTCTCCTTCACGCCGGACAGCTCGGCCCACTCCGTCACCTGGTCGACGACCTCCGCGGCGCGGTCGGTCACGCGCTTCGGCTCGAGGACGACCGCCGGCGCGTCGCCGGGCAGCAGGCTCGCGAGCGTCACGCCGTCGCCCTGGGGGCCGCGCTCGACGCAGGGTGAGATCGAGACCGAGTCGATCTCGTCGCGCGACCGCTGGGACGCCAGCGCGAACTGGCGGAGCGACGAAACCTCGTCGCCCCACAGCTCGGCGCGCACGGGGCGGTCGGACGAGGGCGGGAACACGTCGAGGATCCCGCCCCGGATCGCGAACTCGCCGCGGCGCTCGACTATGTAGTTGCGCTCGTAGCCCATGTCGACGAGCCGCCCCGAGAGCTCGCCCAGGTCGACGACGGTTCCCGGCCGCAGCTCGACGAGCTCGAGGTCCTCCGGCGGCGCGACCAGTTGCGTCACGCCCTGCGCGGTCGTGACGACGACGAAGCGATGTCCCGCCTGGAGCCGCGCCAGCGCGTGCAGCCGCCGGCCCATCGTGTCGGTCGACGGCGCCATCGGCTCGCCCGGCAGCACCTCCCACCCCGGGAAGACCTCCGCGCCGTCGCGGCCGAGGAACGCGTGGACGTCGCGCGCCAGCCCCTCGGCCTCCTCGCCGCGGGCGGCGACCGCGAGCACCGGCGCGTCGAGGTGCCGCACGAGCGACGCGAGGACGAACGGCCGAGCGGGGTCGGGGACCGTGATCGCGCCGCGCGCGTTGAGGAGCGCCTGGACGCGCTCGTCGGGGAGGAAGTCGAGAAGGGGTGCGAGAGAAGCCACGGGCTTCCTAGTTTCTCAGGGTTTCGGCCGTGTATTGAACTCGTTCATCGCCCGTTCGACGCCGTGCGCGACGATCGCCTCGACCGCGTCGGCGGCGGCGCCGAGCACGAACGGGAGCTCCTTGCGCTCCGCCGCGGAGAAGCCGTCGAGGACGTGCCCCACCGCGCCCTTGGCGCCGGGCGGACGGCCGATGCCGACGCGGACCCTCGTGAAGTCCTTCGTGCCGAGGTGGTTCACGATCGAGCCGAGGCCGTTGTGCCCGGCGGTCCCCCCGCCCGATTTCACGCGCACCTCGCCGAACGGGATGTCGAGCTCGTCGTGGACCACGACGAGGTTCTCGGGGGGCTGCTTGTACCAGCGCACGAGGCCCCCGACCGGTCGCCCGGACTCGTTCATGTACGAGGTCGGACGGGCGAGCACCACGCGTTCGCCCGCCAGCGATCCCTCCGCGACGAGGCAGCCGCTCTTGTGGCTCTTCAGCGACCCCCCGATGCGCTCGAGCAGGACGTCGACCGTCAGGGCGCCCGCGTTGTGGCGCGTCTGCGCGTACCGCTCGCCGGGGTTGCCGAGCCCTACGACCAGGTAACGCTCTTCGCGGCCCGCGTCCTGAGAGTGGCGGCGGAAGAGCGGCAACTACTCGGCGGCCGCTGCTCCGCCGGCGTCGCCCTCCTCGATCTCGTCGCCGGTCGCTCCCTCCGCCGCGAGGCGTGCGTCCGCGTCCCCGACGCCGGCGTCGGCCTCGAGCGCCTCGAGCGCCTCCTCGGAGATGGGGGCGACGATGCTCGCGACGACGGTCTCGGGGTCGTCGAGGATAGTGAACGCGCGGCCCTCTGCGAGGTCGGCCACGCGCAGGATGTCGCCCATGTTCAGCCGGGATACGTCGGCCTCGATGACCTCGGGCACGTCGCCCGGAAGCGACCGGACGTGGACGGTGAACAGCGGGTGCTCGAGGACGCCGCCCTCCTTGGCCCCGGGGGCCTCCCCGACGACGTGGACCGGCACCTCGACCTCGACCTCGACCGTGCGGTCGACCTTGACGAAGTCGGCGTGGAGCAGCGTCCCGCGCACGGGGTCGCGCTGGAGCTCCTTGGTCAGGGCCAGCGTCGTGTCGCCGTCGATCTCGAGGTCGAGCAGCGTGTTCATCCCGGAGTCGGAGAGGAGCGCGGTGACGAACTCGCGCCGGTCGACGGAGATCGCGACGGGGTCCATGCCCCGGCCGTACACGACGCCGGGCACGCGGCCGGCGGCACGGGTGCGCCGGGCCGAGCCCTTCCCGGAGTCCGGGCGCTTGTCCGCCTTGAGCCTGACCTCAGCCATCGAGAGCCTCCATCGCTAGTTCATTCCTCCCCGCGCCGAAAGCCGCTGCCTTCGGGGGTCGCCCGCCGTGAGGCCGGGGCGAAGGAGCCATTATGGCCGCTGGGGGGCCGCGGCTCAAACGGCCGGCTGATCCTGTGGCACCGGAGCTGTCGCTTCTTCGCCTGCAGCGACGATGGCCTTGAGTAGAGCCTGCGCCTGCAACCCAGCCATTAGCGCCTTGCCCGCCGTGTCAGCTTCCCCGCCGGCAAGGATGAACGGTCCTGCTCCGCCGATCAGCGAGTAGACGACGACGAGTGCCAGCGTGAGCCACGCCTTCGTCCAGCTCCAGCCGCGGAGGTTTCCGGAACGCTGTGCGACGGCAAGAGGAGGTACTACATAGACGAGGATCGCCGCGATGAACGCACCTGCCACCCCGAGCCAATACAGCTCCCAGGTGCTGAGCGCAGGCAGAGCGAGGTCCTCCTAAGCTGACGGGGTCCGAACGACCGAGCTCTGAACCCCGGAAGTGTCGGAAGTAATCGGTGTCCCGTCGCCGTTCGACCGGCGCCGAGCGTCCTCCTCCAGTCGCGACAGACCGGCTGTCGAGAGAAAACGAAAAATCTTGTGGAGGGTCGCTGCAGTCATCGCCGTGCTCCTGCTCGTTCACCACTTTGTCAACCAGACTTCACTTGCTCGGTTGCTCAACTGACTATACGGCGCTCCAGTCAAAGAAGTGAATATCACCCTGGACTCATCTGTCACAGAAACAACAAGGGGGGCCGCAGGTCAATGATGATCGCCGCTCATGCTTCCCACTCGGGCGCGTCGCAAGACGGGACCCGCCGGTTCTGCGACACCGCCGGGCTCAGTCGGCCTTGGGCTCCATCTTGTTGCCCTTGCCCTCGATGATCCGCGCCGGGGCCCCCACCGCCAGCGCTCCGTCGGGGACGTCGCCCCGGACCACCGACCCGGCGCCGGTGGCGGCCCGCTTGCCGATCCGCGCGGGGGCCACCAGCATCGTGTCGGAGCCGATGTAGGCCTCGTCCTCGATCACGGTCTTGTGCTTCTCCCGCCCGTCCCAGTTACACGTGATCGTCCCGGCCCCCACGTTCGCGCCCCGGCCGATCTCGGCGTCGCCGAGGTACGCGAGGTGGTTGGCCTTGCTCCCCTCGCCGATCGTCGTGTTCTTCGTCTCGACGAACGTGCCGGCGCGGGCGCCGCGCTCGAGCGTTGTCCCCGGCCGGAGCGACGCGAACGGCCCCACGGACGCTTCCGGCCCCACGACGGAGCCGCGCACGACCGAGAACGTCACGGTCGCCCCCTCCGCGACGGTCGAGTCGACGAGGCGCGTCTGAGGACCGACCTCGGCCCTCGCCCCCACGACCGTTGTCCCCTCGAGGAACGTGAACGGGTGGATCGTCGCGTCGGGCGACAGCTCGACGGTCGCGTCGATGTAGGTCGTGGCCGGGTCGACGATCGTTACGCCCTCCGACATCCAGCGCAGCGCCGCGCGGGTTCGCAGGAGCGATATCGCGTGCGCCAGCTGGCTGCGCGAGTTCACGCCGGCGACTTCGTCGGCGATGGTTTCGAATGCACCAACGGTCAGGCCCTCGGCCGTCATGAGCGGTAGAACGTCGCCCAGGTAGTATTCCCCCTGCGCATTGTCCCGGCCTATGGATCCCAGCATCCGCCGCAAGACGTCCGCTTCGAACGCGTAGACGCCGCCGTTGACCTCGGACACCGCGCGCTCTTCGGGCGTAGCGTCGCGGTCCTCGACGATCCTGTCGATCGTCCCGTCGTCGCGGCGGATCACACGGCCGTAGCCGACGGGGTCGGGCACGGTCGACGTCAGCACGGTGGCGGCGGCTTGCGACATCCGGTGCCTCTCCAGCAAAGCATTCAGCGTGTCGCTCGTCAGCAAAGGAGAGTCACCGGGCGCGACGAGCACCGTCCCATCGATCTCCGCGTCTTCGAGAGCCGTGCGAACCGCGTCTCCCGTCCCGTGCGGCGCCGCCTGGACGACGATCTCGATCCCGCTCGAGAACCCGGAGGCGTCCAGACCGGCGACGATCTCGTCCCGTTGAGCCGACAGGACGACGATCCGGCGCGAGAGCGGGACTGACGCGAGCGCCGCGAGGACATGACCGAGCAAGGGCCGCCCGGCGGCGGGATGCAACACCTTCGGAAGGCGCGACTTCAAGCGCTTGCCATGTCCGCCCGCGAGGACGATCGCGCTGACGTCGATTACTCCCCCTTTCGGGTCGTTCGGGAAGAACCGCTGCCCCGCCTGGATTCGAACCAGAACTTAGGGAACCAAAATCCCTCGGGCTGCCACTTACCCCACGGGGCACCGCACCGACGGTGCCCGATTAGCCTAGTCGAGGCGCTCGATGCACTCGGGGCGGGAGCACGTCACCACGACCTTGTCGAACTCGTCCTCGACGCGGGCGGCGACCTCCCGCGCGTGCGCCTCGTCCGCGGCGACGCCGAACAGCGTCGGGCCCGACCCGGACATCGCGGCCCCCAGCGACCCCGCCCGCACCAGCGCCTCCTTCTTGCCCGCGAGCTCGGGGCGCAACGTGAAGGCCGGCCGCTCGAGGTCGTTGTACAGGAGCGCGGCGACCTCCTCGACGTCCTGAGAGCCGAGCGCGAGCGTCATCTCCGCGCTCCCGACGGGCTCCGCCTCCCGGCCCGGCTCCCACGCCCCGTACACGTCCCGCGTCAGCAGCGGGTCGTGCGAGATCCCGAGGACGAACCACAACGTGGCCGGCGACGGCAGCGGCGTCAGGCTCTCGCCGCGCGCGGTCGCGAGCGCTGTCCCGCCGGAGATGCAGTAGGGGACGTCGGAGCCGACTCGCCCCGCGATGCCGACGAGCCCGTCGCGGTTCAGCTCGGTCTTCCACAGCTCGTTCAACGCGACGAGGACCCCCGCGGCGTTGCCGCTCCCGCCGCCGAGGCCGGCCCCGATCGGGATCCGCTTGACGATCTTGATCCGGACCCCCTCGTTGAGCGCCCCCTGGTGCTCGATGAGGTGCTGGGCCGCGTGCCAGACGGTGTTCTGCTCGGACGGCGGCAGCAGGTCGCTGACGGAGTCGGCGAGCGTCATCTCGATCTCGACCTTCCCGGTGTCGGTGAGCTCGACGTCGATGTCGTCGCCCATCTCGATCCCGTGGAGGATCGTCTCGACCTCGTGATAGCCGTCGGCCCGCCGGCCGAGCACGCGCAGGAACAGGTTCAGCTTCGCGTGGGTCTTGATCCGCACCCGAGCGGGTGCTTGCGTCGCATCCATCCCGGCAAACGGTAAACGCTCGACAAGCTTCGCGGCCCCGGTTCGCTCTCCCGGCCCCTGGGTAGGTGTGCTCAGACGACGACCCGACCGGTCGCCTCGGCGAACGGCCACGAAGGAAGACCGACGAGGAGGGATGCCCGTGAACACCGGAGCCGACCTGTTCAAGCACGAGCTGAAAGACCTGTACGACGCCGAGTTCCGCCAGGCCCAGGCGCTGACGGAGATGGCCGAGAAGGTGGCCGACCCGAAGCTCGCCGAGGCCCTGCGCGAGCACCGCGAGGAGACCCAGGGACACATCAAGCGCCTCGAGAGCGTCTTCGAGGCGATCGGCGAGAGCCCCGAGAAGGAGGCATGCGCCGGGGTCATCGGGCTCGTCAAGGAGTTCAAGGACTTCGTCGGCGAGGACCCGGCCGAGCCGGTGCTTAACGTGTTCACCGCCGAGGCCGCGCTAAAGGCCGAGCACTACGAGATCGTGTCGTACTCGGGCCTCATCAAGCTCGCCGGGCAGCTCGGCCGGACCGAGGTCATCTCCCTGCTCCAGCAGAACCTCGAAGAGGAGCTGGCGACGGCCCAGAACCTCGAGATCATGTCGGGACAGCTAGGGGAACAGCTGGCTCTCCAGAGCTAGCCACTGATCGATCCCGAGCTCTTCCGGACGGGCGGTGGGGACCACTCCCACCGCCCGTAGCGCGTCCTCGACGCGTTCCGTCGCGCCGGCGACGGGACCGAGAGAGTTCCGCAACGTCTTCCGCCGCTGGGCGAACGCGGCGCGCGTCAGCGAGAACAGGTTCGCCGGATCGGCCCGCGCGACGGAGTCGCGCCGGACGAGCCGCACCAGCACCGAGTCGACGTTGGGCTCCGGGAAGAACACCCGGCGCGAGACCGGCGCGGCGACCTCGGCGGTCGCGTAGTAGGCGACGACGACGCTGACGTGGCCGTAGGTCTTGGACCCGGGGGCCGCGGCCAGCCGCTCCCCCGCCTCCCGCTGCGTCATCACCGTGATCGCCCGCAGCGCCGGCGCGCGCTGCAGCGCTTCGAGCACGAGCGGCGTCGCGATGTTGTACGGGAGGTTCGCGACCAGCGCGTTCGCATCCACGGCGGCCCAGTCGAGCTTCGTCGCGTCGCCGTGCACGACCTCTACGTTCTCCACGCCGCGGAGCGTCTCGGCCAGGACGGGATGCAGGGACCGGTCGAACTCCAGAGCGGTGACGCGGCGCGCGGCCCCCGCAAGCCCGAGCGTCAGCGACCCGGCCCCCGCGCCGATCTCGAGCACGTGGTCGTCCGGCCCCACGCCCGAGACCGCGACGACCTTCCTGATCGTGTTGGGGTCGATCACGAAGTTCTGCCCGAGGGACTTCGAGGGCCGGACGCCGTGCGCGTCGAGGAGCTCGCGGAGCCGCCGGGCGCCGAGGAGCTCCATCACGCAGAGATGCCGAGGAACCGCTGCGCGTTCCGCGCCGTCGCCTCCGCCACGCGCTCGAGCGGCTCGCCGCGCGCCTCTGCTACCGCCGCCCCGACGAGAGCGCAGTGAGCGGGTTCGTTCGGCTTCCCACGGTGTGGCACCGGCGCGAGGTACGGCGAGTCGGTCTCGACGAGCAGCCTCTCCTCGGGGACGCGCGCGGCGAGCTCGCGCAGCGCGCCGGCGCTCTTGAACGTCACGTTGCCGGCGAACGAGACGTAGGCGCCGAGATCCAGCGCTCGCTCCATCCGCGCCGCGTCGCCCGACCAGCAGTGGAAGACGAAGCGCTCGGGCGGCGACACGTCCTCCAGCGTCTGCAGCGCCTCGTCGATCGACTCGCGCGTGTGTATGACCAGCGCCTTGTCGTGCTCTTTCGCCCACCGGATGTGCGCCTCGAACACCTCACGCTGCAGGTCCAGGTACGACGTGTCCCAGTACATGTCGAGGCCGCTCTCGCCGACGGCGACGACGCGCCCCCGCGCGAGGAGCGTCTCGATGCGCCCCGCGACCTCGTCCGTCCACTCCTTGGCCGACGTCGGGTGTAGGCCCGCCGCCGCCCACACGCCGGGCAGCTCCGCCAGCTCGGCGGCGCGCTCCGACGTCGCGACGTCTGTGCCGCATACGAGCATGCCGGTGACGCCGGCGGCGGCGGCGCGCTGGGCTACGTCGCCCGGCTCACCCTCGACGTCGAACAGGTGGCAGTGGGAGTCGAACCACACGGACGCTACGCGCGCGCTTCCTCGAGGCGGGGGAACAACGGGTCGCCGGTGCGCACCGCTGCACCCTCGGGGACGAGGTCCCAGCCCGACTGCGACTCGAACGTCTGCTCGTCCACGCGGCCCCCGAGCCCGAGCCGCTCCCACAGCTCCTGCGCGGCACGCGGCGTGATCGGCGCCGTCATCAGCGCGAGCTGCCGCAGCGAGTCGAGCAGCACGTACAGCACGCACTCGAGACGCCGGCGCTGAGCCGGATCCTTCGCCAGCGACCACGGCGCGACCTCTTCGACGTACGCGTTGCACTTGCGGACGAACGCCCACGCGGCCTTCAGCGCGTCGTGCGGAGCGAGCTCGTCGACGGCCGCCGTCATGTCGCGCAGCGACGCCTCGTGCACGGCGCGCAGGGCCCGATCCGCGTCGGCCAGCTCGTCCTCCGACGGGGGCCGCGGCACGGCGCCGTCGAGGTACCGCGACGCCATCGACAGCACCCGCGACGCGAGGTTCCCGAAGTCGTTGGCGAGGTCGACGTTGTAGCGGTCGACCATGCTCTCCCACGAGAAGTTGCCGTCCTGGCCGAACGACATCTCGCGCACGAAGTAGTAGCGGTAGCCGTCGGAGCCGAACGTCGCGATGAGGTCGTGCGGCGAGATGCCGGTGAGCTTGCTCTTGCTCATCTTCTCGCCGCCGACCTGGAGGAACCCGTGGGCGAACACCGTCTTCGGCAGCGGCAGCCCCTGCGCCATCAGCATCGCCGGCCAGATCACGGCGTGGAACCACAGGATGTCCTTGCCGATCATGTGCACGTCGGCCGGCCAGATCCTCCGGAACCCGTCCTCGTCGCTGCCGTAGCCGATCGCGGTGATGTAGTTCTGCAGCGCGTCGACCCACACGTAGATCACGTGCTTCTCGTCCCACGGGACGGGGATCCCCCAGTCGAAGCTCACGCGCGAGATCGACAGGTCGTCGAGCCCCTGGCGCACCTTGCCCAGCACCTCGTTGCGCCGCGCCTCCGGCAGCACCGAGCGCTCGTCGTTCTCGTACCACTCGATCAGCCGATCGGCGTACTTCGAGAGCCGGAAGAAGTAGTTGTCCTCCTTCACGACCTCCGGCGGCACGCCGTGCAGGGGGCAGTTGCCGTCGACGAGCTCGTCGGGAAGCTTGAACTGCTCGCACCCCACGCAGTAGAGGCCCTCGTACGTCCCGAGGTAGATCTCGTCCTTGTCGTAGAGCCCCTGCACGAACGCCTGGACGGGGCCCTCGTGGCGGGGCTCGGTCGTCCGGATGAAGTCGTCGTTCGAGATGTCGAGCGCCTCCCAGACCTCCGTCCACCGCGGCACGATCTGGTCGGCCCACTCCTTCGGGGCGACCCCCTTGGCCTCGGCCGTCCGCATGACCTTCTCGCCGTGCTCGTCCGTGCCGGTGAGGAAATGGACGCTCCGGCCCTGCATCCGGCGGAAGCGGCAGACGAAATCCGAGTTGACCGCGTTGTACGCATGGCCGAGGTGCGGGACGTCGTTGATGTAGAAGATGGGCGTCGTGAGGTAAAAGATTTCGCGACTCATCCAGGAATCTCCAATTTCTGCCTTTCCAGATGCTGGCAAACCGGGGCGCTCCGGGCAAATCCGTGACCGGATTGACCGGTTTGATGTTTGACTTCCGCCGTATGGGCGTTCAAGATATCCATTACTTACCAGTAACTGCCTGCACCGTTGGGAGCGGTGCACGATGTGGCGGAGCGCTGGGAGCCTGGGGAAGCAAGGGGTCTGACTGGGATGAAGTCTACCGGGGTAGTGCGCAAGATCGACGAGCTGGGCCGCATCGTCCTCCCGTCCGAGCTACGCCGCGTATTCGGCATCCGCGAGGGCGACGAGCTGGAGATCAGCGTCGACGGGGACAAGGTGATCCTGCAGAAACGGCAGGACCTCTGCCTGTTCTGCGGCGCCGCCAACCCCTCGGTCGAATACAAGGAGCGGCGCGTCTGCGAGACGTGCGCCGGCGAGCTCGGGAAGATGGGGCGCATCGAGGTCCGGCTTCCCGAGGACGAGGTCATCACCCGGTAGAAGGAGCGAGATCCGGTACCGAAACCCCCGGCGGTACCGCTTTTCGCATCACTCCTCCAGCAGCGCGTCGAACACCTTGCGGCGCGCCACACCCGCCTCGCGCGCGACCTGCGCCATCGCCTCCTTGCGGTCGACGCCCGCCTCCATCAGCGCCCGCGCGCGGGCGGCGAGCTCCGCGGGCTCGGGCTCGTGCCGGTGCTCGTGGACGGCGCCCTCGACGACGAGCGTGATCTCGCCGCGTGCCGGCTTCTCGCGCAGCGCGGCGGCTATCTCGCCGAGGGGGCCGCGCAGCACCTCCTCGAACAGCTTGGTCAGCTCGCGCGCGAGGCTCGCGCGTCGGTCGCCGAGCACCTCTTTCAGGTCGGCGAGCGTCGCGTCGATGCGGTGCGGCGACTCGAACAGCACGATCGTCCGCGTCTCGCCTGCCAGCGACTCGATGCGCTTGCGCCGGTCACCCGGCTTGCGCGGGAGGAACCCCTCGAAGACGAACCGTCCGGGCGGGAGCCCGCTCAGCGCGAGCGCGGTGACGACTGCGGTCGGCCCCGGGACCACGCCCACCTCGACACCGGCGTCGAGGCACGCGCGCACCAGCCGGTAGCCGGGATCCGACAGCCCCGGCATCCCGGCGTCGGAGACGAGCACGACCGTACGGCCGCGCTGCGCCTCCGCTACCACCTCGGGGGCCTTGCGGCGCTCGGTCGCGTCGTTGAGGACGACCATGTCGCGTCCCGCGATGCCGAAGTGCGACAGCAGCTTGCGCGTCCGGCGCGTGTCCTCGCACGCGATCAGGTCGGCGTCCCGCAACGTCTCGACCGCGCGCGGCGACGTGTCGTCGAGGTTCCCGATCGGCGTCCCGCACAGGATCAGCCGGCCGCTCATCCCGGCCGCCACGGCTCGAAGGCGTAGCGGAGCGCGGCCGCGAGCGCGCCGCGCCAGGACGCGGAGTCCGACGGCACGGATGCGCCGGCGAAGAAACGGCGCGTCGCCGCCACCGCGCGCTCGTCGTTGACGGCACCGACGTGGTCCGAGATCGCGACGACGTTCACCTCGCCGCGGCGGCGCCAGTCCTCCTGCAACCAGACCGAGTCGCCGAGGGCCCACACCGATAGACGCCTGGCGCGCGAGAGGGGGCCGGGGCTTGCGAGATGAACCGGCGCGGCGGGCGCGTCGACGTCGAAGCCCGGCAGCCCCACCGCTTCCAGGGCGCTCGCGAGCGCCCGCGCCGCGTCGCCGCCGGTCTTCCCCGGCCCCCGTTGGTCCGGACTCGGGACGCGCACCGGCGGCGGGCGGCGCGGCGGCGGCGCGATCACCGCGGCCGCGACGTCTTCACCTGCGATCCGGTCCAGGATGCCGGCGGCCTGCGAGTGTCCCAGCACGACGACCGGAGGGTCGAGCAGCCGCAGCTGTTCCTCCACCCTGCGAGCCACCGCGTCGAGCGATGCATGCGTGTCGGCCGCGGAGTAGCGGCGCCCGGCCCCCGCATACGACAGCACGACGGTGTCGGAGGCAGCGAAGCCGAAGTCGCGCGGGTCGATCTCCGAGAGAGCCCCGGTCTCGCTCGTCGAGTCCGCGCCGCCGAGGAGCGCGAGCGTCCCGGCGGAGGACGCGCGCCCGGCGGGAGGCGACTCCCTGACGTAGCGGTCGTAAGCCGTCGCGGCCCCCAGGCCGAGCACGACGGCGACCGTGGTCGCGGCCGCGAACGCGCCTCCGGCCGGATACGTCTCGGCCTCGAGGTGGTTGCGCCAGCCCAGCAGGTAGAGCGCGTGCAGCGGCCCGGTGCACGCGAGCAGCAGCGCCGCGGCCCACCGCCCGGTCCCGCCCAGGACCGACATCGAAGCGGCGATCGCGGTCACCACGAACGCGTACCCGAGGAAAGTCCCGATCTCGGGGACACCCTTGCCGGCCGGAGCTCCGCCGCCCAGATCGAGGGCCGCGGCGCGGCGCGCGAACCAGACCGCGGGGACGAACCCGAGCAGCGCGGCCGCCCACACGAACGGCGCGTACCGGATCGCGACGCCGGCGAAGAACAGCGCTGCGCTGGGGACGAGCGCGGCCAGCGCGACGGCGGCCAGCCGGACGCACCGCCACCATGCGACCTCGAACGGGACCGGCCGCCCGTCCCTCAGCCACAGTGTCGCGGCGAGCACGCCCCCACGGACGACGACCGACAGGGCGGCCGCCGCCGCGAACCACGGCCATCCACGGCCGTGCGCGAGGGCCTGCTTCGCGTCGAAGAAGACGTCGAGAGGGAAGACGGCCGCGCTGGCGGCGGCGGATCCGTTGCCGGGGAAGGCCCCCGTGGCTACGAGAACGGCGGCCAGGACGCCCTCGGCCGCCAGAGGCGCGAGCGCCAGGGGCGCCTCGCGCAGCGTTCTGAGGCCGCCCAGGATCGTTCGCACAGGCGTGCAGACTAACTATGCTCCCGTTCCGTGGCAGAGGCCCAAGGCGAACGACCCGTCGAGCACGACCCGCCGCCCGACGAAGCACCCCCACACAACCGGCGCGAGTGGACGCCGCACGACTGGATCGCGCTGCTGTCGGTCACGCTCGTCAGCGGCCTGCTGCGGTTCGCCCGGCTCGGGGACCCCAAGCACCTCGTGTTCGACGAGGTCTACTACGCGCGCGACGCCTGCTGGTACGTGTTCGCGTCGCCTTCGGTCTGCGGGATCAGCGGCGAGACCACGATGGTCCACCCGCCGATGTCGAAGTGGCTCATCGCAATCGGCATCCGCGTCTTCGGCTACGACTCCTTCGGATGGAGGATCACGGCGGCGGTCGCCGGGACCGTGACGGTCGCGCTCCTCTACCTCCTCGCGCGCAAGGTGCTCCGGTCCACGCTCGGCGCGACGGTCGCCGCGGGCCTCCTCGGGATCGACTTCCTCCACTTCGTCCAGTCGCGGACCGCGATGCTCGACGTCTTCATCCCGATGTTCGGAGTCGCCGCGGTGCTGTTCGTGGCCTACGACCGCGACCGCATGATGGCCTTCCTCGACCGGCCCCCGGAAGAACGGCCGCACGGGCTGCTCGACCGTCCCTGGCGGATCGCCGCCGGCATCGCCGGAGCGGCGGCGGTCGCGTCCAAGTGGTCGGGGGGCATGATCCTGCTGATCGCGATCCTGCTGACGGTCGCGTGGGAGATCGCGTCTCGCAGGAGGGACGGCCACGAGTACCCGCTGGTCCGCTTCTGCCGCGAGGAGCTGCCGTCGATCGCGGTGTGGCTCGTGATCGTGCCGATACTCCTCTACGGCCTGACGTACGCCGGGCGGATCGGCGGCTCGTACACCGAGGTCCCCTGGGCCGAGGACGCGTGGGTGAACAACGTCTGGAACCAGCAGTTCGAGATGGCGAACTTCCACGACAACCTCGACGCGACCCACAGCTACCAATCGCCGTGGTGGTCGTGGATCCTCCTGAAGCGGCCCGTCTCCTACGCGTACTGCGGCGGCGCGTCATGCGACCCGCACATCCCCGCGGGCGACGTGAAGGAGGTCCTCGCCACCGGCAGCCCGTTCGTGTGGGGCGCGTCGATCCTCGCCGTGCTCTACGCGTTCTGGCGCTGGATACGCCGCCGGGACTGGACCGGCCCAGACGGGCTCGTCGTTGCGGGGTTCCTGTTGACGTACCTGCCGTGGGCGGCGCTGACGTACAAACGCGAGGCCGTCTTCCTCTTCTACTTCCTGACGACGATCCCGTTCATGTGCCTCGCGCTCGCGTGGGTCGCGACGCGCATCGGCTGGACGTGGGAGGCGAAGGCCGCGATCGGGCTGTTCTCGACCGGCGCGTGTCTGCTCTTCGTCTTCTACTACCCCGTGCTGGCGAACGTGCCGATGTCCGAGGAGGCCTGGCGCGCGCGCATCAGGGCGTTCGACGACTGCGACGTCCCGGAGCCGGAGAAGTCCACCTCGACGATCACCGAGACCGTGAAGGGGAAAGAGGTCGAGAGGATCGTGACGAGCTCGGGCCAGAGCGGCGGGCCCCCGAGCGGATGGTGCTGGATCTAGGGCTCGTCCTGGATCTCGATCACCTCGACGTCGAATATCAACGTTGCGTCCCCCGGAATCGCCGGAGGGTTCCCCGCTTCGCCGTAGCCGAGCTCCGGAGGGATCGTCAGCTCGCGGCGGCCCCCTTCCCTCATCCCGGGGATGCCTTCGACCCACCCCTCGATGAGCATGCCGGGGTCGAGCGCGAACGAGACCGGCTCGCCGCCGCGGGAGGAGTCGAACTCGTCGCCGTTCTCGAGCGTGCCGGTGTAGTGGACTGTGATCGTGTCGCCGCGCGCGACCTCGTCGCCGTCGCCGCACTCGATCTCCTCGTACTCGAGTCCCGAGTCGGTCGTCACGGTCTCGCCGACCTCGCAACCGCCCGTGTCACCGCCGCCCGCGTCTCCCCCGCCCTCGGAGGGAGAGTCGTCGCCGCAGGCGGCGACGAGGAGCGACAGCGCGGCGAGGAGCGCGAACCACCGGTAGGTCTTCATGCACCCAACCCTACGCGCCCTCGCGGCGCAGCGTTGCCTCGACCCCCGTGGTCGCGGGCGTGACGGGCCCGATCGAGTCGAAGTGCGCGGTGTAGTCGCCCGTCGCGAGACCGGACGTCGTCTGGTACGCGCCGCAGTCGTCGGTCGCGGGTGTCGGCGGCGGCGGCGCGAGGTAGTCGAGGTCGCCGGTGAGGAGCGGCGCGCCCGCGTCGCCGTCGAGGTGCGCCGTCGTCATGTCGTCCGACGCGTCGAACGACTCGGGGGCCGCGACCGTCACCGAGATCCGGTGCGCGGTCTTCGCCTTGCCGGAAGAGCCGACGACGAGGACGCTCTGGTCGACCTTGCCCTCGAGCGTCTTGAAGGCCCCCACGGCGACGCCGGATTCCGCATCCACCGCCGACAACGAGAGGTGCGGGGGGCACGATCCGGCCCCGGCCTGCGGCTCCGGGCAATCGAGGTCGTCCGCGCGGTACAGGGCGACGCGCGTCCGCGGGAAGGTGATCTTGCCGAAGTAGTCGTCGCGGGCGTCGAACCGGAACGTCCCCCGGAAGAAGCCCTCGCGATACGAGATGGTCCCGCTGCAGTCGCCGGGGTTCCGCAGCCGGACGAACTGGCTCGCCCCGGCGAGCTTCAGCGCGATCCGTCCGTTGCTCCCCATCCCCTTGCCGGTGACCAGCGACGACGGCTTGAGCTTCGGGCCCATCCGGAGCGCGCCCTTCGGCAGCGTCCAGCCGAACCTGCTCGTCTGCGTCTGCGTGTCTTCGACGGTGGAGCGGACGAACGAGATCGTGAGGTTCGTCCGGGCCGACGCGTTCTCCTTGAACGCGACGACGCTCCAGCCGTAGCCCTTGTGCCGCGGCCTCGTGAACTGGGCCAGCATCAGGTTGCGGGTGTCGAGCTGCTGCTGCGACTCCTGGAGGAACGCCGCGATCGGGCGCGGGAGGCCCGCTCGCGCGGACCGAAGTGGCGCGGGGGCGGCCGGTGGTGCCACGGTCAGTGCCGAGATGAGTGCGGCAACGACGGCGCCCACTCCTCGGGCGCGGCGGCCTCTCTCCATGATCCCCTCGTCCCCCTCGCGCGCTCCCCGAACCCGGACAAGTATGCCTTTTGCGCGCGAATACGGCTCGACAGGGCCTGGCGAAGCGGGCACAATGGCCGAACGGGTTGAGAGAGACAGCCTTCCGACCACAGCCGGGTTAGGAGGGTCCCATGGCGACCACAGCGATCTGCGTCAACTGCGAGCGAACCGTCTTCCTGGAGGAGAACGAGTCCGGCTCGTGCCCCGTGTGCTCCTCCCCCGTTATCCCGACGCTCACCGACCGCGCGTTCGCGCCACTCGAGGGCTACTACTTAGGTTGAGGTCCCGCCGTTGCCGCGCGATAGAGCGGCAGCGCGAACCAGAAGAACCCGAACGATCCCGCGGCCAGCGCGGTCACCAGCGCGGCCAGCTCCGAGTACAGGAAGTCCGTGATGAAGTAGACGACGCACGACATCGCGAGCGCGAGGAAGGCCATGCCCACGATCACGAGCTTGTTGGCCGTCGCGAGCATCTGCTCCTTGTCGTGCTGGCGCCACCGCAGGCGGTGGTACGTCGTGGGCGCGATCAACAGGACGGTCGCGAGCGTCGTGCACAGGAACGCCGCGAAGTAGACGGCCTTCTGCGTGGACGTGACGTCGACGAACCCCTGGCTGAACGGGACGACGAGCAGGAACGCGAACAGCACCTGCACGCCCGGCAACGCGACGCGCAGCTCGTTCAGGAGCTCGATGAGCTCGCGGTCCTGCTTCTGTGTCATCCCGCTGGTCTACCGCGAACCGCAGCGGGAGAAACGGGGATGCTGAGGGTCTAGACGGCGCAGGGCTTGCCGAGCGCGTCGCACACGATCACGTACACGCGGCAGACCAGCGCGAACTCGGGCAGACAGCGCGCCTGCGCCGGCGGAGCCGCAACGAACAGCGCGGAAGATGCCAGGGCCGCAACCAACAGGAGCCGGAATCGCTTCATCGTCTCGTCCTTTGCATGGGCTTCGTCCGTCACGCGTTCTACGGAGGGTAGACGCGCTCCTCCCCGCGGCGAGAGGTTTCAGCCCCCGCGGCCCCGCAGCGCCAGCCCGAGCACGACCAGCAGCACGGTCGCACCGCCGAGCACGATCACGGCGACGGGGACGCCGCCGCCCTCCTCGTCCTCGCCGTCTCCGGCCGCGCCGGGGCCCGCGGACTCGGGGGCCGAGCAGTCCGGCTCCCCCCGGACCTCGAACGCCCATCGGTCCCGCGTGTTGTGGCCGTCGACCGCCGAGATCACGTTCGTGTCGACCCTCCACGTGCCTGGCTGCCCCGCCGACAGCGGCGCGGTTATCTCGAAGTTCTGCACCTGGACGTCGGTGACGACGTCGCGTCCGCACCCGTCGAGCACGGCGACGGTCGCGTCGCCGGTCGGGGGCTCCGTGAAGGTCACGTTCAGCTCGTCCGGCACGGCCCCCAGCGTCGCCCCCTCCTTGGGGGACGACGCCGAGCGCTCGGCGTGGGCTCGCGCAGGGTCTGCCTGCGCGAGCCCGAACACGATCACCGCAGCGAGGACGGCGAGCACCTTCATGCCGTGCTCGCGGTCCCCGGCCGCCTCAACGCGAGCACCAGCGCGATGAGCGCCACCAGAAGAGCGAAGCCGCCAAGGATCGCCCCCATGCCCGACCCTTCCTCGTCGTCGTCGTCGTCTTCGGCGCCGTCGTCGGATGCAAGCTCGGCGAGCAGCGCGATCTCGCCTTCGCCCTCGCCCAGCCCGAGGTCGTACGTCGTCACCGTCGCCGCAGGCGTCTCCGAGTCCGCGGCCCCCGTCCACTCGACGACCTCACCACCGGTGTAGGTCTGGAGCGCCTCGAACGTCAGCGTCTCCTCCCCGTCCGGCATCCGCGCGGAGAAGCCGAACTCGAGGAACTCGCCGGGGCCGATGCGGCCGCCTTTCCACGTCACGCTGCCGACGGCCTCCGTGATCTCCTGGCCGAAGGCGTCGATCGGCTCGTCCAGCTCGACCATCTCCACCTTGCGCTTCCACCCGTCCTTGGGCTCAAAGCTGACGAACGTAAGAGGCGGCATGTTCACGACGACCTTGGTGGTGTCGGCGTCGGGCCTCTCGTTCGGCACGCGCACGACGAACCTCGAGAACGTCCCGGATATCGCCTCGTTCGGCTGCACCGTCACGTGCGCGGCGGCCGCCGGAGCAAGCACTGCCACGAGCGCGCCCACGAGCGCGCCCACTAGGGCTCTTCTCATCTGTCTTCTCCCGTCTCGGGGCCGCGGATCCTCCGCGGCCGGTCTCAGCTCGGAGAACCGGCGGGAGACGGCGGTCCTCTCAGGTTCCACGCCGCACGGGAGACGGAGACCGGCGCGGCGACGCGGGTCGTGGGGGTGAAGGCCGGCGACGGCGTCTCGTCCAGAGGCCTGGTGAGGAGGCGGAGCAGCGCGTCGACGGTCGCGCGGACGAGCACGACGAGCGCGGTCGCGACGACGGCGACGACGAGCTGCGCGACGAGACCCACCAGGAACGCGGGCTCGGCAGCCAGCTCCGCGGCCCCCGCGATCCCGTGGCCCCGCTCCCACGTCTCGAGGAGCACGAACCCCGCCGTCTGCGCGGCCCAGAGGAGCGTCGCGACCCGCAGCCGCGAGACGCCCGGCCCGGCAACCTCGCAGCGCGTCCGGGCTCGGTGCATGACGATCCCGATCAGCCCGGCGACCGCAGCGGCGAGCGCGATCGTGCCGAACGCCCCGTGCTGCGAGTGCCCGGTCACCGCCAGCAGAGCCGCCCGCTCGTGGGCATCGGGCGCGACCACGAAGTACGAGGCCGCGTGGCCGGTCAGCAGGCCGGCGAGCGCCACGAGAACGAGACCGAGCCGGTAGCGGAGGTCCATCGTCGGGATCGTAGCGGAGCCCCGGCGCTCTAGTGGTGGTCGGGTGCGGCCACTTGCGACCACACCCGCTCGATCTCGGCGACGATCACGTTCTCGTACGCGTCGGTCTTGGCGCCGGCTCCGAACGAGCTGTTGGTGATCGTCACCCTCATACCGTCGTGCCGGAAGCGGGACTCGAAGCGCCGGTCCCATTCCCCCTCGGGACGCCCGTAGCCGCTCCGGAGAACGATCAGCGTGTCCCGCGAGTCGGAGTCGAACTCGTACGGGATGTCGACGACGTGGGTGAACCCCGCCGTCTGACGCTCCGCCAGGGCCTCCAGGGGCGAGTCGACCTCGTCGTCCGGGTCGTCGTCGCCCTCGCCGCCGTCGCCGTAGACGTGGAACACGCCGAGGCCGGGACGCGCCGCCGCGTCGAGGATCGCGGCGCTCGTCCGCTCGAAGAGGGAGCGCGCGACCTCGTGGTAGGCGTCCGCTCCGCAGTCGTAGTCGCCGCACTTGCCGGTGGGGAGGCCGTGGCCGGACAGGTGGATCGCGACGCGGGCGGACCTGGGGAGCCGGCGCAGCTCCGCGAGCGCCTTCGCTACGACCGCGTCGACGTACCGATCCGTCGTGCCGAGGGGGGCCGTGTACGAGACCGTGACGCCGGGCGCGATCTCGTCCAGGATCTCGTGGATCTCGTGCCGCAGCATGTGCGTCTGCATCACGTCCGAGAAGCCCACGCCGTGGTACGCCACCACGAGGTGCTCGGCCCCCGCGTCCACCAGCTCCTCCACGGCCACGCGGACGTCGCGCCTCTTCCCGTCGATGCGCGGGTCTATGCCGTACCCGATCGCGACCGGCAGGTCGTCGCCGTAACGCTCGCGCAGCCGCTCGACTACTGCGAGCTTCTTGGGGAGCTTCTGGTCGTAGTTGGGAGAACGACCACCCATGACCTCCCACTCCTGCCACGCGGTGAGGCCGACGTGCTCGAACACATCGGGCTCGCCGAGCCCGGGCCCGCCCGGCACGACGTAGTGGGCGGGTGCGTTGTCCGAGGCGGGGACGTAGACGCCGGCACGTCCCTGAGGGCGGAGCCACGCGTCGATCAGCTCGGGCTCGCCGGACGGCGCGGGACAGTCGAAGCAACCCCTGTCCTGCGTCACGGTCCCGCTGTCGATCAGCTTCACCCACGCGGGGATGAGCCCCATCTCGATCAGGTGGTCGAAGAACTTCCTGAAGCTCTCGTAGGTGAGCTCGTTGTATTCGGGCGGCTCCCCGTGATCTACGAGCAAGACGCCGAGCCGGGGTGACGCCTCGGCCCCCGCCGCGGAGAGCGGGGCGAGCACGGCCACCGCGAGCGCGGCGGCAACGAGGAGCCGGGGCAGGGTGTGGGTTCGCATCGCTCCCCTCCACGGGGTAGGTTCGTCTGGTTAGGGCACCCTAACTTGAGCGATTAGGCCCGACGAACAGGAGGCTCGTGGTGGCACGAACGGTGGTTGGTCTGGTGCTTGCTCTCGTGCTGGGTGTCGCGGGGGCCGCGTGCGGCACCGACGACGGCGCGTCCGTGCGGAGCTCGGGATCGGCGTCCGGCTCGGGTTCGGGCTCCGGCAGCGGGACCCGCTCCGGCAGCGGCTCCGCGACCGGCGTCGCCACCGGCGAGGCCGGGTGCACCGAGGTCGGCGCGGGACGCCTGGAGGACACCGAGGTCCACGTCGAGCTCGACGAGTGGAGCGTCGTGCCGGACGCGGGCTCCGTGGCCGCCGGCGCGGTCAAGTTCGAGATCGCCAACGTCGGCGAGGACGAGCACGAGCTCGCGGTCACTCGTGCCAAGTCGATCGACTCGCTGCCCCTCGCGGCCGACGACAGCGTCGACATCCCGGCGCTCGATGCGGCCGGCTCGTTCGTCGGGGAGGTCGAGGCGTTCCCGGCGGGGACGGAGTGCAGCGGGGTGTTCGACCTCGAGCCCGGCCGCTACGTCCTCTTCTGCAACCTCGTCCACGAAGAGGAGGACGGCGTCGAGAACCACTTCCAGGAGGGCATGGCGACTGAGCTCACGGTGTCGGCGGCGGGGTAGCCGGCCGCTACTTCCGCGCGCGCGGCTCGCACTGCCGGGCGACGTCCGCGACGGCCTCCGGCGGAAAGTCGGGGAGCGACAGCAGGTTGTTCGGCAGGTCGCCGTCGGCCTCGGTCTTCAGGTACTTGCGGTTGCGCCGGCGCGCTACGACGACCTCGACGCGGTCTCCCGCGGGGGCTTCGACGTAGAGCGACAGCTTCCCGGCCTCGACGGCGGCGATCGCGTCCTCCTGCGTGAGGCGCCAGTGCCCGCCGTCGGGCTCGACACCGCCGACCGCGTGGATCCTCTGCCGGGGGTCGAACCGGAACGGCTTGTCTATCCAGTCGACGCGCGTCCCTCCCGTGGTCGCGGCCCCCGCCTCGGCGACCATCGCGCGTGCAGAGGGGAGGCCGACCCGCAGTAGCGCTGCGACCGTCTCCGGCGGCGTCGCGGCCAGATCCTGCGCGGAGGCGACCCCGGCGCTCGCCAGCGTCTCCTCGCGACGCGGCCCGATCCCCCGCACCGCCGACGCGGGGACGGCATGTCCCCCGCGTGGCCCCACGGTCATGCCGTCGCCCGGAAGGACGCGTGTGACGCGGCGCGCGGTGGGCGCGTGCTTCTCCTCCCTCGCAGGTGCCGGCGTCTCGCCGGGAGGCGTCGCCGGCCAGAGGCCACCGGGCGGTGCGGGCGCGGAGGCCGGCGCGAGGTCGTAGGTCACCCGCGGGTCCGACAACGTCAGCTCGCCCGGCGCGTCGGCGACGAACGTCACCGGGATCGTCACCGTCGCGGGGAACGACAGCGCGACGCGGCGCACGAGGACGGCTTCGGGCTCCGCCGGGGGCAGCACGAACGCGACGCGCGCCGTCGCGGCCCCCGCGGGCACGTCACCCCGTAGCACGATCCGGTCGAACGAACCCGGCGCGAGCGTCTCGACCATCGGTGCGCCCGCCGCGGGGGCCTCGGTCGCGTCGAGCCATTCGACCTCGAGGCGCGGGGGGGCCGCGACGTCGTCCGGCACGTCCGCCTCGAGCTCCAGCTCGAACGACCCCGCTTCGGCAGGGGCGCTCTGCGACAGCCGCGCCTCGACGTCCCCGTCGTTCCCGAGCGCGATCCCCGCGAGGCCGGCGTCCCAGATGGCGACGGCCTCGCGGGGATCGGCCGACCATCCCGTCGGTACGCCGTCCTCGTCCTCCGCTCGCAGCGCCGCGTTCGACAGCACACCGGGAGAGGCGACCAAAGAGATCTCGCTCACTGTCAGGAACGCCGCCGGCGGCACCACGAACCGGACCTCCACCTGGGTCGCATCGTCCGGAGCGACGACCTCGAGCGTGTGGACCGCGCTAGCCGTATCGCGCTTCTCGGCCCCCACGGGCGACGCCAGCGTCAGCGTGTCCGTGCGCACCTCCGCTCCTCCGGTCCACAACAGCTCGACCGCAGAGCCCGCGCCGTGCTCGGGCGCGCCGCCCGACGAGTCGACCGTAAGCGCGTATCGGCACCCGCCCGCAGCGGGCACGACCTGGGAGAGGCCGGTGCGTTCGGTCTCGGACCCCATCATCGCGCCGTCGTTGATGATCCGGCCCGTGGTGAGCTGCCAGTGCTCCGCTCGCTGCCGCGAGCCCTCGTCATCGCTACCGGTTTCCTCGAGCCACGAAGAGAAGTCCCCGTTCGCGAGCTGCTCACCTTCGGGACACGCCGCGACCGCGGCCCTCGTCGCGACCGTGCCGAGGGCCGCTCCGAGCTCGGGGAAGTCGAGCGCGAGCTCGAGCCGCCCGAGCGGCGCGAAACGATCGAGCGTCACGAGGTCCGCGTGACCGCGGATCGCGGCAATGCCGTGGTCGACGTCGACGCGCTCGGGCGCCCCGACCTCTATCCGCACCGGCATCTCGAAACCAGCGGGGGCCTTGCGGAGCCGCACGAACGCTCCCAGGAGGCCGGTCGTCCCGACAGCGGTCGCCGGGCGCCAAGAGAGCCCCCCGTCGAGAGACGTCTGGAGACCGGGCGATCCCGCCGGCGCGGGTTCGGCCGCCCACTCCGCCTCCCCCTCCAGACACTGCAGCACGACCCAATACCTCCTGCCGGCGTCGAGCCGCACCTCCTGAGGGAGCGCCGCGCTGAGCCACGTCGCGGCCCCCGAGGGAGCGCGCTCGACGCGCACGTTCACCGGGCGCGCGAGCAGGGGCTGGTCCCACGGCTTGCCGTCCGCGTCGGCGACGAGCGTCAGGTCGACGCTCGCGCCGGCGGGTGCGGCCCGGAGGAGGAGGTCGATCGCGGTGATGCGCTCGTCGCCCGCCGCCTCGATCGGATGCGCCTGTGACCGCGCGGGCGCGACCGTCACGAACACGTCCGGCGCGAGGGGGCCGAGAGCGCCCGCGAGGACGCGGCTCGACTCGAACGCGCCGGCGAGCCGTCCCGCGGTCGCACCGGGTGCGACCGTGGCGCCCACCGGCAGCTCGACCGCGACGGACGCCGGCGTCCCCGCCGGGAAGCTCGCGTGGTCGAACGCCAGCGTTGCCTCCGCCAGACCGGCCGGGAGCGCGCTCTGCGTGCGCACGTATTCGACCGCGCAGGTGACGTCGAGGCGGCAGAGCGTGTCCGAATGGACGACGACGTCGATCTCCTTCGACCCGTTGACGCCGGGAGCGTCCCGTAGCGCCTCCTGCAAGACGGCGGTGAAGTCGGGCGTCGTCTCCTCGCCCGCGAGGTCGCCGACGCGGGTCCAGAACGGAGGCAGCGAGCCGAGGCGGGCCGAGACGTTCGACGGCGCGCTGCGGACCGTCACCTGAGAGACGCCGGGTGTGACGGCGGGGGTGATGCCGGGTGTGACGCGGGGGGTCGTGAGACGGAAGCGCGCGGCCGTGACGCCCGGCAGGTCCGCGACGTTCCCGTCGAGGGTGAACCCCTCGTCGTCCGGCCCGGCGATCGTCCCGTTCTGCGCTATCGGGAGGAACAGCCCGCCTGCGTCCACCTGCAGCGTCGCTCCGGCGACGCCGCTGCCCGTGACGCTCCGAAGCGTCCGGCGGGCGTGGAGGTCGACCTCGACGAAGCCCGTTCCCGACGTGACCGAGAACCCGGCCGGCGCGGGGTCCGTGGCGAGGAGCCCGTACGTGAACGGCTCGGCCGCCGGGTCGATGGGTGCCGCGGGTGCAACGGTCAACCTCGCAGACGTGACGACGGCATCGAGCGGCAACCCGTGCAGTCGCAGGGTCAGGTCGCCTTCGAAGGGGGCCGGGCCCGCCGTACGGGCCGCCGTCAGCCTCATCGCGAGGGTGTCGCTACGCCCTCAACAGCACCATCAGGTCGACGACACCCGAGACGTCCGGCATCGCCAGGTGGATGGTGTCGTAGTTGACGTGCGTCACGCCGATCAGGTTGCGCGAGACCCGGGACGGGTACCAGCCCTGGATCTGAGAGCTCTTCTCGCCCTCGACCCTCGCGGCCTCGGGGTCCTTGACTTCGGCCTCCTGCTGGCGCTGCATCTCCATCTCTTTCCGGTACGCCTCGTCCCTTTCCATCGCGGCCGGAGCCATCGCCTGCGCTTCTGGCGCACCGGTCGCGACGACCTGGCACGTGTACTCGCACTTGCGCGGCTTGATCGCGACGTAGAGGTCCTCCCACTGGTCGGCGCGCTTGAGCTCGTCGACCGTCCTGTTCTCCCGGCAGCAGCCCTCGATCCAGTCGGTCTGGCAGTGCTCGATCTCGTCGTTCGGGTCCTTCGCGAACGCGGTCCACATGTCCTGGACGACGTCGGAGATGGAGTCGTCGCCGTCGTAGCGGACGCCGAGCTCTTGCAGCAGGGCCTCGAACCGCAGCCCGAGCTGATGCTCGTCGCGCCCGTACGCGACGTCGAGCGAGTACCGGTCGCGGTCCGCGTGGCCGTAGTAGAAGAGGACCTTGCAGCTCTCGTGCGGCGAGACGTCCGTCACCGTGTCGAGCTGGTAGAGGTCGACGAGCGGGAAGCGGCCGATGCCGTGCTCGAGGAAGACCTCGCGCATCCCTTCCTTGCCCTCGAAGCGCTTGATGTACCGCCGGTAGACGCTCGGCCCCTCGTGCTCGTGCGACTTCCCCGCGTACCGCTCGTCGAGGCGCTGCTCCCACTCCGTGTCGGAGCGCGTCGCGAACTTGTCGCTGTTGTCCGCGCGCTCGACGCCGCTCTTACGGATCTCTTCCTTCGCCGCGTCGACGCACGCCGAGATGTGCTCCTTCACCTGGACCTGCAACGCGTTCCAGTCCTCCGCGGTGATCGGGTCCCCCGGGTTGCGCGGGATGTACGGGTCGGTCATGGCGCTCTCCCTTCTCCTACGTTCGTCGCTGTCGTGATTCCGGAGGAGCGGTCGCGCGTCGCCCGCGCGTGGACCCCCGCAGCCTTCGCCTGGAGGAGCCCGATGCGCCCCGGCTGCGCGAGGTCGGCGGCGCGGAGAGGAGGGGGATCGCCGAGCACGACCGCACGCGCGTTCTCGAAGCGCGCCGCCTGCAGCGCCACCGTCACGTCGAACCGGGCCGGGCCCGACGTGCGCGCGGACACCGAGATGTCGTTGCCCCACGCCCCCTCTTCCTTCGCCTCGATCTTCAGGAACGAGCCGCCGAGCCCCTCCTCGCTCAGGTAGATCTGCGCCGCCACGCCCGGGCCACCGAGCGTCAGGCGGCGAGGCTTGCGGAACGGCATCGGGACGGGGCTCCACCCGAGGGGGACGAGCGGCACGACCGACGCCGTCACGAGGTCCGACGGCGCGACGGCCGCGTCGCCCGGTCCCGGGTGTCCGTCCTTGATGAGGGTCGCCAGGAACCGCTCGTCGTCCTCCGGCTCCGTGACCGCCCCCGCGTACGACTCGGGCTCGTCCCCGGGCTTCGAGAAACGCGCGAGGTTGAACCGCGCGCCGAAGCGCGGGTGGAGGTCCGCCGGCAGGTTCACCTCGAAGGTCCCGGGGGCCCGCCGGCTCCACGAGAGCGCCACCTGCGCGGGGGCGTCCGCTGAGGGTGTCGTCGAGTCGAACAGCGAGAGGTCCCAGTCTTCGTCGCCGGCGGTTACCAGCACGGGCGCTCCGGGACCTCCCCTCCACCACGCGGCCTCGCGCGCTCCGGCGAACCTGCTCACGTCGAAGACGCCGCGCTCTCCGCACGGGCCGATCCCGAAGACGCCTCCGTCGAACCGGGTCACGCCGAAGCGCGACACGAGGCAGTCGAGATATCGCCAGCGCGAGCGCCCGGGCACGAGGCGCAGCGCCGTCGACTTGTCGAGCTGCTCCGCGGTGACGAGCCGCGACGGACGCTCGGCAAGCTGCCGCTCGAGGGACTCCGCGCCGGCCGCGTCGCGACCGATCGTCACCGCGGCGTACGACTCGGTCGTCCCGCCGGCGCCGTGGACGACGACGTCGAACCGGTCACCGTCGCCCCGGCGGACCTCGACCGCGACCGCGCCGCGGAGGGCCGTCAGGAGCACGACCGCAGGAGCGGCCGGATCGTCGAGCGTCACCGGCGCCCGGCGCCGTCCGTCGAACGGGACGCGCGCTACCGGGCCCGGGGGCGCGACCGTCACGAGCTCCGGACGGACCGGACGCGCGCTGCCGTCCGCGTCCGTCTGCGTCGCGCGCACGCCTCGTCCGTCTGCGCCGGGCGCCAGCTCGAGACGCGCCCCGGCCCCCAGCGCGACGGCGACGCGGGCCTCCCACCCCGTCGCCTCGTTGACGAAGGCGGGTCCCGCGAGCGGCACCGCCGCGTCGACGGCGATAGTCACGAGCTCGTCCCCGGCGCTGTCGTTCAAGACCGAGAAGCCGGACCCGTGGCGGACGCCGATCGGGCCGTGCGACCCGCGTGTCCCCCAGCGCGGGAACTCGACGACCTCGAGGTGGCGCAACGCGTGGATGGCGACGCTGCTCGCGGCCCCCGCGCTCGCGGACGTGATCTGCAGCTTTCCCTCGGGCGTCACCTCTACCGTCGCCGCGAGCGCGGCGCCGAGCCGTGAGGCCGCCTCGTCCGCCGACGTCGCCCACGGAGCGGGGCCGGCGGCGTCGACGTCGACCGGACGCGTACCGTCGATCGAGGCTCGGACGACCGGACGGTCGGTGAGGTCGACGGTCTCGGCGATCACTGCGTCGCCGGTCAGGACCGCGGGCAGCGCGGGAGTGCCGTGGGCGTCTGCGGCCCCGAGGCCGAGCAAGACCTCGCGCGCGTCGTCCGCCGTCGAGGGCGCGAGCTCGACGCGGCCCCCGGATCCCGCCGTCGGTGACGTCAGGACGATCCGCTCGCCCGCGGCGCTCGCGATGCCGGGCGCCGCTAGCTCGAACGCGGCCACGATCTCGTCGAGCGTCGCCGCCTTCGGGTCTGCGGCCGCAGCGGCGAGGTCGACCTCCGCGAGCACGCCGCCGTCCACCGCGATCAGAAGCCGCCCCGCCGCGGTCACGTCGTGCGTTCCGGCGAGCGAGCGCGCGCCTGTGACGACGGCGGGTGTCGCGGCGCGGCCGCGGTACGTCCGCGGAGCGCCCACGCCGAGCACGACCTCGGTGACGTCGGTTCCCTGCGGGACCGCGAGCTCGAGCGCGCTCCCGGCCCCCGCGGTGGGAGACGTCAGGATCAACCGCTCCACGTCGCGCGCGGCGATCCCGCTCCCGGTCGCGACGTTGACGAGGTTGACGAGGTCACCGAGCGTCACGCGGACCGGCCCGTCCGGAGCGAGCGGGACCTCGACCGGAGCGTTCCCGTCGACGCCCACGCTTATCGCGGCCCCCGCGGGGAGGTCCCCGCCCTCGCTCAACGTCACGGCGCCGGCGAGGCGGACCCCGGCAGGATCGGTCCCGCGCGAGAGCCCCGGAGCGAGCCCGAGCAGGTCGAGGCCAGGACGCGGGACGTCGAGGACGACGCTGCTCGCGGCTCCCGACGACGGTGACCGGAGCACGATCCGCCCGTCCTCGTCCGACGCGAGGCCCGGCCACACGGAGTTCACCGCGGACACGACCTCGTCCGGCAGCGTCGCGCGCGGACGCGGGCCCGCGCAGCGCACGTCGGCGAACGCGCCGCCGTCGACGGCGATCCTCAGGTACGCGGACTCCGAGACGTCGGCGCCGCGCGAGACGTCGACGTCACCCGCCAGCACCGCGCCGGTCCCGTCGGTCCCCCACGCCCTGCGCTCGACGAACCCGAACAGCTTCTGCGACGCCTCGTCGGTGATCGCGGCGCGCGTGACGTACGAGCGCGTGCGGCTCTCCGTCAGCCGCGTGACCGCGACGGCTCCGCCTGCGCCGGGCTGCGGCGACGTGAGCACCAATGCTCCGCCGGCCCCCGACGCGAACCCGCCGAACACGCCGTCGTTGATCGCGGCTACGACCTCTTCGAGCGTCACCGCCCGCGGGTCGTTCGCACCGCGTCTGAGGTCGACCACGCGCAGCGGCCCCCCGTCGACGGAGACCCCGAGCAGGTGGCGCGCCATCAGGTCGGCGGCCGCGAAGGCGCCGCCGGTCACGCGCGCGGGGGCCGCAGCGGTGCCGCGATACGTCCGCGGCGGGATCCCGAACACGATCGCCCCCGCGTCGTCGTCGCCCGCGTCCTCGAGCGCGACCTCGGAGGCCGCGCCCGGGGTGGGCGACGTGATCGCGATCGAGTAGCCGTCCGCGGACGCGACATCCACGTCGAACGCGCCGTTGATCGCGTCGATGATCTCCGTACGGGACGTCGCGGCAGGCTCGGCCCCCGCGACGTCGACGGTCCTGGTCTCGCCGTCCACCCGCAGCCG
Organism: Actinomycetota bacterium; assembly: GCA_035942255.1. Classification (GTDB taxonomy): domain Bacteria; phylum Actinomycetota; class CADDZG01; order CADDZG01; family WHSQ01; genus JALZEG01. The sequence continues at coordinate 2,660 of DASZDG010000141.1, read as the reverse complement.
GACGAGGCGGGCCGCGGCGAGGTCGGCCGGCACCGTCAGGTCGCTGCGGCCGCTGAGGCTCGCGCGGCTCGCGTCGGTCCCGGTGTGCTGGAGGTGCGTCGCGCCGAAGATCGCCGGCGCCGCGTCTTGCGCCGCGGGCGCGTCCAGCGACACGACGCTCGCGGCCCCCGTGGTCGGCGAGGCCAGCGTGAGCGTCGTCCCGTCGTGCGATGCGATGTCCGCGGAGAAAGACGTGTTGAAGCAATACCGCAGCTCCTCCAGGTCCCGGTGCCCCGTCCCGAGGTCGACCTCGCGCGTCCGTAGATCGATCGTCACGCGCACGTAGCGCTCGTCGCCGGACAGGTCGACGCCGCCGGGAAGTGGGGACGACGACAGCGCTGCGCCGGTGGGGTCTCCGCCGGTCGCGGAACGCGGCGGCAGGCCCAGCACGGCCTCGGCCGCGTCGCCCGGCCCCTCGGCCAGCGTGAGCGACGACGCGGGCCCCGTGACGCGCGAAGCGATCCGCAGGTAGCGCCCGTCCACGGCCTCCGCCGCGACGACGGGAGCGATCAGACCGACGATGTGGTCGAGCGGCACGGCGGACACGTCGGGAGCCCCGGCCGCGAGGTCGACCTCCGCGTCCCCGCCCTCGGTCGCGACGCGCAGCGTCGATCCCGCGCTCAGGTCCGCTCCCCCGCCGAGGTCAACGGTCCCCGTCACCGCCGCCGGAGCGGCGTCGCTCCCGCGCGCCGACGCCTCCTCGAACCCGAGCACCAGCGAGGCCGCGTCCGCGCCGTCGCGGTAGAAGGTGACGAGCTCGGGGGAAGGGCGCGTCCACCACGTGTCCATCGCCGCGTACCGGTCCTCGACGTGGAGCGCGAGCGACTCGGCGGCGATGCGCAGGGCCCCCTGCACCGTCACGGTCCCTTCGAGGAACGTGCGCACGTAACGCAAGAGGTGCTCGCGGAATTCCTCGACCTCCTCCTCCGGACGCGGCGCGAGCCCGTACAGGGCCGCGAACCGCACGAGGTCCCGGAGCACGTCTGCTCCCCGGTCCGCGTATCCGACCCAGTGTGCCTGCATGACCTCGGCCAACGAGTTCTCGGCCGCGAGCAGCTCCCGCCCGAACGCGTCGACGAACGAGTGCAGCGCGGTCGGCGGCGGCAGCGCGCGGAACGTCCCGGGGAGGTACTCGAGGATGCGGTCGGTCTTCGTCGGCACCTTCAGGGGCCCTCCGTCACGACCACGTCGCTGGGCTGCAGGTCGAGCGCCACCCACCAGGTCCCGTCGGAGGGCGTCACGACCGAGAACGTCGCCGCGGCGATCTCGTCGGCCGTCGCCGGCGCGCCCGACGGCCCCGTGACCAGCGAACGGTCGGGGATGCGCGCCTCGGTCGGCGGCGGCGGCGCCTCCTCGGACAGGAGCTGCGTCAACGACGTCCGCAGCACGCCCGCGTCGCCCGCGGCCGCTTCGCTGGTGGCGACGATCGCGTCGACGAGCGCGGCCGCGCCCGGGCGGACGACGTCGCTGCGCCACGACATCACGTCGGCGAAGGTCGCCTCCTCCACCTTGTCGATGGACGTCACCGCGCTCTTCAACGCTTCCCCGGCGGCGGGCTCGCCCGCGCCGAGCGCGTCCACGATCGCTTGCAGCGCGGCGACGACCTCCGCCTGGACCTTTTCCTTGCCCGCGCCGGGCAGCCCCGGCGCGACCCGTACGACGAGGCGCGGCTTGAACCACACGTAGCGGGCGACGACGGTCGCGAGCACGCCCGCGGCGCGCGTCTCGTCGACCCGCGCCCGTACCCCCGGCAGCGCCTCCGGCTCGGCCTCGACCAGCAGGCTGACCGTTCCCGGCGCAGACGGCTTGGCGGCGCTGGCCGGGTCCCACACCTCGAGGAGCGTCGCCTGCTCGGACACCGCCAGCTCGAGGGCCGCGAGCGTCCCCTTCCCCGCGGCGCGCAACGCGGACTTCGCGCGCCGCCGCAGGTCCTCGTCGCTCTCGTCCTCGGCCCCCAGCACCGTCGGCGCGACGTTCGCCACGTGGTCGATCCCCTCTATGGGCTGCGTCATGTCGTTGATCGCGCCCGCCGCGACCTTCCCGGCGTCGCCTTCGAAGCCGGTCGCGGCCCGGACCGGCACGTCGACGCGCGCCTGCCCGCGCTGCATCGTGCGCGGCTCCGTGGTCTCGAACGCGACCGCGCCGTCCTTCGTGCGGACCTCGAACCCCTGTGGGATCGAGATCGTGCCGTCGCCCTCGGCGCGGAAGAACGTGACGATGCCCGCGGCCGAGCTCGCCCCGCGGCGCGTGAGGCCCAGGATCGCGACGACGAGGTCCAGCGACGTACCCGTCGCGGTGTCGACGAACCCGGACTCGTACGCCAGCGCGATCTGCCGGTAGACGAACGCGATCTCGCGCGCTATCGCCTCGGCGACGACGCGCGTGACGCTGCCGACGTTGACGTCGGTGATCGGCGGGTCGACGCCGGACCGCAGGTAGTCGACGTAGAAGTTGCTGGCGTCCTCCGGCCGCAGGCCTCCGTCGAGCCACGCGACGGAGTTGCGCCCGGGGTCGAGCTCGAAGTCGATGCCGGGCTGGAACGCGTGGTAGACCGCGGCGACTGTTCCCGGGAGCACGGCCGTCCCGGTGATGCCGCGGATCGCCTCCGCGGGCTCCGAGAG
>DASZDG010000140.1:0-2050 GCA_035942255.1 Actinomycetota bacterium | reverse complement strand
CGCGAGGCGCGCGAGCACCGCGTCGAGGCGCTCGAACGTCTGGTTCATCCCCCACTCCATCCCGGAGTCGAGCATGCCGTCGCGCTCCTCGGTGGTGTGGAACGTCGAGACCGTCGTGACCTTCGTGCGGCCGTCGCCGAGGTCCTCGAACGTCGCCGCGTCGACCGAGACGTGGCCGGCCATCGGCTCCCACTCGAAGGTCTGGACGATCCGCTCGTTCGGCACGATCTCGCGGAACGCGCCGCGGAAGGCGCTCTCGGTGCCGTCCTCGTTGCGCACGAGGAAGCGCCAGTACCCGCCGTTGCGGACGTCCATCTCGTCGACGACGGTGGTCGTCCCGTGCGGGCCCCACCACTCCGGGATCAGCTCGGGGTCGAGGTAGACGGCGAACACGCGCTCGCGCGGGGCGTCGAAGATGCGCTCGACGCGGATCTCGCGGTCGCCCGGCGTCGTCAGGGTGGCGGTGCGCGCCTGCTGCTGGTCACTGGTCATGCGGGACTCCCCTTCGTGCGGTCGAGCAGCTCCCCGAGTCGGTCGAGGCGCTCCTCGAGCATGCGTGTGTACATGGCGATCCAGCTCTGCACGTCGTCGAGGCGGCGGGGGCCGAGGCGGCAGACCCGCGTCCGCCCCACCTTCTCGGTCACGACAAGCTCGGCGTCCTCGAGGACCCGCACGTGCTTCTTCATCCCGGTGAGGGAGATGCCGTACGGCTCCGCGAGGTCGCTGATCGTCGCGCTGCCGCGGCCGAGGCGCTCGAGGATGCCCCGGCGCGTCGGGTCCGCGAGAGCGGCGAGCGATCGATCGAGCTGCTGACACTGAACCATATGGTTCAGTGTAACGGCGCACGCACTCGAGCGCAAGCCCCTCCTCGAGAGAGGTCAGCCGCCGAGGACGCCGGGGTCGTCGGGCACGTCGACCGCGTGCTCGCGCAGCGCCGCGAGCGGGACGATGTCCAGCGCGCGCTCGTGCGTCGAGGCGAGGACGACGAAGCACGCCGCGCCGTCGTCGTACGCGCGCAGCCAGTTGCGCGCGGTGACGCACCAGCGGTCGCCGGGGACGAGGCCGGGGAACGCGAACTGCGCGACCGGCGTCGACAGGTCGTTGCCGATGCTCCGCTGGTGCTCGAGGAACTCCTCCGTGACGACCGCGCAGATCGTGTGGCTGCCGACGTCCTGCGGGCCGGTGGAGCAGCAGCCGTCGCGGTAGAACCCGGTGACGGGGTCGGTGCCGCACGGTTCGAGCCGCCCGCCGAGGACGTTGCGGTCCGCCGGTTGCACCGCGCGCAGGCTAGGCGTTCTGCGGGACCTTCGCGACCGCCTCCTGGTACATCGCCATCTGGTGCGCGACGCCCTCGTTGACGTAGCCGGCGATGACGCCGACCTCGTCCACGATCAGGGTCGCCTCGGTGACCGCCCGCTGGAAGTCGGGATCGGCGCGGACGGCGTTGATCTGGTCGTCGGAGCCGTAGAGCGCGACGTAGCCGTCGAGGCCGCCGCCGTGCGGCTCGAGCAGGCAGACGTCGAACTTCTCGATCCGCCCCTCCTCCTGCAGGCGGCCGTAGAGGCCCATCGTCTCGCTGAACACCTCGAGCGCGCGCTCCTCGCGCCCGCGGACGGTCTGGCCCCAGCCCATGAACAGCACTCGGTCGGCCATGGCGGCCTCCTTGGCTCCAGGGCCCGACCCGGCCGGCCGGACCCGTACGACCGACCCTCTCACACCCCGCTCCCTGCGGGGCAACCTTTCGCGGCGCGACCCGTTTCCGCCCACCATGAAGACGTCCGCCGCCCGCGATGCGAGCGCCTCCGTGAGGGGTCGCGCCGGCGTGGCGCAGTGGGGAGCGGCCGCGGCGGCGGCGCTCCTCGCCCTCCTCCTCGCGGCGGCCCCCGCGAGCGCGGCACGGCGGCCGGTCGTCGAGCCGTGGATCGAGGCGACGCTCGCGGAGGTCCAGGCGCGCAAGACGACGCCGCCCCGGGCCGCGCGGGCGCTCGCCTACGTGAGCGTCGCGGCGCGCGACGCCGCCGAGCGCGCGACCCGGCGCCGTCTCCCGGTG
>DASZDG010000139.1:0-2890 GCA_035942255.1 Actinomycetota bacterium | reverse complement strand
GTACATGTAGCCGACCATCACCTGCTCCTCGAACGGCTCGCCGGTGCGGCCGTTGAACAGCGTGAACTTGCCCGACGCCCGGGTGCCCGGGCGGCGCGACTTGTCGATGTCCATCCGGATGCGGCCCGTGTGCTCGTCCTGCCACCTCACGAGGGCGTCGTCGACGTCGTCGACCGACGCGCCGTCGAAGACCGGCGTGGCCGTGTAGACCTTGCCCGGCCGGCCGTCGACCGTCGCCTCCTGTGCGAGCCTGTAGGCCTCGGTGCCGTCGTCGTACCAACCCTCGGCGGCGGCCCAGCCGAGATGCGTCTCGAGGATCTGGCCGACGTTCATCCGGCTCGGAACGCCGAGCGGGTTGAGGATGACGTCCACCGGCGTGCCGTCCTCGAGGAACGGCATGTCCTCCTCGTCGACGATCTTCGAGATGACGCCCTTGTTGCCGTGGCGGCCGGCGAGCTTGTCACCCTCGGAGATCTTGCGCTTCTTGGCGACGAACACGCGCACGAGGTGGTTGACGCCCGGCGGCAGGTCGTCGCCCGCCTCGCGGCTGAAGGTCATGACGTCGATGACGACGCCGCCCTCGCCGTGGGGCACCTTCAGCGACGTGTCGCGGACCTCGCGCGCCTTCTCCTTGAAGATCGCGCGGATGAGCTTCTCCTCGGCCGTCAGCTCGGTCTCGCCCTTCGGCGTGACCTTGCCGACGAGCAGGTCGCCCGAGCCGACCTCGGCGCCGACGCGGACGATGCCGCGGTCGTCGAGGTTGCGCAGCGACTCCTCCGAGCGGTTCGGGATGTCGCGGGTGATCTCCTCGTCGCCGAGCTTCGTCGTGCGGGCGTCGATCTCGTACTCCTCGATGTGGATCGAGGTGAGCTCGTCGTCCTTCACGAGCCGGCGGCTGAGGATGATCGCGTCCTCGAAGTTGTAGCCCTCCCAGGACATGAAGGCGACCATCAGGTTCTTGCCGAGTGCCATCTCGCCCATGCTCGTCGCCGAGCCGTCGGCGAGGACGTGGCCCGCCTGCACCTTCTGGCCGGACTTCACGAGCGGCTTGTGGTGGATGAGCGTGCCCTGGTTGGAGCGCTCGAACTTCTGGAGGTCGTACGTGTCGTCGCCGATGACGATGCGCTCGGCGTCGACGTAGTCCACCGTGCCGGCGTTCCTCGCCAGCACGACGTCGCCGGTGTCGACGGCGGCGCGCCGCTCCATGCCCGTGCCGACGACGGGCGCGTCGGTCTTGAGCAGCGGGACGGCCTGGCGCTGCATGTTCGAGCCCATGAGCGCGCGGTTGGCGTCGTCGTGCTCGAGGAACGGGATCATCGCCGTCGCGACCGACCAGATCTGGTCGGGCGAGACGTCCATGAGGTCGACCTGCTTCGGCGGGACCGTCACGTACTGGCCCGCGAGCGTGCGGCAGAGGATCTCGCTCTCGGTGAGCTTGCCGTTCTTGTCGAGCGTCGCGTTGGCCTGCGCGATCAGCTGCTCCTCCTCCTGGGTGGCATCCAGGTGGACGATCTGATCGGTGACCTTGCCGTTCTCGACGACGCGGTAGGGCGTCGTGACGAAGCCGTGCTCCGAGATCTCGGCGTACGACGAGAGCGAGCCGATCAGGCCGATGTTCGGGCCCTCCGGCGTCTCGATCGGGCACATGCGGCCGTAGTGGGTCGGGTGGACGTCGCGCACCTCGATCGGCGCGCGCTCGCGGGTCAGACCTCCTGCCCCAAGGGCGCTGAGGCGCCGGCGGTGCGTGAGCCCGGCCAGCGAGTTCGTCTGGTCCATGAACTGGCTGAGCTGCGAGGAGCCGAAGAACTCCTTGAGCGCGGCGACGACCGGGCGGATGTTGATGATCGTCTGCGGCGTGATCGTGTCCGCGTCCTCGGTCGTGAGGCGCTCGCGGACGACCCGCTCCATCCGGTAGAGGCCGATCCGGAAGGCCTCCTGGATCAGCTCGCCGACGGTGCGCAGGCGGCGGTTGCCGAAGTGCTCGTACTCGTCGAGGCGCTCCTCGATCGGCTCGCGGGGCATGATGATCGCCTCGGCCGCGAAGTCCTTGATCTCGACCTCGGGCTCCTCGGGCAGGCCGAGCTCGCGCGGGATCGTGACGAGCTCCTTGACCAGGGCGATGATGTCGTCGTGGGTCAGCGTCCTCGTGTCGAGGTCGATGTCCAGGCCGAGGCGGGAGTTGAGCTTGTAGCGGCCGACCCGCGTGAGGTCGTAGCGCTTGGGGTCGAAGAACAGCTGGTTCAGGAGCGCCTTCGCGTTGTCGACGCTGGGCGGCTCGCCCGGGCGCTGCTTCTTGAACAGCTCGATGAGCGCGCCCTCCTCCGAGCGCGTGTTCTCCGGGTCCGCCTCGACCGTGTTGCGGATGTAGAGCGAGTTGTCGAAGAGGTTGAGGATCTCCTCGTCGGAGTCGTAGCCCATCGCGCGCAGGAGGACCGTGACCGGCAGCTTGCGCTTGCGGTCGATGCGGACGTAGACGCGCCCCTTCTTGTCGATCTCGAGCTCGAGCCACGAGCCGCGCGCCGGCATCAGGTTCCCGACGAACATCTGCTTCTCGCGGTCCTTGGGCTCCATCAGGTACGCGCCCGGGGAGCGGACGAGCTGCGTGACGACGACGCGCTCGGTGCCGTTGATGATGAACGTGCCCCGCTCGGTCATCCACGGGAAGTCGCCCATGAACACCGACTGCTCGCGGATCTCGCCGGTCTCGCGGTTGATGAAGGCGACCGTGACGGTGAGCGGACGCGCGTACGTGAGGTCCTTCTCGCGGCACTCCTCGAGCGTCGCGACCGGGTCGTCGAAGACGAACTCCCCGAACTGCACGGCCAGGTTGCCGGTGTAGTCCTCGATCGGCGAGATGTCGTCGATGGTCTCGCGCAGGCCGCCCGTCTCC
>DASZDG010000138.1:0-68199 GCA_035942255.1 Actinomycetota bacterium | reverse complement strand
GCTCGGAGGGGACCCGATGAACCAGTTCTTATCGCGGTTGAACCGTACGTCCGCCGAGAGGATGTCACCGTTGTCCCACCACATGATGCACGCGCTCGCGAACGCCCCATACAGAGTGCCGAGCTCGACCACGCTCCAGACGTCGTAGTCCGTGCAATGGTGGTCGCCGTTGGCGACGTAGAACTGCGACCTCAGGGAGGTGTCACCGACACCCGAGAGCGCCGGAGCGTCGACGTTGTCTGGGAGGCCGCAGTCGTTCCTCGCATTGACGATGTTGCTGCCGCCGTTCAGCATCGCCTGCTTCATCATCGCCGCGCTCGTCACGGTCTCCGACAGGACGTCGTCGTTCACCAGGAAGTACGGCTGTGAAGCCACTTGGCTCGGGTACAGGTTGTATGCTGAATCGGAGCACGCGGGAATGGTGGTGCCCTCCAAGAGAGCCGAGTCGTACGACTCGTCGATCGGCTCGGGGCTCTGATCGCCCGGCCGGTACGTCGTTCGGACCTCGCCGTCACGGCGGTGCTCCACCCTGAGGACGTCGAAGGTGCCGTCCTCCCGCGCGAGCTCCATCATCGCCGTCGCCCCTCGAGGAGGGACGGCGACACCCATGTCACCACGAACGATGATGGCGTTGTCCGCCTTGTTCGTCGACGCGTCTTCACCCGTCGACGACGCCATGCTCGGAGCGGGGGCCGCCCCCGCTCCCGTTCCCGGTAGTGCTGCAGCTACGACGAACGCGCCGAGCACAATGACCATCGATTTCTTCACGGTTTGCCTCCCAGAATGAGTTCGACTCTCTGCCGAGCGTCGAGATAGAGACCGAGGACGCGGGGGCCGGCGGCAAGGCGCCGGGCCCCCCTATCCACCTTGGTGGTGCGTGCTCCTCAGTACCTCGACTCGAGCCCCAGGACGTCGCCTCTGCCGAGCGTCCGGTACCACGTCTGGCACCGTGCGCTGTACGGCAGATAGTTGTGCATCGTGAGGTTCTTGTGCAGCGTCTTCTCCGACCACGTCGCGTATCTGTCGTCCACCGCGTGCTCCAGGCCGTAGACGTGGCCCATCTCGTGCGTCGCTGTGCCCTCCATGTCCCAGTACTCGGTGGTGGCGCAGCTAGGCGCCGACCCGATGAACCAGTTGACCGCCCGGTTGAACCGGATGTCGGCCGCGATCAACTCGGTATTGGTTCCCACCAGCCTGCACGTTGAGGCCATGGCGTCGTTCAAGACGCCTAGCTCGACGACGCTGTAGACGTCGCGGTTGTCGCAGTAGTGCTCGCCGTTCACGACGTAGAAGTTGGTTCGGAGCGGCGTGTCGCCCACGCCCGATACCGCCGGCGCGTCCACGTTGTCGGGCATGCCACAGTCGTTCCTCGCGTTCGCGATGTTGTTGCCCGCGTTCAGGATCGCCTGCTTCATCATTGCGGTCGTGACGGTGGCGTTCAGGACGTCGCTGTTGACGAGGAAGTACGGGTTGTGCTGAACCTGGACCGACGAGGTGCGGTAGGTCGAGTCGGAGCAGGCCGGGATGGGACTCGTGGTCGAGGACGCCGTCTCCTTGTACGACTCGTCCTCGTGCCCGCCTTCGCCGGTCTCGTGCCTCGTATGCACGGTGCCGTCGTTTCCGTGACGCACCGTGAGGACGTCGATGGTCCCGTCCGTCCGGATGAGCTCCATCGTCGCCGTCATCCCCCGCGGGGGCACCGCGACGGCCATGTCCCCGCGCTCGACGCGACGCCCCTCGCTGGGGTTGTCGAGACCCTGCGTCTCCGCTGGGGCCGCCGCCCCGTCCGCTACGGAAGCCCCGGCAGGGACTCCCGCCGCCAGGACCATCGTTATTGCCAGTGCAACCAAACGCTTCACTTGCTGCCTCCCTAGCTGTTTAACAACTGCCGGGCGCCACTCTGGGCATTTTTCGGAAGTCGGGCAATACGTAACGGAAGAGATCGAGCACGAAGGTGCTTCGTCCGCTCGGAAGGTGCGGCCCCCACACGCGGTTGTTCAATCAGTGACCCCCTCTCGGCCCCGCCTCGTCCACAGGAGCCTCCGGCTCCTCTTCGGGCTGTGGATGTTCGCGCTCGGCACGGTGCTGACGCTGCGCGCCAGCCTCGGCGTGCCGCCGTGGGACGTGCTGCACGACGGGATCCGGCGCAACACCCCGCTCACCTTCGGCATCGCGGTGATCGCGATCGGGGTCGTGCTCGTTCTCGTGAGCGCGCTGTTCGGGATGCGTCCGGGCCCGGGGACGATCGCGAACATGCTCCTGATCGGGACGTTCGTGGACCTGATGCTGCTGACGGACATCGGCGTCGAGCTAGACGACGCGCACATGGCGCTGCGCGTCGCGGTGACCGCGAGCGGCATCGCGGTCGTGGGGCTCGGCTCCGCTCTCTACATCGGTGCGGATCTCGGGGCCGGGCCGCGCGACAGCCTCATGGTCGTCACCGCGACGAAGCTCGGCGTGCGCGTCGGCGTCGCCCGCGCCGTGATCGAGGGATCGGCCCTGGCCGCAGGGTGGCTCCTCGGCGGGGCGGTCGGTCTCGGGACGCTGCTGTTCGTCGTCGGCATCGGCCCGTCGGTGGACGTGTTCTTCCGCCTGTTCGGGATGGGGGCCGACGGACGCCGTAAGGCACCGCCCGTCGAACGAACCGCGATCTAATGGCGCCATGCCCACGAAGGTGGAGATGGTCCAGGCCGGCGGGATCGACGTCCGCGTCACCAACCCGGACAAGGTGTTCTTCCCGCGCTCGGGCGCCACGAAGCTGGACCTCGTCCGCTACTACCTGGCGGTGATGCCCGGCGTGATGCGCGGGTGCATCGAGCGGCCGACCACGATGTACCGGTGGCCGAACGGCGTCGAGGCCCCCGAGGACGCGTTCTACCAAAAGCGGGTCTCGGACAAGGGCCGGCCCGACTGGCTCGAGACGACGACGATCACGTTCCCGAGCGGGCGGCGCGCGGAGATGCTCGTCGTCGTAGACCCGGCGCACGTCGTGTGGGCGATCAACATGGGGTGCGTCGACCTCAATCCCTGGCCGGTGCGCCGCGCGGACGTCGACCGCCCGGACGAGCTGCGCGTCGACCTCGACCCCACACCCGGCGTCCCGTGGAGCGACGTCCTCTCTGTCGCGCCGGTGGTCCGCGACGTGCTCGCGGAGCACGGCCTCACCGGCTGGCCGAAGACGTCCGGCAAGCGCGGGCTCCACATCTACGTCCGCATCCGTCCCGAGTGGGGGTTCACCGAGGTCCGCCGCGCCGCTCTCGCCCTCGCACGCGAGGTCGAACGGCGCATGCCCGGTGTGGCGACGACCGCGTGGTGGAAGGAGGAGCGCCATGGCGTCTTCGTGGACTACAACCAGAACGCGCGCGACCGGACGATCGCGGCCGCCTACTCCGTCCGGCCCGTTGCCGACGCCCGCGTCTCGTGCGCGCTGTCGTGGGACGAGATCGACGGGCTCGACCCCGAGAAGCTCACGCTGCACACCGTCCCCGAGCGGTTCGCGGCCGCGGGCGACCCGTGGGAGGGCATCGACGATTCGGCGGGTGGCCTCGAGAGCCTGCACGAGCTGGCGCGGCGGGACGAGGCGGGCGGGCTGAGCGACGCGCCGTGGCCCCCGCACTTCCCGAAGGCCGACAAGGAGCCGCCCCGCGTGCAGCCGAGCCGTGCGCGTAAGCCACAAGCGCCGCATACGTAAAGAACTGAGCAGACGGAGCAAACCGGGGCGCGAAACACTGTCTCGCGTGTCCACGATCGGGCGAACGGCGTCTAGGCGCAGGAAGTCGTGCGCGGCGGGGGTCATTTTGTTGCTGCTGGCCGGGATCGTTCCGGCCTCGGCGGCTCGCGCCGCCGCTTCCTGTTGGGGGCGGCGGGCGACGATCGTGGGCACGCCCCGCCGGGACAGGCTCGCCGGCGGGCCCGGCCGTGACGTGATCGCCGGCCTCGGGGGAGCGGACCACATCGAGGCCGGCGACGGCGACGACGTCGTCTGCGCGGGCGGCGGGGGGACGCGCGGCAACGACTTCCGCGGTGACTTCGTCGACGCGGGCTACGGCGACGACGTCGTGCTCGGTGGTCCGCAGTCGGACGTCCTGCACGGCGGCCCCGGCGACGACAGGATCCTCGGGGGCGGGAGCATTGACGCCCTCTTCGGCAAGGTCGGCCGGGACACGCTGCGCGGTGGAGGCGGCAGCGACGTGCTTCGTGCCGGACGCGGTGACGACCGCTCGAACGGTGACGCGGGGAGCGACCGCCTCGAGGGGACGCCCGGCAACGACGTCGAGCGGGGCGGCGACGGCAACGACCGCCTAGACGGCTACCTTGGCGACGACTTCCTCGACGGAGGGGCCGGCCACGACCAAGCGGCGCTGTGTCCGGAGTGGCGCTCGGCGGTCTGTGGCAGCGCGGCGCTGGTCGTAGACCTCGAGAGGGGCACGGTCGAGGGATACGGAAGCGATCGCACCGCCCGCTTGGAGATCGTGACGACCGGGGGCGGCGACGATCACGTCACCGGCTCGGCGCGGCGCGACGTCATCCGGACGAGCCTCGGAGACGACCGTATCGACGGGCGCGGCGGGAACGACCTCCTGCTCCCCGGTAAGGGCGACGATGCCGTCTTCGGGGGCCGCGGCCACGACATGCTCGACCTCAACTCGGGGGCGGATGCGTTCGACGGAGGGGCCGGCCACGACGTGCTCACCGTCCGGCACTTCACGACGGACGAGCCCCGGTACGGCGTCGACCCGCTGACGCTCGACCTCGCCGCCGGCACTGCGGCCTCGGCGGACTGGGTCGCCACGGTGACCGCCGTCGAGGGCGCGTACGCGAGCAGCCGATCCGACGAGCTCCTCGGCGACGAGCGCGACAACGAGCTCTACGCGGGGCCGGGGAAGGACGTGGTCGACGGCGGCGACGGGACCGACCGCTGCGAAGACGGCGAGATCGAGACGAGCTGCGAGAGGTGAGGCCCCCGCGTCAGGCGGACGGCTGGCGGAGCCGGCGCCACACCGCGGCGGCCGACCCGTGCCGCAGGATCGCCACGCGTGCGCAGAAGGCGCCGAACACGAACGAGAGGACCAGGAACGTCGGCGACATGTCGCTCCCGATGAGGGCGAACACCGCCGTCAGCGCGACCGCGGCCAGCCCGGCGACCACCATCAACAGCACGTTTCCCAGCACGCGGCGAGTCTAGCGGTTGCCCTTGAACAGGGCCCCCAGCTGTACGAAGTCGCAGTCCTCCGGTTTCTTCTCCGGCCGCCACCGCACGAACGTCGCCGCGTGACGGAAGCGCTCGCCCTGCATGTGGTCGAACGAGACCTCGCACACGAGCGAGGGCTCGAGCGGCACCCACGTCTTGTCCGCGGCCGCCGCCCACCGGCTCGGCCCCCCCGGGCTCCGCCCGCCGGCGAAGCTCGTGCCGCCCTCGAGCGGCCGGAGCTCCTCCAGGAGCCGCCGCCGCTCCGCCGCCTTGAACGACGACGTGTGGCCGACGTAGTGGAGCACGCGGTCACCGTCGTAGAGGCCGAGCAGCAGCGACCCGACCCCGTCGCCCGCCTTCGACAGCCGGTAGCCGCCGACGACGCAGTCCGCCGTCCGCTTGTGCTTGATCTTCACCATCGTCCGCCCCCCGGGCGAGTAGACGATGTGCGACTCCTTCGCGATGACCCCGTCCAGGCCCATCGCCTCGAACGCGTCGAACCACACCGCGGCCTCGTCGGGATCCGCCGTCTGCGGGGTGAGCGACACCTCGCATGCCCGCATCCGGGCGGGCTCGGCCGGCGGAGCGTCCGACAACGCCGCGTCCAGCCGGGCCCTGCGCTCGTGGAGCGGCGCCTCGAGGAACGACTCGTCGCCGAGCGCGAGCAGGTCGAACGCGACGAAGGACGCGGGCACCGTCTCGGCCAGCATCTTGATCCGCGAGGCCGCGGGGTGGATGCGCAGCAGGAGCGCGTCGAAGTCGAGGCCGTCCGCTCCCGTGACGACGATCTCGCCGTCAACCACGCACCGGTCGGGGAGGGCGGCCCTCATCGGGTCGAGCAGCTCGGGGAAGTACCGGTCGATCGGCCGGGTGTCGCGGCTCGTGACCGCCACCTCGTCGCCGTCCCGGAAGACGATCGCCCGGAAGCCGTCCCACTTCGGCTCGTACAGCCAGCCGTCGCCCCGCGGCATCGTCTCCTTGAGCTTGGCCAGCATGGGCGACACCGGGGGTAGCACGGGCAGGCGCATAGGCTTCTCAGGTGGAGCTATTCGGCAGCGGGGGCCTCTTCGACCGAGGCGTCCTCGAGGTACTCGGCGCTGCCGTCCCCGGCGGCCAGGATCGCCAGCTCGTCCCCGTGGCGGAGGACGAGATATCTGCCGTGCTCGCCGCGGGCGCGCCGGACGGCTTCGACGAAGCGGTGGAGGTACAGGGACTCGGCGTGGGACTCGAGCCGCTCGAGGTCGACGACGACGCCGCCCTTGCGCTGATCGGGTGGGCGGGGAGCTGCTGCGCGCCGCTCTGCGGCCCCCGACCCGTCGTTCCGTCTCTCGTCCAAGAGGTCGCTCCCTTTTGTCGTTACCCCCGGCGGCAGTGGTGGTACTTAGGGGCAGATGCTAGGCCACGCGGCAGGCGAGGGAAGCCGTGGTGGAGAACCTCCCAGAGGGGAATAATCGTTATCGGCCCGCGCCGTCATCTCGGAGGGACTAGGACCTGACCCGCATCGCTGGAGCTACCACACGAGTAGTAGTCGTGCTGCTGTCCGTGCTGACGGTGGTGCTCCCGAACGCGCTCGCGATCGCACAGGGCGGGTGCAGCCGCGTGACGAGGAGCGGCCACTGGGTGACCGCAGACGTACAGGAGTTCGCGAGCGGGGGACCGATCACGGACTACGAGATCGTCGCGATCAACTCGCAGACGATCTTCGTCACCGACGGAACCGACGTGCTGCGGACGAGCAACGGCGGCTGCACCTGGAGGAAGGTGTTCAGCGTCACGGGTACCACGCCGCTCGACTACGGCTTCCGCGGTGACGCCTCCGAGATCCTGTCGATCGACCTGCCGCGCACCGGCGGCACGACCGTGCTCCTGGCGGTCGAGGAGCAGGTCGGGGCGACGTCTCGCCCCCACGTCGTGCGCGGCGAGAACCTAGGGGAGTCGTGGGAGTCCGGAGACGTCGGTTTGCCGCCGACGGGCCGGCCCGAGGCCCTCGTGATCAGCCCCATCAACCCCGAGATCGCGTACCTCGGTGTGGACGTCGGCGGTGGATCGCTCGACCTGATCTTCCGGAGCGAAGACGGCGGCGCAACCTGGAGGTTGCGGTCCGACCTCACGAAGGTGGCACCTAACCGCGGCATCGACGACTTCAAGGTCGACCCGATGAAGCCGGAGGAGTTGTGGGCGTACGGGCCGGGAGGACTCCTCAAGTCCACCGACGGCGGCGCGACGTTCACGCCGATCGACGAGTTCCTCACGTCGATCGTCAGGGAGGTGCTGGTCTTCCACGCGCCCTCGCGGACGAACCCCGTCGTGCTCGCTTTCCGCCAGGGTGCCAACGACTACCTAACGTCGGCCGACGGCGGAGAGAACTGGTCACGGACCGACACGCCGGGGACGGTCGAGTCCGCGGCGTACGGGCGCCAGCCGCTCGAGCTGATGATCCAGACGTACCGCGCCCTCCACGTCCTCAACGCAGCCTCCGGGACGTGGATCCGTGTGCTGACGCCGCGGGCGGGCATCGTCGACCTCGACAGCGACCTGGGCGTCGACGTGACTTTCTTTGGGCGGACGGCCGGGACCATCGAGATGTACGACGGCCCGACGGGCGTGAAGATCCCGCCGGCCGTCCGCGGGGGGCCGGACATCGACGTCCCCGGCCTGATCCCGGACAAGGACGCGATCCCACCAGCCCCACCGGCGCTCGGCCCCCCCGACGCGAAGGTCGTGATGAAGACCGGCGCGGAGAGGTCCGTCGACTATCGCCTCAAGCTCTCGCGAGAGACGACGAAGCTCGACGTCTTCTTCCTGCTCGACACCTCCGACACAATGAGCGGGACGATCCAGGGCCTCGCCCAGAGCGTGACCGGGATCATCAACGAACTCCGGGCCCAGGGCCTCGACGCGCAGTTCGGCATCGGCGTGTCCCGCGCGTACACCGACACCGCGGTGCCGAGGGAGCCGTGTCAGTCCGAGACCGACACGAACTGCGAGCGCAACTTCATCTACCGCCGCCTGGTCGACCTCGCCGACGACTCGAACTCCGACGAGATAATCGCGGCGCTCGAGAGCCTGCGGGCCGAGGCCGGCGGGCGGTTCGACTCGCAGCTCGGCGCCCTCGAGCAGATCGCCAAGGGCAACGGGATCGACGACTCGCCCCAGCCGGGCTACACCGAGAGCGACGTCCCCCCAGGCCAGGAGGCGACGTTCCGCGGGGGCGAGGACACATTGCGTCTGGTCTTCGTCGCGACGGACGAGCCGTTCGCGACCGGCGAGGGCGGCGCCCGTGACTTCAACGTCTCCGACTTCGGCCGGATCTCGCCCCCGGACATCCCCTCGTTCGCGGAGGTCGCCGAGGCGTTCAAGGTCCGTGACGCGCACGTGCTGGGCCTCGCCATCGGTCAGACCCTCGAGCAGGGTCGCGACACCGTCGGGGGCGGTCCGACGCCGCTCGATCACCTGCGGGAGATCGCCCGCCTGACCGGCGCGAAGGCACCGGCCGGAGGAGTCGACTGTGACGGCGACGGCGCCGTCGACCTCGAGGTCGGCGTCGAGCTCGTCTGCCCCGTCCGGCGCAACAACGTCGACAACGGGCAGAACCTGGCGGCCGCGATCACGAAGCTCGTGCAGGCGGTGCGCGGGACGACCTCGGTCGAGCTCGACGTGGTGAAGGGCGCGGAGGTCGTCGCGGGGATCGAGCCCGGGGCGTACCCCTCGGTCGTCCTGCAGCAGCCGAACGTCCTCGACTACGAGGTGACGTACCGCTGTCCGAACCGCCTCCAGGGCGAGAAGGTGACGGTCGAGCTCGCCGCGAAGACGCCGGCCGCGACGCTCGACTCGGTGACGACGACGATCTCGTGCCTCGAGGAGAAGGTCGAGGAGCCCCCGCTGCTGCCGATCGACCCGATCTCGTTCGTCGCGATCCTTCCGCCGATCATGCCCCCGGCTCCGCCGCCGATCGTCGAGATCGCTCCCGGGGCGCAGGGCCAGGCCCAGGCGCAGTCTCAGGCCCAGGCGCAGGGTGCGATGGCGTCGCAGGAGCAGGAGCAGCCGCAGCTCGCGTACGTGGCCGCGATGGTCGACCCCCGCGAGGCCCTCGAGGAGGAGCTCGCGCTCAGCGACCGCCGCCGGTCCGAGGTGCCGCAGTGGGCGACGCTCGGAGCGGGGGCCGCGATGATGTCGCTCGCGTACGGGTGGCTGGTCGTGAGCCGCCAGCGCAACGTGCGGGTCCAGCGCGTCCGCCGCTACTGACGTACGGCGCGCGCGGGGCAGGAGCGCGTCGGGGACGGGAGAAATCTCCCCTTGTCCCTCTTCGAAGGAGCCACGTGTGAAGAAGCTCGCCGCCGCGCTCGCCGTATCGGCCGTCCTCGTCTCGGGACTGCAGGCTGTCGGAGCCGGTCCGACCGCGGGGGGCTTCGCCTCCGACAACGTCGAGTTCGTGAGGCAGGTGCCGTTCGACGTCGGCACAGCTACGGGAGCGAAGGTCATAGGGAAGTACCTGTACGTGACGAGCTGGCGTGCGTTCTCGATCTACGACGTCTCGGACCCGCTCGACCCGCAGCTGCTGAGCACGACGCCGTTCGGGTTCAAGTTCGAGAACGAGGACGTCTCCACGAACGGCTCGATCCTCGTGTTCTCCGAGACCACGCCGCAGTCGAACCTCCACGTCTGGGACGTCGAGGACAAGACGAACCCCACCGCGCTCGCGACGCTCGCCGGGGCAGGGCAGCACACGATGAGCTGCATCCTGAAGTGCTCCTACCTGTACGGCTCGGGCGGCTCGATCATCGACCTGCGTGACCCGTCGGACCCCGAGGTCGTCGGGAGCTGGGGCGAGGGGATGCCCGCCACCAGTGCCCACGACGTCAACGAGGTCGCGCCCGGCCTCGTGCTGACGTCCTCTCGTCCGGTGATGCTCCTCGACGCCCGGAAGGACCCGCTGCACCCAAGGCTCCTCGCGACCGGTGAAGACGAGCGCATCACGGGCGGGGTCCACTCGAACACGTGGCCACGCGCCGCCAAGGACCGTTTCTTCCTCGTCTCGAGCGAGACGAACTTCCAGGGGCGGTGCGCGGGCGACGACGGAGCCTTCATGACCTGGGACGCGTCCGCGTACCGGAAGACCGGGGCGTTCGAGATGATCGACATCTGGCTGCTCGACAACGGCACCTACCAGGACGGGAACCCGGCGGTCCAGGCCTCGGGCTGCTCGGCCCACTGGTTCGAGCACCATCCGGACTTCCGCAACGGGGGCCTCGTCGCGGTGGGCTCGTACGACCACGGCACGAGGTTCCTCGAGGTCTCACCGCAGGGCAAGATCAGCGAGGCCGGCTACTTCCTGCCGTACGGCGGGACGACGATGGCGGCCTACTGGCTGAACGACGAGATCGTCTACGGGATCGACCTGACGCGGGGGATCGACGTCCTGCGTTGGAAGGGCTAGCAGGAGCGCCGCGGCCCCCGGCGAACCCCACTTCCATGAAGAAGACACTCGTTTCCATCGCCGCCGCCCTCGCCCTCGTGGCGGGTCCCGCCGCCCAGGCGGGCATCGAGACCGGCTCGGCCGGGCCCGGCCCCCACTTCGCATCCGAGAACGTCGAGTGGGTGACGAACATGCCGCTGGCGATCGACAGTTCCGGCGCGAACTTCGTCGGGGACTACATGTACATCACGACGTCGCGCGACCTCACGATCTACGACATCTCCCAGCCGGAGTCCCCGCAGCGCCTCGGCTTCCTGCCGCTGCCGCAGCAGCCGTACTTCGCCGAGGAGGACGTCGACACCAACGGCAAGATCCTGCTCGTCGGGACGTACCCCGACACGCTCTACGTCATCGACGTCGAGGACAAGTCGAACCCGGTCGTCCTCGGCCAGGTCGACGGCGCCGACCAGCACACCTGGACGTGCGTGCTCGACTGCAAGTGGGCGTACGGCTCCGAGGGCCTGATCGCCGACCTCCGCAAGCCCGAGACCCCGAAGATCGTGGGAAGCTGGGGCGAGGGGATGCCCGCGCAGAGCGGCCACGACGTGACCGAGATCGCCCCCGGCCTGATCGTCACCTCGACCTCTCCGATCATGTACCTCGACGCCCGCAAGGATCCGACGAAGCCGAAGCTCGTCGCCGTCGGTGACGCCGGCGACCAGTACGTCCACGGCAACCTGTGGCCGCACGCCGGCAAGGACAAGTTCCTGCTCGTCGGTGGCGAGAGCAGCGGCCCCTCGTGTGACGAGTCCGGGGGCAGCGCCCAATTCATGACCTACGACGCCTCCAAGGCGAAGAAGTCCGGCCAGTTCTCGCTGATCGACACGTTCACGGTCAAGAACGGGAACCCGACCGAGGGCGACGCGGCGGCCGACCTCTACTGCGCCCACTGGT
This sequence comes from Actinomycetota bacterium, assembly GCA_035942255.1. Classification (GTDB taxonomy): domain Bacteria; phylum Actinomycetota; class CADDZG01; order CADDZG01; family WHSQ01; genus JALZEG01. The sequence goes on along the minus strand of DASZDG010000138.1, from coordinate 56,638 downwards.
TCGACACGCACCCGACGTACCGCAACGGGGGCCTCGTCGCCATGGCGTGGTACGAGCACGGGACCCGTTTCCTCCAGGTCGACAAGAAGGGCCAGATCAAGGAGGTCGGCTGGTTCCTGCCGATCGCCGGCTCGACCTCGGCGACCTACTGGATCAACGACGAGATCCTCTACTCGGTCGACTACAACCGGGGCATCGACATCCTGAGGTACACGGGCAAGGCTTAGCACGCCGGGCATCCCGCTTCAGGGCCGCCTGCCCGTCATCGTCAGCCTCTCGTAGCGACCGGTACACGCGGTACACGTATGTACCGGATGTACCGGACCCGTGGGGAGCCCCGCACAAAGCGTCGCGACTACGGCCTCGCCTCCGCGACCGCCTTCTTGTAGATCTCGACCCCCGAGCCCGCGTCCGGGTCGTTGCTCTGCGCCTCCGCCAGGATCGAGAGGAACCGCTCCTCGACGCCTATGCCCTCTCCCACCTGCTCCAGCAGGTCCAGCGTCCGGCCCGCGTAGAGCAGCACCTGGATCGTCTCGATGCCGGCGAGGTCGTTGAAGAACCACCCGCAGCTCGTGAACATCGAGAGCGCGCTGCGCTGCAGCTCCAGGAGGGCCTCGGCCCGCCGCACCGGGACACCAGGCGACGCGGCCTCTGCCGCGACGAACTCCTCGAGCGACCGCGCTCCGCAGACGACGTCGACGTAGCGGTGCCGCGTCCTCCACGGGTGCTCGAAGACCTCCCGGCCCAGGCGCTCGTACGCTTCGTCGGTCGCCTGGCGGACCACGTCGAGCGCGCGGCGCAGGGGGCCGCGCCACTTCTGGTTCCAACCGGCCTCGCCTCCGGTGAAGCAGCCGCAGTCCTCCCGCCAACGCCCGACCCCGTGAACGCAGGACCAGGAGGTCCCGGCCGCGGGGAGGCGGGCCCAGCGCTCCGCCGGGCACTCCTCGAGGAACTCGGAGTACGACACGACGTCGATGCCGCGCCGCGGAGCTTCGACGAAGAGCGCGTACGCGAGGCCGATGTCGCCGAACTTGTGGTGGTGCCCGTACGTCTCGCCGTCGGTGGCCGCGTGGACCAGGTGACAGCCCGAACCGCCCCGCTCCTCGAACAGGTCCATAAGCCCCTCGGCCGACGCGGCCGCTCCGTCGAACGCGATCGCGTGGCTGATCGCGCCGTCGTAGAAGAACACCGTCAGGTACCTGCCGGAGCCGTCCGAGTGCGCCACGCGATGGGGGAGCGTCGTGTCGAGCGGCTCGTCGCCGACGTCGACCCACTCCCCGTCCGGCAAGCGCCACGAACGCGCCTGCCCGGGCGCGAGGATCGTGAACCCGACGCCCTCCTCGATGAGGACGTCGATCGTCCGTTCGTCGGCGGCGGTCTCGGGGAGCCAGATCCCTTCCGAGCGCCTGCCGAAGCGGTGGGTGAAGTCGCGCAGCCCCCAGCGCACTTGCGTCCGGATGTCGCGCACCGGCGACAGCGGAAGGATCGTGTGGTGGTACGCCTGGGCGAGCGCGTTCCCGTGGTCGGCTCCGATGATCGCGTCGTACGTCTCACGATCGGCTTCTTCCATCCACTCCAGCAGCGTGGGCCCGACGTTGAACGAGAGCTTCTCGAAGTTGTTGACGACCGTGTCGTCCGCGAGGGCGACCTTCGTGTTGGGCCGGTACGCCTCGGCGTTCACGCGCTCGTTCCAGTCGCGGAACGGCGCGGCCCCCGGCTGGACGTCGATGACACCCGTCCAGGGGTTCTCCCGCGGGGGCTGGTAGAAGTGGCCGTGGACGGTTATGCGTGCAGCCACACCACTCCGAGCGGCGGCAGCGTGAGGTCCGCGGAGTAGTCGAGGCCGTGCCACGGCCGCTCGAGCGCGGTGACCGCACCCATGTTCCCCGTGTTCGTCCCGCCGTAGGGGGCCGCGTCGGTGTTGAGGACCTCCGCGTACTCGCCCGCCTTCGGCAGCCCGACCCTGAACTCCGTCCGCGGGATCGGCGAGAGGTTGCACACGCACACGAGCACCGACCCGTCGGTCGCGGTCCGGTAGAACGAGATCACGTTGTTGTCCGCGTCGTTGGCGTCGATCCACCGGAAGCCCTCGGGCGAGAAGTCGAGCTCCCACAGCGCGGGCAGCGACCGGTAGACCTTGTTGAGGTCGGCCACCATCGCCTGGACCCCGCGATGCGCCGGGTCGTCCAGCACGTGCCAGTCCAGCGCCCAGTCGTGGTTCCACTCGCGCTCCTGCGCGATCTCGCCGCCCATGAACAAGAGCTGCTTGCCGGGGTGGGCCCACATGTACGCGAACAGAGAGCGCAGGTTCGCCAGCCGCTGCCACTTGTCGCCGGGCATCTTCCCGATCAGTGAGCCCTTGCCGTGCACGACCTCGTCGTGGCTCAGCGGGAGGACGAAGTTCTCGCTCCACGCGTACATCAGGCTGAACGTGAGGTTGTTGTGGTGGTACCGGCGGTGGATGGGGTCCTTCGAGAAGTACGAGAGCGTGTCGTGCATCCAGCCCATGTTCCACTTGAAGCCGAAGCCGAGGCCCCCGAGGTACACGGGCCGGCTGACGCCCGGCCACGCCGTCGACTCCTCGGCCAGCATCAGGACGCCGGGGTGCTCGCCGTGGACGACCTCGTTGAGCTGCTTCAGGAACTCGATCGCCTCGAGGTTCTCGCGGCCCCCGAACGAGTTCGGGATCCACTGTCCCTCCTCGCGGCTGTAGTCGAGGTAGAGCATCGACGCGACCGCGTCCACGCGCAGGCCGTCTATGTGGAAGTTCTCGATCCAGTACAGCGCGTTGCTGATGAGGAAGTTGCGGACCTCGTTGCGCCCGAAGTTGAAGACGAGCGTGCCCCAGTCCGGGTGCTCGCCCTTGCGCGGGTCGAGGTGCTCGTAGAGGGCGGTCCCGTCGAAGCGCGCGAGCGCCCACTCGTCCTTAGGGAAGTGGGCGGGGACCCAGTCGACGATCACGCCGACGCCGGCCTGGTGCAGGGTGTCGACGAGGTACTTGAAGTCGTCGGGCGAGCCGAACCGCGCGGTGGGGGCGAAGTAGTTGCTGACCTGGTAGCCCCACGAGCCGCCGAACGGGTGCTCTGCGACCGGGAGGAACTCGACGTGGGTGAAGCCGAGCTCGCGGCAGTAGTCGGCGAGCTGAGGCGCCAGGTCGCGGTACGACAGCGGCTGCCCGTCGGCGTCGCGCCTCCACGAGCCCGGGTGGACCTCGTAGATCGACATCGGCTGCGAGTGGGCGTCCTCCTCGCCGCGGCGTCGCATCCACTCGATGTCGCCGAAGTCGTAGGCGGACTCGTGCACTAGGCATGCGGTAGCCGGGGGGGCCTCGGTCGCGAACGCGAACGGGTCGGTCTTCAGGACTAGGTTCCCGTCGGCCGTGAGGATCTCGAACTTGTAGAAGGAGCCGGGGCCGATGTCGGGCACGAACAGCTCCCAGATGCCGGACCCCCCGAGCGCGCGCATCGGGTGCAGGCGCCCGTCCCAGCTGTTGAAGTCGCCGACGATCCTCACGCTACGGGCGTTCGGCGCCCAGACGGCGAAGCTGACGCCCGTCACGCCGCGCATCTCGCGCACGTGCGCGCCGAGGACCTCGTGCAGCCTGCGGTGGCTGCCTTCGCCGAGGAGGTGGAGGTCCAGCTCGCCCAGGGTCGGCTCGAACGCGTAGGGGTCGCGCAGCGTGAACGTCCCGTCGGCGTACCCGACATCGAGGTGGTAGTCGGCCAGCGGGGTGTCCACCGTCCCCTCGAAGAGCCCGGCGGGGTCGGCCATCTCGAGCTTCGCGACGGTTTCGCCGTCGACGACGCACTGGACCGTCTGGGCCTCGGGGCGCCACGCGCGCACGACCGTCGTCCCGCCCGGCGCCGGGTGCGCGCCCAGGATGTAGTGCGGGTCCCGTAGCTCGCCGCGGATCAGCTCCTGCACCGCGGCGCGATCGAGCGTAGTCATCGTCTCTCTCCTCGTTCGATCACGCGGGCGATCCCGGTCGTCGGGATCCGCACCCACTCGGGCCGGTGTCCGAGCTCGTATTCGAGCTCGTAGAGCGCCTTGTCGATCTCGAAGAAGTCGAGCAGGACGCCGAGCGTCTCCCGCTCCGGCGCGAGGAACTTGCCCTCGTGCGACTTCCTCAGGTAGCTGGCGAGGAACCGTTCCCGCGCGATCGCCTCCCACGAGTCGGCCCACGGCTGCAGGCGCTTCCACTCCTCGGAGTCGGGCTCGCCGCGTGCGAACAGCGCGGACGTGGCGGCGTAGCTGAACGACCGCAGCATGCCCGCGACGTCCTTCAGCGGGGACTGCTTCGCGCGCCGCTCCTCGAGCGACCGCACGGGCTCGCCCTCGAAGTCGAGGATCATCCACTTCAGCCCCCGGATCACCTGCCCGAGGTGGTAATCGCCGTGGATGCGCGTCTTGCACCCCGCCGCGGCCAGCGTCCTGATCTTGTCGATCTGGCGCGTGATCGCGGGGGCCATCACCTCGAGCTCGCCGAAGCCGCTCGAGGTGAGGCGTCCGAGGTACGCGCTCGCCCCGTCCGCCCAGGCCCGCAGGTCGAGCTGGTCCACCGGCTCGGGCGCGAGGGCCGGGTCCGATTCCTCGCGCGACAGCGCGACGTGGAGCGCGCCCGTGGCCTCGCCGAGCTCGTCGATCGCCTCGAGGAACGCGGGAGCGCGCTGCTCGATGAGGAACCGGTGGTCCTCCGCGACGTCGGCCTCGTCGATCTCGTCGAAGAGCGCGCTGAGGCGCTGCAGCGTGTAATCCCAACCGTCGGTGGCATCGCGCACGAAGCGCTGCGCGATGCCGAGGTCGATCGAGATCTCCTCGCCGTCGAGCTCGCCCCGGTACGTGAGCTCGCCGACCTGCGGGGGCACGTTCTCGAAGCCCTCGTTCGTGAGCAGGCGGGAGAGCTCGAGGTCGGGGTTCGGCCCCGGCTCGACGCGCCGGAACAGCTTGACGATCGTGTCGCCGAGGACGAGCGAGGTGTTCGACTGCTCCGCGCCGATGAGCTCGACGTCGCCGGGGCCCGGGGGCGCCATCGGGTCGAGCCCGGGGCCCCCGAACTCGATCACGCCGTGGTCACCCTTCAGGGTGTGGCCGTACGCCATCAGCTCTCCGAGGATGCCGAGCCGCGGCGCCTCTTCGAGCGCGTCGCGCGGCGTGCCGTCCTCGTCGATCAGCAGGGGCAGGTGGTAGAAGGCGTCGTTCCCCTCGGCGAACGTCATCCGGACGAGCGCGAGCGCGAGCGCCGGCGGCCCGTCTTCGAGCAGCACGGTGTCGATCACCTCGAGGGCCTGGGGTTGCTGGGCCTTGTTACCGAACCAACGCTGGCGCGGCATCCACTCGAGGAGACCCTGGGTGGACATGGTCATTGCTCCGACTCCTCCCTCACCAGCTGGAACCAATAGAAGCTGTGGGCGCCGAACGTGAGCAGGTACGGAAGCTCACCGATGCGGGGAAAGCGCTCGCGGCCCAGCAGCTCGACTGGATACATACCCTCCCAGGGCGAGAGGTCTAACTCGGCGGCCTGCGCCCGGGACGACAGGTTGTTCACGCACAGCACGACGTCGTCGCCGTGCGCGCGCACGTAGGCGAAGATCGCCGGGTTCTCCGGGTGCAGGGCCTCGAACGTCCCGAGGCCGAACACGGGGTGGTGCTTGCGGACGTCGAGCAGGCGGCGGAACCAATGCAGGAACGAGTGCTGGTCCCGCATCTCCGCCTCGACGTTCAACGCCTGGTATCCGTAGACGGGATCGAGCAGGACCGGCAGGTACAGCTGCGCGAAGTCGGCGGTCGAGAACCCGGCGTTGCGGTCGGAGTTCCACTGCATCGGCGTCCGCACGCCGTCGCGGTCACCGAGGTAGATGTTGTCGCCCATCCCGATCTCGTCGCCGTAGTAGACGATCGGCGTGCCGGGCAGCGAGAACAGCATGGCGTGGAACAGCTCGCCCTGGTCGCGCGAGTTCTCGAGCAGCGGCGCGAGCCGGCGCCGGATGCCGAGGTTCAGCTTCATCCTCGGGTCCTTGGCGTACTCGTTGTACATGTAGTCGCGCTCTTCGTCCGTGACCATCTCGAGCGTGAGCTCGTCGTGGTTGCGCAGGAAGATGCCCCACTGAGCGCCCTCGGGGATCTCCGGCGTCCGCTCGAGGATCTCGACCATGGGGTACCGGACCTGGCGGCGCGCCGCCATGAACATGCGCGGCATCAGCGGGAAGTGGAATGCCATGTGGCACTCGTCGGAGTCACCGAAGTAGGGCACCACGTCCTCGGGCCACTGGTTCGCCTCGGCCAGGAGCACGATGTCCTCGTAGCCCTTGTCCACCTCGGCCCTGATCCTCTTCAGGAACTCGTGCGTCTCTGGGAGGTTCTCGCAGTTCGTCCCCTCGCGCTCGATGAGATAGGGGACCGCGTCCAGACGGAAGCCGTCGAGCCCGAGGTCGAGCCAGAACCGCAGCGCCGCGAGGACGTTCTCCTGGACCTCCTCGTTGTCGTAGTTGAGGTCGGGCTGGTGCGAGAAGAACCGGTGCCAGTAGTACGCGCCGGCCTCCTCGTCCCACGTCCAGTTCGACTTCTCGGTGTCTACGAAGATGATCCGCGCGTCCTCGTACTTCTTGTCGGTGTCGGACCACACGTACCAGTCGCGTTTGGCCGAGCCGGGCTGCCGCGACTCCTGGAACCACGGGTGCTGGTCCGACGTGTGGTTGACGACGAAGTCCGAGACCACGCGCATGCCCTTGCTGTGCGCGGCGTCGAGGAACTCCATGAAGTCGTTGAGCGTCCCGTACTCCGGGAGGATCCCGTAGAAGTCCGAGATGTCGTAGCCGCCGTCGCGCAGCGGGGACTGGAAGAACGGGAGCAGCCAGAGGCAGTCGACGCCGAGCCACTCGAGGTAGTCGAGCTTCTGGAGCAAGCCCCGGAAGTCGCCGAAGCCGTCGGCGTTCGAGTCGTAGAACGACCTCACGTACAGCTCGTAGAAGACCGCCGTCTTGTACCACTGCGGGTTCGCCAGCACGCGGCTGGGCGACCCGCCCGCGCCGCCGAGAAGCGGCGTGCCGAGCTCGGTCGCCGCGATCTCTCGGCCGGGCGTGACGATCTTCCCGGCAGCGCCCGCCGGCGCGCCTTCCACCACTAGCGCTCCACGCGGAAGATGTGGGCGGGCTCCTGGAACGGGTCGAGGCGCACGTAGTTGTGCGAGCCGTGCCACAAGTACGTCTGGTCGCTGATCAGGTCGTGGACGCGGAACGGGTGGGCCGGGTCGATGCCGAGCTCGGCGAGGTCGAGGTGCACGGTCGCCTCCGCCCAGTGAACCGGGTTCAGGTTGACGACGACGAGGATCGGGTCGCCCTCGCGTGACGTCTTGCTGAAGGCGAGGACGTTGTCGTTGTCGACGAAGTGGAAGTGCAGGTTCGTCAGCTCGCTGAGCGCGTTGTGCTTGCGCCGGATGTCGTTGATCCGCTTGACGTACGGGACGAGGCTGCCTTCGACGCTCAGGTCACGGTGCCGCAGCTCGTACTTCTCGGAGTGCAGGTACTCCTCGCTGCCCTGCTTCAGCGGCTTGTTCTCGAAGAGCTCGTAGCCGGAGTAGATGCCGTACGTGGGCGACAGCATCGACGCGAGCACGAGGCGGATCTTGAACGCCGGCGGCCCCCCCTGCTGCAGGTACTCGTGGAGGATGTCGGGCGTGTTGGCGAAGAAGTTGGGCCGGAAGTACGCCGCGGTGTCGGGATGCGCGAGCTCGGTCATGTACTCCATCAGCTCGTACTTCGTGTTGCGCCAGGTGAAGTACGTGTAGGACTGCGTGAAGCCGAGCTTCGCGAGCTTCGCCATGACCTTCGGCCGCGTGAAAGCCTCCGCGAGGAAGATCACGTCCGGGTGCTCCTCGTGGATCGAGTTGATCGCCCAGTCCCAGAACGCGAACGACTTCGTGTGCGGGTTGTCGACGCGGAAGATCCGCACGCCGTGGCCGATCCAGAAGTCGAGGACGGCCCTCAGCTCCCTCCACAACCCTTCTTTGTCGGGCGTGTCGAAGTTGATCGGGTAGATGTCCTGGTACTTCTTCGGCGGGTTCTCCGCGTACTGGATCGAGCCGTCGGGGCGGATCGTGAACCACTCGGGGTGCTGCTCGACCCACGGGTGGTCCGGCGAGCACTGGATCGCGAAGTCGAGCGCGACCTCGATGCCGGCTCGCTCGGCGGCGGCCATGAACGCGTCGAAGTCGTCGATGGTGCCGAGCTGCGGGTGCACGTCGCAGTGGCCGCCCTCCTTCGAGCCGATCGCCCAGGGGCTGCCGACGTCTGCGGGCTGCGCCTCGAGCGCGTTGTTGACGCCCTTGCGGAACTTCGTGCCGATCGGGTGGATCGGCGGGAGGTAGACGACGTCGAAGCCCATGTCGGCGACGGTCGCGAGGTGCTTCGCCGCGGTCTTGAAGGTCCCGTGCACCCCGGGCTTGCCGGTGGAGCGCGGGAAGAACTCGTACCAGGCGCCGAAGCGGGCGCGCTCTCGGTCGACGGTCAGCTCGAGGACTGGCTTCGATTGCGTCGAGCCGGTGCGGTCGGCGTAGCGGCTCATGAGGACGCCGACGGCCTCGTCGAGCAGGGCCGCGACCCTCTTGTCGTCGAAGCCGGTTGCGTCACCGGCGTCCCCCCGCGCAACGGTGATCGCGGTGTTGAGGGGGCCGCGCTCCTTCGCCGGGACCTTCTTCAAGCGGGCCTCCAGCAGCCGGGCCCCCTCCTCGATCTCGAGGTCGACGTTCTGGCCCGCCTCCACCTTCTTCATGAACCCGGCGCGCCACGCCGCGAAGTGGTCGGTCCAGGCCTCGATCCCGTAGCGCCAGCGACCGATCTCCGACGGCCGGAAGCACCCGGTCCACTCGTCGTTGCCGAGATGCTCCATGGCCACTTCCTGCCACTTGTCGTCGGCGGGCCCGCGGTAGCGGACGACGGCCTTCACGACGGCCGGGCCGTCCCGGAAGATGTCGGCGGTGACCTCGACCAAGTCGCCGACGACGGCCTTCGCTCGGTGGAGGCCGCAATCGACCTGGGGGCGGACGTTCTCGACGATCACGTGCCCCTTCTTGGTGTCTAGCTTCACGCCTGGAATCCCTCCCGAGAGGTTGTCGTCTAGATGTGTGCGCTCTTGTGACCTTGCCCGCAGCGCCTCCCAGGCTAACGTCCGCCTCGTCCCTCCTGCGCGAGACTGGCGGCATGAGAGCGCTGAGGTCGTTCGCCGTCCGCGTGTCGCTGCCCCGCGAGCTGGGGGAGCTCACGGAGATCGCACTCAACCTCCGCTGGTCCTGGAACCGGCGGGCCGTCGACCTGTGGCGGTGGGTGGATGCCGACGCATGGGACGCGTCGGGGCACGACCCCGTCCGCATGCTCGGGCTCGTCTCGCAGGAGCGCTTCGAGCAGCTGGCCGAGGACGGCCCGTTCCTCTCGTTCCTGGCGAGCGTCTCGGAGGACCTGCAGAGCTACCTCGAGGAGCCGCGCTGGTACCAGACGAGGAAGAAGGGCGGCCCCCGCACGATCGCGTACTTCTCGCCGGAGTTCGGCGTCAGCGAGGCGCTGCCGATCTACTCCGGGGGCCTCGGCGTCCTCGCGGGCGACCACCTGAAGGCCGCCAGCGACCTCGGCGTCCCGCTCGTCGGCGTCGGCCTCCTGTACCGCCAGGGGTATTTCCGCCAGCAGCTCAACGCCGACGGCTGGCAGCAGGAGCGCTACCCGTCGCTCGACCCGCACGCGATGCCGCTGAGCCTGCTCTCGGGAGAGGACGGCGCCCCGCTGAAGGTCGAGGTCGACCTCGCCGGGGCTCGCTGCGTGGCGCAGCTGTGGCTCGCGCGCGTCGGCCGGGTCTCGTTGATCCTCATGGACTGCGACGTCGAGGAGAACGAGGCCGAGGAGCGGTGGGTCACCGACCGTCTCTACGCCGGCGGCAGCGAGCACCGCCTCCGGCAGGAGATCGTGCTCGGGATCGGCGGCGTGCGGGCGCTGCAGGCGGCGGGATACGAGCCGGACGTCTTCCACTCGAACGAGGGCCACGCCGGCTTCCTCGGGCTCGAGCGCATCCGCCAGATCGTGACGACGCAGGGACTGAGGTTCCAGGACGCGCTCGAGGGCGTGCGGGCCGGGACGATCTTCACGACGCACACGCCGGTGCCCGCCGGGATCGACGTCTACGAGCACGAGCTCATGCAGCGCTACTTCACGTCGTTCGCGAAGGAGTGCGACATCACGTTCGAGGAGCTGATGGCGCTCGGGCAAGGGAGCTCCGCCGGAGGGACGACCTCCGCAGAAGGAGGAACCTTCAACATGGCGGTGATGGGGCTCCGGCTGGGGGCCCGGGCCAACGCGGTGAGCAAGCTGCACGGCGTCGTGTCGCGGGCGATCTTCTCGGACCTGTGGCCGGGCATCCCGACCGAGGAAGGCCCGATCACGTCGATCACGAACGGCGTCCACACCGCGACGTGGCTCGGCCCCGAGATCAGCGAGGTCATCGACCGGAGGCTGTCGCCGGGGTGGGCCGAGACGGGCGGGGGCCGGTGGAGCCGCATCGAGGAGGTCCCGGACGCGGAGCTGTGGCGCGCGCGGGAACGGGCGCGCGAGCGTCTCGTTTACTTCGTGAGGGAGCGGCTGCGCCGCCAGCTGCTCGCGCGCGGCGCGTCCGACGCCGAGGTCGCGTGGACCGACGAGGTCTTCGACCCCGGCATCCTGACGATCGGCTTCGCCCGCCGGTTCGCGCAGTACAAGAGGGCGACGCTGATCCTGTCCGACCGCGAGCGGCTGCGCGCGCTGCTGCTCTCGGGCGACCGGCCGATCCAGCTCGTGTTCGCCGGCAAGGCGCACCCGCAGGACGACGGCGGCAAGGAGATGATCCGCGAGCTCGTGCACTTCAGCTCCGACCCGGAGATCCGCGGCCGCTTCGCGTTCATCGAGGACTACGACGTCGAGGTCGCGCGGGTGCTCTGCCAGGGCTCGGACGTGTGGCTGAACAACCCGCGGCGTCCGCTCGAGGCGTCGGGGACGAGCGGCATGAAGGCGGCGCTGAACGGCGCGCTGAACTGCTCGGTCCTCGACGGGTGGTGGGACGAGTGCTACGACGGCAAGAACGGGTGGGCGATAGGGACGACCGACCTCTACGAGGACCACGTCTACCACGACCGCGTCGACTCCAGCAGCCTGTACGACCTGCTCGAGCGCGAGATCGCAGCGCGCTTCTACGACCGTCCGGAGGGTCCCGTCCCGCGGCGGTGGGTCGAGCGCATGAAGGCGTCGATGTCGAGCCTCGGGGGCTTCGTGGCGGCGGACCGGATGGTGCGCGACTACGTGGAGAAGCTGTACGTACCCGCGGCGCAGCACGGCAGCAGGCTGATGGCCGACGGCTGTGCGCGCGCTAAGGCCCTCGCGGAGTGGAAGGACCACGTCCGCTCGTCGTGGGACGCGGTCTCGATCCTGAACGTCGAGGGTGACGTCACGGCCGCGGACGTGGGAGAGGAGCGTTCGGTGTCGGTGACGGTGAGGCTGGGCGCGTTGGGAACGGACGACGTCGCAGTCCAGCTGGCGCACGGCCGTGTCGGCGCGAACGGGGAGCTGGTGGACCCGGAGCTCATCGCGCTGACCCCGAGCTCCTCGGATGCCACCGACGGCGTGTGCGTGTACAACGGCTCGTTCCGGACGGACGAGCCGGGCCTCTACGGCTACGCGGCGAGGGTGATCCCGTCGCACGAGGACCTGACGAGCCCGATGGACCTGGGCCTGATCGCCTGGGCCTAGGGGGCCGCCGTCGTTCTTTGTGCCTCTGCCTTCGCTGAGCGGGGCTGCAGCGACAAAGAACCGAGAAGCCGCTCGAGGTCGCGCGCGATCTCGCCCGGGCGCTCCTGCACGTCTTCGTGGGTGACGTGCAGGACTCGCCAGCCCAGCGCCGTGAGCCGGTTGCGCCGGGTCAGGTCCCGCGACCACTCCCGCCGCCCGGAGTGCCAGCGGTACCCGTCGGCCTCGACCGCAACCCGCAAGTCGGGATAAGCGAGGTCGACTCGCGCGATGAACTGCCGGCCAACGCGAACCTCGTGCTGCCGGACGGGGAGAGGGAGGCCCGCGTCGACGATCAGCTTCCACACCTTCGCCTCGAGTGGGCTGTGCGGAGGCACGTACCCGGTGGGTCGTGCAGCAAACAGCCGCTTGATCGTCCCCGTCCCTCTCGTTCCGCGGCCCCCGTACGCCGACACGAACCAGCGAAGCCTCGGCAGCGAAACGAGGCCCGTCCTCAGCGCTCCGTCGAGTGCGGCTTCGACCTTGTCGACCGGTTCGACCGCCCCCAGGTCGAGCAACGTCCGCGCCGGCGTCGTCACCGTCACGGCCCCTCGCCGTTCGGCGGCCGCATCCGGCAGCGCGGTAACGCGGTGAAGCCGATCCCCGGCGGCGGCCTCAACGATCTGAGCGTCGTCAGGGTGAGCGGTCCCGGCGGGAATCCGTCCATCTGCCAATGCGCCGCCGCGGCCTGATGGGAGACAGCCGACCCCGGGCCTGCCCACAGGGCCGCGGCGACGAGCTTCGCTTCCCACGAGCGGGGTCCGGCGTCGAGGAGGTACACGCTGGGGAACAGGATCTGCCACTCGCCCGCCGCGGTTCGCCGATCCACGGCGCTGGGGCTCATGCCGCACTCGATCGCCTGCCGCCGGTGCAGCACGTGATGCTGCTTGGCGGCGAGGCGCCGGCATCGCCGCTCCGGTGGCTCTCCTTCCATGACGAGGAGGAGAGCACCTGCCTGTGACGAAAATTGCCGCCCCGGTGAGGGCAGCTACCGCTAGGCCCAGCCCAGCTCGTGCAGGCGGTCGTCGTCTATGCCGAAGTGGTGCGCGATCTCGTGGATGACCGTGCGGCGGACCTGCTCGCGGATCCGGTCGGGCGTGCGCGCCAGGCGCGTGATCGGCCCCCGGTAGATCGAGATCTTGTCCGGCAGCATGCGGTCGTAGTACCCGCGCTGCGTCAGCGGGACGCCGTGGTAGAGGCCGAGCAGGGTGCCGCCGGGAGCCAGCTGCCGCACCATGTCCCACGGCGGCTCGTCCTCGACGACGACCTCGACGTTCTCCATCCGCGTCGCCAGCTCGAGCGGCAGCGAGTCGATCGCGTCGGCGACGAGGTCCTCGAACGTGACCTCCGGCTGGGCTTCCATACCGCCTCCAACCGTAGCGCCGCCGAAAAGTTCCCGGCTAAGACACCCGGCCCCAGATCGTGACGCTCTCCGGACCGAGGCGTGCCATGCCTCCACCGGCCTGAGGCTCCTTCCCGGAGGCCAGCAGCACGCGGCCCCCACGCGCCGGCACCTCCACCTCCGCGTCGCCGAAGTTGCAGCCGACCGTGATCCGCCCCCGCGTCATCGTCAGCCACCTCTCGCCGTGCTCGACCTCCACGCGGTCGAGCCGCCCGTCCGACAGCTCCGGCCACTCCCGTCGCAGCGCGATCAGCCGGTGGTGCCACTCGAGCAGGTCCGCGTGCGGCTGCTCGTCGAGCTCCGACCAGTCGAGCTTCGACCGCTCGAACGTCCCGCGCTCCTGCGGGTCGGGGATGCTCTCGGGGTCCCAGCCGAACGCGGCGAACTCGCGCTTGCGGCCCTCGCTCACCGCCCGGCCGAGATCGGGATCCTCGTGCGCCGTGAAGTACAGGAACGGCGCCGTCGCGCCCCACTCCTCGCCCATGAACAGCATCGGGACGAACGGCGACGTCAGCACGAGCGCGGCCCCCACCTTCAGAAGCTCGGAGCTCATCAGCGCGCTGCTGCGCTCGCCGGTCGCGCGGTTGCCGACCTGGTCGTGGTCCTGCAAGTAGGCGAGGAAGCGGTACCCGGGGAGGCCTGCCGCGGGGCGACCGTGGATCCGGCCCCGGTGCTCCGCGTACGTCCCCGCGTGCACGAACGCCTCGCGCAGCGCCTTCGCGAGGTGACCGACGGTCCCGAAGTCCGCGTAGTACCCGTCGCGCTCGCCGGTGAGCACCGAGTGGAGGGCGTGGTGGAAGTCGTCGCTCCACTGCGCGTCGAGCCCGTAGCCGCCGGCTTCCCTCCGGTTGACTACCCGCGGGTCGTTGAGGTCGCTCTCGGCGATCAGGAAGAGGTCCCGGTCGAGGTGCGCCTCGAGCTCCTCGACGCGCAGCTGCATCTCCTCGAGGATGTGGATCGCCGACGCGTCGAGGATCGCGTGGATCGCGTCGAGCCTGAGGCCGTCGCAGTGGTAGTCGCGCAGCCACATGAGCGCGTTGTCGACGAAGAACCTCCGTACCTCGAGGCTCCCGCGGCCGTCGAAGTTCACCGCCTGCCCCCATGGCGTCGCGTAGCGGTCGGTGAAGTAAGGGCCGAACGACCCGAGGTAGTTCCCCGCGGGGCCGAGGTGGTTGTAGACGACGTCCATGATCACGCCGAGCCCACGCGCGTGGCAGGCGTCCACCAGGCGCTTGAGCCCCTCCGGGCCGCCGTAGGACTCGTGCGGCGTAAACAGGTCGACGCCGTCGTAGCCCCAGCCGCGGTCGCCGGGGAACTGCGCGACCGGAAGCAGCTCGAGGTGCGTGACGCCGAGGCGGACGAGGTGGTCGAGCCGAGCGATAGCGGCGTCGAACGTGCCCTCGGGCGTGAACGTCCCGGTGTGCATCTCGTAGATCACGGCCGAGGCGAGAGGCCGCCCGCGCCACCCCGCGTCCTCCCACTCGTAGGAGGAGTGGTCGAGCACGCGGGAGAGACCGTGGACGCCGTTCGGCTGCCACGGGGAGCGCGGGTCGGGGAGCGGGCTCCCGCCGTCGAGCGAGAAGCCGTAGTCGTCGCCGGGGGCCGCGTCGACGCGGGCCGACCACCAGCCGCGCTCGCCGCGCGCCATCGGGAAAGCGTCTCCCGCCACGACCACGTCGACGCGCTCCGCCTCGGGAGCCCACACGGTGAAGTCGATCACGGAGCCGAACCTTTCTCTACCGCCACGACGACGGGGAACCCCGCCAGCAGCTCTTCCAGCGGGACGTCCGCGGAGAACGACGAGCCTGTGATGACGTCGGTCCACTCGCCTTCCGGCAGCGCGAGATACGTGTCGCGCCACTCTCCTTCTAGCGTGAGCGGGAGGCGCGGCGCGACCGTCAGCACCTTCCCGCCGCGGGCGAACGCGACGACGTGCGCGGCCCGGGGCCCCGTCGCCCACAGCGCGTCGTACGACGACCCGCGCCCAAAAGCCGCGGGAAGCTGCCGGCGCAGCGCGAGCACGCGCTGCGTGAGCAGGAGCTTCGGGAGGCCCTCGTCCATCCGTCGCAGCGCGTCCGCGGCCCCCATGGCCGCGGCCTCGTCGAGCAGACGCGTCCGCGCCTCGTAGTCGACCGGCCGCCGGTTGTCCGGGTCCACGAGGCTGAGGTCCCACAGCTCGCTGCCCTGGTAGACGTCGGGGACGCCGGGGAACGTCAGCTTGATCGCGGTCTGCGACAGCGAGTTCATCCGTCCCGGCCCCACGAGGGGGCCGACGAACTCGTCGAGCTCCTTCAGGAAGTCCCGGTCGGCGAGGATCGCGCGCACGAAGGCCGCGAGACCCTCGTCGTAGTCCGCGGCCGGGTCGACCCACGAGGTGTGCGCCTTCGCCTCCTTCGACGCCTTCTCCATGTAGGCGACGGCGCGGTCGGCGTCGATCGGCCAGGCTCCGACGATGGTCTGGTACAGGAGGTACTCGGCGTTGCGGTCGGGGACGCCGCCGGCGCGGTGGCGGTCGTTGAGGTCCCTCCAGCGCGTGACGGCGTCGGCCCACCGCGCCGGGATCTCCGAGAGGAGGTCGATCCGCGCCCGCACGTCCTCCGACCGCTTCGTGTCGTGCGTCGACGTGGCGAGCATCGCGAGCGGCCAGCGCTCCTGCGCCCGGGCCGCGTGGTCGTGGAACGCCTCCGGCGTGATCCCGAAGCAGCCGAGGTCCGCGCCGACCTCGTTCAGCGAGACCAGCCGATTGAAGTTGTAGAACACGGTGTCCTCGACGCCCTTCGCCATCACCGGGCCGGTCGTCTGCTGGAAGCGCAGCACGAATGCGTCCACGGCGGGCGTCGGCGGGTCGACGCGCATCAGCAGCAGGTTGCACAGGAACTCGAACAGCTCCGGGTCGAGGTCGGGGCGGCGCGCCGCGGCCTCCTCGACCGCCTCCTGCACGTGGGTGACGTCCGCCGGGCTCGGCTGCCGCGTGCGGGTGTCGAGGTAGGTGCGGTAGACGGGGAACGCCGCGATCGTCTCGCGGATCGCCTCGCGCAGCTCGTGGCGCGTGTAGTCCCGATAGCGGCGCTGTCCTTCGGTGACGTCGACGAACAAGGCGGTGAGGCGTTCGACGTCGCTCGCCAGCACGTCGCGCATGATGAAGAGCTTCTTGGCCCGGACGGTCTCCGCGAGGTCGGCCGTCTCGTGGGTGAACTCGGCGTAGACGTCGGACAGGGCCTTCTCGGCAGCGGCGTCGACGAAGAGCCCGTTCACGACGTTGAGGAAGTCGTATCCGGTCGTCCCCTCGACCGGCCACGACTCGGGCAGGTCCTCACCGGCCTCGAGGATCTTCTCGACGACGATGTACGCCTCGGCCGCCCTCTCCCGTAGCCGCGCGAGGTACGCCGCCGGGTCGCGCAGCCCGTCGATGTGGTCGATCCGCAGCCCGTCGAGCCGGCCGGCGGCGATCATCGACAGCGCGAGCGCGTGCGTGTCCTCGAACACGCGCTCGTCCTCGATGCGCAACGCGGCGAGCGTCTTCACGTCGAAGAAGCGCCGGTAGTTGAGCTCGCGGTCCCCGGCGCGCCAGAACGCGACCCGGTAGTGCTGGCGCTCCAGCACGTCGTGGAGCGCGTCGTGATCCGCGTTGACCTCGTCGAGCGAGCGGCCCTCGGGGACGGTCCCCGGTGCGACCGGCAGGACGTGGTCGTAGTAGCGCAGCACGACGCCGCGCTCCTCCTCGGCGAGCCGCAGGTGTCCCGCCTCGAGCACGCGGCCGTAGTGGTCGCCGAGGATCGGCACGAGGATGTTCCGGTGCAGCGTCTCCTCCGGCGGGTCCCAGTCGATGTCGAAGTACGAGGCGAACCGGCTCTGCGGCCCGTGCTTGAGGACGTCCCACCACCACGCGTTGCTGGGGTCGGAGATCGCCATGTGGTTCGGGACGATGTCGAGGAGGTGGCCCATCCCGGACTCCTCGAGCGCGGCGCACATCCGCTCGTGCGCGGCTGCACCGCCCAGCTCCTCGTTCACCCGCGAGTGGTCGGTCACGTCGTAGCCGTGCGTACTCCCCGCAGCGGCCTGCAGGTACGGCGAGCAGTACAGGTGGGTGATGCCGAGGCGGGCCAGGTAGGGGACCGCCGCGGCGGCGTCGTCGAACGTGAAGTGGGGGTTGAGCTGGACGCGGTACGTCGCGCCTACGGGCCGGCTCACGGTGCGGCTACTCGTCGCCGATGCGCTGCAGGATCATCAGCCCGCGCCCGCAGACGGGGACGGTCGCCCCGGCGTCGTACGTCTCGTCGGTCCCGGTACCCAACGGGTCGCCCGTGTCGAGCTCGACGTTCCAGCGCCGCCCCCACGTCTCGGGGGGAAGCGTGAACTCGATGTCGTCCGAGTGCGCGTTGAACAGCAGCAGGAAGCTGTCGTCGGCGATCGGCTCACCCTTCGGGCCCGTTCCGGGGATCTCGTCGCCGTTGAGGAAGACGCCCACCGACTTCGCGTACCCGGCGGTCCACTCCTCCTCGGTCATCTCGGCCCCCGCGGGGGAGAACCAGCCGATGTCGCGGACGCCCGAGCCGTGGATCTCGCGGCCCTGGAACCACTTCCGGCGACGGAAGATCGGGTGGCGCCGCCGGAAGTCCATCAGACGCCGCGTGAACCCGAGCAGCGCGAGGTTCTCGTCGCGCAACGCCCAGTCGAACCACGAGACGTCGTTGTCCTGGCAGTACGCGTTGTTGTTGCCGTGCTGCGTGCGGCCGATCTCGTCGCCGCCGAGCAGCATCGGGACGCCCTGCGACAGCATCAGCGTGGCTAGGAAGTTGCGTTTCTGACGCTCCCTGACCGCGCGTATATCGGGATCGTCCGTCTCGCCCTCCTCGCCGTAGTTGGACGAGCGGTTGTGGTTGTCTCCGTCCCGGTTGCCCTCGCCGTTGGCCTCGTTGTGCTTCTCGTTGTACGAGACGAGGTCGTGCAGCGTGAACCCGTCGTGCGCGGTGACGAAGTTGATGCTCGCGAACGGGTGGCGGCCGTCGTCCTGGTAGAGGTCCGAGCTCCCGGTGAACCGGAACGCGAACTCCGCGAGCCTGCTGTCCTCGCCGCGCCAGAAGTCCCGGACGGTGTCCCTGTACTTCCCGTTCCACTCCGACCACAGCGGCGGGAAGTTCCCGACCTGGTACCCGCCCTCGCCGACGTCCCACGGCTCCGCGATCAGCTTCGTCCGGGACAGCACGGGGTCCTGATGGATGATGTCGAAGAACGCCGAGAGGCGGTCGACCTCGTGGAACTGGCGCGCGAGCGTCGACGCGAGGTCGAAGCGGAAGCCGTCGACGTGCATCTCGGTCGCCCAGTACCGGAGGCTGTCCGTGATCAGCTTGAGCGGCTCCGGGTGCCGGACGTTCAGCGAGTTCCCCGTGCCCGTCGTGTCGAAGTAGAAGCGCGGGTCGTCGGGGACGAGGCGGTAGTACGTCGAGTTGTCGACGCCCTTGAACGACAGCGTCGGCCCGAGGTGGTTGCCCTCCGCGGTGTGGTTGTAGACGACGTCGAGGATGACCTCGATCCCGGCCTCGTGGAGCGACTTCACCATCTGCTTGAACTCGGTCACCTGCTCGCCGCGCATCCCCGCGGAGCTGTAGCCGGAGTACGGCGCGTGGTAGCCGATGGAGTCGTAGCCCCAGTAGTTGCGCAGCCCCTTGTCGATCAGCATCTGCGGGTGGATGAAGTGGTGGATCGGGAGGAGCTCGACCGCGGTGACGCCCAACAGCTGGAGGTGCTCGATCGAGGCGGGGTGGGCGAGGCCGGCGTACGTGCCGCGGAGCTCGTCGGGAATCCCCTCATGGGTGATCGTGAACCCCTTCACGTGGGTCTCGTAGATCACGGTCTCGTGCCACGGGATCCGGAGCGGCGCGTCGTCGCCCCAGTAGAAGGAGCCGTCGACGACGACGCACTTGGGGATCCGCGCGGCGTCGTCCGCGTCGTTGTACGAGAGGTCGGCGGCCTCGTCGCCCATCCGGTAGGCGAAGACCTCCGGCCCCCAGTCCACGTCGCCCTCGATCGCGAGCGCGTAGGGATCGAGCAACAGCTTCGAGGGGTTGAACCGCATCCCCGATTCCGGCTTCCATGCGCCGTGGACGCGGTAGCCGTAGCGCTGGCCGGGACCCACGCCGGGGACGTACCCGTGCCAGTAGTGGGCGGTGACCTCCGTCAGCGGGAGCCGCGCCTCGTTCCTGGAGTCGTCGAACAGGCACAGCTCGACCGCGTCGGCGTTCTCCGAGAACAACGAGAAGTTGGTGCCGCCTCCGTCCCAGGTAGCCCCTGGTGGAAAGGGCCCACCGGGCCAGATCTCCATCGTGAGGACGATATGCCCCCCGCGCGAGCGGCCGAACCACCCGCTGCGACGCTCAGGCTGTTAGCAGTACCAGCGGTACGGCATCCCCTTCGGTAGGGAGACCTCTCCGCCGCTGCCCTCCCATTCGCCGCTCGGCAGCCACCGGTACAGCTCGGCCATCCCGTAGAGGTCGAGGCTCGTGAGGCACTTCATGTCGGTGTGCTCGTGCCCCTCGCCGACGGTCTGCCCGTCGCCGTACAGGAACGGAGCCGGGCTGTTCATGAGGTCCGGGCCGAGGCGGTGGTGCCAGGTGCGCGTGTGGCCGAGGCCGAACGTGTGGCCGAACTCGTGGGCGGTGACGATCTCGAGGTCGTTGACCTCCGGGAAGTCGTACGCGACCTGGCCGGCGCGGGGCGAGGAGCCGAACAGGCTCAGCGCGATGACGCGGCCGCTGTATCTCGTCTGGTCGCGGATGCCGGCCTGCTCGAGGATGGCGTTCACCGTGTCCTTAGTGCCGGTGTCCCCGGCGACGCCGCGGAACGCGGGGCCCGCTGCGACGTACCCGAGGACGACGTCGTACCCCGCGGGGTCGACGGGCTTCGCGCCGTCGAACACCTCGATGTGGAAGTCGACGTCCTTCAGGTAGGAGTACTGCGGGTAGTCGTCGGCGAAGTCGGCCAGGGCCTTCGTCCACCTGTTGATGCCGCGCAGCGTCGCGTCGATGTAGTCCTTGACCGTGGGGCCGAGCGGGTTGCCGAGGTCGCCGTGCGTGGGCGGCACCAGCAGGACGCGCGCGTCGGCCGTCTCGAGCGACCCGCCGAAGATGAGCTCGATCGGAGCCTTCAGCGGCGTCTCGCAGTTCATGAAGCAGAGGACGTACTCGCCGAGCTCGTTCTCCTCGCTCTTGAGGTGGAGCCGGTACTCCCCTGCGACGACCGCGCGGTGGACCGCGAGGCGGACGACGCCGACCTCGCTCGTGAACGCCGAGCTGGCCGTGAAGCCGTTCTCGTTGTACCTGGTCCCGACGTCGACGATGTTGCCCGAGGGGTCGAGAAGCGTCATCTCGTCGGTCGTGGGAGCCTCGACCTCGACCAGCACCGACATCGACTGGCCCTCTTCCAGGGCGAACTTGTAGTAGTCGTGCGTGTCCCCCGCGGCGGTGTCGAGCCGGCCCTCGTAGAAGCCGTGCCAGTGGACCTCCGTCGCGTCTTCGAACGTGTTCCCGGCGTCGCGGCCGGACTTGGCGTCGTTCTGGGGGGCCGCGCCCGCGGGGGTGCTGGGCAGGGACATCCACACGAGGGCACCGGCGAGGAGAACCAGGCGGGCGCGCATAGTCGTCTTTTTCATGCCTGGAAGATTCGACCTCGGGGGCCGCACACCTTGCGGGGGCGGGACGGCCACGATGGGCAGCGGCCAGATCAGCGTTCCGGAGCTTCTCCGGGCTCGACCAGCGAAGATCTCGCTGCTCGTAGGTCCTGCAACCACTCGCCGAACGGCTCACGTAGCGCGGAAGGGAGGAAGGGAAGAGTCGGTGCGAGTGTCCGCAGGCACGCTCCTACGGCAATGGAAGCGCTTTCCGCGGGGTCCCGCGGTACTCCAGACGGCGCGGCGGCTCTCGCGTCGGTCTCGCTTAGCTCGTTCACGTCGGGACCCATGCGCTCGCGGTCGCCTCGCCAAGCAGCGGCTCCCGTCGTGACAAGTTCCGCGATTGCTTGATTCCGATCGATCTGACGGGTGAAGGGTCCGAACGGCGGCAGCGTCCGGACGATCGATATAGCCCCGCGGAGCTTCGGAGTGAATTCCTGAATGAGCGCTTCCATGGTGCTCTGATGTTCCGTCTCGGGCAATCCGGGATGAAGAGCCCGCGCAACCACGAGGGGAATCGGAAAAACTTGTTTGTAGATCTCGGACAGGCCGTAGGCGTGGACAATGGGATCCCCTAGCTCCGCGCCAGCCATCCTCTCGAGCCGCGCTGCCGCGGCGTCCCAGTGTCGAGAATCGTCAATGGCGGTACGGGCCATGGCGCACTCCCCTCGGCAGAACCCTCATCGCTACCAACATCCGTACGCGTGGAAGCAATCATGGCTGCTTTCCCCCAGGCACCCCTCAATACACAACCAGCAATCCGCGATGCAGGTGAGCTCCTGCATGATGTTGTTGGTCTCGACTACGCAACATACTTGGCAGGAGATCAGCCGTTCGAAACACATCAGAATTTCATCGAACGTCGGCAGACAGATGACTGTTCGACATCCCACGGGGCAACAATCCGGGGGGCATTCCAAGGTTGAAGATCTCGTGACTGGTCCCTGCGGACATTGACACACGCAGACGTGTTCGACGCGGCGGCGGTGGGTTAGTCGCCGCAAGAGTGGGTGGGGGAGGAGCGCCGCTGCGATCGCGTTGCCCGCTCCGGCGAGGAACCGTCTTCGTTCTATCCGCGCCAGCCCTAAAGTGGCCTCCGGAGTCGAATGCGTGTTGCCGACGTCCGCCCTGGTGCGCCTCTTCGACCACGTCACGGCGCTCAAGCTCGCCATCACTGCAACCGCAG
Source organism: Actinomycetota bacterium (assembly GCA_035942255.1). Classification (GTDB taxonomy): domain Bacteria; phylum Actinomycetota; class CADDZG01; order CADDZG01; family WHSQ01; genus JALZEG01. The sequence goes on along the minus strand of DASZDG010000138.1, from coordinate 34,592 downwards.
TGGCGCCGATCGTCCATCCATCTGCCACCGTATCTTCCAGCGCGACCGCCAACGCTGCCGTGACACCCGCTGCGCGAGGCGCGATCCGCATCGCGAGCGGAGCGCTGACGTCGTGACGACCGAGGCATCCGCATGGCTGCGATCGCGCTTTCGGTAGCAGCAATACGCCGACAAAAACCGAGAAGAGAGTCGCCGCTGCCCAGCCCGCCGCGTTCGTTGGCCCAGTCACCAGGAGAGTGCCGATGGCTCCCTCGAGGACGATCGCCGCCCAGGAAATGGCTCGCGAGACGGCGGCCGACGCGCCCAGCGTCTTGATGAAGGTCCGGAACGTGTCTCCTCTATCGATCGCTTTCGCAACCGCAGCGACGATGAGAACAGCCGCCAGAGCTAAACGTAGGAGATCAATAAGCAATGCCCACCACCGTCGGCGCCTCCGTGACAGAGACAATAACACAGAGGCAACCCACGAGTCGCTAGAGGACCCTCAGCGCCCCCACCTCGTCCCGTTCGCGGCGCGCTAACGCCCGCAGCACCGCCGTGTCCCCGTGCTTCAGGCGCGCCGTCTCTACCAGCGCGTCGATCGCCGGCCACGTCGCCTCCGGCGGCAGCGCCGGAACGGGTAGCCCGACGCTCACCGCGAGGTCGTCGATGTGCACGACCAGCTCGATCAGGCGCGTCACGAGGTAGTCGTCGAGGCGCAGGACGATGCCCTTGAACGCTTCGACCTTGCGATCTGGGGGCTCGGCGTCGAGGCGCGCTTCGAGCCGGTCGATCATCCGGTGGGCCTCGTCCCGCACCGACTCGTATCCGCCCGCCGCCTGCTCTTCGCCCCGCTGGCGCACGGCTCGGTGCAGCTCGGAGTCGACGTCCGGCTCGCCGACCGCCTGCACGTAGTACTCCGCCGCGCTCACCGGCTCGCCTTCGGGCTCACGACGGTTCAGGTACGCCTCGACGGACGTGGTCGCGCGCAGAAGATGGCCCGACAGCCCCCGCACCGTGAACTCGCGCAGCGCGCTGGGCCCGTCCCACGCGCGCTCCACCTCGGGGGCCGCGATCAGGTCGGCCGCGACGCGGGCGGCGTCGAGGAAGGCGCGCGCGGTGGGGGAGAGCACGGCTTAAGAGGACGCGCCGACGAGCTCGCCCTGCCACTGCACCTCTCCGTTCATCTCCTCGTTGCCGTCGTCGGGCTCGAGGGTGATCTCGAGGTACGGGTAGTCGGCGGGGTCGACGCCGATCGAGAAGTTGTGGACGGTCTCGTCGTCTCCGACCGTGAACGTCCCGCACGAGACCCTGCCCGTGGGGCCGCTCATCCACATCTCGTAGTAGTAGCCGTCGGGGGCCGGCGGCACCGGCCCGTCGATCACGACCTTGTACGACGAGTCGCCGTAGCGGACGAGCTCGACCGTCGTCTCGGCGGGCGGCTCGGGCGACCCGCTCAGGTTCACGAGCTGCATCGTCTGGCCCACCGGGCCGAAGTCGTCGCGCATCCGGTCGGCCTCCGAGCGCCAGTTGATCCCGAGGATCCCGAGCACGACGGTAGCGACGCCGAGCGCGGGCACCAGCACGGTCGTCGCCCGCGAGCGCCGCGGCGCGAGCACGCCCGCCCTCAGCAGGGCCGCGCGCTCGAGGTCGTCCGGAGGATCCGCAGCCGGCAGCGCGTTCGAGACGAGGCTCCCGACGGGCTCGAGCGCCACGAGCGAGAAGACGTCGTCCTCCAGCCCGGGCGGCGGCGTGTGGTCGAGCGGGGCGTCGACGAGAAGCTTGTGGACCTGGCCGACGCGGACGAGCTCGCGCGCGCAGGCTCCGCACCCGTCCACGTGGCGCCGGACCTCCTGGGCCCGGTCCGGAGGCAGCTCGCCGAGCACGTACGGGTGGAAGTCGAGCCGGTGGTCGTCGCAGACGGTCACGCGGGCTCCTCGGAGACGATCCCTCTCTCGGCGAAGATCGCGCGCAGCTTCCGCAGCCCCGCGTAGAGCCGCGTCTTCACGGTGCCGAGCGGGATGCCGAGCTCGGCCGCTATCTCACTCTGGGTCATCTGGTTGGAGTACGCGAGCTCGACGACACGGCGCTGATCTTCCGGCAAACGCGCGACCGCCCGCGCCACCTCCCACGCGGTCCACGCGCGGTCCTCGTCCCACGGGTCCCTCCGCTCGACCCCCGCATCGGCGACCGGCATCGGAGCGCGGGCCCGGGCGCGGGCGAGGTCGGCGGCGACGTTGCGTGCGATCCCGAAGATCCACGAGCCGGACGCGCCGCGCTCGGGGTCGTACCGCGCGGCCCTGCGCCACACGCGCAACGTCACCTCCTGTACGAGCTCTTCCGCGAGCTTCGGGTCGTTCAGCCATCTGATCCCCAGCGCGTACAGCGGGCGTTCGAACGATCGATAGAGCGCTCTCAACGCGTCGACGTCGCCGCGTGCGACGGCGAGCAACAGCTCGCCCTCGTCGGCCCGAAGGGCGTTCCCTCCGGGGACTGCAGTCCCCATTACCCCTCCGTCGGGTGAAAAGGTTTGCTTGAGGCCGGTATCGTTCAGCACCGCTCGCCGAGGCGCCCGGTGCCATCAGTCTCGCAGAGGCCCGGTGTTACTCTGCGGCCGATGCCGACCGCTGATCCCGCTTCCCTCCAGCGGCTGCTCGACCTCCAGGCCGAGGACACGGCGATCAAGAGGCTCGAGGAGCGCCGTGCGTCGCTGCCCGAAGCGCAGCGGCTGGACGACGTGAACGCGGCCCTCGCAGAGCTCGACGCCGATCTCGCGATAGCGCGCAAGCAGCACGACGAGATCGCCCGTGAGGTCGCGCGTCTCGAAGGAGAGTCGGGGCTCCTCGACGAGAAGATCGCCCGCGAGGAGCAGCGGATGTTCTCCGGAGGCGTGTCGAACCCGAAGGAGCTCTCTGCTCTCCAGGCCGAGGTCGAGTCCCTCAAGCGCAAGAAGACGGCCCTCGAGGACGAGCTGCTCGAGGCGATGCTGGGACGCGAGGGGGCCGCGGCGACGATGGAAGGCCTGTCCAAGGAACGGGACGAGACCGCCGCGGAGGCCGCGACGCTGACGGCGACCGTCGGGGGCCTGACGTCGGAGATCGACGCGGACATGCAGAGGCACTCGGCGGCGCGGGACGAGATCGCGGGGACGATCCCGGCAGACCTCCTGAAGCTCTACGAGCAGATCCGTGCGGCCAAGGGCGGCGTGGGGGCCGCGGGGCTCGAGGGCGGGACGTGCCTCGGGTGTCACACGAAGCTGCCGCAGCGCGAGCTCGAGCGGATGCGGGCCGAGGGCGGCCTCCAGCGCTGCGACAACTGCCGCCGCATCCTCGTAATCGGCTAACTCTTGAAAGCGATCCTCCACACCGACGGGGGAGCGCGCGGCAACCCCGGCCCCGCGGGCATCGGCGTGCTGCTCGAAGACGCGGACGGCAACGTGCTCGGCGAGATCGCGCGCGGCATCGGCGAGACGACGAACAACGTCGCCGAGTACACCGCGTTGATCGAGGGGCTCGAGCTCGCGCTCGAAAGGGGCGTGACCGAGATCGAAGTCCGTCTGGACTCGAAGCTCGTCGTCGAGCAGGTGAAGGGTCAGTGGAAGATCAAGAACGACACGCTCCGGAGGCTCGCCGTCCGTGCGCAGTCGCTGCTCCGGCGCTTCGAGACGCGATCGCTCACTCACGTCAGGCGGGACGAAAACGCTGCCGCCGACAAGCTCGCAAACCAGGGGATGGACGCGGCGGCGCTCGACGAGGAGCTGGACCGCGAGGCGACGATGCGCCACGACCCGCTGTTTTGATCCTGTGGCACGCGGGGCTCGCCGCGTCGATCGTCTACGTCACGCTGGGCCGCCGGCGCATCGACTACCGGTTCGTGCTGATCGGCGCGGTGTTGCCGGACGTGGTGGACGGCATCGCCGACGCGTTCACGTACGACAACGGCTCGGGCCGGGGGGCCGCGCACTCGCTGTTGACGGTCGTGCTCGTCGCGATCGTCGTGATCCTCGGCTTCCGCGGAACGGCGCGGCTCGCCGTCTTCGGGATCCCCGTCGGATGGTTGCTCCACCTCGTCGGCGACGGCATGTGGAACGCGCCGCGTACGTTCCTGTGGCCGGCGTTCGGCACGTCGTTCTCGGCGGCGCCGGCCGAGCCGTACTCGTGGGACCTGCTGACGGACCCGCTCGCGCACCTCGGCACGTGGGGCGGCGAGGTCGCCGGTGCGCTGGTCCTCGCGTGGTTCTGGGTCGCGTTCGGCCTCGGACACGGCGACCGGTTCCGGTTGTTCCTGCGAGACGGCTACCTCCGGCCGTGGGAGGGGCCGGCCGGCGGAGTAGAGTGAGCCCCGACAACCCATAACTGCACGCTCATGCAGGGGAAGACCGGTCGGAATCCGGCGCTGTCCCGCAACTGTGGGTCCGCTTCCAGCGGACGAGCCAGGAACCCTCCGAGCGTGCGGCTCGATTTCCTTCGAGGCAAAGGGAGAGCCGTGGGCACCTGCCCGCTTCCGCGACCCCTGCTTATTCGGAGGGGTCGTTTTTCGTGGCTCCCGCGAGGACCGGGGGCCGGGAAGGAGCAGGCATGCAGCACCGCACCCTCCGGAGGTGCGCCGCGACCGCGGCCATCCTCGCCCTCGCCGCCTCCGCCGTTCCGGCATTTGCCGCGCCGGGCCGTAGGGCCCGCGCCGTCGCCGCGACCAGGTACGTGGCCGACAACCAGACCGACACGGGCGCGATCACCGGCGGCTTCTCGCAGTTCGGGACGACCGCCGACGCCGTCGTCGCGTTCGTGGCGGCGCGGCGCGGTGAGCGTCAGATACGCCGCGCGGTCAGGTGGTTGGAGGAGAACGTAGAGGAAGCGTCGACGCTGGGGCTGAAGGCGAAGCTGGTGTTCGCGCTCGTCGCCGCGGGGAAGGACCCCCGCTCTTTCGCCGGCCACGACCTCGTGGAAGAGATCCAAGCCTCGCAGACCGACTCGGGGCAGTACGGCGGCGAGTCGGACACGGAGGTCGGCTACCACGCGCTCGCGATGCTCGCGCTGAGCGCCGCAGGCGAGGCCCCCCCGGGGAACGCGTCGCAATGGCTCGTGGACGCGCAGTGCGGTGACGGGGGATGGCAGTTCGACGAGCCGTCCTCCGAGGGCGACGACCAGCACTGCTTCGACTCGAGCGCCGAGAACGACTTCGCCCGCTCCGACACGAACACGACCGCACACGCGGTGATGGCGCTTGCCGGCGCGCCGGGACCGGAAGCGCGGAACGACCCGTTCGAGTTCCTGCGCAGCGCCCGCGACGACTACAAGGGCGGCTGGGTCTACGAGCCGCACGGCAAGTGCACCGAGGAGAAGCTCGGGAAGGAGTTCTGCTACCTGACCGACGCGAACTCCACCGCGCTCGTGATCATGGCGTACTCGGCCACGGGCGCCGACGTTCCCGACGGCGGCGACCGCGCCCTCGCGCGCCTGCAATACCCGCTGTGCGGCAGGACCATGGGCGCGTTCGCGTTCAGCTGGGACTACGACGCCGAGCGCGAGCGCTTCGAGAAGCAGGACCCGAACGTCGGCGCGACCGTCGGCGCCGTTCCCGCGCTGATGCGGTTCCCGTTCGGGTCATCCGCCGAGGTCACGCAGCCCCCGCCGCGCCGGCGCCCGTGCAAGTAGGCAGGACCCGCCGTTCGTTCGCCGCGCTCGCGCTCGTCGCGGGCGCGGCCGGCGCGGTCTCCTTACCGCCGGCGACGGCATGCGCGGGCGAGGGAGCGCGCGCCGCTCTGGTCGTCGACACGGGGGCCGCGGTCACGACGTACTGCGTCGCGCTCCCCGACGACTCGGTGACCGGGATCGAGCTCGTGCAGCTCGCGGGGGAGCAGCACGGCCTCGACTACTCGCTCGGGTTCGGCGGCGAGGCGGTGTGCCGTCTGGAGGGCGTGGGCCCCGAGGGCGACGACTGCTTCGGCGAGTACCCGGAGTTCTGGGGCTACTGGCACGGGAACGGCTCCGGCGGCTGGACGTGGGCCGGCACGGGCGCGGGCTCGGCGTCGATAGAGGACGGCGACGTCGACGGATGGTCGTGGGGGAGCGGGGACAACGGGTCGAACCACCAGCAGCCCCCCGCGACGGAGTTCGGAGACGTCTGCGCGGTCGAGGCACCGCCGCCGCCGTCGAAGCCGGAGCGTTCCGGGGGCCGCGACCGACCCGCGCCCGGACCCGCGACCGCTCCGCCGGCCGTGGCGGCTCCGGCTCCGACCCCGGACGCAGCCTCGGGGGAGCCGCAGAGGGACGGCCCCGCTAAGAGATCCGGCCGCGGCCGGCCCGAGCGGGAGCGGCCCTCTGCCGCGCCGGGCAGCACGATGCTCGCGCCGACCCCGGAACCGTCGACGCTCTCAGCCCGGCCGGCGAACGACGAGGACGACGCGGGACCACCGGTGACGGGGCTGCTCGGTCTCGCCGCGGCGGGCGGGCTCGCGGCTGCCGTGTGGGCCGGGACGCGCCGGCGATCGCGGGGCTGACGTGCATCCCGGGGCGTGGTTCGCGTGGGTGCTCGGCGCCGGCGTCGTCGCGATCGCGACCACGAACCCGTTCTATCTCCTGCCACTGTTCGTAGCGGCGTGGGCGGTGCACACGCGCAAGGCGGTGGACGGCCCCGCCGCGCGCTCGTTCCGGATGTTCGCGTTGTTCGCCATCGTCACCGTGATTGCCCGGACGGCTCTCGTGGTGTTCAGCCCCCCGCTCTCCTGGAGCGCGGTCGCGTACGCCGCGCTCGAAGGGCTTCGTCTCGGCGTGCTGCTCGTGCTCTTCGGGACGTTCAACTCCGTGACCGACCCGTTCCGCGTGCTGAGGCTCGCGCCGCGGCGGTGGCACGAGCCCGCGCTTGCGGCGGCGCTCGCGCTGGCGATCGCCCCGCGCACGATGGAGGCCGCGGCGAAGGTGAGGGAGTCACAACGGCTGCGCGGGATCGAGATCAAGAGCTGGCGGACGCTGCCGGCGCTCGCGGTCCCCGTGCTAGCCACGGGCATGGAGGACGCGGTGACGCTGGCGGAGTCGATGGACGCGCGCGGGCACGGCCGCGGACGCCGCACGCGCTACCGTCCCGATCGCTTCGGGCGCGCCGCCGCCGCGACGGTCGCGGTCGCCGTGACCGCTGCCGCCGTCGTCGTCGCTCTGGCGGTGCGCGGGGACGGCGCCCTGTCGGTGTCGACGTACCCGTTGCGGTGGCCGGGGGCCGAGGCCATCCCGATGCTGGCGGCATTCAGCTTCGCGGCCGTCGCGTGGCTCCCGGCCGACCCGGTCGAGAGGCGGGTCGCGTGAGCGACGTCGTCGTGTTCGACGCAGTCACGTTCTCGTTCCCCCACGGGACGCACGACGTGCTCGAGGACGTCTCGCTGCGCGTCCCGGAGGGGACGTTCGTGCTCGTGACCGGCGCTACCGGGTCGGGCAAGTCGACGCTGCTGCGCGCGTGCAACGGGCTCGTCCCGCACTTCAGCGGAGGGACGTTCTCGGGGACCGTCGTCACCGGAGGCGTCGACACGCTGCGCCACCCGCCGCGCGAGATCGCCGGGACCGCGGCGTTCGTCCCGCAGGACCCCGGCAGCGCGTTCGTCCTCGACCGCGTCGAGGACGAGCTCGCGTACGCGATGGAGAACCTCGGGATCGGTCCGCCGGTCATGCGCCGCCGCGTGGAGGAGGTGCTGGACCTGCTCGACCTCGCGCCGCTGCGCGATCGCAGCGTCCGCTCGTTGTCGGGCGGCGAGCGTCAGCGCGTCGCGATCGCCGGCGCGCTCACCGCTCGGCCGCGCGTGCTGTTGCTCGACGAGCCGACCAGCCAGCTCGACCCGCAGGGGGCCGAGGACGTGCTCGCCGCGCTGCAGAGGCTGGTCCACGACCTGGGCCTGACCGTCCTCGTCGCGGAGCACCGGCTCGAGCGCGTCGCCGGATTCGTCGACGCGGCGATCGGGTGCCTCGGCGGGGGCCGTGTCGTCTACGGAGAACCCGCTCCCGTCATGGCCGCGGCCGGGACCGGTCCGCCGGTGGCGCGGCTCGGAGAGGTGTTCGGGTGGGAGCCGCGCCCGTTGACGGTGAGGGACGCGCGCCGGCTCGCCCGCGACGTGACGTTGCCACCGCCACGGCCGCCTGAGCGCGTGGACCGCGCGCCGTCCGGCGTTACGGCCCTCGACGTGTGCGCGTCGTACGGGGGGAGAGCCGTTCTCAACGGCGTCTCCGTCGAGGTCGGCCTTGGCGAGACCGTGGCGCTCACCGGCCGGAATGGGGCCGGGAAGACGACGCTGCTTCGATGCCTCGCGGGGCTGCACGAGCCGGACTCCGGCGTCGTGACCGTGGGCGCGACCGGCGCGGCCCCCAGACCCGGAACCGACGTCGCCCTCTGCCCGCAGGCACCCGACACCGTCCTCTTCTGCGAGACCGTCGCGGGAGAGGTGGAGGCGACGCTGCGCGCGTCGGGAGCGGCCGTCTCCCCGGGCGAGGTGCTGCGCGAGGTCGGGATCGAGTCGCTGGCGACACGGCACCCGCGCGACCTCTCGGCGGGGCAGCGGCTGTTGGTGGCGACCGCGGCGGTGATCGCGACCGGTGCGCCGGTGCTGCTGCTCGACGAGCCGACGCGCGGCCTCGACGTCGAGAGCAAGGCGCTGCTCGCGGACTACCTGCGGCGCCGCGCGCGCGGGGGCTTCGCCACGATGTTCGCGACCCACGACGTCGAGCTCGCCGCGGACGTCGCGGACCGGGTCGTGATGCTCGCCGCCGGTGACGTGGTCGCGGCCGGCTCGCCATCCGAGGTGCTCGGCGACTCGCCGGTCTTCGCGCCGCAGACGGCGCGGGTGTTCGGCCCCGAGTGGCTGACGCCGGGCGACGTCGCGGCGGCTCTCGCGGAGCCGGCGCGCCCGTGAGCACGGCGCTCCCGCCGATTCTCACGCGGCGCGCGGCCCGGCCCCTGCTGCTCGCGGCGAACGTCGTCGGCGCCGCCGCGTTCGCGTGGCCGTTCGTGCTCCCCGGCGCGGTGGGCGGCGACGCGGCGCACGGGATCGACGCGCCGTGGATCATGGCCGGGCTCCTCGTGTGCCTCTGCTCGTTGCTGTTCGTGCAGCTCGGCCGCGGTGGGATGGGGCCTAAGGCCGTCGCGTTGCTCGGGATCCTCGCGGCGGCGATGGTGGCGCTGCGGCTCCCCGGGTACGTGGCCGGAGCGTCGGCGATGTTCATCGTCGTCCTCGTCGCGGGCGCGTCGTTCGGCCCCTCGTTCGGCTTCGTGCTCGGCGCGGTCGGGACGTTCGCGTCGGGGATGTTCGTGGGCGGAGTCGGCCCGTGGCTCCCGTTCCAGATGATCGCGGTCGGCTGGGTCGGGATGGGCGCGGGGCTCGTCCCGCGCGACGTGAGCTGGAAGGTGCGGATCGCTCTGCTGGCGGCGTACGGCTTCGTTGTCGGCTACGCGTTCGGCGCGGTGATGAACCTGTGGTTCTGGCCGTTCGGCAGCCGCGGGCTCGACGCGGGATGGGCGCCGCAGCTCGGGGGGGCCGCGAACCTCCGCCGCTACCTCACCTTCTATCTCCAGACCTCGTTCGCGTGGGACACCGCCCGGGCGGTAGGGAACACCGCGCTCGTGCTCGTGCTCGGCCGTCCGTTGCTCGCGACGCTGGACCGCGCGGCGCGACGCCTGAGGGTGGAGGTCCGCGCCGCGAACCCGCATACTGGTGAGCAGGAGCCGGCCGGGTGGCCGCGGCCCGGCGACGGGTCGAGGAAAGTCCGGACTCCACAGGGCAGGACGCTGGGGAAATCCCAGGCGGGGCGACCCGCGGAAAGTGCAACAGAGAGCAGACCGCCACCTGCGCCGGAGACGGCGCCGGAGGTAAGGGTGAAACGGTGAGGTAAGAGCTCACCAGCGTGCCGGGTGACCGGTGCGGCTAGGTAAACCCCGTCCGGAGCAAGGCCAAGCAGGGGGCACGGGCTGCCCGTCCGCATTGCCCCCGGGTAGGCCGCTAGAGGCGAGCGGGAACGCTCGTCCCAGATGGATGGCCACCGCCGACCCGCTTGCGGGGAGGCACAGAATCCGGCTTACAGGCCGGCTCCTGTTTGTGAGGCCCCCGCCGGGATCCGGCGGGGGCCTCTCCATCCCACTACCGCGCGCACCGAACCTCTTCCGGCGGCCGTCGAGTCGGGATAGCGTCTGCCGAGACCGGTGGCGGCGACTTCGAGGGGGGTTCGAGGGTGAAGGCCGTAAAGACCATTGCGGCGCTGATCTTCCTCACCGCGCTGGGCATCGTGCTGGTCCAGCCGGTCCTCGGGGCGGACGACGAGCCCGAGAAGGGGAAGACGAAGACCGCGGCCGAGCCCTCCGAGCCGCCGGAGACGCCCGACGGCGGCGACGACGAGCCCGACGACTCGCCGAGGAGCCTGACCCTCATCGGCTATCCCGGACGGTGTCTCCAGGAGGTCCCGCCCGCCACTACCGGACTGGTCGCCGCGCGTCGCGGGTCGACCGTGTCGATCGGGCTCCCCGGACGCGGGCCCATCGCCCGCTCCGACGTCGACGGCGACGTGTCGTGGAGCCCTTCGGGACGGTTCCTCGTCGACCGCGGGGGCCAGCTTCTGGACCCCACCGGCGCGCCGGTCGAGAAGGTGTTCCATCGTCCGGGCGAGTGGCAGTGGTCGCCGGCCGCCGACTGCGTCGTCGCCATGACCGACGGCGGCAACCTGACGGTCGGCGTCGCCGGGACCAAGAAGCTCGGGAGGGTCCTGCTGAACGCGTCCGTCGCGGACTTCGACCTCTCGCCCAACGGCCGCCGGCTGGCCCTCGTCCTGAAGGACGAGCCCTCGCTGTGGATCGCGGAGCTCGACGAGGGCACGGTCCGTCGCGTCACCGAGAGCCGCGCCTCGTTGTTCGGGTGGTTCTCGAACCGCAGCGTGCTGTTCTCGAAGTCGCCGGGCTCCGGGAAGCTCCGGTACGCGGACGGACGCGGCCGCGCGCGTGTCGTCAAGGGCGCGTTCGCGAGCACGACGCTCAACCGGTGCGGGGGCCGCGTGCTGCTCACCGCGCTCGCGACCGAGAGCGACGCGCCGCTCGCAGAGCTCGTGTCCCGCGACGGGAGGATCGAGCGCGCCGTCCTGCCCGGCACGCCCGCGGCATACGCAGGGTTCTCCGCGGCCTCGTGCTCGCCCGACGGCGGCTTCGTCGTCGCTTCCGCGCTGACGCGCTCGGGGGAGCGCGGGCCGCTCGTGCTCCTGCAGCCCGACGGGACGCTCGTCCGCGAGCTGGTGCCCGGCCGGACCGCGAACCCGACGTGGACGTCGCAGGGAGTCCTGTTCGTGAGGTTCGGAGCGGCGGGCCGCGGGCGTCTGTGGTTCATCCCGCCGAACGGTGCGCCCGCGCCGACGGCGTACACGGTGGGCGCGCCGACGCAGTACGACTGGGCCGCGAGCTAGGCATCGCGTCCGTGCTTCTCGCGCGGCGTGAAAGGCTTACCGTCCCGACAGCGAGCACAGGAGGCGGCTGCATGAGCAAACAGGTCGTGTCTACTTCGAGCGCGCCCGCGGCGGTCGGTCCCTATTCGCAGGCGATCGTCTCGAACGGGCTCGTCTTCTGCTCCGGCCAGATCCCGCTCGACCCGTCCAGCGGCGAGCTCACGGGCGGGACCATCGCCGAGCAGACGCGGCGGTGCATGGAGAACCTTGCCGCCGTCCTCGAAGCCGCCGGGACGAGCCTCGCGAACGCGGTCAAGGTCACAGCCTTCCTCACGGACATGAACGACTTCGCCGAGTTCAACGACGCCTACGGCGAGTTCTTCGGGGACGACCCGCCCGCACGCGCGACGTTCGCGGTGGCGGCGCTGCCGAAGGGGGCCGAGGTAGAGGTCGAATGCATCGCGCACACGTGAGCCGCGGCGCGCCCGTGCAGCTACTTGGTGGTCTCGCCGACGATCTGGTCGCCGAAGCGGATCTGGACCTCGCGCTCGGGCGCGTGCCCCTCGACCGGCTCGAGCCCGGCCTCCTCGGGCGTCTCGGCGTCGGACCGGTTGACGTAGTGCTCCATCCTGCTCATGAGGAAGAGCAGGCCGAAGATGATCAACGGCCACGTGACGAGGACCGCGCCGAGGAAGACCTGGTAGCTGTTCATCGCCCACAGTCTGGCAGGAATCCATGCTGCTGAGCGCGGATTTCGCGAGCTCTCTCGACCGGGACCGGCTCGTCGACCGTCTCGGCCAGCTCGTGCGGACGCCGTCGGAGAACCCACCGGGCGAGGAGGCCGCCGCCGCGTCGGTGACCTCCGCGCTGTGCAAGGACCTCGGGCTCGAAGTAGAGGAGCACGAGGTCGAACCCGGGCGGCCCAGCGTCGTCGCACGCTGGCGCGGCTCCCCGGGGCCGACCCTCTGCTACTGCTCGCACATCGACGTCGTCCCGGCCGGTGACCCCGGGCTGTGGAGCCGCGACCCGTACTCCGGCGCGATCGAGGACGGGCGCATGCACGGCCGCGGCTCCTCGGACGCGAAGGGGCCGTGCGCGGCCGCGCTCGAGGCGGTCGCGATCCTGAAGGGGGCGGGATGGGAGCCCCACGGGACGCTCGAGCTCGCGCTCGTCGCCGACGAGGAGACGATGGGCTTCAAGGGCGCGGGCTACCTCGTCGAGCAGAAGGTCCTCGACCCGGACGTCGCGATCGTCGGCGAGCCGACGTCGCTCCGAATCGTGAGGGCGCAGCGCGGCGCTAGCTGGTTCCGCCTCACCACGAAGGGACTGGCCGGGCACGGTTCGGCCCCCGAGCGCGGCATCAACGCGGTCAAGCACATGGCCGAGGTCGTGCTGCACCTCGAGGACACGCTGCCGGACGTGACGCATCCGCTGCTCGGCGGCCCGACGATCAGCGTCGGGACGATCCGCGGCGGCGAGAAGGTCAACATCATCCCGGCTGCCTGCATCGCGGAGGTCGACCGCCGCACGGTCCCGGGTGAGACCAGGGAGTCGGTGATCGCCGGCATCGAGGAGGCGATCGACCGCGCACGCGACCGGTTCCCCGATCTCGACGCGACCATCGAGCTGGCGTTCTTCGCCGAGCCTTTCGAGGTGGCGGCCGACGCGCCCGTCGTGTCCGCGGCCGTCGACGCGACGCGCCGCGTGACCGGCGCGGACGTGGACGTCATCGGCTTCCGCGGCGCGTCGGACGCGCGCTTCCTGTTCGAGACGGGGTGCGACGTGATCGTGTGGGGGCCGGGGGACATCACGCTCGCACACACCGCGCGCGAGTCGATCGACCTCGCGGAGCTCGAGAAGGGCGCTCTTGCGTACGCGGGCGCGTTCGCGTCTTTGTTGGGACCGGAAGCGTGAACGGCTTCTCGTGGCCGCAGGTCCTCTCTCGGCTCCTTTCCGGAGGCTCGCTCTCCGAGGAGGAAGCGGGCGCGTGCATGGAGGAGATCATGGAGGGGGCCGCGGCCCCCGCGCAGATCGCCGGCTTCGTCGTCGCGTTGCGCGCGAAGGGCGAGACGATCGACGAGGTCGCGGGGCTCGTCCGCACGATGCGCCGCTACGCGCAGAAGGTGTCGGTGGGAGACGACGTCCTCGACACGTGCGGCACCGGGGGAGACCGCAGCGGGACGTTCAACGTGTCGACGGCGGCGGCGGTCGTCTGCGCCGGTGCGGGCGTGAAGGTGGCGAAGCACGGGAACCGCGCGGCGTCCTCGCGCTGCGGCTCCGCGGACGTGCTCGAGGCCCTCGGCGTGAAGATCGACCTTCCTCCCGAAGGGGTCGAGGCGTGCATCGACCAGGCCGGCATCGGCTTCTGCTTCGCCCCCGTCTTCCACCCGGCGATGCGCCACGCCGGCGCCACACGTCGGGAGCTCGGCGTCGCGACGATCTTCAACTTCCTCGGCCCCCTCACGAACCCGGCGGGAGCGACGCGCCAGGCGCTCGGCGTTTCGGACCCGCGGATGGTTGAGAAGATGGTCCAGACGCTGGGCCGGCTCGGGAGCAAGCACGTCCTCGCCTTCCACGGGGATAAGGGTCTAGACGAGCTTTCGACTTCGGGACCGTCGCAGGTCTACGAGCTCGCCGGGGAAGAGGTCCGCCGGTGGGTGATCGACCCGACGGAGCTCGGCCTCCCCGTCGCGCCGCTCGAGGCAGTCGCCGGCGGCACCGCGGACGAGAACGCCGCGATGATCCGGTCCGTCCTGGCGGGGGAGCCGGGGCCAAAACGCGACATCGTCCTGCTGAACGCGGCGGCCGGGCTCGTGGCAGCGGGGCGCGCGGAGGACATGGCACGGGGGCTCGAGCTGTCCGCGGAGTCGGTGGACTCCGGCGAGGCGGCGCGCCGGCTGGACCTTCTCGTGGCGGCGTCCACGGGCTGACGCCCTTTCTTGGCCGCTCGCCGAGGCCACCGGTCGCTCAGATCCCGGCCTGCTCCTGCCGCACCTCGCTCGGCTGCACGTCGTCTAGTCGCGTCCCGGCGCGGATCCGATCGGGCGCGAACGGCGACAGGTCGATCGTCTCGTAGGCGCCCTTCGTCAGCAGCTCCGCGATCCCGCGTCCCGCCGCGGGCGCGTGCATGACCCCGTGCCCGCTGAACCCGCAGACGAAGTAGAAGCCGGCGACGTCGGCGTGCACTCCGATGATCGCGTTCTGGTCGAACGTGTTCATCTCGTAGTGCCCGGCCCACGCGCGCACGAGCTCGACGTCGTCGAACCCGCGGATCCGCCGTGCCAGCGCGTCCCGCACGACGTCGTCGAACAGGTACAGGTCCGGCTCGACGTCGCGCGTCTCCGAATCGCGCTCCGGTGGCGGCGAGATCACCGCGATGCACGTGTCGTCCTCGAACGGCCGCAGGTACAGGCCCCGCCCTGCGACCGTCGGGTCGACCACGTTCGGCAGATCCTCGATGCGCACGCGGGGGCGGAACACGAAGACGGTCCTCTTGCGGCTCTCGACCGGCACAGGCTCGCCGACCATCCGAGCGATCGCCGCCGCGTTCGCTCCGGCCGCGTCGACGACCGCGCCACAGGAGATCGTCGTTCCCGAGCGCAGCGCCGCGCCGTCGACGCGGCCCCCGCCCGTTGGGATGCTCACGACCTCGTCGTCCACGAGCTCCACGCCCTCGGCGGCCGCCCCCGCGCTGACGGCGTGCAATGCCTTCACCGGGTCGAACCACCCTTCGGCCGCCGGTACCGAAGGTGGCGGCGTCGACGTCGTCGCCCTGCAACCAGGGGAACTGCTCCCGTAAGCGGTCGCCGGTGAGGAGCTCCACGGCCGCCCCGTTCTCCACCTGCCTGCGGTGTGCGGCGGCGAGGCGCGGGAGCGCGTCGAGGGCCGCGAGCACGAGGTAGCCCCGTTCCACGAAGCCGATCTCCGACGGGACCCCCGCCGGCAGGTGGCGGCTCAGGTCGGAGTAGAAGTCGTAGCCGAAGCAAGACATCGCGACGTTCACGCCGAGGTGGAACTGCTGGCGGATCGCCGAGGCGGAGCGCGCCGTGGACGCGAGCCGGTAGCTCGGATCGCGCTCGACGACTACGACGCGGCCCGCCCCCGCACGTGCGAGGAACAGCGCGGTGCAGCACCCGACGATCCCGCCTCCGACGACGACGACGTCCGCTGTCCGATCCACCGGCGCATCGTCGCACCGGAAGCTCGGACAGCTGTCCCCGCGTGGTCCACGGGCGTCAGTAGCGGGCTACCCAACCGCCGCGCAGCGACTCCGGTGACTCCCATGTCCGGCCCCCCCACACGATCAACGCGTCCCCGGTCCACGCAGTCGTCGCACCCGCGACGTGCGCGGCTTCGGGGGCATCGAACGTCGTCCACTCGTCGTCCTCGGGGGAATAGCCGACGACGCCGTCGGGCGTGACGAAGACGGCGTGCTCGCCCGTCCAGCGGCCGGTCGTGTGCAGGTCGGTCAACGGGATCGGTGCGCCGTCGCGTCCGGCGGCGACCGGCACGTCTGCGATCTCACGCCAGGTCCCCGCTGCGGGATCGTAGGCCGCTCCTCCGCGCGGCACCTCGGTCTTGCTGAAACCCCCTGCGACGATCATCTCCGTCCCGGTCCATGCCGTCACCACCACGTCGACGTTCCCGAGCGGCGAATCCGAGATGGCCGTCCAGGCCCCGGCGGCGGGGTCGTACGCCGCCGCCTCGGGCCCCTCGAGAGCCGACCTGTCCTCACTCCGGCCCCCCCAGACGATCAACCTGTCGTCTGCCCACACGCCGGCCGCGCCGTGGCGGCCACCCATCGGTCCGGCAGGGAGGCTCCTCCACCGGTTGGTCGCCGGGTCGTAGGCGGCGGCCGCATCGGCGTCCGGCGTCACACCCCCCCAGACGATCATCTCGGTCCCGGTCCAGACCGCGACGTGGCTGGCGAGGCTCCAGTAGGGCGCCTGCGGGAGCCGCCGCCACTTGCGGGTCGCGGGATCGTAGGCGGCACCCGTGTCGGGCGCGTCGTGCGAGCCGTCCCCCACCTCGCCGCCCCACAGGATCATCTCGGTCCCGGTCCAGATCGCGGTCCGCCCCAAGCTCGTCCTCAACGGCGACCGCGGGAGCTTCGTCCATTCGCCGGCAGTGACGTCGTAGGACGCGCCGTCGAGCAGCGAGCCGTCGCCGCCCGAAGGCGTCCCGCCCCACACGATCAGCTCGCGGCCGGTCCAGGCGGACGCGGGGGTGGAGCGGGGAGCGAGCGGCGACTCGGCGATCGGCGTCCAGCTCAGCGACGGCCCAGCCGCAGGCCGCGTCGTGACGCGTGCCGGCGTGGCTTCACGAACGACCGTCACCGCACCCGCCGCGACCAGCACGACCGACGCGGCGACCGCGAGGCGTCCACCCCAGGCGCGGGCGCGGCCGCGCCGCGCGATCCCGTGGACGTCGGGGACCGGCGGCTCGAAGGATTCGCCCGCGGCTTTGATCGCGGCCGGCAGGTGCTCGTCATGGTCATGCATGGTTGACCTCCAGGGTCTTGCGCAGAGCGTTCCGCGCGTGCGTCAGGTGCGCACGCACGGCGCTCTCGCTGATCTCCATCAACTCCGCTATCGCGGCCGTCGGCAGGTCGCTCCAGTAGAAGAGGACGACCGCCTGCCTCTGCCGGAACGGCAGCCCTCCGAGCGCGGCGACCACGTCGAGCCGTCCCGCCATGTCGGCCTCGCCACCTGGCGAGGCCGTGTCTCCCGAAGGCCGCGCCGACCTCCGCCTCATCTCCTTGCGGCACAGGTTCAGCGCCGTCGTCGTGACCCAGCCCCCGGCCCACGTGTGCCGGGAGAGTCGCGACCAGCGAGCGAACGCGCGCTGGAACGCCTCCTGCGTTGCGTCGGCGGCTACGTCCCGGCTCCCCGTCGCAAGACAAGCTGCTCGGAACACCGCCGCGTACTCACCCCTGCAGAACTCGTCGAAGTCCAGGGGTCCCTCCCTCGTCCTTGGAAGCGCTTCCGGCTATTCAAGCCCCTGGGGGCGCGGAAGGCTTAAAGGACGTCCTGCGTTGACACCCGGCATGGCCGCCACCCTGTCGCGCACGTTCGAGTCCCTCCGAGTGCGCAACTACCGCATGTTCTTCGCAGGGCAGGTCGTCTCGTGGACGGGGACGTGGGTCCAGTGGGTGGCACAGGGTTGGCTCGTGCTGCGCCTGACGCAGAGCGGCCTCGGCCTCGGGATAGTCACCGCGATCCAGTGGCTGCCGATCCTCCTCCTCGGCGCGTGGGCCGGAGTCGTCGCCGACCGCCTCGACAAGCGCAGGCTGCTGATCTTCACGAACGCGAGCGCGGCCCTCCTGTCGCTCGTCCTGGGGCTGCTGACCGTCGCGGGCGTCGTCACGTTGTGGATGGTGATCGTCGACGCGCTGCTCTTGGGCGTCGTCACCGCGCTGGACAACCCCGCGCGGCAGACGTTCACGATGGAGATGGTCGGCCGCGAGCGCATCGCCAACGCGGTGAGCCTCAACACCGCGACGTTCACCACCGCACGCGTGGTCGGTCCTGCGGTCGCCGGCGTGATGATCTCGACCGTCGGCATCGGCGTCTGCTTCCTCATCAACGCCGCGTCGTTCGTGCCGGTGACGCTCGCGCTGATGTTCATGAACCGGTCGGAGCTCCGTCCCAGCGAGCAGGTCGAACGGGGCAAGGGGCAGGTGCGCGAGGGCCTGCGCTACGTGCGGTCGGTTCCCGTGTTGAAGACGCTCCTGACGATGATGGCCGTCATCGGCACGCTCCAGTACAACTTCGCCGTGTTGCTGCCGGTGCTCGCGAAGGAGACGTTCTCGGGCGACGCGGGGACGCTCGGCCTCATCGGGGCCGCCGTCGGCGTCGGGATGTTCGCCGGCTCCATTGGGAACGCCGCGATCGGGCGATCGGACCGGAAGGTGCTCCTGGGAGCCGGCTTCGCGCTCGGCGCGTTCACGATCGCGGCCGCGGGCGCGCCGCCGCTGTGGCTCGCCGTCGTGTTGCTGGTGCCGCTGGGGGCCGCGTCGATGGCTTTCCTCGCAACGATGAACTCGACGCTGCAGCTGACGGCGGCCGACGACATGCGGGGCCGCGTGATGGCGATCTACTTCGTGCTGTTCCTCGGCTCGACCCCCATCGGCGCCCCGATCGTGGGGTGGCTGTCCGAGCAGTTCAGCCCCCGCGTCGCGCTCGCGTTCGGGGGCGTGGCGACGATCCTGGCGTGCGTCTACGGCCTGGCGAAGCTCCCGCAGCTCGGCGGTGAGAGGGTCAAGACCGAGGACGACTCCGAGCTGGCAGTGGCGGGAACATCGACGGCCGGTGGGGGGGCCTGAGCTCTTCGACCCGTCGGCCCGCTCTAAACTGGACGCCTTACCCCGCGTCATGTATATGTAACTCGCCCCGGCAGTGGGGTTACGGCGGACGAAGAGGGGGAGACATGAGGGGACGCTTGCGCGTTGTCAGCGTGATCGTAGGTGTGATGGGGCTGGCGGGCACGGTGGTTCCGGCGCCGGCTTCAGCCGTCGAAGTGGCAGGGATCTATGCCAACATCTACGTGAACACGTCCACGTGGGACGCATGCGGCGAGGTCGGCGACCGGGTGGTCGCAGGCAGCCGGTACACCGCGGTCCTCACCGTCACCGGTGTTGAGAGCACCGTGGCCGCGAACGGCACGCTCGTCGACTACGGCATCGAAACCGGCAATCCGGCGACCCCCTGCACGAGCGGAGGATTCGACTCCAGCTACGCGGTGATGGTCTACACGCTCACGTGGACGTCGATCTTCGGGACCACGGGGACCCTCGTCAAGACGTGCGTGGAAGCACTCCGAGTCCCCATCTGCACGGTGTCGTGAGGAGCGCCGGCCCCATCGCCCGGCGCTCGCTCGGCGCCGGACTCCTGCTCTTGGGTTTGCTCCCGTTCGCGCCCTCCGCGGCTGCGACCGCCGACGCCGAGCACGTCATGACCATGACGGCGCCTCGGACTGGATACGTCGACATCCGCTTGCGCAAGCCGTTCACGGTCGACGCGCTCGCGAGCGAGATCGCCTTCGACGGATCCTTCGGCGGGTGGTTCATGCACCGGATGGGCGAGAAGATCGACTTGGGCGGAGGCAACGCCGCGGGCGCGTACGACATCGCCGACGTGTCACCGTCGGGCCCCGGTTCGGCGCCGCACCGGCTGCTCATCGGCTTCCAGAACTCGGAGCTGGCCCGGGGGCTCTACCGCGTGTACGTGCTGGGCGACGGTCCGGTCTCCGTCCGTCTCCCGGTCGGCGAAGAGCACGCCGCGCGTTCGATCAGGACGCTCAGCCACACGCGCGCGCGAGCTGCGACCGTCGAGCTCCCCGTCAACGAGGCGGGAGCGGTGAACGACCGGACGCACGTTCCGATCCGGATCGGGCAGAACTCGCTCACGATCACGACGCTCTACTTCCACGCGGAGCCCGGTGCCACGGTCCAGGACGTGCAGACGTGCATCAAGGCGGAGCCCGAGGACGGCTCCTGCGAGGGCGGCGGGATCGCCGGCCAGGTCCTGCACGCGTTCGACACCTACGATTTCTCACTGTCGTACATGTACGGACCCGGCGTCCTTACTCCCGGGAGCTACTTCACGTACCACAAGGCGACCGTCGCCGGCGTGGAACGGGTGGTGGGCGCGTCCTTGAAGCTTCGGTTGAGGGGGATCTGAGCCCGCGCGCGGGGCGCGCTTCGAGCGATAGAGGGCCGGGGAGGAATCCCCGGCCCTCTTAGCGAACCCCTACCCCAGCAGGGCCCGTGGCGGATGGGCCCGAAGACTGCCTGGCTCCCGCACGGGAGTACGTAGAAGAAGGGGGCTCAGATGAAGAAGCTGTTGGGGACGGCGGTAGTCGGCCTGCTCGTGGCCGGCGCGGTCCTGCCGGCGGGCGCGAAGCCGGCCGCCAAGGCCACCATGGTGTTCGAGGACGCCGCGGGCGACGCGGGCAACTACAACACCGGCGCGCTGCCGGGGGTCTCCGACGCGGGCTTCGATCTCACCAAGGGCGAGGTCTCCCAGGAGGCGCCGGGCAAGGACGTGACGTTCGTCGTCACCCACTCCGCGATGCCGTCGACGGGCACCCCGGGTGAGGCCTTCCGGATGATCTGGGGCTTCGCGGTCGACGGGACGCAGTACGAGTTCACCGTCAAGAGCGTCGACGTCGGCGAGCCCGACGTCGTCACGAGCGCGATGACGCAGACGCCCACGGGTACCGAGCGTGTCGGCAAGGTCTACCAGGGCGTTGCGCGGCTCGAGGAGTGCGGCGTCATCAACGCCGGGATCGACTGGTCGCAGTGCTCCGCGAAGGAGTACTTCGAGGCCGTGTTCGACCCCGCGGCGGGGACCGTCACGTGGTCCGTGCCGGTGAAGTCGCTGGGCGCGAAGAAGGGCAGCCTGGTCACGGGCGGCGGCGGCAGCCGTGTCACCACGGGCTGCATGATCTGCTGGGTCCCGCAGTACGCGGAGCGCTCGCTCACGCCGCACTCGATCATCGACGCGGCCGTGCAGTCGGCGACCTACAAGGTCCGCTAGACAACAACTTTTCTCAGGAGTGTTGG
This sequence comes from Actinomycetota bacterium, assembly GCA_035942255.1. Classification (GTDB taxonomy): domain Bacteria; phylum Actinomycetota; class CADDZG01; order CADDZG01; family WHSQ01; genus JALZEG01. The sequence continues at coordinate 13,652 of DASZDG010000138.1, read as the reverse complement.
ACGCGGCCCCCGAGGGGGGCCGCGTCCCGCGCCCGGCGTCCATCTAGGCATCGCTAGGTCGCGCGAGCGGGTGCAGAGCGGGACCTGGTCCACCGGTCTCGCTCGGCCGCATCACCCACAGCCTCCGGATGGACTCGCCTCCGATCAACAACATCGCAGGGAGGTCGACGACGGCGTCGCCGTACGTGATCTCGCCGACGTCGATCAGGATCAACTCGGGCGCTGAGGGCGCGGTCGAGCGCCACATGACCTGACCGCGATACCTCCGCCCGTCGTCGGTGTCGACCAAGACCCACGGCGACTCACCGGGTGTCAGCCGCCAGCGGGGATCCCAGCGAGCGGCCTCGATGATCGTCTCGCGGAACATTGCGTCGAAGCCGCCGTTGTACAGCGAGATGTGGTCGGCGCGGACGAGGCGGAGCAAAGCAGGCCTGCTCCTGACCCACTGCATGACGCTCGGTAGGGCAACTGCCGTGACGGCGAAGAGCAAGAGCCGGTACCAGAGGCTGATGTCGTGATCGACTTGCGCCGGCAGATCGCCCCCGAGCAGGTCGTTGATGAGGAAGGTGCCAAGCCGCCATTCCGTCGAGGGCAGAAGCCCACCGACGCCGGTGACGACCTCGAGCAGCAGCAGTGCCCCGGTCGAATGAGCGACCGCTCGTACGAGCTCCTCGGAGCCGGTCGAACGGCGGGTGGGCCAGACGTAGCCTCGGACAAGGAGGCCGGTAGAACCCGGGACGACGAAGAGAAGCGCAAACAGGAGCCCCTCTACCGAACCGAGCGACACCTAGGCCGTCCTACTGCGTGCCCGGCCTCCTCGACTGCCCGCTGTCTGCGTGCTCTCCCGCGACGGGTTCACGGCGGTCATGTGGTGGCGGCGGGTTGGGAAGGGGAGGTGGCGGCGGTTGCGAGGACGGCTTGTACTTCCAGCCGCCTTCTCCAGTGCTGCGTTCCCATCGTCCACCCATGGCTCCATCCTACGCGAGTCGAGTCGGCACCGGCCGTGCGCCACCTACGATCCTGCGTTCGGGACCGCTGTCTGTGACGGGGACCATCGCTCTGCCGGCCTCGCTCTCGCGGGTGCCGCCCATACACCTTCGACGTGAAGCACCTCCACTTCGTCCGGGTGGCGCCTCAGCCACGACGTCACCGCCCGGATCTCGCGCTGCATCTCGGCCGTCAGCCACGAGCCCACCCGCTTCCACTGCGCCGCCGGACGCAGCCCCGCCAGCAGCTCGTCCGGCCCCCGGCCCTCCCCGTCACATGCGGCCGCCAGCTGACCCGCCACGAGCAGGACGCCGCGGCCCCCTACGCGCAGCAGCACCTCACCCGCGTCCACCAGCGCCCGCGCCTCGATCGACCGGTCGATCCACGACACGAGCGCGCGGGCGCGGTCGCGTAGCTCCGCGGCCTCCTCGAAGCGCTCCTGACGGGCGAGCCGCCGCATCTTGTCGGCGAGCGGCGCTGCGATCACCCCCGGATCCCGTGTCAGCGCGTCCACGACCAGCCGCGCCTCGCTCTCGTGCGCGGCCCGATCCTGCCCCACGCACGTCCCCAGCGCGGAGAATGCGCAGCCCCGGCAGCTCTGGGGCGTCGCGCAGCGGTGCACCGCAGCGGCGTCGCGGACGGTGTCGACGAGCATGCGCGCGAGCTTCAGCGACGGCAGGGGGCCGAGATACGCGCTCCCGTCCTCCGACGGCGACCGCGCCGGCGCGACGCGCGGCTTGCGCGCGGACACCTTCATCCACCACGTGGGAGCCGACTTGCCGGCGCGGTTGTACGGGGGCAGCTCGGATGCGATCGCTCGTGCCTCCGCGACCTCGGCCTCGAGCGTCGACGCGTGCGTCTGGAACGTCACGTCCTGCGTCTCCCGGAGGAGGTCGCGGATCTTCCGGCGCGGGTCGCCGTAGAAGTAGGAGCGGACGCGCGCCCGCAGGTCCGTCGCCTTGCCGACGTAGAGCGTCTGCCCGGTCGCGCCGAGGAACCTGTAGACGCCGGGCGCTGCCGGAAGGCCGTCGGCGAGCCTGATCTTCTCGAACGTCCCGTCGATCCGGCTCGCCGACATCGCGAGCAGGTCCTCGAGCGTCGTGACGCCGTATCCCGCGGCGCGCTCGATGAGTTGGTGCAGGACCTCGTTCGTCGCGAGGACGTCGGCGAACGCGCGGTGGCACGGCTGGTTCGCGCAGCGGAGGTGGCGCGCGAGCGTCTCGAGCTTGTTGTTGCGCACCTCGCCGGCGAGGATCTTGCGCGCGAGCGTCGCCGTGTCCACGACGTCGTTGGCGAGCGGCGGATAACCGGACCGCGTGAGCGCGGCGTTCAGGAACCCCACGTCGAAGCGCGCGTTGTGCGCGACCAGCACCGAGTCGCGGACGAACTCGAGGAAAGAGGGGAGCACGGCCTCGATCGGCGGCGCGTCCACGAGCATCTCGTCGCTGATCCCGGTGAGGAGGCGGACGAACGCGGGCACCATCTCGTCCGGCCGCACCAGCGTCTGGAACGTACCCTGGCGCTCGCCGAGCCGGACCTTCAGCGCCCCGATCTCGGTGATCCCGCACGCCGCCGGGGAGCCTCCGGTCGTCTCGAGGTCGACGACGCAGAACGTGACGCTCGCGAGCGGCCGCCCCATCTGGTCAAAGGTCCGCTGCGCCGCCCTCATCGAGGCAGAGTAGCGAACATACGTTCGATACCGCAAGGACCATGCGGCGCCGGAGGAGGCGACGGCTAGCATGGCGGGATGGTGCGAGAGATGGCCCAGCTCCCCGTCGAGCAGCGGGTGATCGAGCAGGAGCAGACGCTCCAGACCGTCCGCGAGGAGTCCGAGGTCGCGCACGCATTGCTGGGCCTCTCCGGCGCCCTCGCCGACGTGAAGTCGGTCGAGCAGACGATGGACCTCGCGGTGCGTCTCGTCCCGGAGCTGCTGGGAGGTGACCGTTGCTTCGCCGCCACGTGGGACGCCGAGAGCGGACGCTTCGCGATCCACGCGCACTACGGCTACGACGAGGCCGGGGTAGCCGACCGCCAGAACCTCTCCGCTACCGACGAGGGGCTGCCGTTGCTCCGCCGGGCCCTCGAGCAGAGGGCGCCGGTGGTGGTGCCCGATTGCTCCGCCGCCGACCCCGTCGTCGCCGGCCGTGCGGCCGAACGCGGGGTGGGCGCGTACATCGGGCTCCCGCTCGTGCGCTGGGGAGAGGACCTCGGGGGCCTCGGGATCGAGTTCGCCCAGCCCCGCGACTTCTCCGCGAAGGACCAGGCCCTCGCGCGCGGCATCGCCCGCCAGCTTGCTACGGCGCTGACGAACGCGCGCCGCTTCAACCTGCTCGCGGACCTGAGGACGCTCGGCTTGAGGATCGGCGCGAAGCTCCGCCTCGCCGCGGTCGCGGAGGAGGTGGCCGCGGGGGCCGTGCAGCTCCTCTCCGCGGAATCGGCGGTCCTCTACTTCCTCGACTCCACGCAGAGCAGCCTTGTCGCGTCGGGACGGTACGGCCGCCAGCCACAGGCGCTCACCGACGGGCTCGGCCGTCTCGACCTGACGCGCGACCCGTGGCGCGGCCTCCTGGCCGGCGAGATCGTCGTGGTCCCCGACCTCGGCGAGCACCTCGGTGACGAAGCGGCCGGGCTCTCGGCCGTGGCGGCCGCGATCCAAAGGGCCCAGCCCCCGATGACGGGCGCGGTCGTGCTGTTCTTCTCCTCGACCCCGCCGGTGGGGCAGGACGAGAAGGAGGCGCTGCAGGTCCTGGCCGCGCAGGCGGCGACCGCGATCGAGAACGCGCAGCGGTTCGAGCGTCAAAGGAGCGTCGCGCGCAGCCTGCAGGAGGGGCTCCTCGCGACGGAGATGCCGGACGTGCCGGGATACGAGTCGGCGGCGGTATACGAGCCGGCGAGTGGCGAGGCCGACATCGGCGGCGACTTCTTCGACGTCTTCGACCTCGGCGAGGGCTCGTACGCGATCGTCGTCGGCGACGTCTCCGGCAAGGGGGCCGAGGCCGCGGCGTACACCGCGATGGCGAAGTACATGCTGCGCGCGTTCGCGATCCGCAACGCGCAGCCGTCGTCGGTCCTCTACCACCTCAACAACGCGCTGGTCACCGGCTTCGGCGAGGACCGCTTCGCGACGCTGATGTACGCGCTGTTCGATCCCGGAACACGGAAGCTGACGATCGCAGTCGGCGGCCATCCGCCCCCGCTGATCTACCGCGCGTCGAGCGGAGAGATCGAGGCGGTCGGGATGCAGGGCAGCATCGTCGGCGCGTTCCCCGACCAGTCGTTCGACCAGGGCACGTTCACGCTCGGCCCCCGCGACGTAATGCTCGCGTTCACCGACGGTTTGGTGGAGGCGCGGCGGGGCAGCGAGCTCTACGGGCGCGAGCGCGTGGAGGAGTCGCTGGCCCACCACGCCGCGAGCGCATCCGCGGAGGAGATAACCCAGCGCGTGTTCGAGGACGCGCAGGCGTTCGGCGACATCAACGACGACACCGTCGTGTTCGCGCTCGTGTGTGCGGGCGAGGACGGGTCGTGAGCTACCGCTGCGACGCCTGCGGCAACAAGACGCGCTTCGACGTGTTTGAAAGCAAGAGACTCCGTAGCTTCGTCCACTTCACGCTCGGGGGCGACGCGACGGTGGAAGAGGAGGACGTCCTCGAACGGCAGGTCGAGAAGGTCGTCTGCAGGTGGTGCGGCTCGAGCGACCAGATCGTCGAAGTCCCACCGGCGGGCGCGGAGGCCGCGGGATCCACCGCGTGAACGGCGCGCTCGACGGACTGCGTGTGCTGGACCTCACGCGGCTGCTGCCCGGGGGCTACGCGACGTTGATGCTCGCCGACCTCGGTGCGGACGTCGTCAAGGTCGAGGAACCCGGCAGGGGCGACTACATTCGGCTGATGCCGCCGTTCGCGGGCTCGGTATCGAGCGGCCACGCCGCGCTCAATCGCAACAAGCGGTCGTTGACGTTGAACTTGAAGACCGACGGGGGCCGCGCGGTCTTCAAGGAGATCGTCCCGTCGTTCGACGTCGTGGTCGAGTCGTTCCGCCCCGGGGTGATGGACCGCCTCGGCGTGGGGTGGGAGACGCTGCGCTCTCTCCACCCGGGGCTCGTCTACTGCGCGATCACGGGCTACGGCCAGGACGGCCCGCGCGCCGGCGCGGCAGGGCACGACATCGACTACGTCGCGTACGGCGGAGTGCTCGGGATCAGCGGCGCGCGCGGCGGCCGGCCGGTCGTTCCGCCGGTTCAGATCGGGGACCTCGCCGGCGGCGCGATGTCGGCGGTGATAGCGATCCTCGCCGCGCTCCGCAAACGGGACGCGACCGGCGAGGGCGACCTGTGCGACGTCTCGATGACCGACGGCGTCGTCTCGTGGCTGACGCTCCACTCCGCCGCGTACTTCGCCACCGGCGAGGTGCCGCGTCGCGGCGACATGCACCTCTCCGGCGCGCATCCCTGCTACCGCGTCTACCCCGCCTCCGACGGATGGCTCGCGGTCGGCGCGCTCGAGCCGCAGTTCTGGGCGGCGCTGTGTGACGCGCTGGGGCGCTCCGACCTGCGCGACGACGGCTTCGCGACCGGTGAGCGGGGGGCCGAGGTCGTGGCCGAGATGGAGGCCCTGTTCGCGACGCGCTCGCGGGCCGAGTGGATGCAGGAGCTCGACGGTGTCGACGCGTGCGTGGCGCCCGTGAACGACCTTGCGGAGACGTTCGCCGACGAGCAGGTCGCGCACCGCGGCATGGTCGTCGACGCCCCGTTGCGCGACGGGACACCGTGGCGACACGTGGCGAGCCCGGTCCGGCTCGCCGGCGCACCCCGCGACGTCACGCGCCGGCCCCCTCCGGACCTCGGTGAGCACACCGACGAGGTGCTGCTGGAGGCCGGCGTGGCCGAGGGGCGCCTGCGCGAGCTGCGCGCGGCGGGTGCCGTCTGAAGTGGCGTTGCCGGAGAGCGCGATCCCGCTGCTCGTGAAGGGGCTCGGCGCGTACATGAGGACTGCGCCGGTCCTGGACCTTCCGCCCGAGGTGCGGCGCCTGCGGAACTTCCACCAGAAGATGCTGATGTCGCACGCGGGCGAGATCGTCGCGCTGCTGGAGGACGCGAACGTGCGAACGCTCGTCCTCCAGTGGCTCGACGACGAGACGCAGTCGCTGCCGAAGACGCAGGCGCAGGCGCTGCGGCTGGCGGCCGAGCGCGCCGACGGCTGGGAGGACGCGCTGGCCGCGCTCGGCGGAGGTGGACGCCGTGACGGCTCGCCCAGGAAGACGGACGAGGCGGCGCGGTTGCGCGACGCCCTGCGACGCGAGACGGAGAAGGCCGCAGCCGCGAAGGACGAGACGCGGCGGGTGAAGGAATCGTCGCGCAAGGCCCTGGAGGAAGAGCGCGCGACCGTGAAGGAGCTGCGGAGGGAGCTCGAGGCGGCGCGCCGCGACGCTGCTGCGAGCGAGCGTGCAGCCTCCGACGCCCGCGCCGAGGCCGAAGCCGCGCGCTCCGAAGCAGGCAAGCTCGAGCGCCGCGTGAGGAAGGACGTCGCCGCGGCCAAGACCGTCGAGCAGGAGGCGGCCGCGCAGCTGAAGGGGGTCCGCAAGGAGTTGAGCTCGGCCCGCCGCAGGATCGCGGAGCTGGAGCGCGCGGTGGAGTCGCTCGAGGAGAAGGCGAAGCAGAAGCCCGCACGGCCAGCGCCTGACTCCGGTGACGGATCATCCCGGCCGCGCCGGCCGCTCCCGGTCCCGCCGGGTCTCCTCGCGGACGACCCGCTGACGCTCGCCGCGTGGCTGGACGCGCCGGACGTCCACCTGCTGGTCGACGGATACAACGTGACGAAGTCGCCCCAGGGCTTCCCCGACCTCGACCTCCCGTCACAGCGGGAGCGGCTGATCGAGCAGCTCGAGAAGCTGACCCTGCGCAAGAACGTCCCGACCACCGTGGTCTTCGACGGGTCGGACGTGGGACCCGGGAAGTCGCGCCTCGGCAAGACCCGGGTGCGAGTGGAGTACTCGCGCCCCGGCGAGATCGCCGACGACCACCTGATGGCGAAGCTCAGGTCGCTGCCCCCGCACCCGGTGGTGCTCGTGACGAACGACCGGGAGCTGCAGGAGCGGGCCGAGGACGAGGGGGCCACGATCGCCGTCTCGCCGCAGCTGCTGGAGCTCGCCCGGTAAAGGACCCCGTCGGGCACGAAAAGTGTCGTACCCCCTCTCTAGCCTGAGCTCGTAACCCGAACCCGGGCGGCACCGACGAGGAGGTAGCGATGAGGATCGACTGTTCCGAGTGCCAGATGTACCGCAGCGAGCACTGCGACGATTGCCTCGTGACGGCCCTGTTGCACCCGGCGTCGACGACGGTCGAGATCGAGGACGAGCTGGACCCGCCGTTGCAGAAGCTGGCCGGTGCCGGGCTGATCCCGGTGCTGAGGTTCCGCCCGCGCGAGCCCGGTGAGCGACCAGCGGCCGGCGGCGCGGCGGGGGAGGTGTCGCAGGCGGGGTAGGCGGGGCGTTTGACGCTCTTTGTATCGCGGCGGTTTACTCATCGGCCACCGAGCTAGGGGGAAGCTAGTGGACTTGAGCCTCGGCACGCCCGCGATCGACGTAGCCGTCGGGATGATGTTCCTGTTCTTCCTGCTGAGCGTCATCTGTTCGCAGGTCAACGAGCTGGTCGCAACTGCTCTCAACTTCCGCGCCGGTGAGCTCAAGCGGGGGATCGGGAAGCTCGTCGGCGAGGACGTCAAGAACAGGATCATGTCCGACCCACTCGTGACGTCACTGAAGAAGCGCGCGCGTCGCGACCCCACGTACATCGGCTCCCGCACTTTCGTACTCGCTCTGTTGGGGACTCCGGAGGCGGTAGGGAACGCGAAGACGGCGATCGAGGGCCTCCCCAGGAGCAACCCCGCCCGCGACCCGTTGCTGCGGCTGGCGGCGGACGTGGGCGACGACATCGACGACCTCAAGAAGGCGATCGAGGACTGGTACGACGAGGCGATGGGGCACGTGTCGGGCTGGTACAGGCGACGGGTCCAGCGGTGGTTGCTGCTGTACGCGACGATTCTCACGCTCGGCATGAACGTCGACGCCGGGTTGATCGCGCGGACGCTGTGGACCGATGACGCCGTCCGCTCCGCGGTGGTCGCGGCGGCGGCCAACGCCGAGGACCCCAACGGCGGCGACGTGGGGGGGACCGAGCTGGACCTCGACGCCATCGCAAAAGACGTCGAAGGTGTGAAGGGTCTGGGGCTTCCCGTGGGCTGGACCGACGACGCCGCGGACCCGCGTGCGTGGCCCGGGTGGGACGGCGGCGAGAAGCTCGTATGGCGGCTCCTGGGCTGGCTGCTCACGATCATCGCGCTGAGCCTTGGGGCCCCGTTCTGGTTCGACCTGCTCGGGAAGGTGTCGCGGCTCCGCCAGACCGGCGTTGCGCCGGCCGACAACGCGAAGATCGGGAAGGAGCGCTAGCGCTGCGCCCGCGCGCCTGCGCCTAGGCTCAACGCATGACCTGGGCCCGGGCTCTGCTCCTGATCGCCACGCTCTCGCTCGCGGCCGCGGGGATCGTCGGCCTGGTCTCACGGGCTCCTGCGGAGGTGCGGGAGCGGCGAGCTGCCGAAGACGCGACGGACCCCGGGCTCGGCGCTTCCTTCACCGACGAGCAGATCGCGCGCCACGGGGCGTACCGGCGGCCGGGCTACGTCTCGTTCGTCGCCGGCCTCGTGCTGCAGGTCGTCACGCTCGTGGTGCTCGCACGGGGGCCGTGGGCGCGGCTGGTGGAGTCGCTCGAGTCGCGCGTCGGCGCCTGGCCGCTCCGTGCGCTGCTCGCCGGCGCCGTCGTCGCTCTGATCCTGACGACCGTTACGTTGCCGCTCGCGTTCGTGCGCGGCTTCGTCGTCGAGCACGCGTGGGGACTGTCGACACAGGCGGCCGCGGGGTGGGCCTCCGACCAGCTGAAGGGGGCCGCGGTCGGCGCGGTGACCTCCGCGGTGGCCGCGGTCGTGTTCTTCGCCGTGCTGCGATGGCAGCCGGGGACCTGGTGGGTCTGGGGATGGGGGGCGTTCACCGGGCTCACCGCCGTGATGTTCTTCCTGTGGCCGGTGGTCGTCGCGCCGCTGTTCAACGACTTCACGCCGCTCGAGCGCGGCCCCCTCGACCAGAGGGTTCGTGCGCTCGCGGACGAGGCCGGAGTGCCGGTCGACGAGGTCCTCGTCGCCGACGCGAGCCGCCGGACGACCGCGGAGAACGCGTACGTCGCGGGGCTGGGCGGGACGAAGCGGCTCGTGCTCTACGACACGCTGCTCGCGGCGGGAAGCGAGGACCAGACCGCGTTCGTCGTCGCGCACGAGCTCGGCCACCAGGCCGAGGGCCATGTCGTGAAGAACCTCCTGATCTCCACCGCCGGCCTGCTCGCGGGCTTCGCCCTCCTCGGATGGCTCGGCACGCGCCGGGGGCTGTGGGAGTGGGCGGGCGCGGCGGGGCCGGGGGACCTCCGGGCCCTCCCGCTGCTCGTGCTCCTCGTGACCGCCCTGACGCTCGTGTCGACGCCGTTGCAGGCGGCGCTCTCGCGGCGTTTCGAGGCCGACGCCGACGCGATCGCGATCCGTCTCACCGAGGATCCCGACGCCGCGGTGTCGGCGTTCCGGAGGCTGGCGCTCAACAACCTGGCCGACCTCGACCCGCCGCCGGTCGCGGTCGCGCTGTTCTACAGCCACCCGCCGATCCCGGACAGGATCAGGGCGGCTTTGGCCACAGCGGGCGAACGGCCCTAGACTGGATTGCTAACGCCCTAAAATCCAGCCCGACCAGGGGGGACCATGCCTGCACAGACGATCATCGAGCGGTTCCAGGAGCGCGTCACCGGCCAGGCCGAGGCCATCGCCCTCAAGTACAAGAAGGGCGGCGCTTGGCACGACATCACGTGGCGCGAGTACGGCGATCGGGTCCGCAGGGCCGCCAAGGGCCTGATGGCGCAGGGGCTGGGCAACGGCGACAAGATGTCGCTGCTCTCGCTCAACCGCCCCGAGTGGCACGTCGCCGACATCGGCTGCCTCTCGATCGGCGCGGCGACCGCTCCGATCTACGTGACGAACTCTCCCGAGCAGGTCGCGTACATCATCGGGCACTCCGAGTCCAAGGTCGCGATCGTCGAGAACCCCGACCAGCTCCAGAAGGTGCTGAAGATGCGCGGGGAGCTGCCGACCCTGCAGAAGGTCGTCGTGATCGAGGGCTACGAGGGCGACGCCGACCCCGAGCTCGTCATGACGTGGGACGACTTCCTCGCCGCGGGGGACAAGATCTCGGACGCCGACTACGAGGAGGCGCGCCGGAACGTCAAGCCCGAGGACCTCGCCACGTTCGTCTACACCTCTGGAACGACGGGGCCGCCCAAGGCCGTCATGCTCACGCACTCGAACATCATGTGGACGGCGCGCAGCTCCGAGGCGATCATCCCCCTCGGCGAGGCGACGAAGGGCCGCGCCGTCTCGTACCTCCCGCTGTCGCACATCGCCGAGCGCATGCTCACGCACCTGCTGCAGATCTACTACGGGACGACGACGTGCTTCGCGGAGTCCCTCGACACGCTGATCGCCGACCTCCAGGCGATCAAGCCGACGTACTTCTTCGGCGTGCCGCGCGTGTGGGAGAAGTTCTACGCGGGCGTGCAGGCGAAGATGGCGCAGGCCGACCCGAACGACCGCAAGACCAAGCTCGCGCGCAAGGCGATCGAGCTCGGCAAGGAGATCGCGAAGCGCGAGCAGGAAGCGGTCGCGCGCGGCGGCAAGATGACCGACGCGAAGATCCCGCTCGGCATGAAGGTCCAGCACGCGGCCCTCGACAAGCTCGTGCTCCACAAGATCCGCGCCGCGTTCGGCCTCGACGAGTGCGAGCTCGCGCTGTCGGCGGCCGCCCCGCTGGCACCCGACCTCATCTGGTTCTTCCACTCGATCGGCCTCAAGATCGCGGAGGGCTACGGCCAGTCCGAGGACAACGGACCGACCTCGTGGAACCCGCCGGACGCGATCCTGATCGGCTCGGTGGGCAAGCCGATGCCCGGCCTCGAGGTGAAGATCGCCTCCGACGGCGAGATCCTCGCCCGCGGCGGAAACGTCATGAGCGGCTACTTCAAGGACGACAAGGCGACGCGCGAGACGATCGACGAGGAGGGGTGGCTGCACTCCGGCGACGTCGGCGAGTTCAACGAGCACAACTACCTGAAGATCACGGACCGGAAGAAGGACCTGATCATCACGGCCGGCGGGAAGAACATCGCCCCGCAGGAGCTCGAGAACAAGATCAAGGTGCACCCGCTCATCTCGCAGGTCGTCGCGATCGGCGACCGCCGCCCGTTCATGACCGCGCTGATCACGCTCGACGAGGAGAAGGCGCCGGCGTGGGCCAAGGAGCAGGGGATCGACGGCGACCTCGCGGCGATCGCGAACCACGAGCGCACGATCAAGGAGATCGAAGGCGCGCTGAACGAGGTCAACAAGGGCCTCGCGAAGGTCGAGCAGGTCAAGAAGTTCCGGGTCCTCGAGCGTGACTTCCTCCAGGAGGAGAACGAGATCACCCCGACGATGAAGGTCAAGCGCAAGACGATCGGCGAGGTCTACGCCGACGTGATCGAGGACATGTACTCGAAGGAGTCACCGGCGGGCGCGGGAGCCAAGGCGCCGGTCCACAAGTAGCGTCCGATGCAACGAAAAAAGAGGGGCTCCCTGGGGGCCCCTCTTTTTTCTGGGTCGGTGTTTCGGGCTATCCGATGTCCGGAAGGATGACGAAGCACTCGATGATCTCTTCGGCGTCGCTGAGGAGCGTCGCATAGTGCACCTGGATGATGCCCCCGAACAGCTGTACGTAGCGCATGGTCGGGTCCGGGTTCCGCAACAGGTTGACGACGGCGGCAGAGCCCGTGACGCAGTTGGCCGTGGCGCGCGCTATGTCGACGCCCTCGATCAACTGGCACGTCGTGTAGTTGGTCGTCGCGGAGGCAAAGTGGTTGGTGACCGCGAGGGCGTAAGCAGACACGACGTTGGTGTTGATGGTGATGACGCCGCCTACGACGCTCACGACGTCCGACGGCGCGGGCGGGGCCGGCGGGTTTTGGACCGCAGTCAGGTAGGTCCTCGTGCAGTGCAGCGCGCTCGCCGGGGTCGCCGACCCCACGACCAGCATCGAAGCCATCACAGCCGTTGCAAGAACCACGCGCACGATGCGCATCCGCCACCTCCAGTTCGCCTGCCGCCGCGAGGCGGCCCGCCCGACGGACGCAGTGCGTCCGTGTGACCGAATCAGTCACGCCGAGAGTTCGGCGTAACCGGGCGTTGACCTGTCTTCGAAAGGAAAGAGCAACCCGGGCGTCCAAGACGTTGCGCGTCATAGGGCGGCGGAATGTCGTCGCGGGCTGAGAAGGAGTCACCGCCGGGCGCGGGGGCCAAGGCGCCGGTCCACGAGTAGCGGACGGACCCGTACCGAAAGAAGGGGCCCCCGAAACCGGGGGCCCCTTTGCTTTCGCGTGGAGGCTTACCGCGGCCGGAGGATGTCGTTGATGATGTCCCAGTTCACGGAGAAGCCCGAGCAGGCGACGATCGCGTCGGCGTCCGCGGTCAGGTTGCCGTAGTGGACCTGGACGGTGCCGCCGACGACGCTCGCGTAGCGAGTCGCCGGGTTGCCGGACGTGAGGTTCTGGACGCCGGGCGAGGCCTGGATGCACTCGACCGTGTACTCGGCAAGCGCCCTGCCGACCGACGCCAAACACCCCGACAGGTTCGAGATGGCGTTCGCGTAGTGGGTCCCGACGGCCACCGCGTGTGCCACGACGACGTCCGTGTGCACGGCCAGGGTGCCCCCGGAGTTCGAGATGACGTCCGATGCCTCCAGGGGAGGCGGAGGGTTGTCGATCGCATAGCGGAAGGGACCCATGCAGTCCGCGGCCCCCGCGGGCGAGGCCGAACCCACCACCAGCATCGAAGCCATCACAGCCGTCGCAAGAACCACGCGCGCGATGCGCATCCGCCACCTCCAGTTCGTCTGCCGCCACGAGGCGGCCCGCCCGACGGACGCAGTGCGTCCGTGTGACCGAAATAGTCAAGCCGAGAGTTCGTCGTACCGGGGCCTTGACCTGTCTTCCGAAAGGAAAGAGCAACCCGGGCGTCGAAGACGTTGCGCGTCATGGGGCGGCGGACGCCCCGCGGGCGGACGACGGGAGTGACGGATGAAGCGGTTAGGGGCACTTGCAGTGGCGGCAGTCGTGGCGGCGACGACGATAGGGGCGGCGGTGCCGGCCCAGGCCGATACGGCGCAGCCGATTCCCTGCCCGGAGGCGATACAGGATTCGCCTACCGCGGGGAGCGTCTACATCGACGACCAGGGGAAGCTCCAGATCCAGCCCGACGCGGTCGGCACCGACGTCGAGGCCTTCAGCGCATGGGCGGCCGATACAGCGGTCTCCTGGACCCTGTGCATGGTGAGCCGTTTGCCGCTCGACGCCGTGTGGTGCTCCGCGGGCCTCGGTCTCGACGTCGTCGGGAGCATCGACCCGGCGGCTCTCCACTTGCGGTACGTGTACCCGAACGGCAGTGGGTGGACCGTGGACATCCCCGCTCTGAGCGCGGACGCCCGCACGCTCGTGGATTGCACGGGCATATCGGTCAACTAGGCCAACCGAACCGCGCAGCGGGCCCCTGAGG
>DASZDG010000137.1:0-2497 GCA_035942255.1 Actinomycetota bacterium | reverse complement strand
CCGAGAAGCCGCCCGTCACACCGGACCTGTCGGTGGAGATCGCCGAGCGGGACGTCCCGGCGCCCCCGGCGCGGCAGGAGACCGTCTTCGCCCTCGACCGCGTCCAGGTGCGCTACGGCGACGTCGCGGCGGTCGCGGGCGTCTCGTTCGAGCTCTACAAGAACGAGATCACCGCGTTCATCGGGCCGTCCGGCTGCGGAAAGTCGACGCTGATCCGCTGCCTGAACCGGATGAACGACCTGATCCCCTCGGTCTCCATCCGCGGGCGGGTGCTCTACCACGGGGTCGACCTGTACTCCGAGGGCGTCGACCCGGTGCAGGTGCGCAAGCGGATCGGGATGGTCTTCCAGAAGCCGAACCCGTTCCCCAAGTCGATCTACGACAACGTCGCCTTCGGCCCGCGCGTGCTCGGGATGAAGGAGGACATGGACGAGATCGTCGAGCGGTCGCTCCGCAAGGCGGCGCTGTGGGACGAGGTGTGCGACCGGCTGAAGACGCACGCGGTCGGGATGTCGGGCGGGCAGCAGCAGCGGCTGTGCATCGCGCGCGCGCTCGCCATCGAGCCGGACGTGATCCTGATGGACGAGCCCGCCTCGGCTCTGGATCCGATCTCGACCGCCGCGATCGAGGACCTCATGCTCGAGCTGGTCGAGGACTACTCGATCGTGATCGTCACGCACAACATGCAGCAGGCCGCGCGCGTGTCGAACCGGACGGCGTTCTTCAACGTGGACCTCGACGGCGGGCGGCGGGTCGGCCGGCTGGTGGAGTACGCGGACACCGAGACGATCTTCACGAACCCCTCGGATCAGCGGACGCGCGAGTACGTGACCGGGAAGTTCGGCTGATGCGCGCCGGCCCGCACCGTCTCAAGTACCAGCAGGACCTCGCGGACCTCGAGGGCGCGGTGCTGGGCGGGATCGACCTCGTGCTCGGCCAGGTCGACCGGGTGATCGAGTGCCTGGAGCACCAGGACGTCGAGCTCGCGTCGTTCATCATCGCCGACGACGACCGGATCGACGGGCGATACCTCGAGGTCCACCAGGGGATCCTGTCGATGCTCGCGTTGCAGGCTCCGGTCGCCGAGGACCTGCGGCTCGTCGCGGCGCTGCTGCACATCATCAAGCACATCGAGCGCATGGGCGACCAGTGCGTGAACATCGCGAAGCTGCTGCCGCTGAGCGGGCACGAGCCGCCGCGCAGCTCCGAGATCGTGTCGCGGCTGCAGCAGATGGGGCAGTTCGCACGGTCCGAGGTGCTGCAGTGCCGGGCCGCTCTGGCGGCGCGGGACGTCGAGTTGGCCGAGGACCTCGTCGCGCGCGACCGCGAGGTGAACCGGCTGCAGCGTGAGATCTTCCGGCTGGCGCTGGATGCGGGCGACGACTACGACACGCGCGAGTGGGCGATGCACATGACGCTCGTCGCGCGGGCGTTCGAGCGGATCGGCGACAACGCCGTCGACATCGGCGAGCAGGTCGCGTTCGTCGTGACCGGGTTGTTCCGGGAGTTCTCGGACTCCTCCGTCCCGCGCCCCTGACTCCGCATTTCGCGACTTTTCGCCCCCGCGGTTGTGAACAGGTTGTAACGCGACGGGCCTCGTGGGGTCTCCTCGTCGGAACGCCTGTCTAACCTCCTTCACGAGATGACCGAACAGCCGCCCCTCCGGGTCGCCGTCATCGACGTCGACTCGGGCTTCCTGCAGGTGCTCGGCAAGCGCATGGATCGCGCGGGTTGGGAGCACCGCGTGCTGGCCAGCTCCGTCCCGGTGCCCGACCTCGTCGCGATGCGCGTCAACGCCGTCGTGTTGAACCTGGCCGTGTTGGGCGGGGCGGCATGGGACTACCTGGAGGAGCTGTGCTCCTCGCTGCCGGGCCTGGGCGTCGTCGTGTGCACCGGGCAGTCGTCGGTGGCCCAGCGGGTGCGCGGGCTGCGGCTCGGGGCGGACGACTGGATGACGAAGCCGTGCCATCCCGAGGAGGTCATCGCGCGCGTGGAGGCCGTCGTGCGGCGGCGCCGGGCGGCCGATGCGGCGGCCGCGGCGGTTCCGGTGGTCTCCGGCGAGCTCTCGATCCGCGCCGATCACTTCCAGGCGTACGTGCGCGAGGAGTCCGTCGACCTGACGCGGCGCGAGTTCGAGCTGATCCAGCTCCTCGCGGCGGCCGAGGGGCGCGTTCTGGAGCGCGAGGAGATCTACCAGCGCGTCTGGGGCTACGCGATGGCGCGCGGCGATCGCAGCGTCGACGTGTTCGTGCGCAAGCTGCGGCAGAAGCTCGAGAAGGCGTCGCCGTCGTGGCGGTACATCCACACGCACTTCGGCGTGGGGTACCGGTTCGCGGCGGAGGAGGTCGACCCGCCGGCGCCGCCGAGCGAGTCCGTGCCGCCCGCGGCCGCGGACGCTCCGCGCCCGCTCGCCCGCGCCCTCTCGTAGGATCTGATCCGTGGCTCCGGCCCCGCGGAACATCGCGATCATCGTCCTCATCGCCGTGGCGGTCTGGCT
>DASZDG010000136.1:0-28163 GCA_035942255.1 Actinomycetota bacterium | reverse complement strand
AAGGGCGGCCCCCGCGGGGGCCGCCCTTCTGCTGTGACGAACGAGCGCTAGTCGCCCAGCTGCCCCCGCACCGCACCGTTCGGGAACGCCGCGGTGTGGATGTTCACGTAGAACTGCGTCGGGTCCCGGCGGATCTCCTTGATCTGTGCCTTCGTCGCCGTCACGCACTTAGCTCCCGGGCCCTCGCTGCCGAACAGCGTCACGAACACCGAGCCGAACTCACCGGCCGGCGCCTTGTGGATGTGCCCGGCGGTCGCGGCGTCGATGCCGGAGAGCGTGACCTCGAAGCAGATCTCGCCGCGGCCCTGGTTCATCGTGAGCGTGATGAACCCGTTGCCGTCGGGGTCACCCGGGCCGGGACGCTCCTCGAAGCCGACCAGGGTGGTGGAAAGCGTGGTGCCGGCGCCGGCGACCGCCGTCGTGCCGAACGCGGCGGCCACCGCCACGGCGCCCGCGATAAGAACCTTGAACCTCATTTGAACCCCTCCCAGCTCCGCCAATGTCCTAACTCTGGGAGTTTCCCCCATTTAGTGGCAGATTGCCAGGGGCTTGGCCCGGTTCTGTTGATGCTCTCCCCATCGGGTGGACTGACTAGCCGCGCGATAGCCGGAACAGTTCCGGCTCATCGACGCCGACCTGCGAAAACTCTCGAGCGAGGTCAACCGCAACCTTTTGCGCAAAATCAGGCTTCAGCTCTCCCACCCAGAGGTGCCCCTCGCCCTCAGCGTCGGTAAAGACGTACCTGCCATCGTGTTCGACCGCTCGCACAACCCCGTCGGTAAACGACTCGAAGTTAACCGCAGTGATGTTACGCGGGTTCGTCCCCAGCCGGAGTCGGACATATTGCTTCGGACCATCACCGCGTACGACAAAGTGGCTGGGCTCACCAGCCTCGACCTCAGTCAGGGAGAGAAATGGAAATGACCTTCGTTGTATCAAACGCACACTGTCACAATCTGGTTGAACACAAACTCTGTAGACCTCACCGGTCCGCACGACAACTCCCAAGTGCAGCGTCCGGTGCGGTTTCGAATAGAAGGTGCGGGTCGTCATCCGATTCCCGAACTCGTTGTCCGAATTGACCGCGTCGTCGATAGACGCAGCGAACACCTTCGTGGCCTCTGGCTTCACCTTCTTCGACAGGTGGGTCTTACTCACTCGTCCCGACGCTACAGTCTCACAGCCCTCTGGCGTCCCCAGTCCGACTCGTACAAGTGACTCGACTTGCTCCTGTGTTAGCGCCTTATTTTCATCGATTAACGTTCCAAATTTCTTGGGCCGTCGATCTGGGTCGCGCAACCACAGGTCGATTACGGCGGCGGCTACGTGCTGCCCAACGTCATTGTCCTCGACTACCGCTCGAAACTCCGCCAGGACAAGGGCGACTGCGTGAGATTGCGCGTCGGCCGGCACCGGAAGGGCCACGCGGTGGCCCAAGAAAGCGCAGTCGAGGGACGGACCCAGCATTCGAAGGATGCGGTGAGTATCTTCCCTTAAAGCCGCCAATGCTGCCAAGGCGACCGTGGTGACAAGACCCGAAGCGAGGGACGCAAACTCGACCCGGAGACGCGTGGGCAGGTCTGCAAAGGCCACGCGGCGGACCTCGAGTTCCGTAGGGAGCTCGACATGCTCCTTCGCGAAGACAGCCGCCCGCACGGGACCCTTGGTCATCGTGAGTCCGTCATCCTCCTCTAGAAGCTCGCAGTCCGAGTACACCCCCGTTAACACGCCACGTATCTCGGCGGCGATACCGCGCAGGTCCTTCTGCCCCGTATAGACGGCGATCGTCCGAAGTCGTCGGCGAGTGGGCTGGTCGTCGTCCGTCAGGATTCGACCGATGAGGTCAAGCGCGACACGCCCTTCGTCGCGGTCGAGCACCCAGTCGAGTACGACTAGGTCTGCCCTGCGAGCCACCCGGAGGAATTTCTCCCTGACCTCCTCCCCTTTCTTGGGGGACAGGAGAGTGCACACCAACCCGTCCTTCGCGAACGCGTCCGTTACTGCTTTGCCATCCAGGTCATGCTCATCGGGATCAGAAGGTGGCCTGAGTTCCGCAACCCCTCGCCCAGCGAGGCGCCCGCGATGAGTTTCGGTCGTCTCGGGCTCGCGTAGGCCCTCCCGGTCAATGAAGGCACGGTCGTCGACAACGACAACCGTCTCGAGGAAGCCATCCACGACGCTGAGCACGTGGTCCGTCCACGGTGTCACGTCCGTCTCCCATTCGTCTTTCGCCCTTCCGAAATGATGAACTCGGCACCCCTATCAGGTCGCTGGGGACTTAACTTCAGGTTCCAACCCTCGCGGCTTAGAACCTCTCGAGAAATAAACAGCCCGTACCCCGTACCTCCCGGTTTGCGACTGAACCCAAACTCGAACACGGCGTCGTAATCGACCGCGGGAACGCCGGGCCCGCTATCGCGAATAATTAACCGGTCCTTCCGGGCATCCAGAGTGATCGTTCGCTCGCCCCTGTAATCAGTAAGCCAGTGAATGGCATTGTCGACCAGATTCACGAACACCGGGTAGATGACCGATGGGAATTGCACTAGCCGGTGCTCGAGAAATCTCGGTGTCGCGACCAAGTGGATTTCCGCTGACTCCAACTTCTTTTCGAAGACGGAGCGCAAGAACTTGTCGATCTCGGCACCGACGATCTCAACTGGCGTACGGTAGAGACGGCGATGAAAAGGGGTGAACAATCGTAGGTACCCATCGAGATGCTCGAAGCTTGCGCGCAGGTCACGGTACGGCTCACGAAGCGCAGGGTTTGCGTCCGCCCAACCTTTGATTCGGCGAAGACTCCGGCGAATCGCCTTGACCGTGCCCTCGAACTCGTGGTTGATGATCTCGATGGCCGTCCCGATTTGAATCAATTCGAGATCTTCTTCGGCCCGCTCGCGGAGCGCTTCAAGATCCGTTTCGAGCGCCTCCACTTCGTCTAGCTTCGCTGATGCAGGATTCCCGTTGGGAAACGAAATCCCCGCGAACTGGTCCACCATGGCCGCAAGCGCTTCCTGCCAAACCCTCGCCGCATCTGCCAGTTCGCTCTCCAGTCGGGTTCTTGCCTGCACGAAGGCTCTGTTCGTCAAGGAGGCGACATCGGTGCTAGCCGACTTGCTTAGTACCCGCTGAATCGTGTCATCTACCTCCGCGACTGCATTCCGCCCGAGCGCTTGCGCCCGAGACCTCACGTCTTTGGAGACGTTCTCGAGGTCTCGATGAGCTGAACGCGTCAGAGCGCGCGCTCGCTCCGCTGCCGAGGAAACAGCGGCGTCGAACCGTAACCTTCGGTCAATCGAAATATCGTGCTCTTTGACGGCTTGCGCCAGCGTCTCCTCGATCGTGCGCTCGCCCGGATCGAACACTTGCTCCACCAGCCGCGCCCGTTCGTTCTCGTAGGCCGCCCACGTCCTTCTCTGCGTTCGCGTAAGCCCGATGCCCCGCGGTCGGGCAACCGCGTAACTCTGCGTCAGAGTGTGAAGCGCAGTCCGGGCCTCGCTTTCCGCCGACACGACCTCCTCCGCGGCTTGGTTCGCGTCTTGCTTCGCGAGTGCTGTTGCAAGCCTTCCCGCGAGGCGCTCGACAACTTTGGCGACGTCTTCCTGCGGACGCGCCTCTTCGACGCGGCGAAAAAAGGAGTCCAGCTCCTCGCCAAGCTCGCGGCGGCGAACGCGGACTTGCCGGTTCCGGCGGTGCCTCGCCAGATCGAGCCGCTCAAGCTCCGCACGCTGTGACCAAAAGCGCTCCGACATTGAACCCTTTTCACGAAAGAAGTCGAGCGCGACCTGGTACAGGAAGTGCATGAGAATCTCGCGAAACTGCCGATATGCCTCGTTGTCGGCAAACCCCTCACGCCCCGCCTTTTCCCGAAGACTGCTGTTATCGCGTCTCGTCAACTCGATGACACCGAACATCCGTCGGTACGAGAAGAATGCGTCACCTGCACTCTTGGCTCGTCGCACCTCGATATCAAGGAAATCGAAGTCAGTGTTCCCGTAAGGAAGGACGCGGATTCCATCGCGATATATGTACAGGCCGCCGTACCGGCTCAGCTTCTTAGAGATTTCGTTGAACAGCTCGGGATCCAGTCGCGAGTCCCGCAGGTTCCCTTGAACATAGGCTAGGTTCAACGCGAACGGGCCGCAGCGCGCCCGGCTCCCGCGAGCGCGCGGCCACGCCACGGCATAGTCCACCGGGTCGGAGGCGTAGACCCCGACGGTGCCCTTGAATTGGCCGAACTCATCGAACGTCCCCCGTATGTGATGGTCGGCTGCCTCGAATTCTTCAGGTGTGAAGAAGTCGCCCTCGTCGATCACGTCCTCCCACGCGTCCTCCGTGTAATGGTCGCGGAACGAGGTGCGAAGGAGAGGAGGAGGATGGTCGGGCGTCATCGTGTTCGCGAATCCCACGAGTAGGCGACGCAGCGGAGTCGCTTCCCGATCACCCTCATCGAGCTCGGCCGCGAGGAGCTCAGATGCGGGCCGAATAAAGAAGTGCGTTCCGGGACCATCAAGGAGACTGGGCGCTCCGAGAACGTCACTGAGTGCGTCCGGGGCGAAGCCTCTAAAGCCAGCCAGCTCGTCCCGAATCCGCTTGGTCAATGTCCGGTCAGTTGGACGCGCGATACTACGAAGGTTGTCCGACACCCACCCGACCAGCGTTGATACGTCGTTGGCAGACGGGAGTGTCCCGCCAGGAATGGTGACCGTTGGCACCTCAATCTCCTCGAGGTTCGCCGCAGGGAGTTCGAACATGCCCCAGTGGACGAAGGAAACGAGAAGGTCACCAAGCTGTCCCTCCCTGAGCGGTCGGCTGAGCATTAAGACCTGAGGTCCGATCGCGCCGATCGCGAGCCGGCCGATCCCCTTCTCTCCGAGAACCGGACGCGTTCTGTAGCCGGGGCGCTTCGCAAGGGGCGGCAGGTCGGTCGTCGAGCCCGCCTTGCTTTCCGTACCCAGAGTCAACCATCGGCTCTCGAAGTCGTCTTCGGTCATGCCGAGCCCGTCATCCCTGAGAACGAACAATCGGTCACTTCGGAAGAAGTCGACTACCGCTTCGTCCGCGTACGCGTCATGAGCGTTCTTGAACAACTCACTAATGGCCGTGGGAATCCCAGCGATCTGCTGCCGGCCCAGCATGTCCACGGTCCGCGCGCGTGTACGGAATCTTGCCATCAGACGCCCTTGGACCGCTCCAGCTTGGCGTTTCGAGGATCGTCGACCGAGCGCTCGACGAGGTGTTTCATGAAAGCATCGCCGATCCGCTGCGACAGAAGCACGGGAACCGCGTTGCCAACTTGCCTCGTCGTTGACTTGATGCCCCCGTCGAACACGAAGTCCCGGGGGAACGTCTGCAGGCACGCGGCTTCACGGACGGAGATGGGACGGTTCTGAAATGGATGGCCGAACCGCCCGTTCGAGATGCTCGTGCACTTGGTGGTCAGTACTGGCGCCGGCGCGTCGGCGCGCATTCGTCCGTACACATCTGGATGACCCTCGTGGGTGGCGTGGCATGCCAACCACAGCTCCGGAGGCCACTCGGTTCGGGATCCGCCTGAAGGCGTAGCGGCTATTCGCCGGAGATTGATGTCTGTCAGCGCGCTGGCGATGTGGTTCGGGACGGTTCCGTGTTTTTCACCAGCCGCGATCGGAGGTAAATCACCGATCCATTCCCAGACGGTGGACACGGGCAACAGTCCGTCTCCTGAACCGTGCGTAGGGGGTGGAAGCGATATCGGCCCCAATCTACTCGCCATTAGCACAAGCCGTCTACGCCGTTGAGGCACGCCGTAGGCTCGACAGTCGATCACGCCCGAAACCAAATCGAACCCCGAGCTGCGCAAGGCTTTGCAGAAGCGAGCAAAGGTGCCGGCGCGCGCCGGCAAGTTCTTGGAGTTCAGCCCTGGAACGTTTTCGACAAGGACAAACTCGGGCTCGAGGGCATCGATGAAAGGAAGTAATCGCAATAAGAGCGTCCGGCGCGGATCCCGCTTGCTACCTCGTCCAAAACTGCTGTACGGCTGACATGGCGCACATGCACTAACCAGGAGAGGTGCAGCCTCGTCACCCAACGCGGCGACTACCTCAGCAGGAGTAACCTCTCTGATGTTCCGCTCGATGAACACGGCCTCCGGGAAATTGAGACGATACGTCCTCGCCGCCTCTGGATCTAGGTCGAGTCCAACCGCAATGCGCATTCCCGCCGCGCGGAGTCCCGCGCTGGTGCCGCCGCAGCCGCAGAAAAAGTCCGCCACCCGCGGCGCGGCTTGATGCTCGGCAGGAACTTGATCCTGCCCGCGACGCGACATCACGAGTGCGTTGATCCTCCCCGCCCCACTAACCAAGATGGCCCCTTCGGCGGTCGAGCCGCCGGGGGATCGACTCATCCGCTTCTAGAGCCGGGCACGGCTTGTCGAACCCCGCGAGTAGCGCTCGAAGAGTGTTGAAGGATTTCGGATCGAAGTTCGCCGAACGTGGATTCGAGGAAAGAACGAGATGCAGCCCGTCCTTACCCGATTGCGGGTGTGAAAGATCCTCGTCGTTGACAGTGAGGTGGATCTCCGATGGTTGCCGTTCGTCGAACCAGACGTTAGACGAACCCGTAAGGCGGACGTTTGCTCCAGCACCGGCAGATGCCATTGGTTCCTCCTCGCTCAGCGGCGACGGCAATGCTGATCCTCAGCGGGATCATCGCCACGCTACCTGAATCTCCTCACCGGCTGTTGGACATCCGAGGATTGGACTGCTCTTCGCGAGTCAATACACCCTCAACAGCGGCTTCGCACGACGCTCTCGATTTCCTCCGCGGCATCGGCCGCGTCGTCATGTTCCCAGACGACCATAAGAAGCCAACCGGCTTCGGCGAGCCGCCGGGCGGAGTCCTCGTCTCTTGCCACATTCGAAGCGAGTTTCTCGGCCCACCAGGCCGCATTTTCCCTCGGTGCTGTCCGGTGTAGTGGGCATGCGTGCCAGTAGCAGCCTCTAACCTCCACCACCACGCGCGCACGCACGAAGACGATGTCGTGGCGCCTACGTGACCTGGGCAGGACAGCTCGATCCACGCGATAGCGCAATCCTCGTCGATGCAATTCGCGCCGAAGCATTATCTCGGGCTTCGTGTCACGCGTGCGTTGACGCTGCATCCGCCGCAGCGCTTCCGGCGAGGAGGCCTCGACTTTCAATCGCGGGGTTGCGGACGAACGGGAGGGAGTCACTGAACGCCGCACGGGCCGGGAGAGGGAAACGTGGCGCCCGATCCCACCTCTCCGATAGGAAGCGCCTCTTTCAACTCCGCCTCTGGCCAGATTGCCAATGGGTCTGCAGTCAATCTTTCGTCTCGGACCAGTTGGAGCCGAACGAGAGGTCGACCTTCAGGGGGACCTCCATCGTGCACACGCCGCTCATCTCCCGCGTCACGAGCTCGGCCGCGGCGTCCCGCTCCCCCTCCGGCACCTCGAACACGAGCTCGTCGTGGACGGTCAGGATCATCCGCGTCCCCGTGTCCGACCCGCGCAGGGCCCGATCGACGTTGATCATCGCCAGCTTCATGATGTCGGCGGCCGAGCCCTGGATCGGCGCGTTGAGGGCCTGGCGCTCGCCAATGGCGCGGACCCTCGGGTTGCCGCTTCCCAGCTCCGGCAGGTACCGGCGACGGCCGAACATCGTCGTCGTGAAGCCGTCGGCGTACGCCTGCGTGACGACCGAGTCCAGGAACTTGCTCACGCCTTCGAACTGCTCGAAGTACGCGTCGATGATCTCCCGCGCCTCCGCGACCGGGACGTTCAGCCGCTCCGCGAGGCCGGGCGCGCCCATGCCGTACGCGAGCCCGTAGTTCACCATCTTCGCCACCGACCGGTGCATGGTCTTCAGCTCGGACGCCTCCAGCCCGTAGATGCGGCGCGCGGTCGCGGTGTGGACGTCCTCGTCGTTCGCGAAGACCTCGACGAGCAGCGGGTCGTTCGAGAGATGAGCCATGACGCGCAGCTCGATCTGCGAGTAGTCCACCGACATCAGCGAGTAGCCCGGCGCGGCGACGAACGCGCGCCGGATCTGCTTGCCGAGGTCGGTGCGGACCGGGATGTTCATGAGGTTGGGGTTCGTGCTCGAGAGACGCCCCGTCGCGGCGACGGTCTGGTCGAACGTCGTGTGCACGCGCCCGTCGGCGGGATCGGTCAGCGGGGGTAGCGCGTCGACGTACGTGTTCTTCAGCTTCGATAGCTCGCGGTACTCGAGGAGCTTTCCCACGAACGGGTGCTGGTCGACGAGCTGTTGCAGGGCGCGCGCGTCGGTGGAGAGGCCCGTCTTCGTGCGCCTCGTCGTCTTCAGCCCGAGCTTGTCGTAGAGGAGCACGCGCAGCTGCGACGGGGAGCCGAGGTTCACGCGCTCGCCCGCGAGGTCGTAGCACTCCGCCTCCAGCACGCCGATCCGCTTGTCGAGGTCGCGCGCCATCTCCTCGAGGTAGTCGAGGTCGATCGCCACCCCGGCCTTCTCCATCTCCGCGAGCACCGGGATCAGCGGGTGCTCGATTGTCCGGTACAGGTCCGCCATCCCGAGCCTGTCGAGCTCGGGCCGCACGGCCTCGGCGATCTCGGAGATCGCCAGCGCGCGCAGGCACGCGTCCTCGGCCTCGGCCTCCGCGCCGACCCCGAGGTCGAAAGACGACTGCGCCTCCTCGGAGCGGTCGACGCCGTCCACCGCCTTCAGCTCGCGGCCGGTGTACTTGCGCGCCATCTCCTCGATCGCGTACCCGGGGGCGCCGGGGTCGAGGAGGTACGACGCGATGTGGGTGTCGAGGTCGAGCCCCCGCAGCTCGAGGCCCATCGCGTCGAGCGAGAGCGTCAGAGCCCGGCCCCCGTGGGCGATCTTCGGCACGGCGTCGTCCTCGAACAGCTCGCTGAGAGCGGTGAGGTCGTCGCGCCCGAGCCCGCCCGCGCCGACCGGCACGAACGCGACGCGGCCCTCGTCCCAGGAGAACGCCAGCGATTGCGGTACGCCGCGCGGCGACGACGGGACGAGGTCGACCGCGATGCTCCCGGACGTGGCGCGGAGCTCCGCCACGAGCTCCTCGACCTCCGGCCGCGACCCCACGACGCGCACCTCGAGCTCGAACGGCTCGCCCTCGCCCTCGGCGGCCTCCGGCAGGTCGGCCATCAAGCGCTCGAGCAGCGTGCGGAACTCGAGCGAGATGAACAGCTCGCGGACCTCCTCGAGGTCCCACGGCCCCATCTTGAGGTCCTCTATCTCGGCGTCGAGCGGCACCTCGGCAAGCGTCGACAGCCGCTTGTTGACGGCGACCTGCTCGGCGTGCGCGGCGAGGTTCGCCGCGAGCTTCGGCGTCTGCTCCGACGCGTGCGCGACCGCCTCCTCCGCCGACCCGTACTTCTGCACGAGCTTCGCCGCGGTCTTCGTCCCGACGCCCGGCACGCCGGGGAGGTTGTCGGACGTGTCGCCCTCCAGCGCCTTCAGGTCGACGTACTTCGCGGGCGGGACCCCGTAGCGCTCCTCGACCGCCTTCGGGTCCATCTCGACGATGTCGGTGATCCCGCGCCGGTTGTAGAGCACCTTGATGTCCTTGCTTACGAGCTGGAAGAAGTCGCGGTCGCCGGTGACGATGCGGACGTCTATGCCCTCGGCGGCGGCGCGCTTGGCGAAGCACGCGATGACGTCGTCGGCCTCGTGGCCCGGGACGCCGTAGATCGGGATCTGCATCACGCGCAGGACCTCGTGTATCAGCGGGACCTGCCCGGAGAACCCGTCGGGTGCCGTCGACCGGTTGCTCTTGTACTCGGAGAACTCGGCGGATCGCTCGAGCGGCGCCCCCACGTCGAAGCAGACCGCGATGTACTCGGGCTTCTGCTCCTGGAGGAGCTTGATCAGCATCGCGGTGAACCCGTAGACCGCGTTCGTCTTCGTGCCGTCGGTCGTCTGCAGGTCCTCGGGAAGGGCGTAGAAGGCCCGGAAAGCGAGCGAGTAGCCGTCCAGGATCAGCATCTTCGAGCGCGCTGGCGCTTTACGGGGCGGCATGTGGGACGAGCTTACAATCCGGTCGATGAGCGACCTCTCGCCCGACCTGCGTGCGCTGAACCCCGCGTCCAAGGAGTACCTGGAGGCGGTGTTCGAGCTGGGCGAGGAGGGCCAGAAGGTGCTCCAGGCACGGATCGGCGAACGCCTTGGGCTCGCGCCGGCGACGGTGTCCGAGGGCGTGAAGCGCCTGGTCGCAGAGGGCTACGTGACCGTCGACGCGTCGCGGCAGATCGCGCTCACCGACGAGGGGCAGCGGATCGCGGAGGCGCTCGTCCGGCGGCACCGTCTCGCCGAGCGCATGCTCGTCGACATCCTCGGGATCCCGTGGCACCTCTGCCATCACCACGCGGAGGACTGGGAGAAGGTGATGACGCCGGAGGTGGAGCAGGCGATCCTCGCGAAGCTCGAGGGCGACCGCACCTGCCCGCACGGCAACCCGATCCCGGGCGAGCCCTCGACGATCCCGTGGTCGGACCTGAAGTCGGTCGCGTCGATGGAGGTCGGCGAGAGTGGCAAACTGAAGCGCCTGCTCGAGGACGTGGAGCTCGACGGCGACGTGCTGCTTTACCTGGAGCAGCACAAGCTGATGCCGGGCCACGACCTCAGGCTCGTGGAGATCGCGCCGGACGGCACGCGCGTGCTCGAGGTCGACGGCGCCCAGGTCGCGCTCGGGACGAGGCTCGCGGACAACCTCTGGGTCCTGGTCGCATAGTTGCGGGGCGCGTGGAATCGCGCCCTTCTCGAACACAAGGAGGTGCTCGATGACGATGCGCATCGCCGCGGCTCTGGTCGTGGCGCTACTCGGTCTGGCGGGCTGTGAGGACGACGGCGCGTCCGTCCGTGACCTCGGCGGCTCGGCCTCTTCGGGATCGGGATCCGGAACCGGCTCGGGCTCGGCGTCCGGGTCCGGCACCGGCCCCTTCGCCGTGGCCGGTGGCGAGTGCACCGAGCCGGACGGGGCACCCGGCGTCGGCGTGACCCTCGACGAGTTCTTCGTCACGCCGGAGGAGGACGAGCTCGAGACGGGCCCGGTCCGCTTCCTGGTCCGGAACATGGGAGAGATAGCGCACGAGCTCTACGTCGTGCAGTCCGCGAGCGTCGAGGCGCTGCCGCTGGACGGCGAGCGCGGCGTCGACGAGGAGGCGCTACGGCCGGGCCAGCTCGTCGGAGAGATCGAGGAGGTGCCGCCGGGTGAGTCGTGCGCGCTCGAGGTCGACCTGGAGCCGGGGGCCTACGTGCTGCTCTGCAACATCGTCGACGAGGGCGAGAACAAGACGCGGAGCCACTTCATCAGGGGGATGCGGGCGCGCGTGAAGGTCTCGTAGACCTCGCTCCCCACCACGTTCCCGCGGCGGCCGCCGCGATCCACAGCGCGTGGAGCGCCCACGTCATCCCCGTCACGACCCGGTAGTCGGGGAGCAGCAGCGACCACGCGCGGTACAGCGGGTTCGCCGTCTCGTAGAAGTCGACGACGATCGTGAGACGGCGCGACAGCGCCTCCACCGTCAGCCATGCGTACGTCGCGATCCCGAGGACGCCCAGCGCGGCGAGCGAGGTGACGTGGCGGCGCGACTCCGCGGCCCATGCCGCGATCGCGACGACCACCAGCGGGAGCACCACCACGACCTGGCGACCGGGCCACCACCACCCGTGCATCGTGAGCGCGACGAACGTCGCGTTCAGCCACCCGGCCGCGAGCGGGACGGCGAGGAAGAGCCAGCCGGTCCGTCTCCGGATAGCGAGCGCGCCGAGCGCGGGGATCGCGAGCAGCCACGCGGGTTGCCACGCGGCGAGGCCGAACTCGCGGTCGACGACGAGGCCGATCAGGCGTCTGCTCCTCCCGGCGAAGTCCGGGTCGAAGCCGACGACGCCGAACTCGCCGGTGACGAAGTGGTCTCCGACGCCGTACGGCGTCCAGCCCCCGTACCAGGCCCAGTGGGCGGCGACGAACATCGCTCCGCTCAGCGCGAGGATCCCGGCGGCCCAGGCGGCATCCCGCCGGTCGCCGGCGCGCCACCACGTCCACAGCACGACGGCCGCGAGGGCCGCGGCGACCGGCGCGTACTTCACCGACAGCCACGGCAACGCCGTGACGGACGCGCAGGCGAGCACGACGCGCCCGCGGCCTCTCGTCGCGGTCCCCGCGGCGACCGCTCCGACCGTCGCGAGGGCCGCGGGAAGCTCCGGGTAGACCTGCGTCCCGTAGACCGCGAGCGGCGCGGACGCGCCGAAGATTCCAACGGCGACCGCGGCTGGCGTCACGGGGACGCCGAAGCGCCTCACGCAGAGCCACAGCGTCGCGGCGGCGAGAGCGCCGGCGAGCAGCGCGAGGGTGAGCTTCGCCCCGAGCCACCCTCCGGCCGCGACCCCGGGCGCGAGCAGCAGGGGCAGGCCGGGGTCGTGCGGGCTGACGAGACGGCCGCCCTCGAGCGGCCGCGACTGGGGGTCGAGCCCGCCCTCGCTGAACGGCTCATACCGGCGAGCGGCTATCTCGTCGGCGACGTTCAGGTCGCGGTCTTCCGCGAGGCTGATCGCGGTGAGCAGGTAGTGCGGCTCGTCACCCGTGACGCGGGCGCCGTACGACGCGCGGCCCCCGGCCCCCGCACCCGCCGCTACCGCCGAGACGAGCGCGACGGCGAGCAGAGCGCGGCGCAGGCTAGACGAAGACGTCACTGCGGCGGATCACCAGCAGCCACGTCAGCACGCCCGACAGAGCGACGAGCACGAGCGCGGCGAGGCTGGCGTCGGCGAAGAACGCGCTCTCGGTCGCGGTCCACACCTTCATCGAGAGCGTCTGGAACCCCGGCGGCGCGAGCAGCAGCGTCGCCGGCAGCTCCTTCATCGACGAGAGCAGCACGACGCCCGCGCCGGCGAGGAGGCCGGGGAGCATCATCGGGAGCTCGACGCGGCGCAGCCGGTCGAACCCGCCGGACCCGAGCGTCCGCGCGGCGTCCTCCACGCGCCGCGGCACGCCCGTGAGCGCGACTTGCGCGGTCCGCAGGGCCGGAGCCCCGAAGTGGACGACGTACGCGAGCACGAGCAGCGGCAGCGTCTGGTAGAGGCCCGAGAGGGGGCCGGGCGCGTCGATGACGAACGCTACGAGCGCGAGCGCGATGGCGAGCCCCGGCAGCGCGAAGCCGCCGACGACGACCGCGTTGGCGACGCCACCGGCGCGTCCACGCCGGCGCACGGTCAAGTAAGCGACCGGGAGGACCGCGACGACCGCGACGAGCGCGGCGGCGACGCTGACGACGGACGTGTTGACGACGCTCCCGGCGAGACCGCCGACGTCGCCGAACCCTCCGCTTCCGCTGGTCGCGCCGCGCAGCGCGCCGCGGATCGCCCACCACGACAGCACGCCGACCGGGAGCGCGAGGGCGAGCGCCGTCAACGCGACCAGTGCCGCCGTCGCCGCCGACTTCCAGCGCCCGAGCCGCACGAGCACGCGCCGGTGGTCGCGCTCGGCCACGACCTGGCCGGCGCGCCCGGCGATCAGACGCTCCCCCGCGACGACCGCCACCGCAAGGAGCCCGAGCTGCAGGCTGAGGTTGAACGACCGGGCCGGGTCGAGGAAGCGCGTCGCGTAGATCGACCGCGTCAGCGTGTCGTAGCGCATGAGCTGGACCACGCCGAACTCCGAGACGCTGTAAAGGAACACGAGCAACGTCCCGGCGAGGATCGCGCCGCGCGCCTGGGGCACGACGACGGTCCCGAACGTGTTCCACGAGCTGCGGCCCAGCAACCGTGCGGACTCCTCGAGCGAGGGCTGCAGGCGCGCGAAGCGGGCGCGTGCCGGCAGGTAGACGTACGGGTACGTGAACAGCGTCAGGACGAGGAACGCGCCCGGCAGCCCGTGCATGCCCGGCATCCGGTCGACGCCCAGCGGCCGCAGGACGGCCGCGAGCAGGCCTCCGGGAGCAAGCGCCGCTAGGAAGACGAACGCTCCGATGAACGACGGCATCACCAGGGGAAGCGGCAGGACCACCCGCCAGACGCGCGCCAGCGGGACGTCGGTGCGGGCGACGAGCCACGCGGCCCCCGCACCCACGACCGTCGCCGACGCGGACACGAGGACGGCCAGGAGGACGCTGCGCGCGAGGGGGCCGAGCGCGTCGCCGGACCACAGCGTCGACCAGAACGCGGCGGGGTCAGCGAGGTTGCGAGCTACGAGGTAGAGGAACGGGGCGGCGAAGACCGCGGCGACGGCCGCAGCGGCTACCGCGGTGCCGCGGGAGGCATCGACTCGCTCAGAGGAGGCCACTGTCCTCGATCATCTGCGCCGTCGTGCGGAGGTCACCCAGCTCCGACAGCTCGACGACAAGCCCGGCGTCCTCGTCCAGCGGCGGCAGCTCGGCCGCGGCCGCGGCCCCCTCCGCGAGCGGGTACTCGAACGTCTCCTCGCTGAAGTACTCCTGCGCGTCCTCGGTGAGCAGGAACTCGACGAAGCGGTTGGCCCGCTCCGCGTCGTCCGCGCTTCCGAGGACGCTGACCGTCGACGCGATCAGCAGCGAGCCGAGGTCGCCCGACGGGAAGACGTAGTTCGCGCTCGGCGCGTCGGGGTCCTCCTCGAGCGCGCGGTAGTTGTAGTAGTGGTTGACGAGGCCCATCGGGATCTCCCCGCGTCCGACGGCCGCGACGATCGAGCTGTTGTCCGCGTACGCCGGCGAGCGGTTCGCGGCCATGCCCTCCAGCCAGTCGCGTGCGGCGGCGTCGCCCTCGGTGGCGCGCATCGCCGTCACGAAGTCCTGGAACGACGCGTTCGTCGGAGCGACCGCGACGGCCGCCTCGTACTCCGGGCGGACGAGGTCGAAGACCGACTCCGGCAGGTCCTCCTCGGCCACCATCTCGGTGTTGTAGACGAGCACGCGCTGGCGCGCCGTCACCCCCACCCACTCGCCGTCGCGGCCCTGCCATTCCGGTGGCACGAGGTCGCGCGCCTCGCCGGGGATCGCTCCCAGCCGGCCCTCCTGCTGAAGGAACTCCGCGGGGCCGGGGCTCTGCGACAGGAAGACGTCGGCGGGGCTCGCGTCGCCCTCCTCCGCGATCAACAGCGCGAGGTCGCCCGAGTCCCCGTACTTGACGTCGATGTCGATCCCGGTCTCCTCGGCGAAGTCCTCGAGGAGCGGCCCGACCAGCGCCTCGTCCCTTCCGGAGTAGATCGTGAGGGCCTCCCGGCCGCCCGCGCAGGCCGCCGTGGCGACCACGAGGAGCATGACCGGGAGGACGAGGAGACGGCGGGGGGAGCGCATGTAAGGTGACCCTAACAATTAACGGAAGGTGAGGCGAAGAAGTGATCGCGAAGGCGTCGCCCGGGCGCCGCACGGGCCTCGTCTGGTGGTGGGCGGCGACGGCGCTGGTCGTCGCGGCCATCGTCCTGGTCGCCCGCTCGGTCGACCCGGCGACGTTCGCCACCACCTGGCGCGCCGCGTCGGGCGAGCCGGCGGCGATAGCGGCCGTTCTGGGCGTCTACGGGGTGGCGTTCGTGCTGCGGGCGTGGGTGTGGACCCGGTTGGTCCCCGCGCTGTCGTTCGGGATCGCCTGGTCGGCGATCCACGTCTCGCTCGGCGCCAACCACGTCCTCCCGCTCCGGCTCGGCGAGGTCTTTCGTGTGACCACGGCGGTCGGGCGCGGCCGCATACCCGCGGACGTGGCGACGGCGTCCACGCTCGTGCTCCGTTCGGCCGACATCGTCGCCGTGGCCGCCCTGGCCGTGCTGCTCGGCCCCCGGCTCGTGCAGGACCTCCTCGGGGGTCTCGCGTGGCTGCCGGTCGCCGCGGTCACGCTCGTGGGGGCCGCAGGCGTCGTGTGGCTGCGGCGGACGGCGGCGGGCGTGCCCGCTCCGGCGCTTGCGCTCGCGGCCGGCGGCGCCGTCGCGGGGTGGGTCCTCGAGAGCGTCGTCGTGTGGCAGGCCGCCCGCTGGGCGGGCATAGAGCTGAGCGCGGGCGACGCCGTGCTCGTGACGGCCGTGACGATCGCCGCGCAGGTGTTCGCGGTCGCTCCGGGCGGGCTCGGGACGTACGAGGTGGCCGCGACCGCGGCGCTCGTCGCGCTGGGCGCCGGAGCCGACGCGGGCTTCGCGGCCGCGCTCACCGCGCACGCGCTCAAGACCGCGTACTCGCTCGTCACCGGTGCAGTCGCGTTGTTCGTCCCCGGCCCCGGCGCGTTCGGGCGTCTCCGGCTGGCGGACGAAGCGCCGCCCCCACCGCCGCCCACGGCCCCGGACCCCGCCGCCCCCGTCGTCCTGTTCCTCCCCGCACACGACGAGGTCGAGTCCGTCGGAGGCGTCGTAGCGCGCGCCCCCGGGACGATATGCGGGCGGCACGTCGAGACGATCGTCGTCGACGACGGGTCGTCGGACGGAACGGCCGGCGCGGCGGCGGCCGCGGGAGCGACGGTCGTCTCGATGGGACGGAACCGCGGCCTCGGCGCAGCCGTGCGCCGGGGGCTGCGCGAGGGGGTCGCCCGCGGCGCGGCCGCCATCGCGTTCTGCGACGCCGACGGCGAGTACGCGCCGGAGGAGCTGGAAAGAGTGGTGACGCCGATCCTCGAGGGGAGCGCGGACTACGTCGTCGGGTCGCGCTTCGCGGGCCGCATCGACCGGATGCTCCCCCACCGCCGGTTCGGGAACGTCGTGTTGACGAAGGCGCTGTCGTTCGTCGCGCGGCGTCAGATATCGGACGGGCAGAGCGGGTACCGGGCCCTCTCCCTCGCCGCGGCCGCGGACGCGGAGATCGTGCACGACTACAACTACGCGCAGGTGCTGACGCTCGACCTCCTGGGCAAGGGCTACCGCTACGCGGAGGTCCCGATCTCCTACCGCTTCCGGACGGCAGGCAAGACGTTCGTGAAGCTGGGCCGCTACCTCCGCAACGTCGTCCCGGCAGTGCACCGGGAGATCAACGGGGGCCGGTCCGGGGTGCGGGGGCTCAGTCTTCGACCACGTGAGAGCGGAACCCCTCCTTCGCGCGACGCCATCTCTCACGGTTGAACCCGCCGCCGGGCTCGAGGCACGCGACCGCGTCCCACGCCATCGCGAGCGCGTGGTGCGCGTTGTCGTGCACGAACAGGCCCTGGCGGCCGAACGTCAGCAAGCGCGGGACCTCGTCGATCCACGCGTGCAGCGGGTCGAGCGCGTCCTCGAACCCGGTCTCGTAGACCGGGTACGCGTGCGACAGCCGGTGCGTGTGCACCGCGACGACGCGCGGCTCGGGCAGCCCCGCTCGCGACAGCGCCTCGAGCACGACGTCCCGCGCCGCGTCGTCGTCCATCGCCCATACGTCCGACTCCCGGTCGCAGGGGACCTCGGCGCACAGCACCGTCTGTCCCGCGGGGTCGTCCCCGTCGCGGTAGTTCTTCGGCTCCGAGACGCGCGTGACCGGCGTCCACTCCTCCGGCAGGTAGTGCGCGTCGTACCCGGTGTAGCGATCGGACGCCACGACGAGGTACACGAGGACCATCGAGCGGAACCGGAGCGCGCCTGCCGCCGACAGCACATCCGCCGGGAGGCCGGGCTCGACGATGCGCGCGAGCGCCGTTACCGGGATCGTCGACCACGCGCGCCGCGCGGCGACCTCGCTCCCGTCGTCGAGGTGCGCGGTCACGGCGTCGTCGCTCACGGCCAGCCTTTGGACCGCGCGCCCGTACAGGAAGCGCGCGCCCGCCGCCTCGGCCCCCGCGGCGAGAGCCTCCGCGATCCGCCCGTAGCCCCCAGCGGGGTACCAGAACCGCGTTCCCCTGCCCGACGCGATCTTCCTCAGGATGCCGGCCGCCGAGCCCGCGCCGACGCGCCGGCGCGCCTGCTCCGCGCTCAGGCGCTCGGGGTCGACGCCCCAGATCTTGCGTGCGTAGGGGAAGTAGAACGCGTCGCAGATCGCGGGGCCGAGGCCGGCGCGCAGCACGCCCGCGAACGTGTCCGAGCCCGGCTTGCGGAACGGCTTCGTGATCGCGTCGCGCGCGGCGGCGGCCAGGAACGCCGGGGGCAGGTTCCGCGCCGCGTCGGCCGGCGACAGCGGGAACCGGACCCACCGCTCGGCGAGCCGGATGCGCCCGCGGCGCGCGCGTAGCTGAAGCTCGTCGCCGAGCAGACGCCGCAGCTCCGCGAGGATCTCGGGCCTGATCGACTCGTGCAGGCGATGGCTCCCGAGGTCCACCCGCTGGCCCGCAACCGTGATACTCCCCGCCGCCCCTCCCGGCACCGGCGCGCGCTCGACCGCGACGACGTCGAGCCCGGACGTCGCGGCGCGATAGGCGGCTCCGGCCCCGGCGGGGCCGGCACCCAGGACGAGCAGGTCCGCGGCCACGGACCGGCGGCTACGCGGCGACGGGGAACGCGACCGCGGGGCGGCCGGTGAACCCGAGCGCGACCCTGTCCCCGGCGCGGAACTGCGGCGCCGCGAGCACGCGGGAGCGGACGACCGGGCCGCGGTCGGTCGCCACGAGGTAGATCGAGTCGTGTCCGTAGAACTCCACGCGCTCGACCGTCGCGTCGTCGCCGGCGTAGATCCCGACCTGCTCGGGACGGACCATCACGTCGACGTCGCCGGAATGGTCGCGGTCGAGCGGGACGGGGCCGATGCACGTCTCGGCCTTGTCCGCGTCGGCCGCGCCGCGCAGGAAGTTCGCGTCGCCCACGAACCGGGCGACCGCGATCGTGCGCGGTGCCTCGTAAAGCTCCGTCGGAGATCCTTGCTGCACGACCGCCCCGTCCAGCATCACCGCGACCTCCTGGCCGACGACGAACGCCTCTTCCTGCTGGTGCGTCACGAACAGCGAGGTGACGCCGAGGTCCGCGAGCAGCCGCTGGACCTCCAGGCGGATCTGGTGGCGCAGGGAGGCGTCGAGGTTCGAGAACGGCTCGTCGAGCAGGATCACCGACGGGCGGTTCGCCAGCGCCCGCGCGAGCGCGACCCGCTGCTGCTGGCCGCCCGAGAGCGTCGACGGCATACGGTCGGCCAGGCCGGAGAGCCCGACCATCGCGAGCGTCTCCGCGACCCGCTCGGAGCCGCGTTCGCGGCGGGGAAGGCCGAACGCCACGTTCGCGCCCACACTGAGGTGAGGGAACAGGGCCCAGTCCTGGAAGACCATCCCGACACGACGCTTCTCCGGCACGACGTGGACGCCGTCTCCGCCGAGGACGCGGCCCCCGACCTCGATCGTGCCGGCGTCGGGACGCTCCAGCCCCGCGATCGCCCGGAGCAACGTCGTCTTGCCGCAGCCGCTGGGGCCGAGCAGCGCCACCACGCTGCCGGGAGCGACCGTAAGGTCCACCCCCCGCAGCACGCTCGTCGTCCCGAACGACTTGCGGAGGCCCCGGACGGCGACGTCATCGGCTCCTCGGCGGAGAGTCGTTGGGGGGGCCGTAAGCGCCGGGTTAGGCATGCCTAATAAAATACACCGGCACTGGTTTTGCTGCACCAGGGGTAACGGGACTACCCCACGCGTATTCGCTCGCAGGACTTCGCCCGGTTCCGCTCACGGCGACTCGACAGCACGCACGTGTCGCGGCCCCCGCCGCCGTCGAAGGAGTCGCCTCCCGGGCCCCCGATCAGGGTGTCGCGGCCCGACCCGCCGAAGAGCGCGTCGTTCCCGGCCTGCCCGGCCAGCCGGTCGTTGCCCTCCTCGCCGAAGACGTCGTCTCCGCCGCCGGCAGCGTTCACGGTGTCGTTGCCCCCGGCAGCGTAGATCGCCTCCCCGGCGTCCGTGCCCGCGAGCGTGTCGTCGCCGCCGTCGCCGAAGATCGGGTCCGGCCCCGGCGCAACCGGTGACACCTGGGCGCGCAACGCGTCGTCGAACAACAGCCACCCCGCGACGATGTCGCCGCCGGCGCTGCGCGCGCCGTGCGCGCGGTCCGGTGAGTCGTCGTCCTCGCGCGAGAGCTGGTGGGCGGCCCCGAACGCGCCGTTCGAGCTCGTGGATCGCCACACCTCGTTGTCGTTGCCGTCCTCGTCGTGGTCGTTTATCCAGAACGCCGTGAACTCTCCGCCGCCGGCCGCGATCGCGTAGGAGCGTCGGGGGACGCCCGGTCCCCCGACGCGGTCGTGCGGGCTGACCGCCTGCATCGACCCCGAGGCGAACGTCCCCGATGCGTCCGACACCGCGACGTAGACGCCGTGCTCGCCTTGGACGGTGAGAGACGCCATCACCGCAGCCCGGCCCCCGTCGTCGATCGCGGCCTCTACCTCGCTCGCGGCAGTCGGTGTCGAGGGGTCGGTGAGGTTCTGGAACCCGCCGAACGTTCCGTCCACGCTGCCGTAGCGCGCCTCGACCTTGTCGCGGGACACGCCCTCGCCCTCCGACGTGAAGTCGACGTGTGCGACGATCGCGTCGCCGGACGCGTTCACGGCCACGTCGGGTGCCCCCGGCCCCTGCTCGAGCGTCTCGAGGACCTGGGGCTCGCCGAAGTCGCTCGTGGTGCCCGCCGTGGCGATGACGATCTCGTTCGGGGCCGACGCCTCGGTGTGGTCCCACGCAGCCAGCGCCCTCCCGGACGCGTCGACGTCGACCTGCGGGTTCTGGAGGTTCGTTCCGGAGGCGATCGCCTCGGGGGTCCCGAAGTCGCCGGACGAATCGCTGAGCGCCCCCATGATCCGGGTGGGCTGGCCCGTCGTGCTGCCGGTCCACACGACGACCGCGCGCCCGGACGCGGAGATCTTCGCCTCCGCGTCCGACACGAAGCTGGGATCCTCTTCGCGCACGAGGACCTGTGGCGGGCCGAAGTCCGAGCTTGCTCCGTTGCGGACGGCGACCATCAGCTCGCCGCCGGCCATCCCGCCGCTGAAGGCGAGAACGGCCTTGCCGTTCGGGGCGACGTCGAGCGACGCCTCGCTCACGCCTCCGTAGGCGAGCGACTGCGGCTCGACGAACTTCCCGCCGTCCCGGCGTCGCACGACCATCAGCGCACCCGCCTCCGACCAGGCCGCCGTCGCGTTGCCGGCGTCGTCGATGCCGACGTAGACGAGGCTGGAGTTGAGGTCGTACGCAGAGAGCGTCTGGACCGGATCGTCGGTTGCCGCCGCAGGGACGAGGGCCGCGCCCCCGGTCAGAAGGGCACAGACGAGAACGATCGACGCACGCGTGGACATGTCATCCCCCTCGGCTAACCCAACGCTCCCGACATCCTGACTTATCTGTCCAGCCTCCTTCTCGCTTGGCTTGCAGGTCGAACAGGAGGATGCGCCGGCCCTCTTGCGCGAGCGCGGCTTGGGGGTCGTTGACTCGGCCCCCGGCGTGCATTAGCTTGCGGACGACCGACCACCGAGCAACGGCGCTCCTACCTGGGGCGCCTTTTTTGTTGCCCGGAGGTGAGGCATGACGCTGTACGACCCCCGCTCCGCGGAGAGGGACGCCTGCGGGATCGGCTTCGTGGCGAGCTCTCATGGGAGCGCGTCGCGGGCCATCGTCTCAGCGGCACTCGAGGCCCTCTGCCGGGTGAAGCACCGGGGGGCCGCGGCGGCCGACGCGCTCTCCGGCGACGGGGCCGGCCTCCTGCTGCCGATCCCTCCGAACGTCGCGCCCGCGGCCCACGGCGTGGCGATGGCCTTCCTCGACCCGGAGGCGCCCGACGCGGGGCGGGCCGTCGTCGCGGCGGCGATCGCGGCCGAGGGGCTCACGCTGACGGCGTGGAGGACGGTCCCGGTCGCCCAGGCCGCCCTCGGCGGGGCAGCCGCCGCCACGGCGCCGCTGGTCGAGCAAGCCCTGCTCGCGCCGTTCCCCGGCGGAGAGGACGAGGGCGAGCGCCGCGCCTACCGCGCCCGCCGGCGGGCGGAGTCCGCGGCGAGGGACGCCCGGCTCCCGCTGTCGCTCGCCTCTTGCTCCTTCCGGACGGTGACGTACAAGGCGCTGTGCGCCGCGGACCGGCTGGCGAGCTTCTACCCCGACCTCGCGGACGAGGGCTGCAGCGCGTGGTTCGCGCTGTTCCACCAGCGCTACTCGACGAACACCGCGTCGACGTGGGACCGTGCGCAGCCGTTCCGCATGCTGGCGCACAACGGCGAGATCAACACGATCAGGGGGAACCTCGCGGCGATGTCGGCGCGAGAGAGCGCGGCACGCCGCGACGGGGATGACGACGGCGCCGGCCCTTACGTAGAGGGGACCAGCTCCGACTCGGGGATCCTCGACGGCGCGCTGGAGCTGCTCGTCCGCGGCGGGCGCCCGCTAATGCACGCGGCGGCGATGCTCGTGCCGCCCGCATGGGAGAACGATCCGGCTCAGGACGATTCCGTGCGCGCGTTCTTCCGGTACCACGCCGCGCTGATGGAGCCGTGGGACGGCCCCGCGGCCCTCGTGCTCTCGGACGGGCTGAGCGTCGGGGCGACCCTGGACCGCAACGGCCTCCGCCCCCTGCGCGTCGCGATCTGCGAGGACGGGCTCGTCGCCTGCGCATCGGAGGCCGGAGCGGTCGACACGAGCGGGCACGGGTGCGTGACGAGGCGGAGGCTCGGCCCCGGGCAGTCGCTCGTCGTCGACCGGCAGCAGGGCCTGTTGCTGGACGAGGACGTGAAGCGAGGGCTCGCAGCGAGCGCCGGCTACGCGCGGCTCGCGGACGCGACGATCGAGAGGGTGTCGCGCGGGACGCCCGTCCCCGCGCCGCCCGGCGCGGTCCTCCCCCACCAGGTCGCCGCCGGCTTCACGAAGGAAGAGATGACCGTCGTGCTCCGCCCGATGGCCACGACCGGGAGCGAGCCGGTCTCGTCGATGGGCGACGACACCGCGCAGCCCCCGCTCGCGACGTACCGGAGGCCGGTCTTCTCGTACCTGAAGCAGCGCTTCGCGCAGGTCACGAACCCGCCGCTGGACCACCTCCGCGAGAGCCACGTGATGTCGTTGACGACGCTGCTGGGGCCGCGCGTGCCGCTGTCCGGTGAGGCCCCGGCGCGGCCGCTCCGCGAGTACGACAGCCCGCTGCTCTTCCCGGACGCGGTCGACGTCCTACGGGACCAGGGGGCCGCGGTGGTGGACGCGACGTGGGACGCCGGCGAGGGGGCCGCGGGGCTCGAGCGCGCGTGCCGCCGCATCGCGTCGGAGGCCGTAGCGGCGGCGGAGCAAGGCGCGCCGTGGGTGATCGTGAGCGACGCCGCCATGGGACCGGAGCGTGTCGCCGTTCCCTCCGCGCTTGGCGCGGGGGCCGCACATCACGCGCTCGTGACGGCCGGGCTGCGGCCGCGGGCGGGGCTCGTGGTCGACGCGGCCGACGTCCGCGAGAGCCACCACCTCGCGTGCCTCGTGACCAACGGCGCCGACGCCGTCTGCCCCCGCCTCGCGCTCGAGACGATCGCCGACCTCGCCGCGCACGCGCGCCTGGGTGGTGACGTCACGGCGGCCGAGGCCCAGGAGCTGTTCTTCGACGCGCTCGAGAGCGGGCTCGCCAAGATCATGTCGAAGATGGGGATCTCGACGGTCTCCTCGTACCGCGGCGCGCAGGTGATAGAGGCCGTCGGCCTCGGACCCGACGTCGTCGCGCTGTGCTTCCCGGGCGTGTCGTCACCGTTGGGGGGCCGGTCGTTCCACGACCTCGGGCGCGACGCGGTCGAGCGGCACACGGCCGCCTATGCGGTGAAGCCCGCGCTCGCGATGCCGGGGTCGATCAAGCACAAGGCGGGCGGCGAGTACCACGCGTTGAACCCGGGAGTCGTCAAGGCCCTGCAGTCGGCCTCGGCACCCCCTTCGGACGAGATGCGGGCGGCGCACGCGCTGCGACGTGCGGTCGCGGGGGCCGGCGGCGCGTACGAGGAGTTCGCCGCGCTCGTCAACGGCCGCCCTCCGGCGGAGCCGCGCGACCTGCTCGAGCTCGTACCGGCCGCGGCGCCGGTCCCGCTAGAGGAGGTCGAGGACGCGGCGGAGATAGCGCGTCGGTTCTCGGCGGGGGCGATGTCGCTCGGCGCGCTCTCTCCCGAGGCCCACGAC
Source organism: Actinomycetota bacterium (assembly GCA_035942255.1). Lineage (GTDB taxonomy): Bacteria > Actinomycetota > CADDZG01 > CADDZG01 > WHSQ01 > JALZEG01. The sequence continues at coordinate 4,236 of DASZDG010000136.1, read as the reverse complement.
ACGATCGCGCGGGCGATGCAGATGATCGGCGCGCTGGCGAACACCGGCGAGGGAGGCGAGGACCCCGCGCGCTACGGCGACGGGAGCGGCTCGGCGATCAAGCAGGTCGCGTCGGCGCGCTTCGGCGTCACGCCGGCGTACCTCGCCGACGCGCAGGAGATCCAGATCAAGATGGCGCAGGGCTCCAAGCCCGGTGAGGGCGGCCAGCTGCCGGGCGTGAAGGTCTCGCCCGAGATCGCGCGCCTTCGCCACACGGTCCCGGGCGTGCCGCTGATCTCGCCTCCCCCGCACCACGACATCTACTCGATCGAGGACCTCGCGCAGCTGATCTACGACCTGAAGCAGGCGAACCCGGACGCGGCCGTCTCGGTGAAGCTCGTCTCGTCCGAGGGCGTCGGCACCGTGGCGGCCGGGGTCGTCAAGGGCTTCGCCGACGTCGTGCACATCTCGGGAGGCGACGGCGGCACCGGCGCGAGCCCGCTGTCGTCGATCAAGAACGCGGGCCTTCCGTGGGAGATCGGGCTCGCGGAGACGCAGCGGGCGCTGACCGAGAACGGGCTGCGCGGACGGGCGCGCCTGCGCGTCGACGGCGGGTTCAAGACGGGCCGCGACGTCGTGCTCGCCGCGCTGCTCGGCGCCGACGAGTTCTCGTTCGGGACCGCGCTGCTCGTCGCGGAGGGGTGCATCCTCGTGCGCACGTGCCACCGCGACACCTGCCCGGTCGGCATCGCGACGCAGAACCCCGCGCTCCGAGCGAAGTTCGCCGGGACGCCGGAAATGGTCGCGCGCTACCTGCTGCTGGTCGCCGAGGAGGCGCGCTCGCTCCTCGCCGGCCTCGGCCTCCGGAGCATCTCGGAAGCGGTCGGCCGGACGGACCTCCTCCGCCCCTCGGACGCGACCGGGTCGCTGGACCTGGCGCCGCTGCTGCGTCCGAACCCCGCGCCGCGCCGGTTCACCGGGTCGCTTCCCCTGCAGCGGCCGCGGTCGGAGCTCGGCGACCGGCTGCACCGCGACGCGGTCGAGGGGATAACCGGGGGCCGCGTCGGCCACCTCGCGTACGACGTGACGACGGCCGACCGCAGCGTCGGGGCGCGGCTCGGCGTCGCCCTGGCACGCGGCACCGGCGCACGCGGCTCGGTGACCGCGCGGTTCCGCGGGCACGCCGGCCAGTCCTTCGGGGCGTTCCTCTCCGACGGGATCGAGCTCGTGCTCGAGGGCGAGGCGAACGACTACGTCGGCAAGGGCATGGGCGGGGGCCGCATCGTCGTCAGGCCCCCGGACGGCGACGGCGGTGACCCGGTCCTCGCCGGCAACACCGTCCTCTACGGCGCGACGGGCGGGACGCTCTTCGTCGCCGGCCGCGCTGGCGAGCGCTTCGCCGTGCGCAACTCCGGCGCGGTCGCGGTCGTGGAGGGCACCGGCGACCACGCGTGCGAGTACATGACGGCAGGAGCGGTCGTGATACTCGGTCCGACGGGACGCAACCTCGGCGCGGGGATGAGCGGCGGCGAGGCATACGTGTTCGACCCGGACGGCCTCCTCGACGCGAACCTCAACCCGCACCTCGTGGCCGCGTACGTCCCGGCGGCGGCGCAGCTGGACTCCCTGCGCCGCGTGATCGAACGGCACGCGCGCGCGACGGGGTCGGGCCGCGCCGCGGCGCTGCTGAAGCACTGGGACCGCGCCGCGGCGCGTTTCCGGAGGGTGGCTCCGATGGCCGAGGTCGCGCGCCTAGAGGCCCTGTTCGAGGGGACGAGCGTCCCCGCCGCCTAGCCCCCCTGCGGGTTCTGCGGGAACGGGATCTGCGTCTGCGGCGGGGTGCACGCCTCGGGCTTCTCCTCCGCGAGGTCGAGCACCTCCTGCGCGGCGGGCGGCGGGTCCTCGCCGGTGGCGAGCGCCTGGATGCTTCCGTCCTCGACTGCGGCGTCGACCGCGGCGACGTAGCGGTCGCTCCACTCGTCGCACTCCTTCTCCTTATCGCGCTGCGACGCCATCCCCACGACGATCGCGGCGGCTACGAGCGCGAGCGCGACGACGCCTGCGATCAGCCCCCTGGCTCCTCCGCCCTTCATCGCGCGGCCTCCGGCAGCCCCGCGAGGGCCCGGGCGCGGGCGAAGACCGCGTCGAGCATCTCTTCCGTGAGCCGGCCCGTGAACGTGTTCTGCTGGCTCGGGTGGTACGACCCGAGTAGCGTTTGAGGACCCACCGTCGCCTCCTGTAAGTGACCGAACCGGGGCTTCGGACGCGGGGTCGCGAAGCCGAGAGTGTGCGCCACCCTAAGCCACGCGTCCCACGCGAAGCCACCGAGGGCGACGACGACGCGCAGCTCCTCCAGCAGGCGCGCCTCGCGCACGAGGTACGGGAGGCACCGGTCGCGCTCGTCGATCGCCGGCTTGTTGTCCGGCGGCGCGCACCGGACCGCCGCCGCGACGTACGCGTGGTGCAGCACGAGGCCGTCCTCGGCGTGCACCGACTGCGGCTGGTTCGTCAGCCCCTGACGGAACATCGACGCGAACAGCCAGTCCCCCGAACGGTCGCCGGTGAAGATCCGTCCGGTGCGGTTCCCGCCGTGGGCCGCGGGCGCGAGGCCGACGACCAGGATGCGGGCGCGGGGGTCCCCGTAGCCCGGGATCGGCCGTCCCCAGTACTCCTCGTGCGCGAACGAGGCCCTCTTCTCCCGGGCGACCTTCTCCCGCCACGCGACGAGCCGCGGGCAGGCGCGGCACGCGGCGACTTCCTCGGAGAGGAGGGCGAGGGCCTGGGCGGCATCGGGCACCCCTGAAGTATCGGGGTTGAGCCTCGCAGCGGAGGGTAACTGTTCGGCCACGTATAGCGACAGTTCTGGATGATTCTGGTATTCTGCGCCCCTCGGGCAGAGCGATCTTCGGAGGTCGGCATGGCGGCAATCGGTCGAAAGACGGCATCCCTTCTGGCGTGCGGCGTTCTCGTCGCCGCCCTCGGCTCGACGCCGGCGGCTCCGGCAGAGCCGCTCGAGCTCCCCCTCCCGGCTCTCGACGCGGCTTCTCTGCTCGAGATCGCCGGCGTCGGACTTCCCGAGCAAGGGACGATGCTGCAGCTTCACGCCGACTTCCCCGAAGAGGCCCCGCTGCTGTCCGGGGGCCTCGCGTTCACGTCCGTCACAGCCGACCTCTCGCCCGACGGCGGGATGATCGTCCGCAGCGCCACGCCCGCCAAAGCGTCGGCCCCGGCCCCCTCGGCGACGCTCGACGAGTGCGCGGACCCCGCGTACGCGGAGACCGGGCCGCAGTGGCGCGACGCCGACATGCCCGTCGAGTGGCGGTTCCGACGGTCGTCGGTCCCCGACGGCGTCGGGGCGTTCCGCAGCCAGTACTCGCTCCAGGAGGCGCACCAGGTCTGGTCCCGCGCTCGTACGAAGTGCAAGGCGGCCGGCGACGTCTCGCTGAGGTTCCGCTTCGACGGCGACTCCAAGCGGAAAGTGGGCTACGACGGCGTCAACCTCGTCGACTTCGGCCCCCTCGGGGGCGGAGCGCTCGCGCTGAGCTACACCTGGTACGAGGGCTCGCGCATCGTCGAGGTCGACCTCCGTCTCAACCGCGACGACTACCGGTGGACGAACCGTCCCGGCGGGAAGAACCGCTACCAGGTCGGCAACATCGGCGCGCACGAGATCGGACACCAGCTCGGCCTCGACGATCTCTCCGACCCGCACGGCGCGCTGACGATGTTCGGCCGCATCTCCCGCGGGGAGACGTCGAAGATGACGCTGGGCCGCGGGGACCTCAGGGGGGCCTCGAACCTCTCGCCGTGACGACGCGCAACGGCCGCGACCCCGAGAGGGTCACGGCCGTGCGTCTACATCGTTCGCCCACGTGTCTAGTGCATGTGGGTACAGTTGTTCGTCTCGGTGTGCGCGTTCGGGCCGCTCGTGTGGCGCAGGAAGTGATAGTGCTGGCTGCCTACCCACTCCGAGCCGGTGAGCGTGACTGTCCAGCCGCCGATGGTGACCGGGGTGGTGTGGCCGCAGTAGTCCGTATCGTGTGCGTACGCGGGCCCCGACACCAATGACGCAAGAGCCGCTGCCGCCATCGCCGTGGCGAGACATGCGGCCCGGCGTCGTCCTGTCGTCTTCCGCTGCGTTACCTGCATCTTGTCCCCCTCGCTCGTCCGCTTTGCAATCCGTTCCTTCCGGGACGGCTGCGCAGAGTTGTGCGGTCGCGCCATCCCCCACCCCCTCCCCAGTCATCCGTTGACTTA
>DASZDG010000135.1:0-53913 GCA_035942255.1 Actinomycetota bacterium | reverse complement strand
ACGACAAGGTGCGCGACGAGATGATCGCCAAGATCGAAGCGATGGTCGACCACGAGGGCAACCCGCTCGGGAACAAGGCCCTCAAGCCGGAGGAGCTCTACAAGACGACGAAGGGTGTCGCACCCGACCTCATCGTGATCTTCGGTGGGCTTCGCTTGCGTTCTGTCGGCTCGCTCGGCCACGACGGTCTCTACACCTTCGAGAACGACACGGGCCCGGACGAGGCGAACCACGCCGAGTACGGGATCTTCGTGATGAACAACGCGCCGGGCCAGACGCCCGGGACGCGCGAAGGACTGCACTTGTGGGACGTGCACTGCACGATCCTCGACCTGTTCGGGCTCGACCCGGCCCCCGGCGCGCTCGGCAAGAGCGCGCTGAAGGCCTGATCGCCGACAACCAAGAAGGAGGCATCACATGAGGCAAGCGAACCGCGACAGAGGCTGTGTCATCTGGTTCACGGGGCTCTCGGGCTCCGGGAAGACCACGATCGCCCACAAGGTCGAGGAGATCCTCCTCGACGCCGACGTGCCGATCGAGATCCTCGACGGTGACGTCGTGCGCGAGAACCTCTCGAAGGGCCTCGGCTTCTCGAAGGAGGACCGGGACACCAACATCCGCCGGATCGCGTTCGTAGCGCACCTGCTGCAGCGCAACGGCACGTTCGTGATCACCGCCGCGATCTCGCCCTACCGTGAGATCCGCGACGAGGCTCGCGCCATGATCAAGGACTTCGTCGAGGTCTACGCCGACGCGCCGATCGAGGTCTGCGAGGAGCGCGACGTGAAGGGGCTGTACGCGAAGGCACGCGCGGGCGAGATCAAGGGCTTCACCGGCGTCGACGACCCGTACGAGGCCCCCGAGAACGCCGAGGTCGTCTGTGACACGGCCAACGAGACCGTCGAGCAGTCCGCTCAGAAGGTCATCGACAAGCTCGTCGAGCTGAAGTACCTGGAGGTCTAGCTTCAACGCGCCGTTGATAGATCTCCACGCCCACACCACCGTCTCGGACGGCGGCGACTCGCCGTCCGAGCTGGTGGCGAAGGCGGCGGCCGCGCGCCTCACCGCGATCGCCGTCACCGACCACGACAACGACAGCGGCTGCGACGAGGCCGTGGCGGCCGGACGCGAGTACGGCGTCGAGGTCGTGCGCGGCGTCGAGATCTCCTGCGACGTGGAGGACCTCGAGGCGCGCGGGCTCACCCCCGACGGCCGGCCGACGATGCACCTGCTCGGTTACTTCATCCCGGCCGGCGACAACCCCCTGAGCGCGGCGCTCGCCGAGCTGCAGAGCGCGCGGGCGAACCGCAACCACCTGATCGTCGAGCGCCTCAACGAGCTGGGCATCCCGGTGACGTTCGAGGAGGTCGAGAACGAGGCGGGGGGGCCGGGCTCGCAGATCGGGCGCCCGCACTTCGCCGCCGTCCTCGTGCGCCACGGTGCGGTCCCCGACTACCAGACCGCCTTCGACGAGTACCTGGCGAAGGGCGCGAAGGCGTACCTCACGCGCAAGCTGTACTCGCCGGTCGAGGCGACGGAGCTGATGGTGCGCTCCGGCGTCGTCCCCGTGCTCGCGCACCCGTTCACGCTCAAGCTGCCGATCGAGCAGCTCGAGGCGTTCGTCGACGATCTGGTCGCGGCGGGTCTGCGCGGGATCGAGGGCTATCACGGTGACCTGCCGGACGTGGAGCAGGAGCCGTACCGCGCGCTGGGCCGCGCCAAGGGCCTGATCGTGTCGGGCGGCAGCGACTACCACGGCGACATGCGCCCGGACCGGGGGCTTCCCGGAGGCAAGCACGGTGTGACGGTGCCGGAGGCGGTCCTGGAAGAATTGCGCGACGCGGCCAGAGACCTTCAGGGAGTGAGCTGATTCGATGTTCATCACGAGGGCGACCCGGCACGACCGGGCCGACGTAGAAGCCCTGTACGAGGAATACGGGTGGGGTGGCGACCACGACCTCACCAAGGGCACCGCGTTCATCGCGCGCGACGGCGGCGTCGTGGGGGCGCTCCGCCTCGTCGAGGTCGAGCCGAACACGCTCGTCGTCGACGGCGTGCTGGTGAAGGAGGGCCGCCGCGAGGAGGGCATCGGCAGGGGGCTGATGCAGGCCGCGATGAACAGCCGCGGGGGGACGATGTATCTCTGCTGCCACGACGATCGCATCCGCTTCTACAGCCACTTCGGCTTCTCGGAGATCCCGGTCGAGGAGGCCCCCGACTCCGTGCGCGAGTACTGGAAGGCGATAGGGGACTGGCCGACGGAGCCGGGGCACGAGCACTTCTTCCTGAAGGCGCGCTAGCCGCGTTTGTCCTAGCGGGATCGCAAGCGATCCCGCCCGATGGGGACATTTCCGGCGCGGGGTGTCGTCGCCTTCGGCGACGGCCCCGCAGGAATCGCGTGCGCCGGGGTGAACCTCCCGCCCCAACGACTACTCCAGGAGGAACCTCGATGCGCAAGGGAATCGCTCTGCTCGTAGCGGCCGGGCTCTCGCTCGGCCTCGCCGGCTCAGCCGGCGCGGGCGCCCCCGTCGCCGTCTGGGAAGACGCGGCCGACGACGTCGCGGTCAACGGGAACCTCGTTGCGGGTGCGGGCGCGGCCGGCGTGGACCTCCTCAAGGGCGAGATCGCCCGCGTCGGCAAGGACATCGAGTTCAAGGTCACGCACGCGTCGATGCCGGCTCCCGGAAGCCTTCCCGAGGCCGCCCGCTTCATGTGGCACTTCTCCGTCGACGGCGAGCAGTACCGCATGACTGTCAAGAGCGTCGACATCGGCAAGCCCGACGCGATCGCTCAGAACGGCACCGAGCGCGTCGGCAAGGTTGACACCGCCGGCCACTTCCGCGTCGAGCAGTGTGCGAGCGACACGACGATCCCCGTGACCCTCAACAACTGCACCGCGATCGCCTACTACACCGGTGCGTTCGACGTTGCGGGCGGGACGTTCGCCTTCGAGGTCCCGATGGCCGACCTCAAGGCGAAGCCGGGATCGCTCATCGCCGGCGGCACGAGCGGCGCTGCCGCCAGCGGGTGCCAGATCTGCTGGGCCCTGCACAAGGCCGAGCGGTCGCTCACCGCCACGACGATCCTCGACGCCGCGGCGCAGGCGACGACCTACAAGGTCCCCAAGAAGTAACGGTCTTCAGGTTCCGCAGACGGCCCCGCCATGCAGCGGGGCCGTTTCGCGTCTGTCGCCGTATTGCGCTCTTCGCGGGGGCCGCGTCCGGCGCCGGCGCGCGGCTGGTTCACTTCTCGCCATGAGCGAGCCGGTCCGTAGCCTGCGCGAGAACCTCCGCGACCTTCCGCGCACCGCGTGGATCGTCTGCGGCGGCGCCTTCGTGAACCGCTTCGGGAGCTTCGTCTCGGTCTTCCTGATCCTGTACCTGACCGGCGAGGGCTACTCGGCAGCGGCGGCGGGGACGGCCGTCGCGGCCTACGGCGTGGGCCACCTCGCCGCCTCTGGGATCGGCGGCTATCTCACCGACCGCATCGGCCGCCGCGAGACGATCGTGCTGTCGATGTACTCGTCGGCGGCCGCGATGCTGCTGCTGTCTCAGGTGCGGGGGCTCGGCCCCATCACCGCGTGCGTCGGCCTGATCGGCCTCGCCGCCGAGCTGTACCGGCCGGCGACGAGCGCGCTGCTCGCGGACCTCGTGCCGCCGGACCAGCGCGTGGCGGCGTTCGCGGTGTGGAGGCTGGCGGTCAACGCGGGATTCGCGCTCGGACCGGCCGCGGCGGGGTTCCTCGCCGACCGATCGTTCTTCTGGCTGTTCGTCGGCGACGCCGCGACCTCGCTCGTCTTCGGGACAGTGGCTCTCGTGACGCTTCCGAAGGGGGCGCCGGCTCCGACCGACACGGCTGCGGCGGGGGGAGCGCTCGCGCCGATGCTGCGCGACCGCGCGTTCGTCGCCTTCCTGGTCGCGTCGACCGGGATCACCTACGTCTACCTGCAGTCGATGTCGGTGCTCGCGCTGCACGTCAAGGCAGAGGGGCTCTCGACGTCAGACTACGGCCTGCTGGTGTCGCTGAACGGGCTGCTGATCGTGTTCATCGAGCTGCCGATCGCGTCGGTCACGCAACGCCTGAACGCGCGGCGGGTGATCGCGTTCGGCTTCGGCGTGACCGGGCTGGGTTTCGCTCTCACGGCGTTCGCGGGGTCGATGCTGCCTCTCGCCGCGACCGTAGTGCTCTGGACGATCGGAGAGGTCGTCGACGCGCCCGTGTCGTCCGCCTACGTCGCCGCCCTCGCCCCCGACCACATGCGCGGGAGGTACATGGGCGCGTGGGGGCTGACGTGGTCGCTGGGGCTGATCCTCGCCCCGAGCGTGGGCGCCCGCGCGTTCGCCGCGTCGCCGAACGGCGCGTGGCTCGCCTGCGGCGCCATCGGAACCGCGGCGGCCGCGATCATGCTGCTCGCGGGCCGGGACCGCCGGGTGGAGCCGGAGCTGCCCGCGGGGGCCCCGGGGCCAGAGCTCCCGCGGATGGAGGCCTAGGGCTTGGGCGGCAAGTGCGGCGGCCGTCACCAACGGAGGCTTCTTATAGGCCTAGCGTTCCGGCCGTGGCGCACAGGCCGGACTTCATCTTTGTCGACGAGTCGGGGGATCCCGGCGCCCGCGGCACCGTCGGCTCGAACCCCACCTACATACTGGCGGCGATCCACCTCTCCGATGAGGCGATGCGCGCTGTGCAGCGCCACCTCACTGCGTTTCGCTACCACCATGGGGTATCGAAGGAGCTGAAGGACACGGGCGCGCTCCTCAAGGACAGGTTTACGCCTGTCACGAGGGCGCTGCTGGGGTTCTTCGCCGATCTCGTCGCCGCCGGAGATGCGACCGCGACGGGACACTGGTTGCGCAAGGAGAGATACGTCCGTCGCGGTGGTCGGTACCTGTCGTTCTCGGGGCAGTCAACTGCATTCAGGCAGCTTCAGCTACGGCTGCTCCTGGAGCGGCACAAGGCGAAGCGTCCATGGGGACCTCATGTGGACTTCGTTCTGGACCGCTGGAGCATGAACGTCCGACAGCGCACGGACCTGGAAGAGGACCTGAGGGCGAATCGATCGCTGCAACCAGTCGGAGACATCACGTTCGTCGACTCGCGGTACGTGGACATGGTGCAGGTGGCCGACCTGTACACGCGCCTGATCCGGCGCGTCGTCGAGGGAGAAGCCGATGGGGAGCAGGAGGCGATGTGCTCTCGCCTCATGACGCTGCACGAGGTCGATCCGCTCGCCTAGCCCGCGAAAATGGAAAGGCCCCAGCGCCCCACAAAGGGGCCAAGGGCCTTCCCGGAACTTGCTACAGCGTAGAACCTATTGCCGGGGTCCGCTGGTTCCTGTGACTGCTTCCACCACGAACTCGAGAACTATTCGCGGTCAGGCGCAGTTCGGCCAGCGGCTCGCCTGGCCCTCGGCCAGCATCCGCGCCGCCGTCCGCGCCTGGGCCACGGGGTCGTAGATCGACCCGTAGCCCTCCGTCGCCCAGGTGCCCGACCCGAACTGGAAGAGGCCGTAGTAGCCCGCGGGGTTCGCAGCGCCCGGGTTGAGGCCGGACTCGCACGACGCGACCCCGAGGAGGTAGTCGCCGCTTATCCCGAACTCCGCGGCCGCGTTGTAGATGATCTCGGCGATCGATCCGGCGGGTGCTGCCGGCGCAGCGGCCTCCGCCTCCGCCTCGGGCTCGGGAGACGGGGACGGCTTCTCCACCGGGCGGATCTGGAATGTCGCTCCGCGGAACTTCATGAGGCCTGCGGCGCTCTCGGTCGTCTCGATGCCCTCGAGCTGGCCCCTGTCGAGCCCGAGCCGCCCCAGCATGTCGGCGCCCACGTTCGAGCCCGGCACGCCCAAGACCATCGCCACCACGCTCGCCGCCGCCATCCACCGGCTCGCCCGCCTGAGCCGCGCCCTACGGCGCGCCCGCGCGCCGAAGTTCAGACGTTCCATCGTCTCTACCTCCATGAGTCGCCGCCGGCGGCTCACTCGAGCCACCGTGTCCACCGGGGCGGGCGCATCGACGGCCCGCCGCTCCCGGGCCCGTTCTGGACCCGCCTGTGCTTCGCCCGCTGTCGCGGGCGGGGGAGCTGCCCGCTCCCGAAGCCGACACGCTACCACCTGCAAGCGGACCCCGGTGGAGGGCGGCCCGTCGATGACGACCGTCACAGCCCCCCCGGTGGAGGGACTTGCCGCCCGCGCGGCCCCCTTGCGAACCCGCGGGGAGCGCGAAGGAATCGCGGCCCCCGCACCGGGTGGAATGCGCGGCCGGAAGATAGGTTGAGTAAGCAAAGCTCGCGAGTGAGGAGAGACAGTGGAGATAGAGATCGGCATCGGGAAGTCGGGGCGCCGGGCCTACGGCTTCGACGACATCGCAATCGTCCCCTCCCGCAGGACGCGGGACCCCGACGACGTCGACATCTCCTGGGAGATCGACGCGTTCCGCTTCGAGCTCCCCCTGCTCGCCTCCGCCATGGACGGCGTGGTCTCGCCGCAGAGCGCCGTTGCGATCGGCCGCCTGGGCGGCCTTGCCGTGCTCAACCTCGAAGGTCTGTGGACCCGCTACGAGGACGCCGACTCGCTCCTCGCCGAGATCGCCGAGCTGCCGGGCGACAAGGCGACTGCGCGGATGCAGGAGATCTACCGCGCGCCCGTCCAGGAAGAGTTGATCTACAAGCGGATCCGCGAGATCAAGGAGGGCGGCGTCACCGCCGCCGCCTCGCTCACCCCCCAGAAGGTCGAGCAGTGGAACAAGATCGCGCTCGAGGCCGAGCTCGACATCCTCGTGATCCAGGGCACGGTCGTGTCCGCCGAGCACGTGTCGACCCGCACCGAGCCGCTCAACCTCAAGCGCTTCATCTCGACGTACGAGCTGCCGGTGATCGTCGGCGGGTGTGCGTCGTACTCGACGGCCCTGCACCTCATGCGCACGGGAGCGATGGGCGTCCTCGTCGGTGTCGGCCCCGGAGCCGCGTGCACGACCCGTGGAGTGCTCGGGCTCGGCGTCCCGCAGGCCACGGCGATCGCGGACGCGGCGGGCGCCCGGATCCGCCACCTCGACGAGACGGGGCGCTACTGCCACGTGATCGCAGACGGCGGGATGCGCACGGGCGGCGACATCGCGAAGGCGATCGCGTGCGGCGCCGACGCGGTGATGATCGGCTCCCCGCTGGCGACGGCCGCAGAGGCCCCCGGGCGCGGCTACCACTGGGGGATGGCGACGTTCCACCCGACGCTGCCGCGGGGTGCCCGCGTCAAGACCTCGACGCTCGGGACGCTCGAGGAGGTGCTCGTCGGGCCGGCGCACGAGAACGACGGGCGGCTCAACCTCTTCGGGGCGCTGCGCACGAGCCTGGCGACGTGCGGCTACGCCAACATCAAGGAGTTCCAGAAGGCCGAGGTCATGGTCGCTCCGGCCCTGAAGACCGAGGGCAAGGCGCTCCAGCAGTCGCAGCGACTGGGGATGGGCGCGTAGCTCTTACGATACGTAAGCACTAGAGGGGGCCGGGCCTTCGTCCGGCCCTTCTCGCGGCCCCCGCACCACCCACTTCCCGAAGATACGAAAGGTATCGCCTTCAGCCCCCAAATAAACCTAGGCATTTTGCCAATTCCGCTAAGGATTTGTTGCTAGACTGCCGATGGCTGTGCTATCCTTCCTTTTGAAGGAAGCGGAAACGACTTAGGAAGTTGGTGGTAAAAATGGTCGAGGCCTTTGCAATCTTCGCTGCAGGTGTCGTGGGCTTTGAGGTTCTTGCGTTCCGGTACGGCCGGAACACCCGTGACGCCGACGATTGGGCGCTCCACCGCCGCGACAGGGCGTAACGCTCCTGACGCACCGCTCGCCCGGGAGGGGCAATCCACCCGGGCGAGCGGCAACGAACCACGAACGAGAAGAGGCAACCAGATGAACATCTCTCCACTGATCCACAAGCTCGATCCAGGGCTGGCCCCCGGGTGGGTTCCCCCCCGTCCCGCTCGGGTGCGGCCGGCCCGGTCGGTAAGGCGAGGCCGGTAGCCGATGGCTGCCGGCCTCGACCCGATCGACCGCCGGATCCTCCGGTTCCTCCGTGAGGACGGCCGGATGTCGCACGCCGCGATCGCGAAGGAGGTCGGCCTCTCCGGGCCGGCGGTCCACGAGCGCGTCCGCAAGCTCGAGCAGCGCGGGATCATCTCGGGCTACACGGTGATGCTCGACGCCGAGGCTCTCGGCAGGCCGCACGTCGCGTTCGCTCTCGTCACCCTCTCGGAAGGGACGGAGTTCGCCGCCGACGACCCGATCGTCGCGCGCATCTGCGACGAGCCCGACGTGCTCGAGTTCCATCGCATCGCGGGGCAGGACTGCTATCTCATCAAGATCCGCACGGCGACGAACAAGGACCTCGAGAAGCTGCTCCGGCGCATCCGGTCGATCAGAGGCGTCGCGCGTACGCGCACGACGATCGTGCTCTCTACCGAGCTCGAGCGCCCGACGATCCCGGTTCCCGAAGAGCCCGAGGCGGACGTAGAGCCGGCGCGCTAGCGCGGGCGTACCATGCGGCTCCATGAGTGAGCCCAAGACGATCCCCGAGCTGTTGGCGCTCGGGACCCGCGTCCTCAGCGACAGCACCCACATCTTCGAAGACCACGACAACGCACGCGAGGCGCGCGACCTCCTCGCGCTGTGCCTGGACGTCTCGTCCGACGACCTCGACGAGGCCGATCCCGACGTCCCCCGCCGCACGCGCGAGCGCTATCTGTCGCTCGTGGCGCGCCGCGCCGGCGGCGAGCCGTTCCCGTTCCTGACCGGCCGGATCGAGTTCTGGGGGCTCGACCTGATGGTCCGTCCGGGCGCGTTCGTGCCGCGGCCCTCGTCCGAGCTCACGGTCACGCGCGCTCTGCGCAAGCTCCGCCGCCGCAAGAGCCCCGTGATCGTCGACGTGTGCACGGGCGCGGGCCCGATCGCGCTGGCGCTGGCGGACGAGCTGCCTACCGCGGAGGTCTGGGGCGCCGACATCTCCACCGAGGGACTGGCGCAGGGCCGCGAGAACGCACGCCGTCTCGGTCTCGACAACGTGCGGTTCAAGAAGAGCGACATGTACGACGCGATCCCGGCGCGTCTCCGCGGGAACGTCGACCTGATCACCGGACACGTCCCGTACGTGCCGCTCGACGAGGTGGAGGACCTTCCGGCCGAGGTGCGCGAGTTCGAGCCGATCTACACGCTCACAGACGAGTCCTTCGACGGCCTCGGGCTGATGCGGCGCGCGGTCGAGGAATCCGTCGAGTGGCTGAAGCCGGGCGGGTGGCTCCTGCTCGAGCTGTCGCACGACCTCCCGGCCAGGGTGCGGAAGCTCGCGAAGAAGGCGGGCCTGGAGGACCACGGAGTCGCACGTGACGAGGACGACCTCAGCGTCGTCATCGAGGCGCGAAAACCCGAGGCCCGGAGGCGCTCGCGCTAGAAGTCTGCGTGCGTCATGGCACGAGCCAAAGATGGAGGCGCGAAAACCCGAGGCCCGGAGGCGCTCGCGTTAGAGTGCGTCATGGCACAAGCCCCCGGTAGCAGCGACCACCCTCCCGTCCTCGTCCTCGACTACGGCGCGCAGTACGCACAGCTGATCGCGCGCCGCGTCCGCGAGTGCCACGTCTACTCCCAGATCGTCCCGCACGACGCTCCCGTCGAGGAGATAGCCGCGCGCAAGCCCGCCGGCCTCAGCCTGTCGGGGGGGCCGAAGTCCGTGCACCAGCCCGGCGCCCCCGAGGTGAACCCCGCGCTGTTCGACCTCGAGGTCCCCGTGCTCGGCATCTGTTACGGGCAGCAGGCGATGGCGCAGGCGCTCGGCGGCGACGTCGCCCGCACCGGGGTCGCGGAGTTCGGGAAGACCGACCTCGACGTGAAGGCGCCGCAGTCGGTGCTGTTCCAGGAGCTCCCCGTCGAGCAGACGGTCTGGATGAGCCACAACGACGCGGTCGTCGCGCCGCCCGAGGGGTTCCGCCCGACGGCCTCGACGCCCGCCTCGCCCGTGGCGGCGTTCGAGGATCCCTCGCGCGGCCTGTACGGCGTCCAGTTCCATCCCGAGGTCGCGCACACGCCGTGGGGCACCGCTCTGCTGAAGAACTTCCTGTACGACGCGTGCGACCTGCTGCCGGGCTGGACGATGACTTCGATCATCGAGGCCGGGATCGAGGCCGTGCGCGCCCAGGTGGGGAACGAGCGGATCGTCTGCGGCCTCTCCGGCGGCGTCGACTCGTCCGTCGCCGCCGCGCTCGTGCACCGTGCGGTCGGCGACCAGCTCACGTGCGTGTTCGTCGACCACGGCCTGCTGCGCGCGGGCGAGGCCGAGCAGGTCGAGGACACGTTCCGGCGCCACCTGAAGATCGACCTGATCCACGTGAAGGCCGCCGACCGCTTCCTCGAGCGGCTGGCCGGCGTCACCGACCCCGAGACCAAGCGGAAGATCATCGGCGAGACGTTCATCCGCGTGTTCGAGGAGGTCGCACGCGACGAGCTCGGCGACGCGCGCTTCCTCGTGCAGGGGACGCTCTACCCCGACGTGATCGAGTCCGGCACGAAGGACGCGGCGAAGATCAAGAGCCACCACAACGTAGGGGGCCTCCCCGACGACATGAAGTTCGAGCTCGTCGAGCCGCTCCGGAACCTCTTCAAGGACGAGGTCCGGCACGTCGGCGAGGAGCTCGGGCTGCCCGAGGAGATCGTCTGGCGCCAGCCGTTCCCGGGGCCGGGCCTCGCGGTGCGGATCATCGGCGACATCACACCGGAGAGGCTCGAGCTGCTGCGAGCGGCGGACGCGATCGTCGTCGAGGAGATCAAGAGGGCCGGCATGCTGCGCGAGATCTGGCAGTCGTTCGCGGTCCTCCCGTGCGTGCGGTCCGTCGGCGTCATGGGCGACGAGAGGACGTACGGCTATCCGATCGTGCTGCGCGCCGTCACCAGCGAGGACGCGATGACGGCGGACTGGGCGCGCCTTCCGTACGACCTGCTCGAGCGGATCTCGAGCCGCGTGGTGGGCGAGGTGCCCGGGATCAACCGGGTCGTCTACGACATCACGTCGAAGCCGCCCGGCACCATCGAATGGGAGTAACGAGCCCTCCCGAGGCTCCACAACCCGAGCAACCGTCTGGCGCTGACTACCGCAACATCCTGTCGGGCACGTCGCAGAACGTCGCCGGCATCGCAGTCGCTGCGGTCGCGACGCTCGCGTCGAACCTGCTGATCTCGAACGTCCTGGGCCGCGAGGCGTTCGGCGTCGTCACCGTCGTCACGCAGGCCGCCTTCGTCGCGTCGTTCGCGACGCGCGCCGGGATGGACATGGCGGTGCTGCGCGACGTCGCGGTCGAGGTGGGCGTCGGACGGTACGACCGCATCCGGGTCCCGGTTGCACGCGCGGCTCTGATCGCGGCGATCGTCAGCTCGATCGTCGCCGTGGCCGCCGTTGCGGTCGCGTCCGGCGTCCGTGCGCTGTTCTCGATCGACGGCGAGACCGGGCGGTGGGTGGTGCAGGCGGGGGCCGCGGGGCTCCCGTTCCTCGCGCTTGCGAACGTGTGGCTGTCGGCCACGCGGGGGCTGAAGATCATGCGCTACACGCTCTACGTCTTCTGGGCCGGCCAGCCGGTGCTGTGGGTGGTGCTGATGCTGCTCGGGTGGCGGCTCTCGGAGACCGCATGGATGGCAGTCGCCGCGTACTCCGCGTCGTGGGTGCTGGCGACCTTTGCCGCGGCGTACTTCTGGAGGCGCGAGAGCCGCGGGTGGGAGCCTGCGCCGATGGAGCCGGGGGCGCTCGGGCGCCTTGCCCGTTACGCCGGCCCCCGCGCGCCGGCCGCCTTGTTCTCGCAGCTGCTGTTCTGGACGGATTTGTTCGTGCTCACGCGCTACGCCGGCGCGGGCGAGATCGGCGTGTACTCGGCCGCGCTGCGCGCAGGGCAGGTCATCGTGCTGTTCCTCACGTCGGTGAGCCTGATGTTCAGCCCGTTCGTCGCCGACCTGCACAACCGCGGTGAGACGCAGCGGCTCGACAAGCTGTTCAAGGCGCTGACCCGCTGGACGATCGCGGCGACGATGCCGTTGTTCCTCCTGCTCGTCGTCGCGCCCGACGCGGCGCTGCGGATTTTCGGCTCCGGATTCACCGGCGGCCAGGCCGCGCTGCTGATCTTGCTCGCGGGGCAGTTCGTGAACATCGCGACCGGCAGCGTCGGCTTCGTGCTGATCATGGTCGGGAGGACGGGTTGGGACCTGGTCGTCTACGGCGCGTCGCTCGTGCTGAACCTCGCGCTCGCCTTCTGGCTCTGCCCCCGCTACGGGATGGAGGGGGCCGCCGTCGCGAACGCGGTGACGTTCGCGCTCTCGAAGTGGGCCCGGCTCGCGCTCGTCCGCCGGTTCGTCCACATCCAGCCGTACGACCGGCACTACGCCCGGCTCGTCGTCCCGTCGCTCGCCGCGGCGGCGGCGATGTGGGCCGTCCACGCCGCCCTTGCGGCGGGGGGCATCGCCGACCTCCTGGCGACGGGGATCCTCGGCACGATCGTCTACGCGGGTGTCTACCTGGCCGCCGGCCTCACGCCCGAGGAGCGCCGGGGGGTCGCGAACCTCACCGGCCGTCTCAGAGCGCTCCGTGCGGGCAGATAATCACAGGGATGACACTCGACTACCTCTCCGGCCTCAACCCCGTCCAGAAGGAGGCCGTGACGCACCCCGGCGGGCCCGTGCTGGTGGTCGCGGGGGCCGGCTCGGGCAAGACGCGCGTGCTCACGCACCGGATCGCGCACCTGATCGCCGAGGGGACGTCGCCGTGGTCGATCATCGCGATCACGTTCACGAACAAGGCCGCCGGCGAGATGAAGGAGCGCGTCGCGGCCCTCGTCGGCTCCGTCGCCGAGAAGATGTGGGTGTCGACGTTCCACTCCGCGTGCGTGCGGATCCTCAGGAGGGAGGCGCCGCGGCTCGGCCTCCGCTCGTCGTTCTCGATCTACGACTCGGCCGACAGCGCCCGTCTGCTGAAGCTCTGCTACAAGGAGCTGAACGTCGACGAGAAGAGGATGCCGCCGCGCGCCGTCGCCGCGGCGATCTCGGACGCGAAGAACAAGCTCGTCGACGCGGGGTTCTTCCAGGACTTCGCCTCCAACCCGTGGGAGCGGACCGTCGCGAAGATCTACGTCGAGTACCAGCGGCGGCTGAACGAGTGCTCGGCGATGGACTTCGACGACCTGATCTTCAGGTGCGTCGAGGTCTTCGACAAGTTCGAGGAAGCGCTGGGCGAGTACCAGACGCGCTTCGAGCACGTGCTCGTCGACGAGTTCCAGGACACGAACCACGCGCAAGCGAGACTGGCGACGCTGCTCGCCGGGAAGCACCGCAACATCTTCGTCGTCGGGGACGCCGACCAGGGAATCTACGCGTTCCGCGGCGCGACGATCAAGAACCTGCTCGACTTCGAGCGGGACTGGCCCGAGGCGCACGTGATCACGCTAGAGCAGAACTACCGCTCGACGGAGACGATCCTCAACGCGGCGAACGCGGTCATCGAGAACAACGCGATGCGCAAGCCCAAGTCGCTGTGGACCGAGACCAGCGGCGGCGACCTCATCACGCGCTACCACGCGCAGAACGAGCACGACGAGGGGCTGTGGGTGGCGCGCGAGGTCGCCCGGCTGAAGGACCACGGCTACGCGCTCGCGGACATGGCGGTCTTCTACCGGACGAACGCGCAGTCGCGCGTGCTCGAGGAGATGTTCTCGAAGGAAGAGCTCGCCTACCGCGTCGTCGGCGGGGTGCGGTTCTACGAGCGCAAAGAGGTGAAGGACCTCCTCGCGTGGCTGCGGGCGGCGATGAACCCGTCGGACGCCGTCAGCGTCGCGCGGGCCGCGCAGGCGCCGCGCCGCGGCATCGGCGACACGACGCTCGGCCGCATGACGGCTTTCGCGCAGTCGCAGGGCATCTCGCTCGGGGAGGCATTCGACCGCGCCGAGGAGGTCCCCGAGCTCAACAAGCGCGCGATCGGCGGCGTCCTCGAGGCGGCGCGGCTGTTCGAGAGGATCCGGGCGACGGCCGAGAGCGGGAGACCGGTCGCGGAGGTCGTCGAGACCGCGTGGGAGATCACCGGCTACATGGACGAGCTGAAGTCCGAGCGGACGTTCGAGTCGCTGTCGCGCCAGGAGAACCTGCGTGAGCTCGCCGGCGTCGCGAAGGAGTTCGACGAGGGCCCGAGGACCGCAGAGGGGCTGACGGGGTTCCTCGAGCAGCTCGCGCTGATCACCGACACGGACACCGTCGAGGGCGAGGAGGCGGGCGTCACGTTCATGACGCTCCACAACGCGAAGGGCCTCGAGTTCCCCGTCGTGTTCATGATCGGGATGGAGGACGGCGTCTTCCCGCACCTTCGGTCCCTCGGCGACCCGGACCAGCTCGAGGAGGAGCGCCGGCTCTGCTACGTCGGGATCACGCGAGCGCGCGAGCGCCTCTACCTGCTGAACGCGTGGTCGCGCAGCCTGTGGGGCAACCTCAACTACAACCCCGCGTCACGGTTCCTCGCCGAGATCCCTGCGGAGCTCGTGAACCAGGCGAACCAGCGCAAGCCCTCGGCGACGTCCGGGACCGTGACGCTCCCGCGCTCGCGCCGGGAACGGGAGCTGGGCGACCCGTCCGCGTTCACCGTCGGCCAGGAGGTCGAGCACGCGAAATGGGGTAGAGGGACGATCGTGGAGATAGCGCGTTCCAGCGTGGGCGTGGAGGCGACGGTGAACTTCCCGGGGGCGGGCGGCTTCAAGCGCCTGGACCTCTCGCTCGCGCCACTGAAGCCCGCTTCGTAGGAGCGGCCCCGTGGCGGGCGTGCGGACGACGGTCCGCTGGTGGTGGGCGCGCACCTGGTGGGTCGCCGTGCCGCTGGTCAGCTTCGGGTTCCTAGCGTTCTTCCCGTTCCTTCTCGCGTGGTGGAGGACGCGCCGGCGTGCATGGCTGGCTTGGGCGGTCGTCTCCTTCCTGGTCCCGTGGGGGGCCGCGGTGGTCGAGGACGCCGCCGGCTGGACCAACCGGACCCTCGGGTTCATCGTCCTCGTGACGGCGATCGCCGCGTTCTTCCACGCGCTGACGGTGCGCCGGTCCGGCTTCGTGCGGCCGTTCCGGCCCTGGAAGGACCCGCAGGGCCTCGACGTCTACGGCCTCGCCACCTGCGTCCTCCTAGGTCTCGCCGGAGTCGTGGGCGCGGGCGTGGCCCTCGTCCTCGGCCCGCACCTCGACGCCGCCGCGGTCTGCCTCGTCGCGGCCGCGGGGTTCCTCGCCCTCGTGCCGCAGTTCCTGAGCCGTCCCGAACGTCTTCCGGTCTTGATCGACGACGGTGAACGAGGCCGGGCCCTGCTCTTCACTTACCGGAAGTGGGCGACGAGGCTGGCCGTCGCCGGCGGGGCCCTCCTGTGGAGCGCGGTCACGGTCTGGTTCGCCTCGCGCTGGAGCGAGCTCGACATCTTCTACAAGGGGACGGCGATCACCATGGTCGCGGTCACGCCGTGGTTCGTAGGGCCGCTGGCGCGGCTTCGCGTCGGCCCCCTCCTCGCCCTGACGCCGCAGGGGATCGCCGGCAGGTTCCCGAGCTCCGTCACGTACCTGCCGTGGAGCGCCGTGGCCGACGTCGGCTTGATGGAAGCGGGGGGAGGAACGGCCATCGCCATGGCGGCGGCGGATCCCACCGAGGTGGAGAAGGGCTTCCTGGATCGCTTGAAGGAGACGTTCGAGACGCACCCGGGGCCCGACGCGGCGTACCCGGTGCGGGGGCTGGAGGCGGATCACCGAGCGCTCGTCGCCACGCTGCGCCACTACTGGGAGAACCCCGGTGACCGCGCGGAGCTCGGGACGCCCGCGTCGCTCCAGAGGTTCGAGCGCATCCGCCGGTCGGTGACGGAGGAGACGCCGGCTGCCCCTAGTCGACCGTGACGCTGGCGGAGCCCCCGCGCCGGCAGTCGTGCTCGTGTTCCGACGAGGTGGTCGAGCGCTTGACGACGACCGCGGAGTACGTCCCCTTCGCGTTCGGCTTGGACAGCCGCCACCGGCCCTCGGCATTCGAGCGAGTCCGTCCGACGACCTTGAAACCGGCCGAGGTGTGCTTGCGGACCTTGACGCGGCGGTCGATCGCGCAGTTCTCCACGGTGGAGCCCACGCGCCCGAAGAACCGGCCCTTGTCGGAGTCGTATCCGATCAGCGTGGCGGACCACCCTGTGTAGTCGTGGGCGACCGCCCCGCTCGTAAGCGAACCCACCGTGACCGCCGCCGCGACCACCGCCCCCGCTACCGTCCTACGCCTCATGGTCCCGCCCTTCTTCGCCCCTGCTCGATCGTGAGGATGGATTCTCGGCCCCCGCCGCTACCTCCTCCGATCGGGGGATTTTTTTTCGGGTCCGCGTAAGGAAGCGCCCCTTCCGGCCGTATCTCAGGTGCCAGCGACGACGGCGGGGCTCGGGCCGGTGGCCAGGCAGAAGCGGTGGGGTTTGGCGGAACGATCTTCACCCCGGGCCCGGGGGCGGAAGTCCGTCGGTCGAGCTGCAGCGGAGGCGGCGCTGTCGGCGGAGGTCGAGCTAGGTGGGGATGAGAGGGGGGGTCCGCTAGGGCCCCTCCTCCGCGCGCCCCTCGCTACGGGTCGACGGTGACGGTGCCGGAGGTCCCGCGCTGGCACGCGTGGACGTGGCCGGGCGGCGTGCGATCGCGGCGAACGACGATCGCGCTGTACGCGCCGCTCGCGTTCTCCTTCTCGATGCTCCAGCGGCCCTTGCTGTTCGAGCGCGTCCGCCCGACGACGTCGTTGCCCGAAGAGGTGTGCTTGACGAGCTTGATCTTGCGGCTGTCCTCGCACGAGCGGCGCGGCGAGGCTACGCGGCCGCGGAACTCTCCGCCGTCCTCGTCGTAGCGAAGGCTCGTGGTGCTGGGGGCCGAGTACGCGTGGGCGAGGACGGTGCCACCGAGCGATGCCGCCGCCGCTACGGCCAGGACGGCCGGGATGATCTTTCTCATGTCGTTGCCTTTCCCTCGATGCCTCCAGATTCGTACCCCCTCGACGGGACGGCGCAACCCGCGCCTTTCCCCGTGCGCGTAAGGAGGCGGCCCCCTCGCTCGTATCGCTTACGTCGGACGGATTCTCGTAGAGGAGGTACGAAGTGGGGAAGACGACAAGGCGGCCGGTCGTCCGGTCTCTGTTCGCTTGCGGTGTGATCGCGTCGAGCATGCTCGTGCTCGGCCCGTCGCCGGCCCAAGCCGACATCTGCACGCGCCGTGAGCAGCCGGGCCTCACGGTGACCGTAGCGGGGGCCCCGGTGAGGGTCCCATCGATCTACGTCGAGGTTTGCCGCGACATCTCGACCGGGCCGCTGGCACCGATGCCCGAGGTGGTGACGTCCGGATCCGCATGCCACACCGGGTGTCTCGCGATCTTGCTCCGGTACGAGTACGCGGACGCCGGGCAGAACGTGAGCGTCACGTACGAGCTCGACGGCGACGGCAGCTCGCGCACCGTGTGGCTTCCGATCGCCGGCAGCAGCGGCGGCGAGTCGTGTGTCTTCGGCGTCGGCGTTCCGTCGCCGCCTGCCTCCAACTGCCTCGTCTCGATCGACCCGGACGACTGAGCTCGGCACCTACGACGAGAAGAGGGGGGCTGGACGGCCCCCCTCTTCCGCGCTCGTAAGACCGGTCAGTCGAACTCGAGCAGGTCCTTCAGGAAGCTCTTCGGCTTCTTCTTGGGAAGCTTCTTGCTCTCGGGGTTGTGCTTCTTCGCGTACTCGTAGCTCTCGTCGAACGCTCCGGTGCGGTCGATGATCTTGTCGAGCTCGCCGCGGTCGAGCCACACGCCCCGGCACTTCGGGCAGTAGTCGATCTCGACGCCGCTGCGATCGGCGATCCGCAGCTCGCTCCCGTCGACCGGACAGTCCATACCGTCACCTCCACGTCTCGCGGGCGAGGCCTGTCGCCCGATGAGGAAAAGTGTCGTACCCCCGGCGGATGCTGCTTCCCGACCGCCGGTTTCCCCAGGTTAGGTGCGATCTTTGTCTTACAAGACGGCTGTGGCTAGATTCAGTGACGACAATTGCGAGAGTACGCGGCCCGATCGGCAGGGGACGGTGCACGTCACGGACAGAGGCCACTTCAAGGACGAGATCCTCGACCGGCTCGCCCGCGACCACAACGTCGCGCAGTTCGTCAGCTTCGCCCCCGGAGCCTCGCTGGAGGTGCGTTACTCCCGCATCCAGGGAGGGGTCCGTCCCGAGGATGCCGCGGCCGCGGTGAAGCTCTTGCTGGAGCGGTCCGCCGAGGGCTCGGTGAACATCCGAAGCTTCGACCCGGGCGACCCCAAGAGCCATCCCTTCGTCTACGGCCGGACCGAGGCAGACGACGTCCTCCAGCGGGTCTCACGGCTGGCTGCATCCGGCCTCCACACGATCGTCAACGAGACCGTCGCCGTGGACGACGGGGGCGTGTCGGGCGTCGTCCTCGGTGGAGTCTGTGAGTTCTCGCCGGACGACACGCCGCGCGCGGTCGAGAAGGACGGGACGGTGGCGATGACCGTCGCCGAGGCCGATCGCGTTCTCGAGATCGTCTACGGGTTCTGTCCCGGGCTCGCGGCGTTCCCCTCCGCTACGAGGATCGAGTTCAGCATCCATCCGATACGACGAGGTCTGCGGAGAGAGCACGTGATCGTGTGGGAGGCCGAGGACGTCGGAGATGCAGACGTCGCTCCGCAGACGGAGTGGCCGAACAACTTCAGCCGCCTCATCGGTGACAAGACGTTCGGCCTTCTGATGGCGCACTCGATCGGCCTGCGGGTTCCGCATACGACCGTTCTGACGCGCCGTCTGGCACCGTTCGCGTTCGGCTCGGCGACAGGCACCGGTGAGACGTGGATTCGAACGGCTCCACGCGAACCGGTGCCGGGCTACTTCACGACGAAGAAGGGGTGGATCGACCCGGTGGCGTTGTGGGAGGCCGAGGATCCCGACGGAACGACGATATCCGCCGTGCTCGCACAACACGGCGTCGACTCGGCTTTCTCGGGAGCACTTCTGTCCGACGACGAGGCCAATCTGACGATCGAGGGAGTCCGGGGCGAGGGCGACGCCTTCATGGTGGGAGACGACTCTCCGGTCGACCTTCCCGACGAGGTGATAGCGGGCGTGACGGCGCTGTTCGAGTCCGCGGCAGAGGCCTTCGGGCCCGTTCGCATGGAGTGGGCTTACGACGGCCGCGACTTCTGGGTGCTCCAGATGCACCGGGGCCCCACGAGCAGCAACGGCCGGGTCGTCTTCCCGGGCGACGCCGAACGTTTCCACCGGTTCGACGTGGAGGGCGGCATCAGCGCGTTGCGCAAGCTCGTCGCGAGGGTCGAGGGTACGGGGGAGGGGATCGTCCTCGTCGGGAACGTCGGTGTTACGAGCCACTTCGGCGACATCCTTCGCCGGGCGCAGATTCCCTCACGGATAGATGCTGCGCCGTGACGGGCCGATCAGCTGAGGCTTTCGATCTCCTGGGCTAGCCGGCCCGCCGAGACGTCGTCGAGTGAGATGAGGTAGTGCGCGACGGCGAGCGCAGGGTCGTCGACCGCGAACCGCTCCGGGACGTAGTCGGGATGATCGATCAGGAAGCTGAACAGGAGGTAGACGACCTCTTCGCCCCAGTTGTCGGCGCGCGCGATCTTGTCGCTCCGGTAGTAGCGGGCGGTTAGGAACTCCAGTAGCCGCCGGATCAGCAGCTCGACCGGTTCGTCCGAGGCGACGACGCGTTCGCGCGAGGAGCGGACGGCGTCGGACGTCTCTTCTCCTAGCGCGTGGAGGCGGCGCAAGGTTTCTTCCGCCGTCGAGGCGATGACCATCGCCACGAGCCGCGAGACGAGTGACTTCCTCAGCAGCGCATCGCGCTCTCCCGCCGGCCACAGGGCGCGCCCCTTCGCCTCCCACACCTCGTAGCTGCGTCCGACTAACTCCTCCAGACGCTGGTCCAGCTGCGCCACCTCGTCGATCGTGAAGAACTCGCCGGCAAGAGCGTCATCCACGTCGTGCGACAGGTATGCGATGACGTCCGCCGCGTCCACGATCTGACACTCGATCCCGCCGTTCGGCGTCTTGGCGAACTCACCGAATGACACCGGCTCGTCGAAGGGAGTTGCGTGCCGGGCGATGCCTTCCCTCGTCGCCCAGGTCAGGTTGAGGCCGCGGTGCCGGATATGCGACCGTTCCACCGAGTCGACGACCGCGAGGGAGTGGACGTTAGCGTTCCACTCGGCGTGGCCCGAAGCCGCGAGCAACCTGCGCAACGCCCGCTCGCCGGCATGGCCGAACGGAGGATGGCCGAGGTCGTGGGCGAGGGCCACGGCTTCGGCCAGGAACTCGTCCGCGCCCACAGATCGGGCGATGCCACGCGCGATCTGCGCGACCTCGATGACGTGATTGAGCCTCGTGCGGAAGTGCCGGTCGCTCCTGTGGACGATCGGCTGGACCTGCGTCTTGTACTGCAGCGAGCGGAACGTCTCGCAGTGGACGATCCGGTCCTTGTCGACCTCGTAGCTCGTCCGCGTGGGCGCGGATTCCCGATGGGCGTGTGGTCTGGAGTTCCAGGGGGGCTGGTCGGCCGTCGCGTACGACGACGTCATAGTCGAAAGATCACGACCGCGAGGATAGCCAACCCGATCGCGAGCGTGCCGCCCAGGAGGTTCCGGGCGAACGCCCAGCTCAGCAACCCCCACCTCGACGTCAACACGAGCGCGAGCGCATACGAGAGGGCCGCCCACTCCGCCTCGTAGGACGGAGCGATGGCGAGGAGGACGAGCCCAAGGGCGACCGCGCAGCCGAGCAGGACGTAGGACCGCTGATCTGGATCATCCTCGGGGAAGTGCAGCCTTGCCATGTGGAAGTAGTCCCACAGGGGCAGCAAGGCCGAAAGCACAAGAACGCCTGATGCGATCGCCCAGCGGGTGGACTCGCTGATCCGGGGCTGCGAGAACACCCCTAGCACAGCGAGGGACGTCAGGCCTAAGTAGAGGAACGCTGCCGCTTCACGGGCGCGGCGGACCTTGTAGTTCACCCTCCTCGCAAGGTCCTTCGCTTCCGCGTGGAAGTTCGCGGCGAGCATCTCGGACAACTCGGCGGGAGTCTTGTCTTTGAGATAGCTGTCCCACTTGTCGTCGTTCCGAATCGCTGCGTAGAAGATCAGCGACCTGGTGACTCGAGGCTCCTTCTTCTTGTAGGGCGTGCTCGGCCCGATCGCGGACAACGTGAACCCGAGAGCGAGAGCGATGGACACGAGGAACGCGAGGAAGAAGAACAGGGGCGCCGTCAGGGCCTGATCCGCGAAGGTCAGGGTGGAATCCTTGCCGAGCTGGGTGTAGATCGTGATCCCGGCTGCAGTTAGGAATGCCTGCGCGGCGAGGGCGCGGCCCAGCTTGTCGTCCTGATGCTTCAGCGCGGCCAGGACCTCGGCGTAGCTCTGCTTGAAGATCTCCTTGCGCTTCTCCGAGTCCACCTCGGGGCCCGGAGCGGGCGTGGACGCTCCAGTCGATCCCATCGAGCCAGTGTGCCCGTTAGATAAGTCCGTAGTCAACGCCCCCCGAGGGCGCGGAGCTAACGCTCGATGATCTCTACGGACTCGATGTAGATCGTCTCCACCGGGCGCGAGGCGTTCCTCGGATCCTCGGCCTCCGGCCCCTGGGTCGGGATCGCCTTTATCGCCTCGAGCGTCTCGTACGAGTCCTTCGACGCCTCGCCGAACATCGAGAACGCCGGCGGGAGCCCCGCGGGCTGGCCCTCGGGCTCGTGGACTATGAAGAAGAACTGGCTGCCGTTCGTGTTCGCCCCCGAGTTCGCCATCGACATCGTCCCGTAGACGTAGTCCTTCGGCCGCGCCCACAGCTCGTCCTCGAACGCGTAGCCCGGCCCCCCCGAGCCCGTCCCGGTCGGGTCACCTCCCTGGATGACGAACGCGGGCTCGACGCGGTGGAAGATCACGCCTTCGTAGAAGCCCTCCTTCGCCAGGAAGACGAAGTTGTTGACGGTGATCGGCGCCTTGTCCTCCAGGAGGTCGACCTCGATCGGCCCACACGACGTCTCGATCACCGCGTGGTAGTCGACGCCGTCCTCGAGGACCTGCTCGGCCTCGCTGTACTGCTGCCCGCTCGGGGGCGGGGGGGCCTCGGCGCCGCACGCGACGGTGTCCTCCTCGGGCGGAGTGGGCGTCGCCTCCGCCGGCTCCTCGGTCGCGGCCGCGCGGTCTGCGCGGTCGGCCTCGTTGTCGCCGTTGCCGCCCGCCCCGGCGAACACGGCAGCTCCCACGATCAGCACGAGCACCAACACGACCGCGGCCGCCCGCGCGAGGCGGCGCTTGCGCAGCTGCGCCTCCCTCCGCGCGAGCACGGCGTCGCGGTGCTCCTTCTTGCGCGCTCTCTTGTCACTCGCCACGTCTGTTCCTCCATCGGTCGCGGCGGGCCTCGCCGGGCGCGCCATTCGCCAATCGGGCGAGATGATAGGCGACGGCCGCGGCAAGCGGCCGGGGCTCGGGCCGCCCGGGGAGGACCTCGTCGCAGATCCCGAGTGACGCGAGTGAAGCCGCTCCGATCCGGAGGAGCCGCGCCGCCTCGGCCGCGCGGCCCCCGTCCCGCCACAGGATCGTCGCGGCGAGCTCCGGGGCGATGACCTCGAACACGGCGTCCTCGTAGGCGAGCAGGACGTCCGCCGTCGCGAACGCGAGCGCGCCGCCGCTTCCGCCTTCTCCCGTCACCACCGAGACGACCGGGACCGGTGCCGTGAGCATCGCCTCGAAGAGCTCGGCGATCGCCCACGCGATCCCGCCGCGCTCCGACTCCTCCGATGGGTCCGCACCTGGGGTGTCGACGAGCGTGACGACCGGGATCCCCAGACCCGCGGCGAGACGCACGCACCGGATCGCCTTGCGGTACGCGCGCGGCCCCGGGGGCCGCGTCCGGTCGAGCGTGAGTACGACGGCGCGGCGGCCGGCGATCGTCGCGAGGCCCGCCACGCACGCGGGGTCGTCACCGCCCGCACGGTCTCCGCGCAGCTCGAAGAACGAGCCGGCCAGCGAGCGCGCGAGATCGGGGGCCAGCGGCCACGCGTCGCCCCGCACGGTCCGGACCGCGTCCCAGGGGTCGCGCTCGTCGCTCGCCGCGGGCGCGGGCGCGTCGCCGGACGCGGGCGCGCCGGCGGCCGTCAGGATCGAGAGCACCGTCGCGAGCGCGTCCCGCGCGTCGCCGGGCGCGACAACGGCGTCGACGAGGCCGGCTTGAAGCGCGGACTCCGCCGAGTGGGAGTCGCCCCCCGGAGGGCGTCCGGTGGCAGCCTCGACGACGCGCGGCCCCGCGAAGCCGATCGTCGCTCCGGCTTCGGCGATCGTGACGTCGGCGAGCGCGGCGAGGCTCGCGAGCACGCCGCCGGTCGTCGGAGACCCGAGGATCGCGACGAACGGCGTTCCCGCCGCCGCGAGCGCCAGGCGCGCGGCTACGACCTTCGGCATCTGGACGAGCGACGCCATGCCCTCCTGCATGCGCGCCCCCCCGGTGGCGGTGCGCAACACGAACGGGACGCCGCGCCGGGCGGCGCGCTCGACGGCGCGGGCCAGCAGCTCGCCCGTCCGCGTTCCCATGCTGCCGCCGAGGAACGAGAACTCGAACGCCGCGACCTCGACCGCTACACCCGCGACCGACGCGGCCCCCGTGACGACGGACTCGGCGGCTCCCGAGGCGGCCTCGGCGCGGGCCAGAGCGTCGCCGTAGCCGGGGAAGCCGAGGGGGTCCGACGCGGCCAAGGCGTCGCCGGACGGCACGAACGAACCCGCGTCGATCAGGGTTTCAGTCGCCTCCGGCACGCCGTGCGGCAAGGTTTATCTCCTCTTCGACCTGCTAACCTCGCTCCCGTTCCGGAGACTCTACGCACGACGGTCTCACCTCTTCGCAAGGAGCGTTCAACCGTGCCCTCAGGAAGGCCACGCATACTCGTTGCCAAACCCGGCCTCGACGGCCACGACCGCGGGATCAAGGTCGTCGCGCGGGCGCTGCGCGACGCCGGCATGGAGGTCATCTACACGGGCCTGCACCAGACGCCCGAGCAGATCGCGTCTGCCGCCATCCAGGAGGACGTGGACGCGGTCGGCCTGTCGTGCCTCTCCGGCGCGCACATGACGCTGTTCCCGCGTGTCGCCGAGCTGATCAAGGACCAGGGCGGCGAGAGCATGCTCGTCTTCGGCGGCGGGATCATCCCGGACGCCGACATCCCGAAGCTGAAGGAGGCGGGGATCACCGAGATATTCACGCCCGGCACGACGACGAAGACGATCGTCGAGTGGGTGAAGGAGCGGGTTCCCGCCGAAGCGGGCAGTCAGGAGGAAGCGGGCTAGTGGATCTCTTCGAGTATCAGGGGAAAGAGCTCCTGCGGAAGTTCGAGGTCCCGGTCCCGGAGGGCCGGGTCGCGACGACGCCGGAGGAGGCGGCCGAAGCCGCGAAGGGGCTGGGCGGCAAGGTCGTCGTGAAGGCCCAGGTCCAGGTCGGGGGCCGCGGGAAGGCCGGCGGCATCAAGCTCGCCGGCTCGCCCGACGAGGCGCGCGAGGTCGCGTCGAACATCCTCGGCATGGACATCAAGGGGCACACGGTCAAGCGCGTGCTCGTCGAGCGCGCCGGCGACATCAAGGCCGAGTACTACTGCTCGTTCCTGCTCGACCGCTCGAACCGCAACTTCCTCGGGATGATGAGCGCGAAGGGCGGCGTCGACATCGAGGAGGTCGCCGACACCGACCCCGACGCGATCGCGATGGTGCACATCGACCCACTCCTCGGGATGTCGGACTTCCACGCGCGCGAGATGGTGTTCGGCGCGGGGCTCGACCCCGAGGCGCGCAAGGACGCGATCGCGTTGCTGCCCAAGCTGTACCGCGCGTTCACCGAGCTCGACGCGTCGCTGGTCGAGGTCAACCCGCTCATCCTGACCGGAGAGGGCCGCGTCGTCGCCCTCGACGCCAAGGTGTCGCTCGACGACTCCGCCTTCTACCGCCACCCCACCTTCGAGCAGCTGAAGGCCGCGCACGAGATCCCCGAGCAGGAGCGCGTGGCGAAGGAGAAGGGCCTGAACTTCATCAAGCTCGACGGCGACGTGGGGATCATCGGCAACGGGGCCGGGCTCGTGATGTCGACGCTCGACGTGGTCAAGGCCGCCGGAGGCGAGGCTGCGAACTTCCTCGACGTCGGCGGCGGCGCGGGGGCCGAGCTGCTCTCGTCGGCCCTCGAGGTCATCACGTCGAACCCCGAGGTAAAGAGCGTGCTGATCAACATCTTCGGCGGCATCACGCGCTGCGACCTCGTCGCCGAGGGGATCATCGACGCGCTCGGACGCCTGGACGTGAAGGTCCCGATCGTCGTGAGGCTCGACGGCACCAACGCCGAGCAGGGCCGCAAGATGCTCGCCGACGCGCCTCATCCGATGCTGAAGAGCTCGGACACGATGCTGGGGGCCGCGCAGCTCGCCGTCGACCTCTCGAAAGGCGGTGCTGGGTAGTGGCCATCCTCATCGACACCGGCACCAAGCTCGTTGTCCAGGGGCTCACGGGCCGCGAGGGCTCGTTCCACGCGGGCCGCAACAAGCAGTACGGCACGAACCTCGTCGCCGGCGTGACGCCGGGCAAGGGCGGGACCGACGTCGACGGCGTCCCCGTCTTCGACACCGTGCGCGAGGCCGTAGAGAAGACCGGCGCGAACACGTCGATGGTGTTCGTGCCCCCGCGCTTCGCGGCCGACGCGATCCTCGAGTCCTACGACGCGGGCATCGACGTGATCGTCGCGATCACCGAGGGGATCCCCGCGATGGACATGGCGCGCACGGTCCCGTACCTGCGGCGCGGGGGCCGCGACGTCGCGTTGATCGGGCCGAACTGCCCCGGCCTCATCTCGCCCGGGAAGGCGAACGTCGGGATCATCCCCGGTGAGATCTGCACTCCCGGCCCCGTCGGGCTCGTCTCCCGCTCGGGGACGCTCACCTACCAGATCGTGCACGAGCTGACCCAGCGAGGCATCGGCCAGTCGACGTGCGTAGGCATCGGCGGCGACCCGATCCCGGGCTCGCAGTTCATCGACGTGCTCACGCGCTTCGAGGCCGATCCCGACACCGAGCTCGTGGTCCTCGTCGGCGAGATCGGAGGCGACGCGGAGGAACGTGCCGCGGCGTGGGTGCAGGCGAACATGAGCAAGCCGGTCGTCGCGTACATCGCGGGGTTCACCGCTCCTCCGGGCAAGCGGATGGGCCACGCCGGTGCGATCGTCTCCGGGTCGAAGGGGACGGCGCAGGCGAAGGCCGAAGCGCTCGAGGCGGCGGGGATACGCGTCGGCAAGAACCCGACCGAGGTCGCGGAGATAGTCGCGGACATTCGTTCCGGATCGTGACGCTCAGGCAGGTCGACGGCCTCCCCGGCCCGCCGTGGGAGCGGGAGCTGCAGGGGACGTTCGAGAAGCTCGCGGTCGAGTCCGAGCTCCTCGCCGGGAACCCGCTCGGCGATCCCACCCGGAGGCCGCTCTACGTCTACCTCCCGCCGGGTGTCGAGCATGCTAGCGACGACGCCTATCCGGCGATCTACGTCATCCAGGGGATGACGGGACAGCTCGACATGTGGCTCGCCCGCAGCGCGTTCGAGCCGACGATGGTCGAGCGGACCGACGCTGCGTTCGCCGCGGACGGCGCTCCGCGAGCGGTCGTCGTGTTCGTTGACGCGTGGACGTCGTACGGCGGGTCGCAGTTCGTGAACTCCGCCGCCACCGGGCGCTACATGGACTACCTGTGTGACGAGGTCGTGCCGTTCGTCGACTCGCGGTACCCGACGATCGCCGACCGGGACCACCGCGGCATCACCGGCAAGTCCAGCGGCGGGTACGGGGCGATGATGGTGCCGATGCTCCGCCCGGACGTCTTCGGCGCGCTCGCCTCGCACGCGGGCGACGCCTTGTTCGAGGTCTGCTACCAGCCGGAGTTCCCGCACACGGCGCGCATCCTGCGCGACCGGTTCGAGGGTTCTTACGACCTGTTCTGGGAGCGTCTGCGCTCCGCCGAGCGATTCGACTTCGGGCTGTTCGGCCATCCGCTCGACACGTACGCGATGGCCGCCTGCTATTCCCCGGACGAGTCGCGTCCGGGAGAGGTCGTGCTGCCGTTCGACGTCGAGACCGGGCGCCTCTATCCCGACGTGTGGGAGCGGTGGCTCGAGTGGGACCCCGTGCGGGTCGCGCCGAAGAGGATGGAGGCCCTCGCGTCGCTGCGCCACGTGTACCTCGACGCGGGCCGATCCGACGACTACTTCCTCGACCTCGGCGCGATCGCGTTCTCGAAGGAGCTGAAGGCCGGCGGGATCGACCACGAGCTGGTGTTGTTCGACGGCACGCACGGAGGGCTTCAGTACCGCTACCCGAAGGCGATCACCGACATGGCGCGGGCCCTGGACGGATAGATGGACTCGCAGCGCGCGCTCTTCGGCATCCCGGACGACGTGGCGTATCTGAACTGCGCTTACCTCTCGCCGCTGACGGAACGGGTGAGGGAGGCGGGGCGGTCCGCCGTCGACGGCAAGGCGCGGCCGTGGAAGATCACCCCGCCGGACTTCTTCACCGATTCCGAGCGGGCCCGGAAGGCCTTCGCCGCGCTCGTGAACGGAGACGCCGACGGCGTCGCGATCACCGCGTCCGTCAGCTACGGGATCGCCCTGGCGGCGCGGAACCTGCCGCTGGCGCGAGCGAAGAACGTGCTCGTCCTCGAGGAGCAGTTCCCTTCGAACGTCTACGAGTGGCGCGCCGCGGCGGCCGCGGCGGGAGGCGCAGTCGTGACCGTTCCCCGTCCCGGTGACGACGACTGGACCGCGGCGATCCTGCAGAGGATCGACGGCTCCGTCGGGATCGTGGCACTGCCGAACTGCCACTGGACGGACGGGACGCTGATCGACCTAGTGCGCGTGGGTGAGGCCGCACGCGCCGTTGGCGCATCACTCGTCGTGGACGTCATCCAGTCGCTCGGCGCGCGGCCGTTCGACGTGGAGGCCGTCCGGCCCGATTGGGTCGTGTGCGCGTGCCACAAGTGGCTGCTGGGGCCGTTCAGCCTCGGCCTGTGTTGGGTCGCTCCGCAGTGGCGCGACGGCGAGCCGATCGAGCGCAACTGGATCACGCGCGCGGGGGCCGAGGACTTCACCGCGCTCGCGCTCTACACCGACGGGTTCGCCCCCGGAGCGCGGCGCTACGACATGGGCGGGCGCTCGAACTTCGCCAACGTCGCGATGGCGGTCACGGCCATGGAGGAGATCCTCGGCTGGGGCGTCGAGCAGATAGAGGCGTACGTCGGTGAGCTGACGGACGAGGTGGCGGCCGGCGCGGAGGCCCTCGGATGGCAGGTAGCGCCGCGCGAGCGCCGGGCGCGGCACATGCTGGGCCTGCGCCGCGAAGGCGGCGTGCCCGAGGGCCTGCCGCAACGGCTGAAGGACGCGAACGTGCACGTGAGCGTGCGCGGCAGCTCGATCAGGGTCTCGCCGCACGTCTACAATTCGCGGGCGGACGTGGCGCGCCTGCTGGAGGTCCTGGAGGGGGCATGAGGAAGATCACGATCTTGCTCGCGGTCCTGCTCGTGATGGGGGCCGCACCTGCGCTCGCTGCGAAGGGGGAGCACTGCGGCGCGATCACGCTCGCCGACAAGCCGCCGTTGGGTGAAGGCTCGCGTTTCGACTGGAGCGACCATCAGGACGCGCACAACTGGTTCATCGGCCACCGGCGTCATGTGTTCGCGAGCGGCTACGTATCCGGCAAGCACTACTACGTCGGCTTCACGCGCAAGGTCTGCAGGCACCTGCGTCACATCAGGAGCATGGTCGACGAGGGGTGGCGGTTCCAGGCCTTCGTCGCGAAGTACAGCTGGGCGCAGCTCGCGCGGACGCAGCGGTGTGTCGGGGACCTTCCCCGGCAGGAGTGGCTCAGGATCGGTGGGTCCGATCGCGACGTCCACATGAACCAGGTGATCGTCTGGCTACGAGAGAAGACCGACGGACGCAAGCACTACATCCGGCACCGGTGCCCCGACGCGCGCATCGTGTTCTACGAAGGCGGCACGGTCCCCGGGTAGCTAAGCCCCCCGCAACATGATGGTCCCCGTCCCGAACGCAACCGCTTTGCCGTCGGCGTTCACGACCTCGGCGTTCGCTATCGCGAGCGTGCGGCCGCGGTGCACGACCGTTCCGCGGGCGGTCAGGTCGCGGCCGTCCGCCTGGACCGGCCGGAGGAAGTTCACCTTGAGGTCCAGCGTGAGGTAGGTGCTCCCCGCGGGCACGATCGTTTGCGCGGCGCACGACAGCGCGGAGTCCGCTAGCCACGCGATCACGCCCCCCTGCACGCGCGCTAGCGGGCTGTTCAGCCACTCCGTCGCCGGCATCACGAACGTAGCCGCGCCCTCGCTCGCCGCGACGGGGCGCATCCCCGTCAGGTAGTAGATCGGCGGTGCCGGGAGCTCCCGGTTGATGCACGCGTTCAGGACCTCGAGCCCCGAGCGCTCCGCCCAGATCTCGGGCGGCAGCGAGTCGCCCTCGACCGGACGCAGGTACGGGTCCGGGGTCTCGTGGACGGCGGGCTCGAACGGCGGGAGCGTATCGGGGGGTTCCGGCGCCGGCTCCAGAGGCGGGAACACGAAGCAGCGCGAGGTCCCGTGCGCCACGAGGCGGTCGCTCCCATCGGTCACCGACACCTCCGAGAGCGCCATCGACTTGCCGCCGTGGATCAGGCGCCCGGCCGCCGTCAGCATCCCGCTCTCCTCCGTCACCGGACGTATGAACGTCATCGACAGCTCCGACGTCGTGTACGGCGTCGCCGGCGGCAGCGCGGTGTGAACGGCACAGCCGAGCGGCCCGTCGGCAAGTACCGCGAGGACACCGCCCTGGATGTAGCCCGTCGGGTTGACGAACCAGCGCGACGCCGGCATCTCGAACGTCGACCGCCCGTCCTCCATGAGCGTCGGGATCATCCCCATGAGGTGGCTGATCGGCGGGATCGGGCCGCGACGCTTCAGGAACGACTGCATGAGCTCGAGCCCCGACAACCCGAGCAACTCCCACTCGGGATACCCGCCGCGCGCCGGCTCCTGCCACATGGTGCGGTCAGCGTAGCCGGGCTCGCCCGGCCGTCCTACCGCCGGTGCAGGAAGGGGAGGAGCCCGATCGCGCAACCTGCGGTGACGAGTGCGCCCGCGGCGATCCCGCTAGCCGCGCGAGAGGCGGCCAGGGACGCGACGCTGACGGCGAACAGGGCGATGACGGTGCCGGGAGCCTCCGAGAAGCGGCGTCGCAAGACGGCTACGCCGAAGAGGGGGCCGCGGACGAGCCACGTCGCGGCCCCGGCGCCTGCGAGCCCGCCGCATGCTCCGAGGACGATGGCGGAGGGCCACGACATACGCCCCGTGACGCCGGCGAAGACCGCCGTACCGATCGCGACGACGAGCGCGACCAGGAGACCGAACGTTACGTCGAACGGCTCCTGGTCGTCGCTCATCGCAAGATCCCTTCCCCGGACCCTTCGAGTCAGCCCACGGCGATTCCAGACGCGCCTGAACCAAAGACTCTCAATACCATCGCGTTGGGCGCGTGCGGCCCCCACTAGCTATCGGGCGACCTTGTCTTGTTTCGGTAGGCAGCGTCCGGCACCCGCGTCTAGGGTGGCGCCATGGCTGCACGGATCGTCGTGTTGATCTCGGGCGCGGGGTCGAACATGCACGCGCTCGTCGATGCTTGCCGCGCCAGAGAGGTGCCCGGAGAGGTGGTCGCCGTGGTCGCGGACCGCGTCTGCGCGGGCATCGAGAACGCGAGGGCAGAGGGCATCGACACCGCAGTGCTCGACCCGCGCGGGTACGCGACGAGGGAGGAGTGGAGCGCCGCTCTGCGCGATCTCGTGCAAGGGTTCGCGCCGGACCTCGTCGTCTCCGCCGGCTTCATGAGGATCTTGGCGCCGGTCTTCGTCGCCGCGTTCTCCGGCCGGTTGATCAACCTGCACCCGTCGCTGCTCCCCGCGTACCCCGGCGCGCATGCGGTGCGCGACGCGCTGGAGGACGGCGCGCGCGTGACGGGGACGACGATCCACTTCGTCGACGACCAGGTCGACCACGGCCCCCCGATCCTCCACGAGGAGGTCGCGGTCGAGCCGGGGGACGACGTGCGCACGCTGCACGAGCGGATCAAGGCGGCCGAGCACCGTCTGTTGCCGGAGGCGTGCCGCCTCGTCCTCTCGGGCCGCGCCGTCCTCGACGGCGACACAGTTCGCAGGACCTAGGATGCCGGCGGTGAAGGTCACCCGCGCTCTGCTGAGCGTCTCCGACAAGTCCGGCATCGTCGAGCTCGCCCGCGGCCTCGTCGAGCGCGGTGTCTCGATCGTCTCCTCCGGCGGCACCGCGCGGGCGTTGGCCGACGCCGGCGTGTCCGTCACGCCGGTCCCGGACGTCACGGGGGCTCCCGAGATCCTCGACGGCCGCGTGAAGACCCTGCATCCGAAGATCCACGGCGGGATCCTCGCCGACCGGCGCAAGCAGGACCACCTCGACCAGCTCGCGACACAGGGGATCGAGCCGATCGACCTCGTCGTCTGCAACCTCTACCCGTTCGAGCGCACGGTCGCGCATCCGGCGGTGACCGAGGAGGACGCGATCGAGCAGATCGACGTCGGGGGGCCCGCGATGGTCCGGGCCGCGGCGAAGAACTTCCATTCGGTTGCGGTCGTGGTGAACCCCGCGCGCTACCAGGACGTCCTCGACGAGCTGACGGAGCACGGGTCGATCACGCTCGAGACCCGCCGCCGCCTCGCGCTCGAGGCGTTCCAGCACACCGGCGCCTACGACGCGTCGATCGCCTCCTACCTCGCCGGGATCGAGCGCGAGATGTTCCCCGAGCGCGTGCTGCTCGCGGGGACGAAGGTCATGGACCTCCGGTACGGCGAGAACTCGCATCAGGCTGCGGCGTTCTACGCGAACCGCGGGATTCCGATGGGGCTGGCTGCCGCGGAGCAATTGCACGGCAAGGAGCTCTCGTACAACAACCTGCTCGACACCGACGCGGCGTGGAAGCTGGCGCAGGACCTCGACGGCGCGGGGGCCGCGATCATCAAGCACTCGAACCCGTGCGGGGTCGCGGTGGCGGAGACGCTCGCCGACGCGTTCCGCCGCGCGTTCGAGTGCGACACGACCTCGGCGTTCGGGGGCATCGTCGCGTTGAGCCGCACGTGCGACCGCGACACCGCCGAGGAGATAGCGAAGATCTTCACCGAGGTCGTCGTCGCTCCCGGGTTCGACGACGGCGCGCTCGAGGTGCTGACGGCGAAGAAGAACCTGCGCATCCTGAAGGCCGGCGGGTACTCGCTGCCGGAGATGGACGTGCGCCGGGTTTCGGGCGGGTTCCTCCTGCAGACGCCCGACCCGCGCGACCTCGCGGAGGACGCGAAGGTCGTAACGGCGGCCGAGCCGACCGAGGAGCAGTGGCGCGACCTCCGCTTCGCATGGGTGGTCGCGAAGCACGTGAAGTCGAACGCGATCGTGCTGGCGAAGGACCTGACGGCGGTGGGCGTGGGGGCCGGGCAGATGAGCCGGGTCGAATCGACCGAGCTCGCCGCGCGCCGCGCCGGCGAGCGCGCGCAGGGGACGGTGTGCGCGTCCGACGCGTTCTTCCCGTTCCGCGACGGCCTTGACGCTGCGGTAGCGGCCGGGGCCGTGGCCGTGATCCAGCCCGGCGGCTCGGTCCGGGACGAGGAGGTCATCGCGGCCGCGGACGAGCACGGGATCCCGATGGTGTTCACCGGGCGGAGACACTTCCGGCACTAGCCCGGCGGGGCCGCCTTCGAGGGTTAGCCGGCTGCGAGGTCGGAGGAGGCCTGGGCGAGGCCCGTGTGGAGCGTGCTCAGCAGCCGGTCGGCGAGACGCGCGGCCTCGCGCAGGGTTGCTTCCGAGATGGGCCGTGCATGAGCGACTGCGTTCCTGACCAGGCGGACCGTCTCGATCTCCTCGCGGAAGATCGAGGCCCAGCGCCTCGCGATGTCGAGCTGCGACTCCTCGGGAAGCGGCGAAGGCAGGCGAGGAAGCCCCAGCGTCTCGGGCGGTGGGCCGAGCCCGGAAGCGAACGCGTCGTAGGCGTTGATCTTCTCCCACGCCGAGAGAAGCCCCAGCCTCAGGTTCGAGGGGTCCGCGTCATCCGGCGGCATCGGGGTCCTCCCTTCGAAGGAATTCCTGCTCTTTGTGCCTCAGCTCGTCCTCGGCAACATGAATACTGACATGGCTGGTCGCGGACGGTGGCATGTGGACATGCTGGTGCTGTTCCTGGCGGACGTCCTGCTGTACCAGGACCGCCTGGAGCTGCGCCCTCAATCCTTCCTGCACCATCTCCGACGCGTGAAGGCGTCGCTCGATAGACACAACCGCTCCCAATTGCAGCCGCTGGACGTCCGGGGCGAGCGGGGCGAGGGCCAGGAGGAGGGCGATGACGAACGGAGCATCGGTCGGAGAGAGGGGTCGGCACACTTCGACCGGCTGGTCGCTAGCGGCGGTCGCCTCTTCTGAACAAGTCTGGAACCTGCGACCGCCGGCACTTGTCCCGACTACCCACAACAACACCGCGAGCAGAGCCGCAGCCAGTACCCGCCGTCCTACCGCCAAGCTCGCGCTTTCTGTCGTCACCATTCCCACGAGTAGAGTCTGTCGGAGGGGTGAGACAGAAATCGCAGAGGCGCTTCAGCAAGGGGGCGGCGCGTGACGGCGAAGATCATCGACGGCAAGGCGATTGCGGCCGAGGTGCGGGCAGAGGTTGCGGAGCGGGTCGCCGAGCTCGGGAACCGCGGCGTCGTCCCGGGCCTCGCGACGGTGCTCGTCGGCGAGGACCCCGCGTCGAAGGTCTACGTCGCGTCGAAGCGGAAGGCGTGCGCGCAGGCCGGCATCAAGGCCTGGGATCACGACCTCGACGCGAGCACGCCGCAGCAGGAGCTCCTCGACCTCCTCGCCCGGCTCAACGAGGATCCGAGCGTGCACGGCATCCTCGTCCAGCTCCCTCTTCCCGAGCACATCGACGAGGAGACGATCCTGAACGCCGTGCTCCCGCACAAGGACGCGGATGGCTTCCATCCCTGCAACCTCGGCCGGCTCGTGACGGGCGACCACGTCGTCGCGCCAGCGACGCCCGCGGGAATCCAAGAGATGCTGCTGCGCTCGAACGTCGAGACCTCGGGGGCCGAGGTGGTGATCGTGGGTCGGTCGAACATCGTCGGCAAGCCGCTCGCGGCGTTGATGGTCCAGAAGGCCGCCGGCGCGAACGCGACCGTCACGTTGTGCCACACGGGGACGAAGGACCTCGCCGCGCACACGAGCCGCGCCGACATCCTCGTCGCCGCGATCGGGCGCGCGAAGGCGATCACCGGCCCGATGATCGCCCCGGGCGCGACCGTGATCGACGTCGGCATCAACAGGACCGAGAGTGGCCTCGTCGGTGACGTCGACTTCGAGGCCGCCGTCGAGATCGCGGGAGCGATAACTCCGGTCCCCGGCGGCGTGGGACCGATGACGATCGCGATGCTGCTGAGCAACACCGTCAAGCTGGCGGAGCGGGGGGCCGCGTAGTTGCACCCCCTCGTCCCAGTCTTCGATCTTGACGGGACGCTGCTCGACTCGGATCGTGCCCTGGCCGCGCCGTTCCTCGCGCTGGGCATCCCGGAGGAGCGGGTGACGTTCGGCCTTACTCTCGAAGAGGCGTGCGAGCGTGAAGGCATCTCCGTCGCGACCTACCTCGCGGCGTACGACGGCGCCGGCGTAGAGCCGTTCCCGGGTGTGGACGCGCTGCTCCGCGCTCTTCCGAGGTGGGCGGTGTGCTCCAACCGGCTGGGCGAGTCCGCACGCGGCGAGCTGGAGCGACTGGGATGGGAGCCGGAAGTCGCGATGTTCGTCGAGGACTTCGGCGGCCCCAAGACGCTCCCGCCGGTCCTGGACGCGCTCGGTCTCGACGCGGCGGACGTCGTGTTCGTCGGCGACTCCGCGCACGATCGTGTCTGCGCGCGTGAGGCCGGCGCGACGTTCGCGCTCGCCGGCTGGAATGCGAGGGTCAGCCCTGGGCCGGGCGACGTGGTGCTCGACGAGCCGGCCGATCTGCTGGAGATCCTGAACCGACGGGTCGTCTAGTTGTCGTCGTCGCCGCCACCCGAGCCGGAGCCGCTCGAGTCGCCTCCGCCCGAGCCGGACCCGCTGGAGTCGCCGCCGGAGCCGCTCCCGCTGGAGTCGTCGTCCGAGCCCGAACCGGAGCCGCTCGAGTCGTCGTCCCCGCCCGAGCCCGAGCCGCTGGAGTCGTCGTCCCCGGAACCGCTGCCGCTCGAGTCGTCGTCCCCGCCCCCGGAACCCGGCCCGCTCGAGTCCTCCCGCGCGTCCTCGGCCTCCTCGGCCGCTTCCTCGCGTGCCTCCAGCGCCTCCTCGGCTCGTTCGTGCGCCGCCTCGGCCCTCTCGTCCAGCTCCTCGATCGCCGTCTCGTACGGCCCGCGCCGGTCGGAGTCGAGCTCGCGCGTGAGGTCCTCGGCACGCTCCAGCGCCGCCCACGCCCCTCGGACCAGCTCCTGTGCCCGCCCCGGAGCCGTCGCCGCGTTCTGCGCGGCCCCCACGACGAGCTCCTCGGCGCGGTCGAGCTCCGCACGTATCTCCCTCGCGGTCGAGGGGGCGAGCCCGACGTTGCCGAGCACCTTCCGGACCGGGAACAGGGGCTGGCCCGGCTGAGCCGTCCGCGACGCGATCCCGATCGCGACGAGCAGGACGACCGCCGCGAGCGCGGGCGCGAACGGGCCGAAGGGCGCGCGCCGGCGACGCGCGGCCCCCACGCCCGCGACGAACAGCGCCTTCTCGGTTCGCGCGTCCGGCACGTCGACGTGGAGCGCCTCTTCGATCCGGCGCGCCGCCGGCTCGAGGCCTTCCTCGCGGATCTCCCGCTCGTTGTCGCTCACGTTCCCGTCACCTTCTCCGGAACCATCGCGCGCACGCTCCGCAGCGCGCGGAGCTGTAGCTGCCGCACCGCGTTCGCGTTCCGACCCATGGCGCGCCCGGTCTCGTTCGTGTCGAGGCCCGCGCCGAAGCGCAGCAGCAGCACCTCGCGCTGCTCGGGAGGGAGCCGGTCCAGCACCGCGCGCAGCTCCCCGGCGGTCTCGATGCCGGCGACGATCGCTTCCGGCGACTCGGCGGACGAGGCGGCGGGCTCGGCGACCTCCTCGACGGGGGTCTCACGGCTCCCGCGGCGGCGCACGTCGACGACCGCGTTCCTGGCGATGCGGAAGAGCCACCCCTCGAAGCCGGCGCCTCTCCACTTGAACCTGGCGATCTCGCGCACCACCTTTGCGAACGTCTCCGATGCGGCGTCTTCTGCCGTGGGGCCTGCGCCCAGCCGGCCCGCCGCGTAGCGGTAGACGCGCGGGTAGTACTCGTCGAACAGCCGCGCGGCCGCGTCCTCGTCTCCTCGGGAGGCGCGGCGAACGACTGCTCTCAGCTCGGCTTCGTCCACATCCACCTTCTAAACGGGCGGCGGCCCCGCCGCGTTACGGCCGTAACGCGCCCCTCCGGCGGGGCGTTAGACGGTCGAACACGACGACGGAAGGAGTATTCCGATGGAACGACCGAAGAGAGCAACCGGTCTCTTTCTCGTGGCACTGCTGGGCGTCGGAGGCGCCGCCGTGGCTGCCGCCGCCGGTGGGGGCACCGGGCCGCGGGAAGTCGCCCTGCAGAGGGACTCCACAGACGACGAGCCCACGGACGCTCCGGAGACGGGCGACGCCGGGACGTTCGCGACCGCTCCGCCTTCGGCACCGCCGGACCGAGACGACGAGCGAGACGA
The DNA here is from genome assembly GCA_035942255.1 of Actinomycetota bacterium. Classification (GTDB taxonomy): domain Bacteria; phylum Actinomycetota; class CADDZG01; order CADDZG01; family WHSQ01; genus JALZEG01. Next base: position 17,080 of record DASZDG010000135.1, on the reverse strand, counting down.
CGACCGCGACGAGGCGTCAGAAGATCCCGGCGGCTTCGAGACCGCGGCCCCCACAACCGCCCCGACGGCTGCGCCGACTGCAGGCCCCACGGCAGCTCCGACCGCGGACCCGGACGACGGCGACCACGGCGGGAACCGGGGGCCGGGTGGAGGCGACGACGACAACAGTGGCCCCGGCAACGGTGACGACGACCAGGAGGACAACAGCGGGCCCGGCAATGCACACGACGACGACGAAGACGACGACAACAGCGGCCCCGGCAACGGCGGCGACGACGACCGGGACGACGACGAAGACGACGACTGACCGACGCGAAAAGCAAACGGGGTGCCTCCGGGCGCCCCGTTTTTCGGCCCGCGGGAGATTCGCGTTCTCCTCAGGGGGAATACCCGTGTCGACTGGCGACCTAGCTAGAGGAGGCGGCGATGCCGGCGCGACAGAAGGCGAGCTCGGGCAAGCAGTCGGCGGGACGTTCGGGAGACAAGGCACGCAAGTCGACTGCGAGCCTGACGACGCCCAAGAAGACGGCGGCCAAAAAGACCGCGGCAAAGAAGACGACCGGGAAACGCCCGACCGCCGCGGAGATCCGGGCCAAGACCCCGAAGCCCAAGAGCCAGCAGCCGGATCGCGAAAGCCTCACCGAGCGGCGCAAGAGGAAGTCCGGCGTCGCGGACTCCGCGGTCACCGAACCGAAGCCGAAGTCCAACCGCGTCAAGGCGACGGGGGCGAAGGCGAAGGCACAGGCGCGGGGGAACGCGCCGAAGTCGTCGAGCGGCCAGACCACCGCGCAGCGCAAGCGCACCGGGGCTCCGTCCAAGACGACCGCGCGCAAGCAGAACACCGGCGGTACGAAGGCGAAGGCTCAGCCGCGCCCGAAGAAGAACGACACGAGCCGCAAGAGCGGCTAGCCGGCCCTATCGCTCGGAGAGCGGGACCCACGAGCGCGGGGGCGGCCCCACGTACTCGTGGTCCGGGCGGATCAGCCGGTTGTCGGAGTACTGCTCGCGCACGTGCGCGGTCCACCCGGACACACGGCTGCACGCGAACACCGGCGTGAAGAGGTCGGTCGGGATCTGCAGGTACCCGTAGACGGAGGCGGCGTAGAAGTCGACGTTGGGGTAGATCCCCTTCTCGTCCATCACGGCCTTCTCGATCTCCAGGCTGATCTCGTAGTTGTTGCCGTCGCCGGTCTTGTCGGCGAGCTCCTTCGCCATGCGGCGCAGGTGCGTGGCTCGCGGGTCCTCGGTCTTGTAGACCCGGTGGCCGAAGCCCATGACCTTCTCCTTGTTGCGGAGCTTCGTGATCGTGTAGTCGCGGGCCTTGGACGGCTCCTTGATCTCCTTGATCATCCGCATGACCTGCTCGTTAGCGCCTCCGTGCAGCGGGCCCTTCAAAGCCGCGATCGCAGCGGTCATCGCCGAGTGGATGTCGGACAGCGTCGCGGCACACACCCGGGCCGCGAACGTGGAGGCGTTCATCGTGTGGTCGGCGTGGAGCGTCAGGCAGATGTCGAAGATGCGCGCTTCCTCTTCGTCGGCCTTGTCGCCCTTCAGCATGTAGAGGAAGTTCGCCGCCTGCGACAGCGACGCGTCGGGGTGGACGAGGTCGAGGTCCTTCCGCATCCGGTCGTAGTACGCGACGAGCGTCGGGAACACCGCGATGAGCCGGATCGCCTTGCGGTAGTTGGCTTCCTCGGAGGTGTCCCAGCCGTCGGGGTCCTTCGCGGACGACGCGCTGACGGCGGTGCGGAGCATCGACATCGGCGCGCTCGTCTGGGCGAGGCTCGGGAGGAGCTGCATAACGAACTCGTTCGGCTCGCGCTCGTTGCCGATCTGCGTCCGGATCTCTTCGAGCTGTTCGGAGTTGGGGAGCTCGAGGTGGTGGAGGAGGTAGCAGACCTCTTCGAACGTGGCGTTGACCAGGTCGTGGATGTCGTAGCCGACGTAGGAAAGACGGCCCTCTTTGCCGTCGATGTCGCTAAGCGCGGTCTCGGCCGCTACGACACCTTCCAGTCCCTTTCCCGGAGCTGCCATGTAGGGCGGGGCCTTTCTCTCGAGCGCTCGCAGGCGCTTGTCCTCATCTCTGACACGGAAGGCTATCAGGTAGGTTTATGCCCACTTTTCCCTGGTCGGCGACCTCTACGACGGGAGTGCTCCGATGTCATCGAAGGTTCATCGCGTAACGCTTATCCCCGGCGACGGGACCGGCCCCGAGATCTCCGAGGCGACCCGCCGGGTCCTCGAGGCGACCGGCGTCGCGTTCGACTGGGACATCCAGCACGCCGGCACCGACGTCATGGACGAGTACGGAACGCCGCTCCCGGAGAAGGTCCTCGACTCGATCCGCGAGAACAAGGTAGCGATCAAGGGGCCGATCACGACGCCCGTCGGGACGGGGTTCCGCAGCGTGAACGTCGCGCTCCGCAAGGAGCTCGACCTCTATATGTGCCTGCGGCCCTGCAAGTCGTACAAGGGCGTGCGCTCCCGGTACGAGGACATCGACCTCGTCGTCGTCCGCGAGAACCACGAGGACCTCTACGCGGGGATCGAGTTCGAGCAGGGGTCGCCCGACGCGCGCAAGCTCATCGACTTCATGGCCGACCTCGGCGCACGGCGGGTGCGGGAGGACTCGGGAATCTCGATCAAACCGATCTCGGTGACGGGGACGCGCCGGATCGTCAAGGGCGCGTTCGAGTACGCGATCAAGCACGGCCGCAAGAAGGTCACCGCCGTGCACAAGGCCAACATCATGAAGTACACCGACGGGCTGTTCCTCAAGACCGCCCGCGAGGTCGGCGAGGAGTACAAGGACTCGGGCGTCGAGTTCGAGGACCGCATCGTCGACAACATGTGCATGCAGCTCGTGCAGAAGCCGGAGCTGTACGACGTGCTCGTGCTCCCGAACCTCTACGGCGACATCGTCTCCGACCTGGGGGCCGGCCTGGTGGGAGGCCTCGGCGTGGCCCCCGGCGGCAACATCGGCGACGACGCGGCGGTGTTCGAGCCCACGCACGGCTCGGCGCCCAAGTACGCGGGGCAGAACAAGGTGAACCCGATGGCGATGATGCTCTCGGGCGTCCTGATGCTCGACTACCTCGAGGAGACCGACGCGGCCAAGCGACTCGAGGGCGCGATCGCCGCGACCATCGAAGAGGGGAAGTCGGTCACGTACGACATGAAGCCGACCCGCGACGACCCGACCGCCGTCGGCACCGCGGAGGTCGCCGACGCGATCATCGAGAAGCTCAACGCATAGGAGGCTGTAAGTGGCTGGGGCAACCAAGAAGGTAACGGTCGTCGGCGCGGGGAACGTCGGCTCGAACACCGCTCGACGGATCGCCGAGCGCAACCTCGCCGACGAGGTCGTGATGATCGACATCGTCGAGGGCCTCCCGCAGGGCCTCGCGCTCGACATCAACCAGTCGGCGCCGACGGAGCGCTTCGAGACCCTGGTCACAGGGACGAACGACTACGCCGACACCGCCGGGTCCGACGTCGTCGTGATCACCGCGGGGTTGCCGCGCAAGCCGGGCATGAGCCGGATGGACCTGCTCGACGCGAACAGCGAGATCGTCGGCGGCGTGACCGAGCAGATCGCGAAGCACTCGCCCGAGACGGTGATCATCGTCGTCTCGAACCCGCTCGACGAGATGACCTACCTCGCGTCGCTCGTCTCCGGCTTCCCGAAGGAGCGCGTGATGGGCATGGCCGGCGTCCTCGACTCGTCGCGGCTGCGCTTCTTCATCGCGGAGAAGCTGAACGTCGCCCCGACGGCGGTCGAGGCGATCACGCTCGGCTCCCACGGCGACCAGATGGTGGCCCTTCCGCGGCACGCGACGGTCGAGGGCAAGCCGCTTCCGGAGCTCGTCGACGAGACGACGCTGCAGGAGCTGTTCACCCGCACGCGCGACGCGGGGGCCGAGATCGTCGGCTACCTGAAGAAGGGCAGCGCGTTCTACGCCCCTTCGTCGTCCTCGGCCACGATGGTCGAGTCGATCCTCAGGGACTCCGATGACGTCCACCCGACCTGCGCGTGGGTGAGCGGCGAGTACGGCATCTCCGACACCTACCTCGGCGTCCCGGCGAAGCTGGGCGCCGGCGGCGTGACCGAGATCGTCGAGCTGGAGCTCAACGAGGACGAGCGGTCGCAGCTAGAGGAGGCGGCGAACGCCATCCGGGCCAAGTGCGAGGAGCTGGCGGCGCGCCGCGGATAGCCGCCCCGGAAGGGTCCGGCCCGCTCCTGCGTTGTTGAAGGCATGAGCGCAACCAACGTCATCGAAGTCTCGGAAGCCACGTTCGAGGACGACGTCCTCCGGAAGTCGTTCGAGACCACCGTCGTCGTCGATTTCTGGGCGGAGTGGTGTGGCCCCTGCCGCGCCCTCGGGCCGATCCTCGAGCGCCTCGCCGCCGAGGAGGACGCCGGGTGGGTCCTCGCCAAGCTCGACGTCGACGCGAACCAGCGGATCGCGGCCGCGTTCGGCATCCAGGGGATCCCCGCCGTGAAGGCCTTCAAGGACGGAAAGCAGGTCGGGGAGTTCACCGGCGCGTTGCCCGAGAGCCAGGTCCGCCGGTGGCTCGAGGGCCTCGGGCCGAGCGAGGGCGAGCTCGGCATAGTCGTCGCCGAGGAGGCGGAGAAGGCCGGGCGGCTCGAGGAGGCACGCGCCGCGTACGAGCAGGCGCTGAAGGCCGAGCCGGGGCTCTACGCCGCGCGCAGTGGCCTTGCCCGCATCGACCTCGCGCTGAGGGTCCGCGACCTCGATCCGATCGCCCTCGGGGGCCGCTCCGACATCGACCCGTCCGACGTCGAGCACGCGCTGGGCCTCGCGGACATCGAAGCTGCGGAGGGGCGTCACGAGCAGGCGTTCGGGAGGCTGATCGAGACGATCCGCCACACGAGCGGCGACGACCGCGAGCGGGTGCGGAAACATCTGCTGGGCCTGTTCGACACGCTGCCGGCCGACGACCCGAGATCGATCTCGGCGCGCCGGGACCTCTCGATGGCGCTCTTCTAGAGGTCGCTCACGCTTCCCGCAGCGCACGCCCTGGAGTGGGCTCAGGTGATTGTGGTCGAGGCGTCGCAAGATGGGTCCAGTGGGCTGATGACTGCTTTGGTGGGACTACTCGCGGGGCTCGCCGGCGCCGCCGCAGTGCTGGGGGCGCAGTGGCTCCAGCACCGTCAGACCGTCACGCATGAGCAGGCGCGGGAGGCGCGGCAACGTGCCGTGGCGGCAGCCGAAGAGATCGACCGTTTGTAGCTCGACCTCCAAGTCCTGGTTCCAAAGGTGCTCTCCCAGACGGACACGCCAGCGGACGCCCAGAAAGAGTTCGAAGCCACGGAGCGCGTCCGCCAGCTCCTCGTCCATCTGTCCCCACCGCTGCGTCAACGAGTCGACCTCGCAGCGAATCTCCTTCAGAACGCGGGCGGGCTCAACGGCATCGACCATTACCACTCGACCGGGACGATCGCTAGAACTGTCGTCGAGGATGCACGCGAAGCGATTGCTGCGTTCCTTTCGAAACGAGGCGGTTCCGCCGAGAGGAGATTACGTCCTCGAATACGAGACAGCCTTGGACGAGTGGAATGCGGACCAAGAGGACTTCTACGCAGAGGAGATTGCGGCGGAAGGCGAAAAACGGAGTGCTTGGCTAGCACGCCGACCCCAACTCCGCGATGAAATTGAGCGTCGGCGAGGGAAGTCACATCTCTGACGCAGTCCGGTGAGCCCTCGGGGCGCGCTCCCCAGGTGCCTGTGATTTCTTCAGAAAAAATTCTGAAAACAACACACGGGCCCCCGAGCCTCTTGCGGTGGCAGGCCCCCGGCCTGACGAATGTCACGGCCCCCGCCTCAGCACCTTCCCGGTTGCCGTCCTCGGTAGTTCCGCCACCACGTCGAAGTGGCGCGGGCACTTGAAGCCCGCGAGCCGCTCCCTCGCCCACGCCCGTAGCTCCGCCGCGTCGACCTCGGCCCCCGGAGCCGGAACGACCAGCGCACCGACTTCCTGCCCCCACTCCGGATGGTCTCGCCCGTACACCGCGCACTCCTGCACAGACGGGTGCTCGTGCAGCACCGCCTCGACCTCCTGCGGGTAGACGTTGACGCCGCCGCTGATGATCGTGTCGTCGGCGCGGCCCTCGAGGAACAGGTATCCGTCCTCGTCCAACCTCCCTAGGTCGCCGACGCTGAACGCGTCGCCATCCCACGCGGCCCGCGTCTTCTCCTCGTCGCCCCAGTATGAGAACCGCTCCGCGTGCGGGTCGCGTACCCAGACGGTCCCGACCTCGCCGGCCGGCAAGAGGCGCCGCTCCTCGTCCTTGATCGCGATCGCCGCGCCGGGCCGCGGCGTCCCCACGCTGCCCGGGTTCCGCAGCCACTCGTCCGGGGAGATGCGCGTCGCGCCGCCCTCGGTCGAGCCGTAGAACTCCCAGACGGAGCCGTGCGGGAAGAACTCGAGCGCGCGCCGTTTGGTCTCCTCCCGGATCGGCGCCCCCGCGTGGATCAGCATCCGCAGAGCGGCGGGGTAGTGGCGCTTCAGCACCTTCGGGTCGAGCGAGAAGATCCGCTCCAGGTGCGTCGGGACCATGAACGTCGTCGTCACCGCGAACAGCTCCATCGCCGCCAGCGTCTCGTCCGCGTCGAACCGCTTCTGGAGCACGACCGCGCCGCCGGCCTCGAGCGTGCGCAGCGAGAACCGGTGCGGCGCCGAGTGCGCCAGCGGCGAGCACACGAGGTGGACGTCGTCGGGGACGAGCGCCCACTGCGCGGCGAAGTCCTGTGAGATCTCGGCCGCCGCGGCGGCGCCGACCGGCTCGACCCACACCCCCTTCGGCCGCCCCGTCGTCCCGGACGTGTAGTGCATCGGGCGCCCGAGCGAGTAGTCCGCGAGCGGAGCGGGCGACGCGTCGTGGAGGCAGCGCTCGTACGCGTCGCCGAACGTCACGACCCTCTCCAGCGGGGGCAGCGGGTCGACCGGGCGGTCGGTGAACAGCCAGCGCGCGCCGGAGTCCTCGAGCAGGTACGCGGCCTCGGCCTGCGTCAGCAACGAGTGCACCGGGACCGGGACGATCCCCGCGCGCAGCGCGCCGGTCGTGACCTCCAGCGACTCGACCCGGTTCGCCGACCACACCGCGATCCGGTCGCGCGGCGCGAGGCCCCCGGACGCGAGCAACCCTGCGAGCCGCCGGTGGCGCTCGTCGAGCTCGGCGAACGTCAGGCGCCGCGCGAGCGTGAGCAGCGCGGGGGCATCGGGCGTCGCGCGCGCATGCCCTCCGATGCCTCCCACGACGTCATCCCGCCGCGGTGGGACCGGGGGCCGCGGGAACGAGCCCGCGGGCGAGCGGAGGGCAGTAGTCCGGAGGGACGCGCTTCCACTCGGTGGAGAGGTCCGGCTCCTCCTCGGGCTCCGGCTCGAGCGACAGCCAGCGTGCGATCTCGCCCACGGCGCGGTAGTGCCAGGCCCCCTGGGCGACCGCGATCAGAGGGAACAGCCAGAAGCCGCCGCGCTGGCCGGTGAACAGCAGCGACGCCGCGCCGTACACGACGTTGAGGAGCGGGATCGCGGCGGCGTTCTGTGCCACCGAGTCGACAATGCGCTCGGGCGACATCGCCTTCGTCTTCTCGTTGCGAGCGCGGTCCTTCTGGATCGACTCGATTGTGAAGACCTTGAACATGCTGTAGACGGCGCCGGCGAGGGCGAAGAGGACGAGCAGCCGGTAAGCCCACCCGGCCTGCCCGCTGTTCAGCCCCCGGTTCCGCTCGAGCTGGACGACGAGGCTCTCGGGCAGCGCCAGGACCACGATGCACGCCAGGACGCCGACGGCGCCGAACAGGAGGAAGGGAGCGCGCCTGCGCCCGGCAAGGTCTTCCATCCGCCGAGCGTAGCCCCAATCCGGAATCGGCCGGGGGCTCGAACCACCGGCGAGAGCACGACCACTACGATGCCCCCGATGGAGGAACGCTCTGACGTGCAGCTGATCGAGAGGCTTCTCGTCAGGGATCAATCCGCCCTGCGGGAGGTCATCAGGGACTACGGAGGTGTGGTGCATGGGATGGCCCGGCGGGTCCTCGCCGAACCCTCCCTCGCGGAGGAGGTCGCGCAGGACACGTTCCTCGCGCTGTGGCGCAGGCCCGGCGCCTTCGACCCGGCGCGCGGCAGCCTCCAGTCGTTCCTGCTCGGCATCGTCCGCAACAAGGCCATCGACCTCGTCCGCAAGGAGGAGTCGCTGCGCCGCACGCGCGACGCCCTCGCCGCGGAGATGCAGGTGAAGCCCGACAGCTACGACTCCGGCGACCAGGTCGAGGAGCGGCAGCAGGTCCGCGACGCGCTGGAGAAGCTGTCCGAGGTCCAGCGCGAGGCGATCGTCCTCGCGTACTTCGGCGGGCGCACGTACCGGGAGGTCGCCGACGAGCTCGGCATCCCGGAGGGGACCGCGAAAACGCGGCTCCGCGACGGCCTCGTGAAGCTGAAGCAGTCGCTGGGCAAGACGACGGAGAGCGAGGGGTGGGCATGACGCACGAAGACCTCAAGGCCCTCATCGCGCCGTACGTCCTCGGCGCGGTCTCGCCCGAGGAGGAGCGCGAGGTCCGCTCGCACATCATGAGCTGTGAAGACTGCATGCAGGAGGCCGAGAGCTACGCGGGAGCCGCCGCGGCCCTCGCGCTCGCGGTCGACGAGGCGCCGCTTCCGTCGGGGTTCGAGGACGCCGTCCTCGCGAAGGTCGAGGAGAGCCGCCCGGCTCCGGGGGCCGCGCCCGCAGCGGCCCCGTGGTGGGCGCGCTGGAGCAAGCCGTTGCTCGCCGGTGCGAGCCTTGCGGTCGTCGCCTGCGTCGTCCTCGCGGGGGCCTTCCTCGCGGCACGGGGGCAACTGCAGCAGTACGAAGACGCGATCCCGCCGCTGGTGCACGGCGAGGGGATGAGGCTGTCCGGCCCCGGTGGCGCCGTCGCCCGGATGGTCCCCACCGCCGAGGGCGCGACGCTGTTCGCAACGGGTCTCGACGCGGCCCCCGACCGCCACACCTACCAGCTGTGGCTGATGGAGTGCACCGACCCCGACGACATGGAGACGTGCGACCCCACGAGCGCGGGGACGTTCGACGTCACCGGCGGGATCGCGGTCCTAGAGACCGGAACGGGCCTCGAGGGCTACGACCGGGCCGCGGTGACGGTCGAGCCCGAGGGCGGCTCCGAGGCCCCCACGACGCAGCCGGTGATCGACTCGCTGCGTAGAGTTTGGCGACCACGCTCCGCATTGGATTAAACACTCTCCGTCCGGGGAAGACCTCCCGCATGGTCCCGAAGAGGCGCGTCGTCTATGTGGTCGTCGACGGCATGAGCACGACCGCGTTCGAGCAGGCGGTGGCGTCCGGCAGAGCGCCGGCGTTCGCGTTCCTGCGCGACCGCGCCCGCTACGTGAGGGACTCCGTCGCCGTCTTCCCGACGATCACGCCGTGCGCGACCGCGTCGCTCGTCACCGGTGAGACGCCGGCGCGCCACGGTATTCCCGGCATGTGCTGGTACGACCGCGACGCGCAGCGGTTCGTGAACTACGGGCAGAGCCCCCGTGCCGCGATCGTCGAGGGCGTCTCGCAGATCGTGCGCGACGTGATGGAGAACCTGAACTCGAAGCACCTCAGCCCCCGCGTGCGGACGATCCACGAACGCCTGCACGACCTGGGGGCCACGACGGGGTCGATCAACTTCATGCTGTTCCGCGGACCGTTCGACCACGAGCTCGAGCCGAGCCTGCTCGAGAGGCTGCTGTTCCGGAGACACCTGCCGGCGTCGATCCCCGGACCGAAGGAGCACTACTTCGCCGACGTGGTCAGCGGGCCGGCGGGTGGATGCCGGAAGTTCCCGCGCGGGCGGAAGCTCGAGCACCGCATCCAGGCGACGGACGGGTGGGCCGCGTGTGTGACCCGCGAGCTCCTCGAGCGCGACGCCGCCGACATGATCCTGTTCTACCTCCACGAGAACGACCACATGTCGCACCGGTCGGGCCCGTCGAGCCAGGTCGACAACCTCGCCGCGGCCGACGAGCACCTCGCGTACGTCCTGGACTCCCTCGGCTCCTGGGAGCGCACTGCCGCAGAGGTCGGGTTCGTCGTCACGTCCGACCACTCGCAGAGCCCGATCTCGGGAGAGCCCGACCACATCCTCGACCTGAGCGAGATCCTCGACGACTTCACCCAGGTGCGGCCCGGGCGCGGGAAGGAACGGTTCGGCGACAACGACCTCGCTGTCGCCGGCAACGGGCGCGTCGGCTTCGTCTACCTGAACGAGGGCCGCAAGGAAGAGCTGCGGCGCGCGGTGGCGCGGACGCTGCTCGGCCATCCCGGCACGGACCAGGTCATGTGGGTCGACGACGACGTCTGCCACGTCGAGACGGCGCGCGGCTCGCTGCGCTTCCGCGAGGCGCAGGGCTACGGCGCGGTCGTGGACGAGCGCGGGAACAAATGGGAGTACGAGGGAGACCTCGAGGCGATCGGGGGCGTCGTGGAGGAGGACGGCATCCGGACGCCCGAGTACCCGCTTGCGATGTGGCGGATGATGTGCGCGCTGAGCCTCGACCGCATGGGGGATCTCGTCGTGACGCCGAAGCTGACGTACGAGTACAAGGACCTCGCCGGCGGTGACCACCGCGGCGGCGGGGACCACGCGTCGCTGCACGCGCAGGACTCGCTCGTCCCGTTCCTCTCGACGCTGGACGACCCTCCGCTGAGGCCGTCGACGGTCGACGTCGTGCCGCACATCGTCCGGCACTTCGAGAAGCTCCGCCCGTAGTGCGCGTCCTCGTCGCGGGCAATCCCTCTGCGGGCTCGTTCGACGAAGACGTCCGATCGGAGATCGCGGGCGCTTTCGCCGCGATCGGCCCCCTCGAGTGGTTCACCCCGTCATCGGAGACGACCGCGTCGGACCTCGTCGCCGCTGCCGCCGGCGCGGAGGTCGTGGTCGTCGCCGGCGGGGACGGGAGCCTCAACTACGCGGTGAACGCGCTGGAGGACCGGCTCGGCGAGCTGACGTTCGCGCTCGTCCCGACCGGCACCGGGAACGACTACGCACGAACGCTGGGGCTTCCGTCAGATCCGCTAGACGCGGCCCGCGCCGCGGCCGCGGGAACGCTCCGGTCATTCGACGTCGGCCGCGCGACCGGCGGCGGTGTGTCGCGGCTGTTCGTCAACGCGTGCATGGGCGGGTTCCCGGTCGCGGTGAACGAGGCGATCGACGAGGACTCCAAGCGGGTGCTCGGCCCCCTCGCCTTCTGGGTCGGCGGCGCGAAGGCCGCGACCGGTCTCGAGCGGTCGGCCGTGACGATCAACGGTTTGGAGGCTCCGGACTGCGTCGCCGCGGGGGTGGGCAACGGCCGCACGTGCGGCGGGGGCATCGAGGTCTGGCCGCACGCCGACCCGTCCGACGGGGTCCTGAACGCGTGCGCTCTGGGAGCGCCGAACGCGGCCGCGGCCCTGCAGCTGCTCCTGAAGGTCAGGGGCGGCAAGCACGAGGGGCTGGACGGAGTGGTCACGGGGGCGGCGCCGCGTCTCGAGATCGACGCCGACCCGCCGATCGAGTTCAACGTCGACGGCGACCTCGTCGGCCTGCGGAGCCCGGCGACCTTCGAGGTCGCCGGGAGCTTCCGCCTGCTCGTCTGACGGGTAGCGTCGGGGGGTGAACGTGCGCGACACACTGCTCGCGGCCCTGCGGCGCGACCCCGACCTCGTCCCGAAGGTCAAGGACTCGCTGCGCGAGCGCATCGACGACGAGGGGCGGGTGGCGACGGTCCTCCAGGCGGCCGGCGCGCTCGAGCCGATCATCGCCGACGCGCTCCGCAAGAGGCCGTCGAAGATCAAGCGTCTCGGGCTGAAGAGCGCGCAGCTGCTCGCGGGCCTCGCCGCAGAGGACGACGCGTCGAGCCGGCAGCTCGCGACGATCGCCCGCGGGTCGACCGTCGGGATCGTCTTCGCCGACGTCGCCGGGTTCACCGCGATGACCGAGAAGCTCGGCGACGTCGGTGCGATCCGCGTGCTGAGCCGCGTCGAGGAGCTCGTCGACCGCGAGCTCGCGCGGACGAAGGGCGAGTGCGTGAAGCAGCTCGGCGACGGCTTCCTGCTCGCGTTCCCGTCCGCGTCGCAGGCGGTGCGCGGTGCGCTGGCGCTGCGGGAGTCCGTCGGACGTGAGCGGGCGCGCGACCCGGAGTTCCACGTGAGCCTCCGCATCGCGGTGCACGCAGGGGAGCCGTTGGTCAGCGGGAACGACCTGCTCGGCCTCGACGTGAACCTCGCCGCCCGCCTTCTCGACCACTGCAAGCCCGACCGCGTCGTCGTCTCGGAGGCGGCGAAGGAGCTGGCGGAGAAGCGCCTGCGCTCGGTCGAGTTCACAACGCGGCGAGCGGTGAAGATCCGGGGGCTGAGCGGGAGGACGACGATCTACTCGGCGCGCGCCGGCGAGGACTAGGCTCCTCGCTACAGAGCAAGCTTTCCCCCCAAGGAGCAGAACTCGATGGATGCCCCCTCGCCCTATCGCGCCCTCGCCTGGGAGCCGGAGCGGGCGCGCGCCTTCGGCGACGACGTGGTCGAGGTGTGGGAGGAGTACCTCCGCCGGCTTCCCGATCTACCCGTCGGGCGCGCGGCCCCCGCGGAGGAAGTGCGCGCCGCCGTGACGTTCGAGGTCCCCGAGGAGCCCATGGGCGACGATGCACTCGTCGACTACCTGCGCGCCGTCGTCCTCGACCATTCGATGTACCCGGGTCATCCGGCGTTCATGGCCTACGTGACCGCGAGCGGGACCGTCCCGGGGGCCGCGGCCGACCTCCTCGCGGCCGCGCTGAACCAGAACCTCGGCGGGTGGCTGCTCTCGCCCGCGGCGACCGAGATCGAGAGTGCGCTCACGCGCTGGCTCGCCGGGCGCTTCGGCCTCCCCGAGTCCGCGGGAGGCCTGATGACGTCGGGGGGAGCCGCGGCGAACTTCATCGCGCTGAAGACCGCGCGCGACTCCGGGGGCCGGGCCGCGATCAGGACCGAGGGCGTCGCCGGCCGCCGGCTCGTCGCGTACGCGTCGGAGGAGGCGCACGTCACGATCGCGCGGGCCGCGGACATGGCGGGCCTCGGGATGGATGCGGTCCGCGCCGTGCCGGTCGACGAGCGCTACGCCATGGACGTCGCCGCTCTCCGCGCTCTGGTCGAGCAAGACGTCGCCGAGGGATTCGAGCCGTTCGCCGTCGTCGGCACCGCGGGAACGACCGCGACGGGAGCGATAGACCCGCTCCCCGAGATCGCGGACGTTTGCCGCGAGCGGGGGCTCTGGTTCCACGCCGATGCGGCGTACGGCGGCCCCGCGATCCTGACCGACGACCTCGCGCTGCTGCTCGACGGGATCGACCGGGCGGACTCGGTCACGGTGGACCCGCACAAGTGGCTCTACACGCCGCAGTCCGGCGGCTGCCTGCTCGTGAGACGGACCGACGACCTCGCGAACGCATGGGCCGTCGAGGCGAGCTACGTCCACCAGGACCGGACGCGCACGAACCGGGGCCGCGACCTGCGCACGCTCGGCCCCCAGTTCAGCCGGAGCTTCCAGGGGCTGAAGGTGTGGGTGTCGCTGCTGGCGCACGGCCGGCGCGCGTACGCGGGCCGCATCTCGCACGACGTCGCTCTGACGCGTTACCTCGCGTCGCTGGTCGAGGGCCGTCGCGACTTCGAGCTGATGGCGCCCGTGTCGCTGTCGATCTGCTGCTTCCGCTACGTCCCGGACGACCTTAGCGGGATCGACGACCGTGAGGCCTACCTCGACGCGCTGAACGAGCGGATCCTGACCGAGGTGCAGCTCGACGGCCGCGTCTTCTACTCGAACGCGGTCCTGCGCGGGAGGTTCTGCCTCCGCACGTGCATCGTGAACTTCCGCACGGAGGCTCCGGACGTGGAGCGGGTGCTGGAGGTGACGGCGGAGCTGGGCGAGCGGCTCCACCGGGAGCTGCGCGGCACCTAGAGGTCGAACAGCTCGTACGCCGCGAGCGACGCGATCTCGTGCAGCAGCTCCTGGGCCTTCGTCCGGCGCGTGCGGTTCAGCTCCACGTACGACGCCGGGCTCGTCCACGCCTCCTGGAAGCCGAGGTCCTCGGCCATCGTCTTGATGCGCTCGGAGTGCATCGGGTCGGACACGAGCAGGACGGAGTCGATTCCTCTCTCGACCGACATCTCGCGCACGCGCTCCAGGCTCTCGAGCGTCGTCCTCCCCTCGTCCTCGGCGAGGATCGCCTCGCTCGGCACCCCCTCGGACTCGAGGTACATCTCTGCGGCATCGGCCTCCGCGAGCTCGTCGCCCTCGCCCCGGCCCCCGGTGACGATCAGCTTCCCGGCCAGCTTCTCGCCGTACAGATAGAGAGCGTGGTCGAGCCGCGCCTGCAGCACCGGCGACGGCCTGCCGTTGTAGTGCGCGGCCCCCAGGACGACGATCGCGTCGGCGGGCCGGACCTCGTCGTTGTGGCTCTGGTCCCAGATGCGCCACGCGAGCCAGGCCGGGTAGGCGAGCAGGACGGCGAGCACGATCGCGACGATCCGGAGCCACCGGCGGAAGCGACTCATGCCCCGAGGGTAGTTCAGGAGGACCAGTAGGTCGTGGTGCCGCGCCGTCGCCGCAGGCGACGAAGCCGAACGGCGGGAAGGTTCGTGTAGGGCGGGAGCGCTCGCGCTCCCGCTAGAGAGACTGGAAGAGTGAGGCCCTCTTCACCTCTTGGATCGCCTTCGTCACCTTGATCCCGCGCGGGCAGGCCTCGGTGCAGTTGAAGACGGTCCGGCACTTGAAGGCGCCGTCCTTGCGCGACAGGATCTCGAGCCGCTCGCGGCCCCCCCGATCGCGCGAGTCGAAGATGAACCGGTGCGCGTTGACGATCGCCGCCGGGCCCACGTACTCCTCGTCCGACCAGAAGATCGGGCACGAGGTCGTGCACGCGGCGCAGAGGATGCACTTCGTCGTGTCGTCGTAGCGGGCCCGCTCCTCGGGCGACTGGATGCGCTCCCGCGCCTCGTCCTTGTCGTCAGGATCGGTGATCAGCCACGGCTTCACCGCACGGTAGCCGGCGAAGAACGGCTCCATGTCGACGATCAGGTCCCTCTTGACCGGGAGCCCCCGGATCGGCTCCACCGTGATCGGCTGCTTGAGGTTCTTGACGAGCAGCTTGCACGCGAGCGCGTTCACGCCGTTGATCACCATCGCGTCCGAGCCGCAGATGCCGTGGGCGCACGAACGGCGCAGCGCGAGCGACGAGTCGTGGTGCCACTTCACCGCGTGGAGGCAGTCGAGGAGCCGGTCCATCGGCTCGGCCTTCACTGTGTACTCCTCGAAGTGCGGCTGCTCGTCGGTCTCGGGGTTGTAGCGCAGGATCCTGAGCTGCACGTCCATGATCAGTACTTCCTCTCGACCGGCTCGTAGCGCCCGAGCGTGACGTCCTTGTAGTTGAGCCTGATCTCGCCCTCGCCGGTCCGCGTCGCGAACGAGTGCTTCATCCAGTGGTCGTCCTCGCGCATCTTGTGGTCCTCGCGGTAGTGGCCGCCGCGGCTCTCCGTACGCGCCCTCGCCGACACGACCAGCGCCTCGGCCATGTCGAGCAGGAACCCGAGCTCGATGTGCTCGACGATCTCGGTGTTGTAGATGCGCGAGCGGTCGCGCACCGGCGCCTGCTCGTAGCGCTGCTTCAGCGCGCGGATGCTGTCGAGCGCCTTGCCGAGCGACTCGTCGGTCCGGACCACCGACGCGTTGTCCATCATGTCTTCCTGGAGGGTCTTGCGGATGTGCGCCGTCGACTCCACGCCTTCGGTCTTGTAGAACGACGCGAGCCACCGCTGCGCGGGGAGGTGCGGGTCGTCGGGGATGTCGAGGAGCTTGTGCGTCGACGCGTGCTCGGCCATGTTCAGGCCCCCCCGGCGCCCGAACACGACGATGTCCAGCAGCGAGTTCGTCCCCAGCCGGTTCGCTCCGTGGACCGACACGCACGCGCACTCGCCGGCCGCGTAGAACCCGGGCACGACGTCACCCCAGTGGTTGCCGAGCACCTCGGCGTTGACGTTCGTCGGGATGCCGCCCATGGCGTAGTGCGCCGTCGGGACGATCGGGACACCCTCGGTCAGCGGCTCGACGTTCAGGTACGTGCGGGCAAACTCGGTGATGTCGGGCAGCTTGGTCTCGATGACCTCGGCGTCGAGGTGCGTGAGGTCGAGCAGGATGTAGTCCTTCTTCGGCCCCGCGCCGCGGCCCTCCTGGATCTCGAAGAACTCGGCCCTCGACACCATGTCGCGCGGCGCGAGGTCCTTGATCGTCGGCGCGTACCGCTCCATGAACCGCTCGCCGTCGGCGTTGCGCAGGATCCCGCCCTCGCCGCGCGCTGCCTCCGACAGCAGGATGCCGAGCCCGTAGAGGCCGGTCGGGTGGAACTGGAAGAACTCCATGTCCTCGAGCGGGAGGCCGTTGTTGAACACCACGCCCGGCCCGTCGCCCGTGAGCGTGTGCGCGTTCGAGGTGATCTTGAACATCTTCCCGAACCCGCCGGTGGCGAACAGCACGGACTTCGAGCGGAAGACGTGGATCTCGCCGGTGGCGATTTCGTACGCCACGATCCCGGCGCACGAGCCTTCCACCATGATCAGGTCCAGGACGAAGAACTCGTCGTAGAACTCGACGCCCTCCTTGTTGCACTGCTGGTAGAGCGTCTGCAGGATCATGTGCCCCGTGCGGTCCGCGGCGTAGCAGGCCCGCTTCACCGCGGCCTCGCCGTGGTTGCGGGTGTGGCAGCCGAACCGTCGCTGGTCGATGCGGCCGTCGGGCGTGCGGTTGAACGGGAGCCCCATGCGCTCGAGCTCGAGGACCGCCTCGACGGCCTCCTTGCACATGATGTCGACGGCGTCCTGGTCGGCCAGGAAGTCGGATCCCTTGACGGTGTCGAACGCGTGCCACTCCCACGAGTCCTCTTCAACGTTCGCCAGTGCCGCGCACATACCGCCTTGCGCAGCGCCCGGGTGCGAGCGGGTGGGATAGAGCTTCGAGACGACCGCGGTCTTCACGCTCTTGCTCGCCTCGAGGGCGGCCCGAAGACCGGC